>NZ_BAAHAK010000001.1:0-702726 GCF_054777695.1 Hydrogenophaga soli | reverse complement strand
CCACCACTTGGCTCACCACTTCCCCACCTTGCACGGCCACGGTGGAGGCGCTCATGGCCAGTTGGTTGGCCTGGCGGGCGTTGTCGGCGTTTTGTTTGACGGTGGAGCCCAGTTCTTCCATGCTGGACGCCGTTTCTTCCAGGGCGCTGGCTTGGCTTTCGGTGCGGCCCGAGAGGTCTTGGTTGCCTTGGGCAATTTGGTTGGAGGCGGTGGCCACGCCTTCCGAGCCTTGGCGCACCGAGGAGACCACGCGAATGAGGGCTTGCTGCATGCGTGCCAGCGAGGCCATCACGCTGGTGGTGTCTGTGGCAGAGACGTTCAGGCGTTCGCTCAGGTCACCGTCGGCCACTCGGCCCAGGGCGTCGGAGAGTTCGGAGGGCTCGGCGCCCAGTGCGCCCACCAGGCTTCGGGTGATCAAAGCCCCGGCCACCACGGCCACCACCAAGGACAACACGGCAATGCTGATGAGCAACGTGCGCTGGACGGCATACGACTCCTTGGCCTCGGCCACCAGCTTGCTGGCATTGGCGGTGCTCTGCGCCACGAACCCATCCACGGCGTTGTTCAGGGCCTTGAGCAGCGGTCGGCACTCGTCGTTCATCTTGGCGATGGCGGCCTCGTTCTGCCGGTTCAGGCCCAACTCCACGATGGCCTGGGCCACGGGGCCGTACTTTTGCTCCACCGCATCGATGTCGGCCACCAGGCGCTTGGCCTCGTCGCTCACCCCGGGTTGGGTGGCGATCATCTGCTTGAGTTGTGCCAGGTTCTTTCCGACACCTGCATGGGCCTTGGTCACGGCCTCTTTTTCGGCCTGCAAATCCTCGGGTTTGGTCACCAGCACGATGTTGCGTGCGGCAATGGCCCGGTCATTGACCACGTTCATCAGCTCGTTGGCGGTGGCCAGGCGGGCGTAAATGCCTTCCACAAAATTCTGGAACTCGTCATTGGCAACGCCCAATTGCCGAATGGCCATGCTGCCGATCAGCAGCACCATGGCGGCCAGTACGCCAAACGCCCACGTCAGTTTGGCTCGAACGGTCATGTTTTTCATCTTCATTGTCCCAATGAGTTTGGTTGATTCAACGCAGCATGTTCAGTATGGCCAGCGCCTGCGTATTTCTTTTGTCGATCGTCAACAAGTTTGACTTAAGGCAGGGCTAATGCCAAATCCAATGCCCCACGGATTCAGTGGGATGTAAGTCAACAGTCCAACGCCCTCTCCCCATCGACCAATCCCCCCTCAAGCCCCTCACAGCGAATCGGTTAGGCTAGCCGCCCTGTTTTGCACATTGCCTGATTGGAGACAGCCTTGAGTTCCCACCGCCTCGACAACCTTTCGCCTGCTGAACAGGCCCTGCGTGACGCCGCCTGCGACTACCACCGCAACCCGGTGCGCGGCAAGATCGCCGTCACCCCCACCAAGACCCTGTCCAACCAGCGCGACCTGTCGCTGGCCTACTCACCCGGCGTGGCCTACCCCTGCCTGGAAATTGCCGCAGACCCCTCCAAAGCCGCTGACTACACCAGCCGTGGCAACCTGGTGGCGGTGGTGACGAATGGCACAGCGGTGTTGGGCCTGGGCGACATCGGCCCGCTCGCCGGCAAACCGGTGATGGAAGGCAAGGGCTGCCTGTTCAAGAAATTTGCCGGTGTGGATGTGTTCGACATCGAGCTGGACGAGCGCGACCCCGACAAGCTGGTGGACATCATCGCCAGCCTGGAGCCCACACTGGGCGGCATCAACCTGGAAGACATCAAGGCGCCCGAGTGCTTCTACATCGAAAAGAAGCTGACCGAGCGCATGGGCATTCCCGTGTTCCACGACGACCAGCACGGCACGGCCATCATCTCCAGCGCCGCGCTGCTCAATGGCCTGGAACTGGTGGGCAAACAGATTGGCGACGTCAAGATTGCCGTCAGCGGTGCCGGGGCCGCCGCCCTGGCCTGCCTGGGCGTGATGGTGGGCCTGGGGGCCAACCCCAAGAACATCTACGTGTGTGACAGCAAGGGCGTGATCTACGAAGGCCGCCCCGGCGGTTACGACGAGTCCAAGGCCCGCTTTGCACAGGTGACCGAAGCCCGCACCCTGGCCGACGTGGTCAACGGTGCCGACGTGTTCCTGGGCTGCTCAGCCCCCGGCGTGCTGACCGCCGAGATGATGAAGACCATGGCCCCCAAGCCCATCGTGCTGGCCCTGGCCAACCCCGAGCCGGAAATCCGCCCCGAACTGGCCAAGGCCGTGCGCCCGGACTGCATCATCGCCACCGGCCGTTCGGACTACCCCAACCAGGTGAACAACGTCCTGTGCTTCCCGTACATCTTCCGCGGTGCACTGGACTGCGGGGCCACCAAGATCACCGAGGCCATGAAGCTGGCCTGCGTGCGCCAGATTGCCGACCTGGCCAAGGCCGAAACCAGCGACGAGGTGGCCGCCGCCTACGTGGGCAAGGAGCTGACCTTTGGCCCCGACTACCTGATTCCCACGCCGTTTGACACGCGCCTGATCCTTCGCATCGCCCCCGCCGTGGCCCAGGCTGCGGCAGACAGCGGTGTGGCGGCCCGCCCCATCACCGACATGGACGCCTACCGCGAAAGCCTGTCGCGCTTTGTGACGCAAACCGGCATCCTGATGCGGCCCATCTTCAACATCGCCAAAGCCGCCCCTGCCGACATCAAGCGCGTGGCCTATGCCGACGGCGAAGACGAGCGTGCCCTGCGTGCCGCCCAGATGGCCATCGACGACCACCTGGCCCGCCCCATCCTGATCGGCCGCCCCAGCGTGATTGCCGCCCGCATCGAAAAGGCCGGCCTGCGCATGCGCCTGGGGGTGGACGTGGAAAACGTCAACCCCGAAGACGACCCCCGTTTCCGCCAGTACTGGGAGACCTACCACCAGCTGATGAAGCGCAACGGAGCCAGCCCCGAGGTGGCCAAGGCAGCGGTGCGGCGCTCCAACACCATCATCGGTTCGTTGATGGTCAAGCTGGGCGATGCCGATGCCCTCATCTGCGGTCTGGGGGGGCTGTACACCACCCACCTGGAGCGCATCGACGCCGTGCTGGGCAAAGCACCGGGGGCCAACCTGTTTGCCGCCGTCAACGCACTGATGACCAACAACGGCCCGCTGTTCATCACCGACACCTACGTGAACGAAGACCCCACCGCCGAGCAGCTGGCCGACATTGCATGGATGTCCGCCCAGGAGGTGCAGAAGTTCGGCATCACGCCCAAGGTGGCGTTTTTGTCGCACTCCAGCTTCGGTTCGTCCAAGCGGGCGTCGGCGCGCAAGATGCGTGCGGCGCGCGACCTGTTCGTGGAACGCCACCCCGAGATTGAATGCGACGGCGAGTTGCACGGTGACGCCGCGTTGGACGAAGACATCCGCACCGCCTACAACGCCGACTCCACCCTGAGCGGCTCGGCCAACCTGCTGGTGTGCCCCAACCTGGATGCCGCCAACATCCTCTACAACGTGCTGAAAACCACCACCAGCGGCGGCGTGACCGTGGGCCCGGTGCTGATGGGTGCGGCCGCCACGGCCTACATCCTCACCCCCGCGGCCACGGTGCGGCGTGTGCTGAACATGACCGCCCTGGCCGTGGCCAGCCGGAGCCTGCAACGGCGCAGCCAAGCTGGCATTTAACTTGCTTAGCCCTTTATACCCCTGAGCGCAACCCAACCGCAGGAGCCCTCCATGTCCAAACGCCTTTTTCTCCAGTCTGCCGTGATGGCTGTGGCCCTGGCCACCCTGGGCACCGCCCAGGCACAGAGCAAGTCCATCAAATTCCAGCTGGATTGGCGTTTTGAAGGCCCTGCGGCCTTGTTCCTGCAGTCGGCGGCCAAGGGCTACTACAAGGACGCGGGACTGGACGTGGCCATCGACGCCGGCAACGGCTCGGGCGGCACGGTCACCCGCGTGGCCGCGGGCACCTACGACATGGGTTTTGCCGACATGGCGGCACTCATGGAGTTTCACGCCAACAACCCCGATGCGCCCAACAAGCCCGTGGCCGTGATGATGGTCTACAACAACACCCCGGCCGCGGTGTTGGCGCTCAAGAAGTCGGGCATCAGCAAACCCACCGACCTCAGTGGCAAGAAGCTGGGGGCACCGGTGTTCGACGCCGGGCGCAAGGGGTTCCCCATTTTTGAAAAGGCCAATGGCATCAGCAATGTGGCCTGGACGTCCATGGACCCGCCCCTGCGCGAAACCATGCTGGTGCGCGGCGACATCGATGCCATCACGGGTTTTTCGTTCACCTCGCTGCTCAACCTGGAGGCCCGAGGCGTCAAGGCCGAAGACGTGGTGGTCATGAACTTTGCCGACCACGGCGTGAGGCTGTACGGCAACGTCATCATCGCCTCGCCCAAGCTGCTCAAAGAGAACCCCACGGCCGTTCGGGCCTTCCTGGCTGCATTTGCCAAGGGCGCCAAGGAGGTCATGGCCAACCCTGAAGCCGCCATCGCCACCGTGAAGAACCGCGACGGCATCATCAACGTGCCACTGGAAACCCGGCGGCTGAAACTGGCCATCGACTCGGTGGTGGCCAGCCCCGATGCCCGCAAGGAAGGCTTCGGGCAGATCAACCCCTCCCGCATGGCGCTGATGGCCAGCCAGGTGTCCGACGCCTACAAAACCAAGAGCCGCATCGACGTGAACGCGGTGTGGACCTCGTCGGTGCTGCCCGACGCCAAGGATTTGGACATCCTGCCCAAAGCCAAGAAGTGAGTGGTCATGTCCCACCCCTTGGCCCCCGCTGAACGCCCCTTTGTCGAGTTCAAAAACGTCTGGCTGGCCTACAACGACGAGCTGTGGGCCAAAGGCCTGTTTGCGGTGGAGGACATCAACCTCTCGGTGGCCCAAGGGGAGTTCATTGCCATTGTGGGCCCCTCGGGCTGCGGCAAATCCACCTTCATGAAGCTGACCACCGGCCTCAAACGCCCCAGCAAGGGCTGCATCACGGTCGATGGCCAGCCGGTGGACGGCCCCTTGAAGATCTCGGGCATGGCCTTTCAGGCCCCCTCCCTGCTGCCATGGCGCACCACCCTGGACAACGTGCTGCTGCCCCTGGAAATCGTGGAGCCGCACCGCAGCCAGTTCAAGGCCAAACGCAAAGAATACGAAGCTCGGGCCTCGGCCCTGCTGGCCAGCGTGGGCTTGGCTGGCATGGAGAAAAAGTACCCCTGGCAGCTGTCGGGCGGCATGCAGCAGCGTGCCAGCATTTGCCGGGCCCTGATCCACGAGCCCAAGATGCTGCTGCTGGACGAACCCTTTGGTGCCCTGGACGCTTTCACCCGCGAAGAACTGTGGTGCACCCTGCGCGATTTGCAGGCGGCGCAGAAGTTCAACGTCATCCTGGTCACGCACGATCTGCGCGAAAGTGTGTTTCTGGCCGACACGGTGTATGTGATGAGCAAGGGGCCGGGGCGCTTTGTCGTCAAGCGCCACATCGACCTGCCCCGCCCCCGTGACCTGGAGGTGACCTACACCCCTGAGTTCACCGACATCGTGCACGAGCTGCGCGGCCACATCGGGGCCCTGCGCAAGACCGGGGCCTCCGCCGCCATCACGCAATGACGCCAGGAGCACGGTCTTGAACAAGAAACACATGGAACGCTGGGCCCCTTGGGTGCTGATGCTGTGCACCGTGGTGGTGTGGCAGGTGGTCTGCTCGGCCTTCAACGTGTCCGAGTTCATCTTCCCCAGCCCCTTGCGCATCTGGGAGCAGACGCTGGAACACGGCACCACCATCGCGGGCCATGCGTGGCGCACCTTCTGGGTAACCATGGCGGGGTTTGCCATTGCCATCGGAGTGGGGGTGTTGCTGGGCTTCCTGATCGGCAGCTCGCGCCTGGCCTATGCAGCCCTTTACCCACTGATGACCGCGTTCAACGCGCTGCCCAAGGCGGCCTTCGTGCCCATCCTGGTGGTGTGGTTCGGCATTGGTGTGGGGCCGGCGGTGCTGACGGCCTTCCTCATCAGCTTTTTCCCCATCATGGTCAACATCGCCACCGGGCTGGCCACGCTGGAGCCCGAGCTGGAAGACGTGCTGCGCGTGCTGGGTGCCCGCCGCTGGGACGTGCTGGTCAAGGTGGGGTTGCCACGCTCGCTGCCGTACTTCTACGGCTCCTTGAAGGTGTCCATCACCCTGGCGTTTGTGGGCACCACGGTGTCGGAGATGACCGCAGCCAACGAGGGCATTGGCTACCTGCTGATTTCTGCCGGGTCGTCCATGCAGATGGGCCTGGCCTTCAGCGGCCTGCTGGTGGTGGGCGCCATGGCCATGGCCATGTACGAACTGTTCAGCTTTGTGGAAAAACACACCACGGCCTGGGCACACCGGGGTTCCCACGGCGAATGAGCTGGCACGCCCGCCTTCAGCTGCACTACAGCCAGCGCGGGGGATCGTCCCCGGAACAGCCCTCGCGCACCGTGCTGGACTTTGAGCACGATGGCCCCTTGCGGGTGCTTCAAACCCTGTACCCCGAAGGCCCGCAGGTGTGCCACAACGTGCTGGTCCACCCCCCCGGGGGGCTGGTGGGTGGCGACACGCTGGACATCCATGTCCAGGTGGAACCCCATGCCCACGCGCTGGTGAGCACCCCCGGGGCCACCCGCTTTTACAAGACCGACACCGACTGGGCCACGCAGCGTGTGCACCTGAGCCTGGCCCCTGGCGCACGCCTGGAATGGCTGCCACTGGAGACCTTGGCCTACAACGGTTGCAAGGCCCGCAACCTGCTGAGCTTTGATTTGGCCGAAGGGGCGGAACTCATGGGCTGGGACATCACGGCCCTGGGGCTGCCCGCCACGGGACAGCCTTTTGCCTCGGGCTGCGTGGAACAGCAGCTGAGCTGGCCTAGCCACTGGTTGGAGCAGGCCCGGCTGGACGCCGCCGATGCCCGGCTGATGGACTCGCCCCTGGGCTTGGCAGGGCAACGCTGCCTGGGCACCTTCTGGCTGGCCAGCGGAACCCCATGGACCGCCGCGGAACGCCAACACCTGCTGGACGAGGTGCGGGCCGTGCTGCCCACCACCCTGCACTGCGCCGCCACCAGCCCCCATCCCCACCTGCTGGTGATCCGGTGCCTGGCCCCCATGACCGAGCCCGTGCTGACCGGGTTTCAGGCCGCCTGGAAGGTGTGGCGACACCAGGCCTGGCAGATGACATCCACCCCACCCCGCATCTGGCAGGTGTGACCCCATCAGCCCCAGTGCAGCGCTGATACCATGCCAGGCAATTCGGCATGCGCGGTCTTGGCGTCACAAGCCCACGCGCAGCCCGACAGACCACAAGGTTCGAGACACACATGCAGGTGTTGCACGCACGGATGGCGCGACCCGGGAGATGGACCTGGTTGCTGGGGTTGGTGCTGGCGTTCATGCTGGCACAGGCCCGTGCACAGGAGACGCCAGTCCATCCATCGTCCGCCCCCCATCGCGCGGACCGCCCCTACACCCTGGGTGTGTTTGCGTTTCGCCCCAAGCCGGTCATGCAGGAGCGGTACGGCGAGCTGGGCCGCTACCTGTCCCAGCACCTGGGTGGCGTGCCGGTGCGTGTCCTGCCCATGAGCGACGGAGAGTTGGAAGCCGGACTGGCCCGCCACGAACTGGACTTTGTGCTCACCAACCCCACGCACTACATCAAGCTGCGGGAGACGGGCCAGCTCTCCGGCGCACTGGCCACCGTGGTGGCCAAGCAGGGAGACCGCAGCGTGCACGGCATTGGCGGGGTCATTGTCCGGCGCGCGGACCGCAACGACCTCCAGAGCCTGAACGACCTGAGCCACAAACGCATTGCCATTGCCGGTCGCCACTACCTGGGAACCTTCATGGCCCCCGCCGCAGAGTTGTTGCGCCATGGGGTGGACCTGGACACCATCACCTGGGTGGAAACGCGGCAGCCAGTGGATCAGGTCATTTCCAGCGTGCAAGCGGGTCGGGCCGATGCCGGTTTTGTGCGCACCGGTGTGCTGGAAGACCTGGAGCGGGAAGGCGTGCTCCAACCCGATGAACTCAAGGTGGTTCAGCCCCTGCATCACCCGGGATTCCAGGACCGGGTGTCCACCCGCCTGTATCCGGAGTGGCCGTTTCTGGCCGTGGTGGACGTGGACCGGGACGCCAGCCAGAAGGTGGCCGCGGCCTTGCTGGCCCTGCGCCCTGCCGATGCGGCGGCGCGGGCCGCCGACATCCAGGGGTTCTCCATCCCCGCCGATTACTCATCGGTGGAACAGGCCATGCGTGACCTTCGCATGGAGCCTTTCCACAGCCTGCCCTCCTTGAGCTGGCAGGATGTGTGGCACCGATACCGGGTGTGGATCGTGGGTGTGCTGGCGCTCACCGGGGCAGCCCTGGTTCTGGCCCTGAACCTGCACCTGCAGCGCCGACGGCTGCTGCACACCCAGGCCAGGCTGGCCGCCGAGCACGACAAGCTGCAATCCACCACCAACCGCCTGAACCAGGTGATGGCGTCCAGCCCCGTCATGTTCTACACCTTGCGGGTGCAACGCCACATGACCGAACTCACCTGGTTCAGTGACAACACCCAGCATCTGTTGGGCTACACCGCCGAACAGACGTTTGAACGCACCTGGTGGCGTGCGCATGTGCACCCCGACGACCTGGGGCGCGCCGTTGAAGGCCTGCGGCAACTGCACCTGCTGGGCAACCTGCGCCAAACCTACCGTTTTGCCAACGTGGAAGGCCAGTACCGCTGGTTCGACACCGACGTGCGGCTGCTGCCGGGCACCCAATCAGGTGCCATGGAGGCGCTGGGGGTGTGGCGTGACATCACCAACGAAAAACTGCAACAAGACCAACTGCGCTTGGCCGCCAGCGTGTTTGCCAACAGTTACGACGGCGTCATCATCACCGATGCACAACACCGCATGCTGGACACCAACCCGGCGTTCACCCGCATCACCGGATGGGCCCACGATGCCGTGCAGCAGCGCCCCCTCACGGCGCTGCTGGCCCCGCTCCAAGCCCCCGAAGCCGACCCATGGCCGCCCCTGATCGACACCCTGGCCCGCCACGACCACTGGGCCGGGGAGTTGAGCTTGAAGGGCCCGGGCGACCGGGTGCTCAACTGCGCGGTGTCCATCACCGCCGTGCACAACACCGACCAGCAGATCACCCACCACGTGGTGGTGTTCACCGACATCAGCCACCTCAAGGCCCACCAGGCCGAACTGGACCGATTGGCCCACTACGACGCCCTGACCGGGGTGCCCAACCGCCGCATGCTGCTCGACCGGCTGGCCCAGGCCATCGAGCGGGCCCGGCGCCACCACCATTGGCTGGCCGTGTGTTACCTGGACCTGGACGACTTCAAACCCGTCAACGACCGCCTGGGCCATGCGGTGGGCGACCAGTTGCTCATCCGCATGACGGAGCGGCTGCACAGCGTGCTGCGCGCCCACGACACCCTGGCCCGGCTGGGGGGCGACGAGTTCGTGCTGCTGCTGACCGACATGACCCAGCCCGACGAGTGGCGAGGCATCGTTGACCGGGTGTTGCAGACCGTGCAGCAACCCGTGCAGTTGGATGCCGCCACGGCCCATGTGTCGGCCAGCGTGGGCATCACGGTGTTCCCCGACGATGAATCGGACGGTGATGCCCTGCTGCGCCACGCCGACCAGGCCATGTACCAGGCCAAGCAGGCCGGACGCAACCGGGTGCACCTGTTCGACCGCGCCCTGGACCGCGAGGTGCAGGCACAGCGGGAGCAGCTCTCCCGCCTGAAACAGGCCCTGGCCCAGCAGGAACTGCTGCTGTACTACCAACCCAAGGTGGACCTGGACACGGGCGCCATCGTCGGAGCCGAGGCGCTGATGCGCTGGCAGCACCCCGAGCTGGGCCTGCTGGCACCCGGGGCCTTCTTGTGGCAGGTGGCCGGCAGCGACTTCGAGGTGGAACTGGGCGAATGGGTGGTGCGCACCGCGCTGGCCCAGGTGGCAGCCTGGAAGGCCCAGGCCCTGCCGTTGGATGCCGAGTTCTGCGTCAGCGTCAACCTCAGTGGGCACCAGTTGCTCAAACCCGGGTTTGCCCTGTGGTTGCAGCAAACCCTGGCGCAACACCCGCAGGTGAGCCATGGCGAGCTGGAGCTGGAAATCCTGGAAAGCGCCGCCCTGGCCGACACCCGCCTGGCCGCCCGGGTGATGGCGGAATGCCGCACCTTTGGCGTGCGTTTTGCGCTGGACGACTTTGGCACCGGCTACTCGTCCCTGGCCTACTTCCGCACTCTGCCGGTGGACATGATCAAGATCGACCAGAGTTTTGTGCGCGACATGCTGCAAGACCCGGACGACGCCGGCATTGTGCAAAGCGTGGTGTACCTGGCCCACGCCTTCCACCGCCCCGTGATTGCCGAAGGCGTGGAAACCCTGCAGCACGCCCACGCCCTGCTGCGCCTGGGGTGCCACCTGGCGCAGGGCTATGGCATTGCGCACCCCATGCCCGCCGGGCAGTGGGCGCAGTGGGTGGGCGATTGGAACGAACGCAAGCCCTGGGAGAACTTCCGCCACGGCGTCGGCGGCTGAGCGCTGCGGCTCAACGCAGCGTGCGCCCCCTGGGCATGCTCTGCGTGGGCATGCCAATGTGGTAGCCCTGTACGTAGTCGATGCCCATGCCCTTCAGGGCGTCGTGGATGGCCTGGTTTTCGACAAACTCGGCCACGGTCTGGATGCCGATGTCGCCACACAGGCGCGACAGGTTGTGCACCAGCGCATGGTCGATCTTGGAGTTGAGGATGTTGCGGACAAACGCGCCGTCGATCTTCACGTACTCGAACCGAAGCTCGCGCAGGTAGTGGAAGGAGTTGTAGCCGCTGCCGAAATCGTCCAAGGCAAACGCAAAACCCTTTTCGCGCAGGTTGGCCAGGAACTTGCGCATGTTGGTCATGTCGCCAATGGCGTCCCGCTCCAGGATCTCGAACACCACGCTCTGCGGGGGAATGCCCAGCGCATTGCACAAGTCTTCGGCATACCCCAGCACCCCGCGCCCCTGGATTTCCTGGGCCGACAGGTTGAGGAACAGCTTCATGCCGCCCTGCCCCTGGGCCATGCGGTCCCGCAAAGCCTGGAAGGCCTTGCTGATGATGATGCGGTCCAGCTCCCGGCCCATGCCGTACTTTTCGATGGTTTCGATGAACTGCCCCGCGGGCAACACATCGCCATTGGGCTCCACCAGGCGGGCCAGGGTCTCGCAGGCAAACAGCTCACCCGTTTGGCAATGCACGATGCCGTGGAAATACGGTTGGATGCGGTCTTCCCGCAGCGCCTCGCGCAGCTTTTCCACGTAGTCGCGGGTGTGGCGCACGTTTTTGGCTTGTCCGTCAGGGGCATCCAGCGTGCAGGCACTGTCCTTGCCCATGCCCTTGGCCCGGTACATGGCCACATCGGCCCCGGTGAGCAGGTCTGCCTCGTTGGGCGCATCCAGCGGGTAGGTGGCAATGCCGATGGACACCGTCAGGTGAAAGTGCTTGCCGTCGGGGGCGGTGAACACCCGCTCGCGCAACATGCGCCCCAGGTTGTTGGCCACCACCAGCGCCCCCTCGCGCCCGGTTTCCATCAGCACCACGGCGAACTCGTCCCCGCCGATGCGGGCGGCCAGGTCCCCCTTGCGCAGGTTTTCCCGCAGGATTTCGGCCACGCCACACAGGGCGTCGTCGCCCGTGGGGTGACCGTAGGTGTCGTTGATGTCCTTGAAGTCGTCCAGGTCAAGCATGAGCAGCGAGAACTCGTGCTGGTGCCGCTCGGAACGCCCCGTTTCGTACTCCAGGATGTTGTTGAAGTGCCGCCGGTTGTACAGGCCCGTGAGCGGGTCGTGCATGGAGTAGTACTCCAGCTCGGACAGCGTGCGCGACAGCGCCTTGCTGGAGCCGACCACCATCACCATCACCGACAGGATGGAGCGCACCACGGCCTCCTCCTGCGGGCTGAGTTCACCCGTGGCCACGTAGGCCACACCCAGCAAACCCGCCAGCTTGGGCGTGTGCTCGGGCACCGCCACCGTGATCATGCGCACCGCGTCCATGCGCTCCACCGGCCCGCTGCGGCGAACGGTGAACTCCTCGATGTCCAGCAGCGCGTCGTGCGGCAGGTTGAGGTTGTTCAGCATCTGGCCCGAGAGCATGTCGCGGGCGTTCTTGCGAACCTCGTCGGAGTAGTCGCCCAGGTAATACAGGTAGAGCGACAGCCCATGCTCTTCGGCAAAGGCGATGTAGAAGAAGTTGAACGGGAAGATGTCGTGGAAGTCGCACAGGATTTCCTGCACAAACTCCTTCCACTGCGCCACATGCTCGTGCGACAGGATGATGCGCTCCAGCACCATGCTCTGGCGCTCGAACAGGTCCTTTTCCACCAGCGAGTGCGACAAGTCCTGCAGCGTGTCGTTGAACTCCTGCATGGTGGCGCGCACGTGGTTGCCGTTCAGGTACCACTGGCGCTGGCGCTCGTTGACCAACAGGTCCAGGGTGGCGTCCAGGCGCTCGCAGGTCTGCACCGCCTGCTGCAGGCGCTGGCCCAGGTTGGCCGCGCCGGGGTCTTCGGCCATCCGGCGCAAATCGGCGCTCAGTTCATGGTGGACCTCCCGGACCAAGCCGTTGAGGTTGTTGCCGAAGATGCGGGTGCGCGTCTGGCTTTCCAGCAGGGCCGCCATGCGGTCCATCGTGCGCAGGCGGGCGGTTTCCAGGTGAGGTGGCAGCGCGTCCATCATGAGGCGAACCGCCCGCCGGGCTGCAACAGGTCCACGCCGCAGGGCAAGTCGCGCAGCCAGTCCAGGAACTGGCGCACCGCCTCGCCCCGGAACACCGGGCCGTGCTGGGGCGCAATCATCTGGATGTCCAGGTCGGCAATGGTGTCCAGCCAGCAGCGAATGGCCTTGTTGGAGCACATGTAGCGGCGGTGAAAGCCTTCGATGAAGGGCACATGGCGCTCAAAATCGTCCACAAACGCCTGATCGTCGCCTTCGGGCATCAGGGCCGCGCCGATGTCGCCCGAGAACAGCACCTTGGAGATCGGGTCGTAGACGTTGATCTGCCCCTCGGAGTGCAGGAAATGCGCGGGCACCACCTTCAGGTGGAAGCCGGGGGCCACCTCGCAATCCAGCCCTTCGTCGGGCACACCCACGAACTGCGACATGTCCTTGAGGCCGTAGTGCGGCAAAAACCGCATCCAGATGCGCGAGATGTACACCGGCGCCTTGATCAGCTCCAGCCAGGTGGCCAGGCCGCCCACGATGTCCGGGTCCTGGTGGGACAGGAACACCGCCTGCACCTGGGCGGGCTGCACGTAGCGCAGCATCTCGGCCAGCACCCGGGGCATGACGCCAAAACCGCCCGGGTCCAGCAACACACCGGCCCCCTCGTGGCAGATCAGGTACTGATTGGAGCGGACCCCGCCCTCTTCGCCCTGATCGCTTTCATTGAGCAAGACGAACAGGTGGCCGTCTGCATCGAACAACTTGACGTTGCGCATATCACTGTCCAGCAGCTGTGGTGTTTGAAAAGGGAGGGAACCTCACCCAAATGCCCCCAAATGCAGCAGGGGGAAACGTTTGAGTGTAGAGCACCTGCCGCCCCCACCCTCAGATGGCCACCAGCTGCCGGATGCCCTTGGCTTGCATCTCGCTGCCCGGGCCGCGGGCGATGACTTCGCCGCGCTCCATCACCAGGTACTCGTCGGCCAGTTCTTCGGCAAAGTCGTAATACTGCTCGCACAACACAATGGCCATGCGCTGGCCGTTCAGGCCCACGTCGGCCAGCAGCCGCAGCACGCGGCCAATGTCCTTGATGATGCTGGGCTGTATGCCCTCGGTGGGTTCGTCCAGCACCAGCACTTTGGGCACCGGGGCCAGCGCCCGCGCAATGGCCAGCTGCTGCTGCTGGCCGCCCGACAGGTCGCCGCCGCGGCGGTGCAGCATTTGTTTCAGCACCGGAAACAGCTCGTACAACACCGGCGGCACCGGCGTGCTGCCTGGGCGGTAGGCCAGGCCCATGCGCAGGTTTTCTTCCACGGTGAGGCGGGCAAAAATCTCACGGCCCTGGGGCACGTACCCCATGCCGGCGCGGGCGCGGTCGTAGGGCGTGGCGCGGGCCATGTCGGTGCCGCCCAGCAGCACCTGGCCGGAGCGGATGGGCACCAGGCCCATCAGGCTTTTGAGCAGCGTGGTCTTGCCCACGCCGTTGCGCCCCAGCAGCACGGTGATCTTGCCCGGCGTGGCCGACAGGCTCACCCCACGCAGGATGTGGGAGCCGCCGTAGTACTGGTTGATGTCGCTAACGTCCAACATGGTTTAAAGCCTTTTCAGCCTCTAGCGCTTGTATATGAAGCGCAAGCAGCTATTGTTTTTGAAGTAAAAGCCACCCCCACGGTCAGCGGCCCAAATAGACCTCGATCACCCGTTCATCGGCCTGCACCTGGTCCAGCGTGCCCTCGGCCAGCACCGAGCCGTCGCACAGCACGGTGACCTTTTCGCTGATGGTCTTGATGAAGCCCATGTCGTGCTCCACCACCATGAGGCTGTGTTTGCCCTTGAGGGTGAGGAACAGCTCGGCGGTGCGGGCAGTTTCCTCGTCGGTCATGCCGGCCACGGGTTCGTCCAGCAGCAGCAGTTTGGGGTCTTGCATCAGCAGCATGCCGATTTCCAGCCACTGCTTCTGCCCGTGGCTCAACAGGCCCGCGGGGCGGTTGACCTGGTCGACCAGGTGGATGGTGTGCAGCACCTCGGCCAGGCGGTCCTTCTGGGCGCTGTCCAGGCGGAACACCATGGACGGCCACACACCCTTGTGGGTCTTGAGGGCGAGTTCGAGGTTCTCGAACACGGTGAGGGGCTCGAACACCGTGGGCTTTTGGAACTTGCGGCCAATGCCCATCTGGGCAATGTCGGCCTCGCGGTGGCGCAGCAGGTCGATGGTGGAGCCAAAGAACACGGTGCCACTGTCGGGCCGGGTCTTGCCGGTGATGATGTCCATCATCGTGGTCTTGCCCGCGCCGTTGGGGCCGATGATGCAGCGCAGCTCGCCGGGCGCAATGTCCAGGCTCAGGCCGTTGATGGCCTTGAAGCCGTCGAAGCTGACGTGCACGTCCTCCAGGTACAGGATGCGGCCATGCGTCACATCCACCTCGCCCGGCGTGTGCACGCGGCCAAAACCCGCGCTGCGCCCCCCGGATTCGGTCTGCCCTTGGGTAAGAACAGGCGCTTGCTTGGCCAGGCGCTGGGCACCGGCTTCCATCAGGTCCGGTGTCATGCTTTCGCTCCCTTCAATTTCTTCACCAGCCCCACCACGCCGTTGGGCAGGAACAGCGTCACCGCAATGAACAGTGCGCCCAGGAAATACAGCCAGAACTCGGGCGCGGTGACGGTGAGCCAACTCTTGGCCCCGTTGACCAGGAAAGCCCCCACGACCGGCCCCACCAGGGTGGCGCGACCTCCCACGGCGGCCCAGATGGCAATTTCGATGCTGTTGGCCACGCTCATTTCGCTGGGGTTGATGATGCCCACCTGCGGCACGTACAGCGCCCCAGCCACGCCGCACATCACGGCGGAAATGACCCAGATGGTGAGCTTGTAGGGCAGCGGGTTGTAGCCGCTGAACATGACGCGGCTTTCCGCGTCGCGGATGGCTTGCAGCACCCGCCCGAACTTGCTGGTCACCAGCCAGCGGCCAAACAGCACAAAGCCCAGCAGCGTGCAGCCGGTCAGCACAAACAGCGTCATGCGCATGTTCTGCGTCGCCAAGGGCATGCCCAGGATGCGCTTGAAGTCGGTGAAGCCGTTGTTGCCGCCAAACCCCGTCTCGTTGCGGAAGAACAGCAGCATGGCCGCGAACGTCATGGCCTGGGTGATGATGGAGAAGTACACCCCCTTGATGCGCGAGCGAAAGGCAAAGAAGCCGAACACCAGCGCCACCACACCGGGCACCAGCACCACCAGCGCCAGGGTGGCGGCAAAGCTGTCGCTCAAGGCCCAGTGCCAGGGCAGTTCCTTCCAGTCCAGGAACACCATGAAATCGGGCAGGTCGCTCTGGTAGTTGCCGTCGCGCCCGATCTGGCGCATCAGGTACATGCCCATGGCGTAACCGCCCAGCGCAAAGAACAGGCCGTGGCCCAGGCTCAAGATGCCGGTGTAGCCCCAGATCAGGTCCATGGCCAGCGCGCAGATGGCAAAACACATGATCTTGCCCACCAGCGCCACGCCGTAGTCGCTCAGGTGGAACAGGCTGCCCGCAGGCACCCAAAGGTTGAGGGCGGGGGCCACGGCGCACACCGCGACCAGGGCCACCCCAAAGCCCGCCCAGCCGCTGCGCGACAGCAGCGGCTGGCGTGCAGGCAAAGACACCATCGCATTCATGCTTCCCGTCCCTTCATCGCAAAAATCCCTTGGGGCCGCTTCTGGATGAACACGATGATGAACACCAGCACGGCAATCTTGGCCAGCACGGCGCCGGTCCAGCCCTCCAGCAGCTTGGCGGCCATGCCCAGCCCCAGCGCGGCGTACACCGCCCCGGCCAGCTGGCCCACACCGCCCACCACCACCACCATGAAGGCGTCAACGATGTAGTTCTGCCCCAGGTCCGGCCCCACGTTGCCCACCTGGCTCAGGGCGCAACCGGCCAGCCCGGCAATGCCGCTGCCCAGGGCAAAGGCGTAGGTGTCGATGCGGGCGGTGTTCACGCCCATGCAACTGGCCATGGGGCGGTTCTGCGTGACGCCGCGCACAAACAGGCCCAGCCGGGTGTGGCCAATCAACCAGGCCATGCCCAGCAGCACGGCCCCGGCAAACGCGATGATGACCAGCCGGTTGTAGGGCAGCGTCAGGTTGGCCAGCACCTGCACGCCGCCGCTCATCCAGCTGGGGTTTTCCACGCCCACGTTCTGCGCACCGAACAGGCTGCGCACGGCCTGCATCAGCATGAGGCTGATGCCCCAGGTGGCCAGCAGGGTTTCCAGCGGGCGGCCGTACAAGAAGCGCAGCACGCCACGCTCCAGCGCCGCACCCACCAGGGCCGAGGTGACAAAGGCCACCGGCAACGCGGCCACCAAATACCAATCGAACGCGCCCGGCAGGTAACTGCGAAACAGGCCCTGCACCACGTAGGTGGCGTAGGCACCAATCATCATCAGCTCGCCGTGCGCCATGTTGATCACGCCCATCAACCCGTAGGTGATGGCCAGGCCCAGCGCCACCAGCAGCAGCACCGAGCCCAGGCTGACGCCGGTGAACAACGTGCCCAGCACCTCGCCCAGTTTCAGGCCGTCGGTGATGGTCTTGAGGCTGGCCGACAGGGCGGACTTCACCGCCGGGTCGGTTTCTTGCGACAGGCGCTCGTTCAGCAGCAGCTGGGTGGCGGGGGTTTGGCTGTCGGCCAGCGCCTTGGCGGCGGCCAGGCGTTGGGTGGGGTCGTCGCTGCCCAGTTGGGCGGCGGCCTTGGCCAGCGCCAGCTGGGCCTTGATGGCGGCGTCGGTCTCGGCGGCCAGCGCCTTGTCCAGCAAGGGCAGCAGGGCGGGGTTGGGCTCCTTCAGCAGGGCTGCCACGGCGTCGCGGCGGGTGGCCACGTTGGGGGCCAGCAGCTTGAGGGCGGCCAGCGCGGTGTCCAGCTCGCCGCGCAGGCGGTTGTTGTTCATCACATCTTCGGCATCAGGGGGCACGGCCACGGGCTGGCCCGTCACCGGATCGGCGCCCTGCCCGTCCTTCACCACGAACACCTGCTCGCCCTTGAACTTGACGGCGTCGTCGGCCAGCGCCTGGATGAAGGCGGCGGTTTTGTCGTCAGGCTCGGCGGCCAGGGCCGCGGCGATGGCGGCAATGCGGTCGTCCGCTTCGCCAATTGACATGTTTTTTGCGGCCTCTGCGCTTAATCCATAAGCGTGAGCAGCTACAAAAAGTGAAGCTATCAACATCCCCAGCCGTTTCAGGCCGGGCCAACGCGTGTGCATGTGGTGGTTCCCCGTGGGTGCTTGGTGCGCCGATTCTGGGCAATGCACCAAAAACGGGAAATACGCCGGGTGGCGTATGGGCGGGTGGGCGCTCCAACCCCACTTTGCCCACGGCCCCTTGAGCCACGTGGCACTTGCACAAGCCCACGCCATGCACTTGGCCGATCACCTGTCGCACTTCGAAAGCCGCTAAAGTGGCCGAATGACCCCCTCCACCTCGCCGTCGGCCACCCGTGGTTTCCCTGCGAATTTCCAACCGTTCGCAGGCACGCTGCCCGACTGCGAGCGCTGCGCCCAGGCGGCGGGGCTGGATTTCCAGTTTGACTTTGCCTACCAGCCCATCGTCCGGCTGAGCACCGGCACCGTGTTTGCGCACGAAGCCCTGGTGCGCGGCCCTCAGGGCGAAAGCGCGGCCTCGGTGCTGGCCCACGTGAACCACGACAACCGCTACCGTTTTGACCAGGCCTGCCGCGTCAAAGCCATCAAAGGTGCCAGCGAACTGGGCTTGGCCGAGGCGGTGTCCATCAACTTCCTGCCCAACGCCATCTACCAGCCCGAAACCTGCATACGCACCACCCTGGCCGCGGCGCAGGCCCACGGGTTTCCGCTGGAGCGCATCATTTTTGAAGTGACCGAGGGCGAGCGTGTGGAAGACGGCCCCTGGTTCGCCCAAATCCTGCGGGAGTACAAGCGGCTGGGCTTCAAAACCGCCATCGACGACTTTGGTGCAGGCTACGCGGGCCTGAAGCTGCTGGCCGATTTCCAGCCCGACATCATCAAGATCGACATGGACCTGGTGCGCCATGTGGACCGCCACCCGGCACGCCAGGCCATCGTGTGCAACCTGGTGCGGCTGTGCGCCGACATGGGCATCCAGGTGATTGCCGAAGGCATCGAGACCGTGGCCGAGCGCGACTTCCTGCACCACGCGGGCATTGACCTGATGCAGGGCTACCTGTTTGCCAAACCCGCGTTCAAGGCGGCGGCCACACTTTCAGACGCACTCAGGCCGCCGTCAGCCCAAAGCGTGGCAGCAGCTCGTTGAGGATGTGCAGGCGGTGGATTTGCAGCGCGTCGTGAAAGTGCTTCCAGTCGCTGCTGAGGAAGCTGGCTTGGTAGGGGTAGGTGGCTGACACCACGTCCACCGCCTCGGTGGTGCCCAGGGCCTGGTGCTTCCACGACCCCACGCCCTTGGCCACGTAGCTGGGGCAATCGGTGAAGCCGTACACACCGGCCTTGAAGGCGGCCAGCCACTGGGCGTGGCGGTGGTCGCCGTTTTCGTCGGTGAAGCTGCGCAGGTGCTGGTCCAGTTGGTCAAACGCGGGCTGCGGCAGGGGGTAGTCGTGGGCAAACACCGCCTCACGCTGCTGGGGGTAGTCGCGGTAGCGCTTGAAGCACTGGAACAGCTGGCGCGCCGCCTCGGAAAAGTCGCGGGGGTTGTCGCGCTTGACCGCTTCGCCCAGGCCATTGGTGTACGACCACACCAGGCAGGGCTGGTCGGGAAACGACAGCACGGCCCCGTGCCCCAGGGGCAACACGTCGCCCACCACACGGCCCGCGATGTTGTCCACCACGTCGCCAAACAAGTCTTTCAAGCGCTCACGCAGCCCGTTGGCCCGTTCCGGCTGCGGGGTGCGGATGTTCTTGGCCTGGTTGCGCTTGTGTGGGTAGCCCACAAAACCCTGGTGGGCCCAGGTGTCCACGTACACATGGCTGGCAATGCCCAGGCGGTGCAGCGCGTAGGGGCGGTCTTGTCGGCGCAGCACGTCTTTCATCATTTCCTGGGCCACCGGGCTGTTGGGGCGGGTCACGCAGCGTTCCAGGTACTGCTCGGTGCTGAGGTTCTGCGGCGCGGCGGGCGCGGGCTCGCCGTTGTTGCCGGGCAGAAAGTGGAACGGCAGCCACACCAGGTGGTCGGCCAGGTCGTCCATGTTCTTGTAGTCCAGCATCTTGTGCGCCGAGGCGATGCGGGTGTACTGCGCCCCGTTGTCAAACTGGACGGTGCCGGCGTTGGTGGCGTCATCCACGTACTGGGCGCTGTGGGCAATGGTGGTGGCCTCTGGGGGGCCAAAACCCGCCAAGCGGGCCACCAGGTAAGTCACGGCGTGGTGAAAGTCGATTTGCATGCGGTCCGTCCCTGAAGTTGGTTGACACAAGGGCGGCCCTGCGGCCCGCCCATGCACCCCCGCCTGTCTGGTCGGCTCTGTCGGCCCGGGTGGCGCACCGCACGCATGCTACGGAGCCGGTGCGCGGGCGGCAAGCCTCCCAAACCCGGGGGATGGGTGGGACTGGAAACTATGTTTTTGATAGCTGCTTGCGATTGATTTGAAAGCGGTAGGGTCGGATTTTTCTTGCAAACGTTCCACCCCGTTTGCAAAACGAAACTTGAAACTTCGATTTGCAAGAAAACGGGGGATCCACGGCGGGCACAACACTGAGCTATCTTCACCACCCACCAACAAGCTTGAAGCGGAGGCATGCTTGAAACAACATCCCACGGGCCGCACCCTGGCCGAATTCAAACCACTGACACCGGCTGAGGTCCAGCTGCTTGACGCCTGCAAATCCGGCCTGCCTGCCAACCTTGGGGACAGCCGCCCGTCCGCCGAGTCGCATGCCAACACGGTGCGTGCCGACTTCCTCCGCTTCTTGGTGCTGGGCGGCAGCGACGAAGTGCCCATCCACGAGCGCGGCGTTCAACTGCGTGGGGGATGGGTGACGGGAGCGCTCGACCTGACGGATGCCACCGTACCCACCAGCTTGGCACTCGAACATGCCCACTTTGAAGCCAGCTTGGTGCTGGAACGTACACGGGTGACCGGTGCATTCAACCTGGCTGGCAGCCAGGTCCCCGGTCTGATCGCTGATGGACTCAAATGCCGCGATGACGTTTTTCTGGGCGACTGTTTCGTTGCCACCGGCAAGGTGCGCCTGCTGGGCGCACAGATTGGCGGAGATCTGGGATGCAGTGGCGCGAAACTGGACGGGAAAGGCGATGTCGCGCTGTCAGCCGACAGGGCTGTCATCAACGGCGGCGTGTTTCTGAACGAGGGGTTCACTGCCATCGGCAAGGTTTGCCTGCTGGGCGCGCAGATTGGCGGAGATTTGGCATGCAACGGCGCGAAACTTGACGGGGAAAACGGTGACGCGCTGTCAGCAGGAAAGGCTGTCATCAAAGGCAGCGTGTACTTAAACAACGGGTTCACCGCAACCGGCACGGTTCGCCTGCTGAGCGCACAGATTGGCAGCGTTCTGGAATGCAGTGGTGCGAAACTGGACGGGAAAGACGGTGATGCGCTGTGCGCTGACAGGGCTGTCATCAAAGGCAGCGTGTTTCTGAACAACGGGTTTACCGCCACCGGCAAAGTTCGCCTGCTGGGGGCTCAGATTGACGGAACCTTGAGCTGCGGGGGCGCGAAACTGAACGGGAAAGGCGGCGATGCGCTGTCCGCCGAAAGGGCTGCCATCAAAGGTAGCGTGTTTCTGAACAACGGGTTTACCGCCACCGGCAAAGTTCGCCTGCTGGGGGCTCAGATTGACGGAACCTTGGACTGCGGGGGTGCGAAACTGGACGGGAAAGACGGCGATGCGCTGTCCGCCGAAAGGGCTGCCATCAAAGGTAGCGTGTTTCTGAACAACGGGTTCACCACCACCAGCGCAGTTCGCCTGCTGGGCGCACAGATTGGCGGCAATCTGGCATGCCAAGGTGCCACGTTTCAAAGCAGCAAAGGCCTCTCTTTTGGAGCAGATGGTTTGGTGGTGAACGGCAGCTTCTTTTTCAGAAAGCTGACGCGACCCGCACACCATGTCAGCCTGGCCTCGGCCCGCGTGGGCCGGTTGAATGACGATGCCGACGCCTGGGGTGACGACGTGGTGTTGGACGGGTTTGTCTACGAGCACATTGGCGGCGGGGCCCCCACCGACGCCACCACACGGCTGGCGTGGCTGAACAAGCAACCAGAGGATCACCTCAGTGCCGCCAGCTTCCACCCCCAACCCTGGAGGCAACTGCAACAGGTGTTGCGCAACATGGGACACACCGAAGACGCCCGGCAAGTGGCCATTGCGCTGGAAGACCATTTGCGCGCCACCCACCTGATTGGGCAAACGCCCAAGGCTTGGCCTGGCTGGAAACGAGACCTGTACCGTTCCACCGCCCAAGGCATGCATGCGGCGTTTGGGCACTTGATGGGGTATGGCTACCGCCCCATGCGCCTGGGTGTTTGGATGGTGTGTGTGTGGCTGGTTTGCGCGGCGGTGTATTGGGCGGCGGCCCTGCAA
This sequence comes from Hydrogenophaga soli, assembly GCF_054777695.1. NCBI lineage: Bacteria > Pseudomonadati > Pseudomonadota > Betaproteobacteria > Burkholderiales > Comamonadaceae > Hydrogenophaga > Hydrogenophaga soli. Next base: position 680,505 of record NZ_BAAHAK010000001.1, on the reverse strand, counting down.
GGGGTGATGGGGCCGAGCAACCCGCTGGTGTTCCAAAAATACCCATGCTGCAAAGACAATTGGTACCTGTGCGAAGACCTGCCCGAGGAGTACACCGGCTTCAGTCCGCTGATGTATTCACTGGATGTGCTGCTGCCGGTGGTGAATTTGCAGCAGGAACAGGACTGGGCCCCCCTGATCCCCACCCCCAAGGCCACCTGGGACGAGGAGCTTTTGGACCACTGGACGTTCAAGCACGTTGTGCGCCTGTTCGTCTGGTTCGAAATCATGTTTGGGTGGGTGGCCAGTTTGCTGCTGGTGGCCGTGCTCTCCGGCCTGACCAAACGCCGCGATGAGTGACCCCGCCGAGCAGGCGTTTTGCCCCCCTCAGCCCCCCGCAGGCGTGTCGATCAGCACCTCCCAGAACGCCGACGGAGCCGCTTGCCAGTGCCAGAAGCTGCACCCCACAAAGCCGTGGGCGTCCACCAGGCGCAGGAACTCCCGGGCGCGTTCTGCGCAGGCCGATGCGGAGGCGCATCCGCCGCCGTCGCCCAGCCACGCAGCGCCCACGGGCACAAACGGCAGGTCAAAGCCCGCATTGGCGGTGATGGCGCGGTCCAGCCGGTTGGCCACGCTGGGGCTGCCGCCGTAGTACACCTGGGGGGTGTTGAACTGCGCGTACTGCGCAAAGGTGGCAAACGGGTAGTTGGGGAAGTTGCTGGGAATGTCGTTGCCGCAAATGGCCAGGCCGCGGTTCTGCTGGCCCAGTTGGTCGGCCAGGCGCTCGGCGTAAGCCTGGGCCACCGTGGGGCCGCCGGTGAAGTAGCCTGCGCCGCCCTCGGCGTCCATGAGCATGCCGTCCAGGTCGAGCGAGGTGGCCAGACCGATCGCGCAATCGGCCTCGGCGGTGGCCTGGGCCACGGTCTTGCCGTAGGGCACCTGCCAGCCCCACACGCTGATGCCTGCGGCCCGCAGCGCGTCGCGCACCTGCACAAAGTCTTGCTGCGCCGCGGGTGTGGCCACGTTGGCAAACGGCTTGGCGGCGTCGGCCACCTTGATCCACACGCCGCTCAGGCCCGCAGCCTTGGCCTTGGCCACCAGGCCCTGAACGCCCAGCTCGGTCTTGAGGACCGGGGCCAGTTGCCAGATGAACATGCATCGGCCCGAAATTTGTTGGGTCATGTGTCGCTCCCTGAGTTGTGGTGGCACAAGCCTACGCCTGTTTCGTGATCGGTGCAGCCCCGACGTCAACGACGTGACGGGGAAAAGCGCGTTTGCAAGCGCCCCCCAGAACCTGACAAAAACGTAATGCTGACGTCATGTTGGCAGCGGCATCCGGCTCCTAAACTGCCGACACAGAGCGATTCAGAGGCAGAGGAGTGGTGACCGTTGTATGGGCTCTGTGCGGTTCATGGGGCTGGGTGGCTTGTGGTTGTGTCGCCCTTCGGCGCCAAGACAGGCGCAGTACCAGCCATGGCCCCATTCACTTTTGTTGCTCCGGGGCGGCAACATGGCATCGAAAGGAAGTTCATCATGCAATCCCGTGCTGTTGGTTTAACCGCATCGCGTCTGGTACTGGCCCTGTCGCTGGCGTTTGTCGGCACCGGTGCATGGGCACAGGACAGCAAGGCCGAAGACCATTCGGCCCACCATCCGGCCGAGGCAACCTCGGCCCCCCAGCCCGCACCCAAGCCCGCGGCCATGGACAAAGGCACGATGGAAAAAATGGGCCAGATGGATGCACAGATGAAGGCCATGCGGGAGATGCACCAGAAGTTCATGGCGGCCAAAACCCCCGAAGAACGCATGGCGCTGATGCCCGAGGCCATGAAGTCCATGCAGGACGCCATGTCCGTGATGGACGGCATGCGCGGTGGCATGGGCATGAAGGGTGGCGCCGACAAGGGCAGCATGATGGGCAAGATGCCCATGGACATGATGGCCCACCACCAGATGATGGAAAAGCGCATGGACATGATGCAGTCCATGATGCAGATGATGATGGACCGGATGCAGGCCCCCACCACCAAGTAGGGTGGTCACCATGGAAAAAAACCCGAACCGTTGCCGGTCCGGGTTTCGCTCTGACTCAACCCCAAATCACTTCTTCTCGGGCTCGTCCTTCTTCTTGTCGTTGCCTTCGATGAAGGGGCTCCAGGGCTGGGCCTTCACGGGGCCGGGGGTCTTCCACACCACGTTGAACTGGCCGTCGGCCTTCACTTCGCCAATGAACACGGGCTTGTGCAGGTGGTGGTTCTTTTCGTCCATCTTGGAGGTGAAGCCACCCGGGGCCTGGAAGGTCTGACCGGCCATGGCGGCGATGACCTTGTCCACGTCGGTGGTCTTGGCCTTTTCCACGGCCTGCTTCCACATGTGAATGCCGATGTAGGTGGCTTCCATGGGGTCGTTGGTCAGCGGCTTGTCCTTGTGGCCGGCAATGCCCTTGGCCTTGGCGTAGTCGCTCCACTTCTTGATGAACTCGGTGTTGGCCGGGTTCTTGATGCTCATGAAGTAGTTCCAGGCGGCCAGGTGGCCCACCAGGGGTTTGGTGTCCACGCCACGCAGTTCTTCTTCACCCACGGAGAAGGCCACCACCGGCACGTCCTTGGCCTTCAGGCCGGCGTTGCCCAGTTCCTTGTAGAAGGGCACGTTGGAGTCACCGTTGATGGTGGAGATCACCGCGGTCTTGCCACCGGCGCTGAACTTCTTGATGTCGGCCACGATGGTCTGGTAATCGCTGTGACCGAAGGGGGTGTACTTTTCGTCGATGTCGCTGTCCTTCACGCCCTTGCTTTTCAGGAAGGCGCGCAGGATCTTGTTGGTGGTGCGGGGGTACACGTAGTCGGTGCCCAGCAGCACAAAACGCTTGGCACCGCCGCCGTCCTTGCTCATCAGGTATTCCACGGCGGGAATGGCCTGCTGGTTGGGCGCGGCACCGGTGTAGAACACGTTTTTGCTGAGTTCTTCACCTTCGTATTGCACGGGGTAGAACAGCAGGCCGTTCATTTCCTCCACCACGGGCAGCACCGACTTGCGGCTCACGCTGGTCCAGCAACCGAAGATGACGGAGACCTTGTCCTGGCCCAGCAGTTGTTTGGTCTTTTCAGCGAACAGGGGCCAGTTGGAGGCCGGGTCCACCACCACGGGCTCCAGCTTCTTGCCCAGCACGCCGCCCTTGGCGTTGATTTCGTCAATGGCCATCAGCACCGTGTCTTTCAGCACGGTCTCGGAAATGGCCATGGTGCCCGACAGGCTGTGCAGCACGCCCACCTTGATGGTGTCGGCGGCGTGGGCGGACAGGCCGGTGGCCGACAGCAGGGCTGCGACGGACAAGGCCTTGAGGGTGAAGCGGCGGGACGCGTTGGAAGAGGCTTGCATGGTGCGGGGCTCCAAGGGTTGGTGAATCGGATGGCTCAATCCTCGGGAAAAGCCGCTGGAGCGTCTGTACGCCGCATGGCGTACTGGGCCGCCTCATACCCACTTCATACGCCGCATGGCGTACATGCCCCGGCTTGCTGGCATGATGCGGGGTTTTGTGACTTCGGGGCCGCCACGCGTTGCCCCCCATGCCATGACCGACAGCGCCTCCGCCCCCACCGATTCCACGCCCGAAACTGCGGCCCTTTCCGTTGCCGTTTCTGCAAGCGTCTCTGCTGCTGATTCCGCCCCCGCCTCCCCAGAGGCGCAGGCCCCAGCCAGCCCCACGCCCCCCGCCGCAGAGCAAGCCCCCCGTGGCCCGCGGCCCCAGGGCCGCCGTGGTGGCCCCCGTCCGGCAGGCCGTGGCCAGGGCAACGGGCGCCCCGCCGGTCCTCGCAACGGTCCCCAAAAGCCCGCCAAGCCCCAGCACCCGGTGCTGGCCCAGCTGGCCGAGCTGTACCCCGCGCTGTTCGGCCCCAAGCTGCTGCCGCTCAAGCGCGGCATCCTGCACGACCTGCTGGCCGCCCACCCCGAGCAACTCACCAAGGACGGCCTGAAGGAAGCCCTGGGCCTGCACACCCGCTCCACCCGCTACCTCACCGCCATGGCCTCGGGCCAGCCCCGCCACGACCTGAGCGGCACCGCGGTGGAAGCCGTGGCCCCCGAGCACCAGCACCACTCGCTGCTGGAGGTGTTCAAACGCAAACACCAGCGCACCGGGCAAGACGTGCGCGCCGAGCTGCGCAGCCGCATGGTGCAGGCCGCCGAAGCCTCCACCCTGGCCCCGCTGGACTACGCCCAACTGGTTCGCACCCGCGACGAAGACGCCAACGCCATCCTGGACGAGGCCATGGCCGACCTGGCCTCCCGCGTGGCCCGCGACCAGGCGCTGCTGCAAGCCTTCGAGGCCAGCGGCAAGACCGTGAACGAGTTTGCCGACATGTACGGCCTCCACCCCATCGAAGCCGCCGCCACACTCAACCGCGCCCGCGCGCGCACCGAAACCCCGCCCGCCACCCCCACCTGAGTGCACACCTGAGTGCACACCCAGGGGCGCGGTGTCTACACTGTGCCCATGAGCGTCAACATCACCTTCCTGGGTGGAGCCGGTACCGTCACCGGCTCCAAGTACCTCGTGCAACACGGAGGGCGGCAACTGCTGGTGGACTGTGGGCTGTTCCAGGGCTACAAACAGCTGCGCCTGCGCAACTGGCGGCCCCTGCCGGTGGAGCCCAACCATGTGGACGCCGTGGTCCTCACCCACGCCCACCTGGACCACAGCGGCTACGTGCCCCTGCTGGTGCGCGAGGGCTTCAAAGGCAAGGTGTGGTGCACCAGCGCCACGCGCGACCTGCTCCAGATCCTGCTGCCCGACAGCGGCCACATCCAGGAAGACGACGCCGCCTTTGCCAACCGCAAGGGCTTTTCCAAACACAACCCGGCCCTGCCGCTGTACACCGAGGACGACGCCCGGCGCAGCCTGAAGCACGTCAAGGCCACCCACTTGCATGAAAGCTTCGAGCCCATTCCCGGCTGGACCGCGCGCTTTCAGGGCGCAGGCCACATCCTGGGCGCCGCCAGCCTGCTGCTGGAGGTGGGCGGGCGGCGCATCCTGTTCTCGGGTGACCTGGGCCGCCCCGACGACGTGCTGATGCTTCCTCCCGAAACCCCGCCGCAGGCCGACACGGTGCTGCTGGAGTCCACCTACGGCGACCGCACCCACCCGGAGGAACACCTGGCCGAGGAACTGCTGCCCGCGCTGTTGCGCGTGGCCAACCGTGGCGGCACCGCCGTGGTGCCGGTGTTTGCCGTGGGCCGGGCACAGGCGCTGCTGCACACGCTGGCGCAACTCAAGGCCCAGGGGGCGCTGCCACGGCACCTGCCCCTCTACCTCGACAGCCCCATGGCCATCCACACCACCGGGCTGTACGGCCAGCACCTGGGCGAACACCGCCTCAGCGCCACCGAATGCCACGCCATGGAACACGCCGCCACCATGACGGCCACGGTGGATGAATCCAAAGCCATTGCCCAGCGCATGGGGCCCAAGGTCATCCTCTCGGCCAGCGGCATGGCCACCGGCGGGCGGGTGCTGCACCACCTGGCCCAGGCCCTGCCCGACCACCGCAACATGGTCATCCTCACCGGCTACCAGGCCCCGGGCACCCGCGGGGCCATCCTCGCGCAAGGCGCCCCCACCCTGCGCATGCACGGGCAAGACATCCCGGTGCGGGCCGAGTGCGTCACCCTGGCCTCGGCCTCGGCGCATGCCGACGCCTCGCAACTGCTGGCCTGGCTGAATGCCATGCCCCACCCACCGCAGCAGGTGTTTGTGGTGCACGGCGACCCGGAAGCGTCCGACCAGCTGCGCCAACGCATCCAGGCCGGCGGGGCCACCACCACCGTGACCGTGCCCGAACACGGTGCCACCTGGGCCGCCTGAGCCACGGCACAGGCACCCCGTCCGCACCGCGCCACCCACACGCTCTCGCCGCAAAACATCAAATTTCATAGCTGCTTGCGCTTTATATATAAGCGCTGGAAGCCAATTTTCCTTGTAAACATGCCTGCTTTGCTGCCCTCCTTCCGCCCCCGCCTGACCCGCCCATCCCTGCCCGCATGGGTGCTGCTGGGCCTGGCCTGCGCCGCCGCCGTGCCCGCGCAGGCCCAGACCTCCGCCAGCGCCACCACCTCAGCGTCCGCCTCATCCGCCCCCGCCGCGCTCAGCGACCGCGCCTGGACCGACTGCCTGCAACGCCTGCAACCCGTGGCCCAGCACAACGGCGTGCGCCCCGACACCTGGAGCCGCCTGCTGGCCGGGGTGCAGCCCGACCCCTCGGTGCTGGACAAACTGGACAACCAGCCCGAGTTCAAAACCCCCATCTGGGACTACATGGCCGCCCTGGTGGACGACGAGCGCGTGGCCGATGGCCGCCAGCGCCTGGCCGACCATGCCGACACCCTCCAGCGTGTGGAGCAAACCTACGGCGTCCCCGCCGCCACCGTGGTGGCGGTGTGGGGCGTGGAGAGCAACTTCGGCCAGGGTTTTGGCCGCTACCCGCTGGTGCAGGCGCTGGGCACGCTCAGTTGTGCGGGCCGCCGCCAAGCGTTCTTCCAGAAAGAACTGTTTGCCACCCTGCGCATTGCCCAGGCGGGCGACGTGGCCCCCGAGGCGCTGGTGGGCTCGTGGGCCGGGGCCTTTGGCCACACCCAGTTCATGCCCACCACCTACGAGCGGCTGGCCGTGGACTTTGACGGCGACGGCCGCCGCGACCTCACCGCCAGCGTGCCCGACGCCCTGGCCTCCACCGCCCACTTCCTCAAGCAAGCGGGCTGGACGCCCGGGCTGGCCTGGGGGGTGGAGGTGGTGTGGCCCCAGGCCAATGCCGCCAGCCTGCAAGGCGAAGGGCGCAAGACCAAACGCAGCGCCGCCACCTGGGCGGAACGCGGGCTGCGCACCGCCGACGGCAGGCCGCTGTCCGCCGTGTTCCCGCCCGACACCCCGCTGGGCCTGATGGCCCCCAAGGGACCACAGGGCGAGGTGGGGCCGTTGTTCCTGGTCAGCCGCAACTTCGACGCCATCTACAGCTACAACGCCGCCGAAAGCTACGGCCTGGCCATTGCCCACCTGGCCGACCGCATGCGCGGAGCCCCCGCCTTTGTCACACCCTGGCCCACCGACGACCTGGGCCTGTCCCGCGCCCAGCGGCGCGAGCTGCAAGCCCTGCTGCAACTGAAGGGCCACGACATCGGCACCATTGACGGCATGCTGGGCGACAAAAGCCGCGCCGCCATCCGGGCCGAACAGACCCGCCTGGGCCACGCGGTCACCGGGCGGGCCGGGCAACGCCTGCTGCAGGCCCTGAACGCCCGCTGACAGCCCCCTGAGCACCCGCAGGCGGCGGGTAAAATTCACAGGTTTGTCATACCGACACATTCCCGTCACGCCCCGACCCGGGCGACGGGCTGCATCACCCCCACTTTTTTCCGGAGCCCACCATGTTGTTTGGGAAGCTGTTGCCCAAAGAAGGCAATTTTTTTGAAATGTTCAACCAACATGCCACCCATGTGGTCGAGGCTGCACATGCCTTCTCGCAACTGGTGGCCAATTACGCAGATTCATCCCTGCGCGACAAACACGGCCAAGACGTGGACCGCGCCGAAAGCGCCGCCGACCGCATCACCATCGAGGTGAACCGCGCCATCCACACCACCTTCATCACCCCGATTGACCGCGAACAGATCCACGGCCTCATCAACACCATGGACGACGTGGTGGACATGATCCAGGACTGCGCCGAAACCATGGCCCTGTACGACGTGCACACCATGACCGAAGCCATGACGCGTCTGACCGAAATCAACGTCAAGTGCGCCGAGCGGGTCAAGAACGCCGTGGGCATGCTGGAAAAAATCGCCGACCCCGCCGTGGCCGAAGCCGCCCTGAAAACCTGCGACGAAATCGACCGCCTCGAATCCGACGCCGACCGCGTGATGCGCACCGCCATGAGCAAGCTGTTCCGCGAAGAGGCCGATGTGCGCGAGCTCATCAAGCTCAAGGCCATTTACGAGCTGCTGGAATCCGTCTCCGACAAGTGCGAGCTGGTGGCCGTGCAGATCGAAGGCATCGTGCTCGAAAACTCCTGATCCGAGGGCACCCATGTCAACCGTTCAGGTCGCTCTCTGGGTGGTGGTGCTGTTGGTCGCGCTGGCGTTGCTGTTCGATTTCATGAACGGCTTCCACGATGCGGCCAACTCCATCGCCACCGTCGTCTCCACCGGCGTGCTCAAACCGGCGCAAGCCGTGGTGTTTGCCGCCTTCTTCAACTTCGTCGCCATCTTCATCTTCAAGCTCAGCGTGGCCGCCACCGTGGGCAAGGGCATCGTGATGCCGGGGGTGGTGGATGTGCATGTGGTCTTCGGGGCCCTGGTGGGCGCCATCAGCTGGAACACCATCACCTGGTACTACGGCATCCCCAGCAGCTCGTCGCACGCGCTCATCGGGGGCATTGTGGGCTCGGTCATTGCCAAGTCGGGCGTGGGCTCGCTGGTGTCGGGCGGTGTGCTGAAAACCGTGGCCTTCATCTTCGTGTCGCCGCTGCTGGGCTTTGTGCTGGGCTCGCTGATGATGGTGGCCGTGGCCTGGATCTTCCGCCGCACCCGCCCGTCCAAGGTGGACCGCTGGTTCCGCCGCCTGCAACTGGTGTCAGCCGGGGCCTACAGCCTGGGCCACGGCGGCAACGACGCGCAAAAGACCATCGGCATCATCTGGATGCTGCTCATCGCCACCGGTTATGCCGAGGCGGGTGATTCCACCCCCCCCACCTGGACCATCATCAGCTGCTACGCGGCCATTGGCCTGGGCACCATGTTCGGGGGGTGGCGCATCGTCAAGACCATGGGCCAGAAGATCACCAAGCTCAAGCCCGTGGGCGGTTTCTGCGCCGAAACCGGCGGGGCCATGACGCTGTTCCTGGCCACGGCACTGGGCATTCCGGTTTCCACCACCCACACCATCACCGGGGCCATTGTGGGCGTGGGCTCCACCCAACGGGCCAGCGCCGTGCGCTGGGGTGTGGCGGGCAACATCGTGTGGGCCTGGATTTTCACCATCCCGGCCAGCGCCTTCGTGGCCGCCGTGGCCTACGGCCTGAGCATGCTGCTGTTCTGATCAGCCGTCGGGCCCCGCGTTGTCATCCGCCGCCGGGCTGTCGTGTTCCACGGCACGCCGCAGCGCCATGGGTTGCCAGTGCCGGGGCTGCTCGTCACGCCAGCAGTGCAGGCGCTCGGGTTGGTCGCTGCGCCAACGGGCGGCACCGCAGTCGGGGGAGGTTCGCCAGGGCACACCCTGGGCCTGGTACCGCGCCAGCACCTCGGGGGCCGGGTGGCCGTAGCGGTTGCGGTAACCCGCCTGCGCCACCACCCAGCGCGGCTGCACCGCCTGCAACAGCGCGGGGCTGGACGAGTGGCGGCTGCCGTGGTGCGGGGCCATCAACAGGTCGGCCTTCAAGTCAGCCGTCAGATCGGCCTTGGCACTGGCGCTTGAATCGCCACGGGGCTCGGCACCCTGGGCCGCCACCTGCCGGGCCACCAGCGCAGCCTCGTGTGCGGCGTCCAGGTCGCCGGTGAGCAGGGCCGCAGCGCCCTGCCCCTGCACGCGCAGCACACACGAGCGGTTGTTGGTGTCGCGCTCCGGCAGGTGCAGATCGGGGCTGGGGTGCAGCCATTCAAAACGCACGCCGTCCTGCGTCCAGCCCTGCCCCGCCCAGCAGGCTTGCCAGTGCGCGGGTGGGCTGGCGGGCCAATCGGCCACGCCCGCCAGGGCCTGGGGGGCAAAACTGGCCCACACCTGCAGCCGGGGCCAGGTGCGCAGCAGCGCAGGGGCACCGCCCACATGATCGGCGTCGCGGTGGCTCAGGACCAGGTGACTGGGCTGTTCGCCCAACGCCGTCAGCAGCGGCAGCAGCACGCGCTGACCGGCATCGCTGCCCGGGCCCCAACGCGGACCGGCGTCGTACAACACGCTGGCATGGGCGGTGCGGATGAGCACCGCGCTGCCCTGCCCCACGTCGGCGGCCAGCAGCTCGAACTGACCCCACGCCGGGCGCGGGGCCTGCCACACAACGGCGGGCAGCAGCGCCAGCAGGCCCAGCACGCGCACGCCCGGCGGCCAGGGCAACACGGCCACCCACGCCCCCAGCACCGCCAGCACGCCCCAGCCCAGCGGCGGCACGGCCCCTTGCACGCTGGCCCCCGGCCAGGTGGACAACCAGCCCAGGCCCGCCATGCCTGCCTCCAACACCCCGGCGGCCAGCGTCCACAGGCCGGACCACAGCACCCCGGCCAGCGCCAGCGGGGTGATGAACAACGTGACCGCCGGAATGGCCACCAGGTTGGCCAGCCAGCCCACCACCGACACCTGCCCGAACAGCAGCAGCGTGAGCGGGGCCAGCACCACGGTGAGGCGGGTCTGGGTGTGCACGCCGTCTTTCACCGCCTGCCAGCGCTGGGTCCATGGGCCTGGTGGGGCGGGCGCATCGAGGCCATCAAGGTCTGACATCGGCAGCATGGGGCGGGTGTCGGCGCTCATCAACACCGCCACTGCACCAAAGCTGAGCCAAAAACCCGCTTGCAGCACCGCCCAGGGGTCCCAGGCCAGCACCGCGGCCAGGGCGGTGAGCATCACCAAAGCCCCGGGCCAGCGCCGCGCACCTTGCCGCAGCAGGGTGGCCACCGCCAGCATCACCAGGGTGCGCTGGGCAGGCACGCCCCAACCGGCAAACGCCGCATAGGCTGCGGCCAGCGCCAACCCGCCCCAGGCCGCAGCGGTGGGCGCCGGGCAGCGCCACAGCAGGCGCACGCCCCAAACGGGTGCCCAACGGGGCAAGGCCCGCCACAGCCGCGCCACGGCCAAGGTCATCAACCACGCCCACAGCGTGATGTGCAGGCCCGACACACTCACCAAATGTCCCACGCCGGTGGCGCGGAACACGTCCCAATCGGCCTGCGCAATGGCGCTTTGGTCGCCCATGACCAGGGCCGACAACACCGCGGCCACCCGCAGGCGATCGGGCGTGGGGGCCTGCGCCGACGGAGGGTGGGCCGCAGCGTCGGGCGGACTGGATGGTTTGGGTGGGTCGGCCAACAGCGTGCGCTGGATGCGGTCGCGCACGGCTTCGCGCAGCGGTTGCAGCCCCCAGCCCGCCGCCTGTAGGCGCTGGGGCGGCGGGTCGGCACGGCCCTGGCGCACCGAGCCGGTGGCGGCCAGGCCCTGCTCCCACATCCACAACTCGCTGTCAAACCCATGCGGGTTGGCCAGCCCGTGGGGGCGGCGCAGGCGCACGCTCAGGCGCCACACCTCGTCGGCATGCGGGCCGGGGGTGGCGCCGGGGTCGGCAGGGGCCTGCGGCTTGGCGGCCACGGGCCAGAACAGCAGCACCCGCTCGGGCGTGGGCGCGCCGGGGGTGAGGATGCGCTGCACGTCCAGCAGCACCCGCCAGCCCAGGGGCGTGGCGGTGGGCACGGCGGCCACACGGCCTTCCAGTTGCAGGGTCTTTCCTTCCCAGGCCGGGGGCAACCACTGGGCCTGTTGCGTCAGTGCACGCTGCCCGGTCAGCCCGGCGGACCCCATCAGCATCAACCCCCAGGTGGCCACCAGCGCCACCCCACCCGGTTGCCAGGGCGCAGGGGAGCGCTGCCTGAAGACTCCCAAAACAAGAGCTGCCAGTGCAATCAGAAAAAGCGCTAGAAGCCAAAAAACCTTGTAAACATCAGCCACCCACAACTGGGGCTGCCACACCACCGCCACCGTGCCCAGCACCCACCCGCACAAGGCCGCAGGCCACAACCAGGCCAGCGGCAGCCCGGCGCGGGAAGCCTGTTTGACCCAGCGATGCGTCATGGCGCAGGACTTGCTACACACAAGACGTTCACAATGTGTTGACCCATTTGTTTCTCCCTCGCAGAAAGTCCCAGGCATGGCCATCCACGTCGCCCTGAACCACGTCACCCATTATTCCTACGACCGGCTGGTGAAGCTCGGCCCCCAGGTGGTGCGTCTGCGCCCTGCGCCGCACAGCCGCACCAAGGTGCTGTCGTACAGCCAACGCATCGAGCCGGGGGAGCACTTCATCAACTGGCAGCAAGACCCGTTTGCCAACTACCAGGCGCGGCTGGTGTTCCCCGAGGCCACGCGCGAGTTCAAGGTCACGGTGGACCTGGTGGTGGAAATGGCGGTGTACAACCCCTTCGACTTCTTCCTGGAGCCGCAGGCCGAGAACTTCCCCTTCGGCTACAGCGCCGACCAGCGCAAGGAACTGGCCCCCTACCTGGCCACCGAGCCGCTGACGCCCCGGGTGCAGGCCTACCTGGACGGCATTTCGCGTGAAAAGCGGCGCACCATCGACTTTCTGGTGGACATCAACCAGCGCCTGCAAGGCGACATTGGCTACACCATCCGCATGGAGCCGGGCGTGCAGACGCCCGAGGAAACGCTGACCCTGCGCACCGGCTCCTGCCGCGACAGTGGTTGGCTGTTGGTGCAGCTGCTGCGCCACATGGGGCTGGCGGCACGGTTTGTGTCGGGCTACCTGATCCAGCTCACGCCTGACGTGAAATCCATCGACGGCCCCAGCGGCCCCGAGGCCGACTTCACCGACCTGCACGCTTGGTGTGAGGTCTTCCTGCCTGGCGCGGGCTGGATCGGGCTGGACCCCACCAGCGGTCTGCTGGCCGGGGAAGGCCACATTCCGCTGGCCTGCACGCCGCAGCCCTCCAGCGCCGCACCCATCGAGGGCGGACTGGACGAGTGCGAGGTGAGCTTTGCCCACCACATGCAGGTCACGCGGGTGTACGAGTCGCCCCGCGTCACCGCGCCCTACTCTGACGCGCAGTGGCAGGCCATCACCGCCCTGGGCGAGACCGTGGACCAGCGCCTGGAGGCTGGCGACGTGCGCCTGACCATGGGGGGTGAACCCACGTTTGTGGCCACCTCCGACCGCGACGCCGCCGAATGGAACACCGATGCCCTGGGCCCCACCAAGCGCGGCTACGCCACCGAGCTGGTGCACCGCCTGCGGGCCGAGTACGGCGACGGCGGCTTCTTGCACCTGGGCCAGGGCAAGTGGTACCCGGGCGAGCAGCTGCCGCGCTGGGCCCTGTCGATCTTCTGGCGGGCCGACGGCCAGCCCACCTGGCACAACCCCGCGCTGTTTGCCGACGAGCGCGACCCGGCCCAGTACACCGCCGACGACGCCCGCCGCTTCACCCAGACGCTGGCGCGCAAGCTGGGCCTGTCCACCCAGTACATCACCCCCGGTTACGAGGACACCTGGTACTACCTGTGGCGCGAACGCAAGCTGCCGGTCAACGTGGACCCGTTCGACTCCAAGCTGGGCGACGAGCTGGAGCGCGTGCGCCTGCGCCGCGTGTTCAGCCAGGGGCTGGAGTCGGTGGTGGGTTATGTGCTGCCCGTCCAGGCCAACCAGGGCCAGGCCAACGCCAAACCGCGCCTGAGCGGCACGGTGTGGACCACCGGCCCCTGGTTCTTCCGCGACGAGCGCATGTACCTCATCCCCGGCGACTCGCCCATGGGCTACCGCCTGCCGCTGGACTCGCTGCCCTGGGTGTCGGCGGCGGACTACCCGTACCACATCGAACAAGACCCCAGCGCCCCGCGCGATGCCCTGCCCGAGGGCACGGCCATCAAGGCGCAATATGCCGGGTTGAACACGGGTGGCACGGCCTATCAGGCCCACACCGTGGGCGGTGGTTTTGCCGAAGGCGGCGTGGTGTCGCTGCAAGGCAGTGCCTATGTGCCAGCAGACCCCAGCCAGGCCCCGCCCGCCCAGGCCTACAACGGCGACGGCATGGGCAACGTGGCCACGCCGGGCCGCCCTGCTGAAGGCCGCTACCCGCAGCGCGGCGAATCGGCCGCCTGGCTCACCCGCACCGCCCTGTGTGTGGAAGCCCGCGACCCCCACCGCGCCAACGGCCCCAAGGCCGAGGTGAAACACGGCGGCAAAACCAGCCACCTGTACGTGTTCATGCCGCCGCTGGCCCGCCTGGAAGACTACCTGGACCTGCTGGCCGCCATCGAGGCCACCGCCGAGAAGCTGGGCGTGAAGGTGGTGCTGGAAGGCTACCCGCCCCCACGCGACCCGCGCCTGAAGATGCTGCAAGTCACCCCCGACCCGGGCGTGATCGAGGTCAACATCCACCCCGCGCACCACTGGGCCGAGCTGGTCGAACACACCGAGTTCCTGTACGACGCGGCCTTCCAGACGCGGCTGTGCGCCGAGAAGTTCATGACCGATGGCCGCCACACCGGCACCGGCGGCGGCAACCACTTCGTGATGGGCGGGGCCACCCCGGCCGACAGCCCCTTCCTGCGCAAACCCGAACTGCTGGGCAGCCTGGTGGCCTACTGGCACAACCACCCGTCCTTGAGCTATTTGTTCAGCGGCCTGTTCATCGGCCCCACCAGCCAGGCCCCCCGCGTGGACGAGGCGCGCAACGACCAGCTGTACGAGCTGGAAATTGCCCTCAACCAGATCGACGCCAACCGCCAGACCTACGGGCAGCAGATGCCACCCTGGATGGTGGACCGCACGCTGCGCAACATCCTGGTGGACGTGACCGGCAACACCCACCGCAGCGAGTTCTGCATCGACAAGCTGTTCTCCCCCGACGGTCCCACGGGCCGCCTGGGCCTGCTGGAGCTGCGCGCCTTTGAAATGCCGCCCCACGCCCGCATGAGCATCGCCCAACAGCTGCTGCTGCGCGCACTGGTGGCCAAGTTCTGGGAGCAACCCTGGCGCGGGCAGCTGAGCCGCTGGGGCACCGAGCTGCACGACCGCTTCCTGCTGCCCACGTTTGTGCGCATGGACTTTGAAGACGTGCTGGCCGACCTGAACCACGCCGGTTTCGCCTTCGACATGGCGTGGTTCGAGCCGCACTTCGAATTCCGCTTCCCGCTGGTGGGCCAGCTGGCCGTGCGCGGCATGGAGCTGACGCTGCGCAACGCGCTGGAGCCCTGGCACGTCATGGGTGAAGAAGGCTCGGTGGGCGGCACCGTGCGTTATGTGGACTCGTCGCTGGAGCGGCTGGAGGTGCATGTGTCCGGCTACAACGACCGCCGCTACGTGGTCACCTGCAATGGCCGCGCCGTGCCCTTGCAGCCCACGGGCGTGGCGGGGCAACACGTGGCCGGGGTGCGCTACAAGGCGTGGAACCCGCCGTCCAGCCTGCACCCCAGCATTGCCGCCCACGGGCCGCTGACCTTCGACATCGTGGACACCTGGAACCACCGCTCCCTGGGCGGCTGCCAGTACCACGTGGCCCACCCGGGCGGGCGCAACTACGACACCTTCCCCATCAACGCCTACGAGGCCGAAAGCCGCCGCCTGGCGCGCTTCTTCCAGATGGGGCACACCCCCGGCACGGTGCAGGTGCCCACGCCGCAGGTGAACCTGGAGTTCCCGTTCACGCTGGACCTGCGCAGCTGACGCGCCCCACGCCTGGCGGCCCAGCCCGGGCCCCAGGCCACCCCCAGCCCACCCGCCCAGTCGCGGGTGCTGGCGGGCGCACTGCTACAACATTAATAGCTGCTTGCGCTTATAAACAAAGCGCTGGACAGGTTTTTTACAATTGAGTGACAATGCACCCAAGCCCACGGCCACTGCCGTCCACAACCCCTGCCCTCCGGTGAACGAACCCGTCTTGCCTCTCTTTCCGCCGCATGCCCCCGCCGACCCGGTGGACCAAGCCCTGGAATGGGCGCACAGCGCCACGCCGGGGCACCTGGACGAGCTGCGCGAGGCCGATGGCCGCATGCGCCCGCACTGGGCATCGTTTTTCCAGAACGTGGGCATGGACGGCATGGGCGAACTCAACCGCCGCGCCCAGAGCCTGGCGCGCCAGATCCGTGACAACGGCGTCACCTACAACGTCTACGCCGACGACCACGGCACCCAACGCCCCTGGTCGCTGGACCTGTTCCCCATGGTGGTGTCGCCCGACTGCTGGGCCACCATCGAAGCTGGGGTGCTGCAACGCACCCGCTTGCTCAATGCCATGCTGGCCGACCTCTACGGCCCGCAGCAGCTGCTGAAAAAAGCCCTGCTGCCCCCGGCCCTGGTGCAAGGCCACCCGGGTTACCTGCGCCCCATGCAGGGCGTGCAGCCCCTGGGCGGCACCTGGCTGAACGTGGCCGCGTTTGACCTGGCCCGCGGCCCCGACGGCCAGTGGCGCGTGGTGTCGCAACGCACCCAGGCCCCCTCGGGGCTGGGCTACCTGCTGGAAAACCGCATCGCCATCGCCCGCCAGTTCCCCAAGGCCTTTGCAGGCATGAAGGTGCAGCGGCTGGCGGCCAGCTACCAGGCGCTGGTCAGCGGCATCCGCGCCATGGCCCCCAACGGACCCAACGCCCGCATTGCCCTGCTGACGCCCGGCCCCTACAACGAAACCTACTTCGAACACGCCTTCCTGGCCCGCTACCTCGGCCTGAGCCTGGTGGAGGGCAGCGACCTGACGGTGCGCGACCAGCGCCTGTACCTCAAGACCCTCACCGGCCTGGAGCCGGTGGACGCCCTCATCAAACGCCTGGACGACGAGTGGCTGGACCCGCTGGAACTGCGCAGCGATTCCGCCCTGGGCGTGCCCGGCCTGCTGCAGGTGGTGCGGGCGGGCAAGCTGCTGCTGGCCAATGCCCCGGGCTCGGCGCTGCTGGAGTCCAACGCCCTGCTGGGCTTTTTGCCCGCCATCTCGCGCGAGCTGCTGGGCCAGGAGCTCATCCTGCAAGCCCTGCCCACCTGGTGGTGCGGCGAACCAGCGGCGCTGCAACGGGTGCTGCCGCAGCTGCGCCACGGCGTCATCAAGCCCACCTACCCCAACTCGCCCTTGCAGACCCTGATGGGCCAGAGCCTGAGCGCCGACACGCTGGACCAGATGACCGGACGCATGGTGCAGCAGCCCGAGGACTACACCGTCCAGAGCTACCTGCCGCTGTCCGAAACCCCCACCTGGAGCGGTGACCAGATCACCCCCCGCGCCGCCATGCTGCGCGTCTACGCCCTGGCCGACGGCCCGCAGAGCTGGCGCGTGCTGCCCGGCGGCCTGGTGCGGCTGGCCCCGCGTGGGCAGCTCATGGCCTCCATGCAGCACGGCGGCAGCAGCGCCGACTGCTGGGTCATGACCGAAGGCGAGGTGGACCGCACCAGCCTGCTGCAAAGCGCCCCCACCACCCTGGCGCTGGCGCAAAGCCGCCGCCCCGTGACCAGCCGCGCCGCCGAAAACCTGTTCTGGCTGGGCCGCTACACCGAACGCGCCGAAAGCACCGTGCGCCTGGCCCAGGTCATCCTGCGCAACCTGCACGACGAAGAACCCTCCACCCGCCCGCTGCAAGCCTGGATGACCCAGCAGGCCCAGGCCCAGGCGCTGGTGTCGGCCCACGTGCCCGGCATGTCCGGTCCCGGGGCGCAGCGCGTGTTCGAGCGCTCGCTCATCGCTGCGCTGGCCGATGCCGATGGGGCCTACAGCGTGGGGTTCAACCTGCGGGCACTGCGCCTGGCCGCCGCCAACGTGCGCGAGCGCCTGAGCCAGGAGCAGCGCCACCTGATCGAGCAGGCCGAACTCAACTTCCTCGACCAATGCGGCGTGCTGGGGGCCGACACCGAATCGGCCGCGCAAGAAGCCCTCAACGCCCTGGAAGAAGCCAGTGAGGCCCTGGCCGGCATCACCGGCGCACAGACCGACCGCATGGTGCGCGACAACGGCTGGCGGTTGCTGTCCATTGGCCGCCACATCGAACGCCTGGCCACCCTGGCCCAGGCCATGCGGCAGGCCTTTGAAACCGGCAGCGTGCTGGACGCAGCGGGCTTTGAGGCCCTGGTGTCGCTGTTCGACAGCACCATCACCTTCCACTCGCACTACCAGCAACGGCGCGACGTGGTGGCCCTGCTGGACCTGCTGCTCATCAACCGCGACAACCCCCGCTCCCTGGCCTGGGTGCTGGACACCCTGCGCTCGCGCCTGCGCAAGCTGGAACAAGGCGACCCCGAATTTGCCCAGCGCCTGTTCGCCGACCTGCCCGACCCCAGCCAATGGGACCTGGCCCACCTGAGCACCCCCGACGCCGAAGGCCAGCATGCCGACCTGCTGGACGTGCTGGCCGCGTGCGAAACCTCGGCCTTCCAGCTGTCCGACGCCCTGAGCCAACAGCACTTCAGCCACGCCGAGCGGGACAACCGCAGCCTGCTGGCCTGAAGTGCCCCCACCCCGGCCCACGCCATGCTGCTGCGCATCGTCCACGACACCACCTACCGCTACGACCCGCCCGTGGTCACGGCCCTGCACCTGGCCCACCTGAGCCCGGTGGACCAACCGGGCCAGACGGTGCAACAGCACCGCCTGAGCATCACCCCGGCCCCCGCCCAGCGCAGCGACCGCGTGGACGCCTTCGGCAACCCCGCCTGCCACTTCACCCTGCCCGGCCCCCATGCCGAGTTGACCGTGCGGGCCGACAGCCTGGTGCACACCACCGTACCCGACACCCTGCCCCCCGGCGAACCCTGGGACACGGTGGCCGACGCCCTGCGCTACCGCGCCGGTGCCCCCTACGACCCTGCGGCTGAATTTGTGTTTGCCTCGCCCTACGTGCCGCGCCACCGCCTGCTGGCCGACTTTGCCCACCCGGTGTTCGAACCCGGCATGCCGCTGCTGGACGCCGCCACGGCGCTGATGCACCGCATCCACACCGAAATGACCTACGCCAGCGGCAGCACGGGCGTCAACACCCCCACGCTGGACGCACTCACCCAGCGCAAAGGCGTGTGCCAGGACTTTGCCCACATCATGATCGGCTGCCTGCGAAGCCTGGGCCTGCCCGCCCGCTACGTCAGCGGTTACATGCTCACGCAGCCGCCCCCGGGCAAACCGCGCCTGATCGGGGCCGACGCCTCCCATGCCTGGGTGCAGGTGTACGACCCCGAGGTGGGCTGGGCCGACTTCGACCCCACCAACGACCTGTGCGGCCTGGGCCGCCCCGCCGAAACCCACGTCACCCTGGCCCTGGGGCGCGACTTCGGCGACGTGTCGCCGCTGCGCGGCGTGATCCAGGGCGGCGGCAGCCCCCGCCTGTCGGTGGCGGTGACGGTGGCCCCGCCGGATGAGTTGGCGGCGGCGTTAAGCCGCTGACGCATCGGCCTGGTAACGGGCCAGCAGCGGAAGCAGCAGCTTTCGCTCTTCCACGGGCAGCTCCAGCAAAGCCTTTTCGCTTTTGCTTTCAAGCAGGGAAATGTAGGCAGCGAACATGCGAATCCAAACTGCCAACATCCTTTTTCCATTGACACTCGTAGACTTGGCGGAAATCAGATTCAACAACAGGGGAATCCACCGCTTACGAGCCTCTCGATCGGTATACATGGATGGATTTAATACACATGCAACAGCATGCGCTGGATACTTCGTGAGCAACAAAACAAAATTACTTTCAGCCTCATCCGACAAATGACACCCCAAATTAAAACAACCCAAATGAACAAACAACGCATTACGATATACATCAATAGCATTTTTCCGATTCACCGCTACCAACCCAACATTAACAGCCACCTCAAAAATAGACGCAAAACCAACCACATCATCTTCAATATATTGACAAAATTCAGGCCAACGCGCCCCCTGCATAAGCATTAATTTTCGAATAATTTCAGACGAAATATTTGATGATTTTGTGACTGCAACTTCTCGATATATTGCAAGCGCTTCATCTTTTCCATTGCATCGTTTCAGCTCAGCACGCTGAGCATTTAGCCTGGGATCAATAACTTGCTTCTTCAAACCTTCCAGCGCTTTTTCCACATAACGCAACTCAAACCCAGAAGACTCCTGTGGGGCATTGAGCCAGTCCTGCAGTTCTGACTCGCTGTACCAGATTTGCAGCATTTCCACAAACAAACCAATGGGCTCGCCGCGTTGTTGCTTGACCTCCATGCACAAGCGCATCAAGGGTTCACACAGTTCGTAGTAACTTTCCCGCCCCTGCTCAATGGCGCGAACGTAACGGCGCTCGCGCAACAATTTCAGCTGACTGGAACAGGTCTGCTGGGTGATGAAGCAGTTTTTGGCAATTTGCTTCACCGGAGCAGCCCCCCGGTAATTCACCAGATACTCCACGATTTTTCGTTGCTGCCCTGAAAGGTCCTTCATGCGGGCCTGGTAGTAGGGCGTGAGTTCGTCCAATGTGTGCATGAAGGCGGGCACCAAGGCGTCCAGCGCCTCTTTGCTCAAGAACTGGGCAAAGATGATGTAAATGCGCGGATTGCCTTCAGCCAAGTGGTGCACCGCGCGGATGCGGGAACGCCCTTCCGGGGTGGCGATGAAATCCGCCAACGCGGTGTCCCCCCGTTCAGTGGCCACCTTGTGGAGCAGTTGCACCACATCCTCAAAGTCGAGTTCCTTGAGCAGTTCAATGTCAAAAAAGCCGTAAAACGCCGACTTTTGCAGGCTCACCCCGGCAAACAGCGCAGGGCTGGTGCAGCACAAAATCAGCTTGTGGTGGTTTTGCAGGAAGGCCCGCAGTGCTTTTTGCCCCTTGTCGCCCAGTTGCTCAAACAAGTCGTCCAGGTTTTCCAGCAGCACCACCAAGCGCTTGTCGCCCAACACCTCCAGCAGCAGGGCCTCGGCTTCACGCTCTGCGGTCTTGAGCGGCATGTCCAAAATTGCCTCGGTGCGCGCCGGAATGTTCAACCCCGGGTGGGTCACGGCCAGCGTGCGCAACAAGCGCATGACCAGTTCAAAAAAGCTGGTCACCCCCCATTCCTCTTCGCGCATCCACGCAATCAGCGCCTTTTCCTGCACCAGCGGGGTTTGCAACAAACGGTGGTGAATAAGGGCAATGAGGTGGGTTTTGCCAATGCCACGCGGCCCCACAAACAAGGCATGGTGGGCGCTGCCACTGCACAAGCTGTCCACGATGTTGTCCACCCCCCGCGCCAACACGGGTTCGCGCTGCACCAGCATGGCCTCCAGCGTGTGGGGCGACATCATGCTGGGGGTGAAGTGGGACAGGTACAGCGCCCGGCCCGTAGCGGTGTTGGCCTCGTCCATGGGGCTTTCAGGGGCTGGCACGGCGGCTTTTTTCATGCTGCGGCTCCTGCAGAGGGTGTTGGCAAACCCCGGTGCCACAGCCACCAACGCTGCACCACCGAGAACTTGAACTGCAAGCAACCGTCTTCGGTTCGCAAAAAGTAGTGGTCTCGCTCCAGCAGACGGGCCAACTCCAGCCATTGCTGTTGGTCTGTGGCCGGATGGCTGGCCTTGGCGCGGTTGATGGCTTCCCTGTGCGTGAGCGGTTGGTCCGCGCTGGCCACCGCATCCAGCAAGGCCAAGGCCTGGTTCCGCTGGCTACCGTAGTAAGACTGGGTGCGCTCTTCGTAGTGCTGCAAGTCCCACGGGTTGTCGGCGGAATGGATGCCTTGGGTGATGACTTGGTCAATGTGCGCCCCCGCCAACGGGGACTGCGAAGGCCCTCCGGCTTTCAACAGGGCGGCCACCAGATGGTGGATGTAGTAGGGAAGGCAGTCCAGGCGGCGGGCGATGGCGTCAAAGTCATCGGGGTTGGCCATGCCCAGTTGGTTGTCGGCAAACAGGCGTTGGAGCAGGCCGCGGGCATCCGCCAGGTCCAGCGGGGGCACTTCCAGCGTAAACATGTCGTTCACGGGGGTGTTGTTGTAGCCCTTGGCCTTGAGCTCGCGCACGATGTGGTGCAAACCAAGGGAGCCGGTGAACACCATGCGCAGCTTGGTTCCCTGGCGTTGGCGCAGTGCACGCAAGGCATCCAGCAGCTCCATGGCGTCTTGGGCATTGGTTTGGGCAATGGCCTGGAGCATCCATGGCAGTTCATCCCACAAGAACACCACACACTTGGCTTTATCTTGCGCCTCAAGGTGGTCAACGGCGTCGCTCAACACCCGCTTCCAATGCTTGGGCGCAATGGTGGGAAGTTTGACGGGCCCCAGCTGCGCAGACCCCATTTGTTCACCCAGGCTTTGCAGCCAGTTGCGAAAGTTGGTTTGTGAATTCAGATGGGGGTACAGGTCCTCCATCACGTTCTGCACAAACTCTGCCGCAGAACGGATGGCCGCCATGTCGCGGTACACCACGATCCAATCCGCAGGTGCCTGGGCCTTGAACTTGTTCAGCACATGCGTCTTGCCCACCCGCCGCTCGGCAACCATGAGCACACTTTGCGCCTCCAGCGTGGTTTTGAGGGACTCGATCAGGGCGTCACGCCCCAGGATGTCGACCAACGCCAGCTGTCCACCGGGAATGGGTTTCATACCGCCTCCAAATACAACGAATTCATTGTACGTTGCTTTCTACGTATTTAATCCAACCCCACCCACCCCTTCAGACGCCCCCCGCCGGAGACTTGACGGTGTCCAGGCAGATGTACGACTGGGTGCTGAGGATGTCGGGGTGGCCGTTGAGTTCGTCCACCAGGAAGCGGGTGAACGCGGCCATGTTGCGGGCGCGCACCTGGGTCAGGAAATCCACGTCTCCGGTGATGCCGTGGCAGGTGACCACCGCGCTGTGGCTTTGCAGCAGGTGCATCACCCGCTCGCGGCTGCCCACCGTGCCTTTGCGGATGGTGATGACCACCCAGGCCGCGATGTCGTACCCCAGGCAGGCGTCGTCAATCAGGGCGGTGTAGCCGCGGATCACCCCGGCGTCTTCCAGCCGACGCACGCGGCGCAGGCACTGCGAGGGGGAGAGCCCCACCTGCGTCGCCAGTTCGAGGTTGCTGACCCGCCCATCGCGGCGCAACGCCGCGATGATCTTGCCGTCGAGGGCATCCAATGCCGTTGAATCCATGGATTTAGAAATTTCGTTGCACACAAGTGCCGCTTTATGCCTCAAATGAAAGCACATTGCGAGGCCGGATGCCTAAGATCAAGCCCTTCACACACCTCTGGGCATCCCCATGACCGTCACCCTCGACACCGAATTTGTGCGGCAGCAGTTCCCCGCATTCCAAGAACCCTCCTTGGCCGGGCAGGCCTTTTTTGACAACGCGGGCGGCTCCTACGCCTGCCAGCAGGTGATAACCCGGCTGACCCGCTACTACCGCGAAACCAAGCTGCAACCCTATGGCGTGCACCCCGCCTCGCAGGCCGCCGGGCAGGCCATGGACAGCGCCCACGAGCGTTTGGCCGCTTACCTGGGCGTGCGCCCGGAAGAAGTGCACCTGGGCCCCTCCACCTCACAGAACACCTACGTGCTGGCCCAGGCGTTTGCCCAGCGCCTGCAACCGGGGGATGAAATCATCGTCACCAACCAGGACCACGAGGCCAACAGCGGCGTGTGGCGACGGCTGGCCCGCCAGGGCATCGTGGTCAAGGAATGGTCCATGGACCCCACCACCGGCCAGCTGCACGTGGCCGCGCTGCAGCCGTTGCTGAGCGCCCGCACCAAGGTGGTGGCGTTCACCCACTGCTCCAACATCCTGGGGCAGATCAACCCGGTGGCCGAGGTGTGTGCCCTGGCACATGCGGTGGGGGCTCGCACCGTGGTGGACGGCGTGTCCTACGCCGGGCACGGTTTCCCGGACGTGCAGGCCCTGGGGGCCGACATCTACCTGTTTTCGCTGTACAAGACCTTTGGCCCCCACCAGGGCCTGATGGTGATTCGGGACGCCACGGCGCAGTACCTGGGCAACCAGGCCCATTACTTCAACGAGGCCCACATCCACAAGTGGTTTGTGCCCGCAGGCCCCGACCATGCCCAGGTGGCCGCCAGCGCCGGGGTGGTGGACTACTTTGACGCGCTGTACGCACACCACTTCCCCCACGGCAGCCCGGGGCAGGCACCCCGCGAGGCCGTGAACGCGCTGATGCAGTCCGCCGAACAACCCCTGCTGCAGACGCTGCTGGACTTTGCCCGGCAAGACCCCCGCGTGCGCCTGTTGGGCCCCGACCGCGCCAGCGAACGCGCGGCCACGGTGTCACTGCTGCCCCTGCGCCACTCGGTGGTGGATGTGGCCCAACGCCTGGCCCAGCACGGCATCATCAGCGGGGCCAGCCACTTCTACGCCGTGCGGCTGTTGGAGGGCCTGGGGCTCAACCCGCAGGCGGGGGTGCTGCGGCTTTCGTTTGTGCACTACACCCAGGCGGCGGAGATGTCGCAGCTGCTTCAGGCGCTGGACGCGGTGCTTTGAAGGTGGACGCGGTTGCGTCCCGCCGCCTTGGCCTGGTAGAGCGCCACGTCGGCCGCGGCGAGCAGATCGGTGGCGCTGCCCCCCGGTAGCCCCGGGTCCATCACGGCCACCCCCAGGCTGATGGTGACATGCCCGGTGGCGACCTCCGGGTGGGGCAAGGCCAAGGCCTCCACACCCTGGCGAATGCGCTCGGCCCAGGCCAGGGCCTGGGCGTCGGAGTGGCCGCTGGCCAGCACCGCAAACTCTTCCCCGCCGATGCGGGCGGCCAGTTCGCCCGCACGCTGGGTGTGTCGGCGCAGCACCTCGGCCAGTTGCTGCAGGCAGGCATCCCCCGCGGGGTGACCCAAGGCATCGTTGTAGGCCTTGAAGAAGTCCACATCCACCAGCACCAGCGCCAGGCTCTGCCCATGGCGGCGTGCGCGGGCCAGCTCCTGCGCCAGCACGGTGTCGAAATGGCGGCGGTTGTAGAGGCCGGTCAGGCCGTCGGTGGTGGACAGGCGGGCCAGTTCGTCGTTGGCCACGGCCAGTTGTTGCAGGCTGCGGCTCAAGCGGCGGTTGATGGACACCACGTACACCACCACGCCCCCACCCACCACCAGCAACAGGCCGCCCCACACCAGCAGGCGGGGCACCCAGGGGGGCAACGGACGTTCATGCCCAAACAGGAAGCCGTCCAGTTTGAAAGCCGCGGGGATCAGCCCGGTGTCGGCAAACACCTCCCCGATGCGTTGCCAGCGTTCAGGGCTCATGTAGCCCATCTCCACCACATCCGACTGGAACAACCCCAACATGGCATGCGCCTCCAACGCCAAGGTCGCCTTGTCCTTGCGAGAGCGGTACTGCTGGACGATGAGGTCCACCATCTCCGACGGATGCTGGTTGGCATGGAGCCACCCCCGCACCAACGCGTCACGCATGGCCGCCACCGCCAGGGGGTGCTGCCGGGCAAACGCCTTGGACGTGAACAGCGTGTCGCCATAGAAGTCGATGCCCAGGTCGCGGGGGTTGAAGATGCGGTAAGGCACGCCAAGCTGCTGCGCCTCCAGCGGCTCGGTGGACACATAGGCCGTCATGGCATCCACCCCGTTGGGGTCCGGGGCCACCAGGCTGCTGACGGTGGCGCTGTGGGGCACCTGGCGCACACGGTCCAGGTTCACGCCCGCCTTCTTGAGGTAGGCGGTCAGCTCGGCCGAATGGGCCTCGGCCATGAGGGTGCGGCCCTCCAGGTCCAACACGCTGCTCAACTTGGGATCGGTCCGCGCCAGGATGACAAAGGGCGAGTGCTGAAAAATGGCGGCCACCGCCACCACCGGACGCCCACGCTGAAAATCGATCAACAGCGAAGAGTTGCCCACGCCAAACTCGGCATCGCCACGGGAAACGATGTCGGCAGGGTCAATGTCCGGTCCGCCCTCCAGCAGTTCCACGTCCAGCCCGGCGTCGCGGAAATACCCTTGGTCCAGCGCGGCGTAAAAGCCTGCAAACTGGTACTGGTGAAACCACTTGAGCTGAACCCGCACCCGCAGCGGTGATTCATCCGCACGAGCAGGCGCGGCCCAGCCCAGGCCGCACACCCAGACCAGCACCGCCACTCCCAACCAATGGCGAAACCGTTTCATCACCCACCCGACCTGAACACACAGAACATGTCGGCAGTGTATGTCCCCATGCCCCGGGGGGGCATGTGTCACCACAAGGCGCAAGTGGTGCTGCCGTGGCACACGCTTTGGCGTGGTTTGAGGAAGCGGGTGTTGAGTGGCACCGTGGTCATGGGGGACGATGTCATGCGACGGCCTCGTACAACGTGACCACACAGGCCCCGCCCAAGCCCAGGTTGTGTTGCAGCGCCAGGCGGGCACCGGGCACCTGACGGGCCTCGGCCTGGCCACGCAGCTGCTGGACCAGTTCGGTGCACTGGGCCAGGCCGGTGGCCCCCAGCGGGTGCCCCTTGCTCAGCAGCCCGCCCGAGGGGTTGGTGACCACGGCACCGCCGTGGGTGTTGTCACCGTCCAGCACAAAACGCTCGGCCCCACCGGGTGGGCACAGGCCCAGGGCCTCGTAGGTGATGAGCTCGTTCTGCGCAAAACAATCGTGCAGTTCCACCACGTCCAGGTCTTGCGGGCCCACCCCGGCCTGCTCGTACACCTTTTGGGCCGCGCTGCGGGCCATGGAAAAACCCACCACCTCGCGCATGTCCCCGGCCTGGAACGTGGTCGAGGTGTCGGTGGTCATGGCCTGGGCCCGGATGCGCACTTGGCTGTTCAGCCCGTGGCGGCGGGCAAAGTCTTCGCTCACCAACACGGCCGCCGCCGCGCCACAGGTGGGCGGGCAGGCCATCAGCCGGGTCATGACGCCCTCCCACAACATGGGCGCGGCCATCACGTCGTCCACGGTGAGTTCCTTGCGCAGCAGGGCCACGGGGTTGCGGGCGGCGTGGCGGCTGGCCTTGGCGCGAATGGCGGCAAAGGTCTCCAGCCGGGTGCCGTGCTGCTGCATGTGGGCCAGCCCGGCCCCGCCAAAGTAGCGGATGGCCAGCGGAATGTCGTCGCGCCCCACCAGCTGGCGGGTGGCGTCGTCAAACGGGTCAAAGGGCGAAGGCCGGTCGGTGAACACGTTGCCCAGCGCCCCGGGGTTCATGTGCTCGAAACCCAGCGCCAGCACACAGTCCGCCGCACCGCTGGCCACGGCCTGACGGGCCAGGAACAGCGCCGTGGAACCGGTGGCGCAGTTGTTGTTGACGTTGACGATGGGAATGCCGCTCATGCCCACGCCGTACAGCGCCCGCTGCCCGGCGGTGGAGTCGCCGTACACATAACCCACATAGGCTTGCTGCAGGTCGATGTAGTCAAGTCCGGCATCGACCAAAGCGGCCCGAACCGCCTGCGCGGCCATGTCGGGATAGGGCGCATGGGCACCGGGCTTGGCAAAAGGTGTCATGCCGACACCGGCAACGCATACGGCAGAGGACATGGGCAGGCCACCTTCACAACAGGATGCTGCATTGTGAATCGGCGCAGACTTGGCTGAAGGAGTCTGCGGCTTAACATGGGCACCCCATGAACATCCGATGTGTCTCACGCTTCATTTTCGCGGCTGCATGGGGGCTGATGGCCTCATTGCCTTTGGCTGCGCAGCCCTTGGTGCACATGGGCTACATCCGCTTGGCACAACCTGACGGTGGAACCACGAGCGTTTTCTATCCCACCTTGGCCGAAGAAAAAGCCGTCAGCCAAGGTCCGTTTCAGCTGTCATGGGCCGCGGATGGCCTGCCCCTGCGGGGCAACGGAAGGCTGATTGTCATTTCCCACGGGTCTGGCGGGTCCCCTTGGGTGCACACCGATCTGGCGCGCGCCCTGGTGCAGCAGGGGTTTGTGGTGGCCCTGCCCCAACATGCTGGCGACAACCACCTCGATCCCTCGGAGCCCGGCCCAGCGAGCTGGAAGCGCCGACCTCACGAGGTGAGCCAAGCCATCGACCAGCTGAAGGCCGCTCCCAGCCTGGCCCCACTGCTGCAACTGGATGCCGTGGGGGTCTTCGGTGGATCGGCGGGTGGACACACCGCACTCACATTGGCGGGAGGAGAGTGGTCGGAGACCCAATTCCGCGACCACTGCCTGCAACACATCGAAAAGGATTTTTCGTCATGTGTCGGGTTCACCACCTTGTTGCGTGACAACTGGCTTGATGGCCTGAAATTGTGGCTCGCCAAACAAATCATCCAATGGCGGTTTGGTGACAGCACTGTTCAAAAGCACACCGATGACCGTGTCCGCTCCGTGGTGGCCATGGTGCCGTTTGCGGCGGATTTTTCACCCGTATCGTTGACCCATCCACGTGTTCCGCTGGGCCTGGTGATCGCCGAACAGGACATCAACCAGGTTCCCGAGTTCCATGTGAAAGCCATACAGACGGCCTGCCACCCACGGTGCGAGGTGCTGACCGATCTGGCAAATGCAGGCCATGGTGCGATGCTGTCCCCACTCCCGCCATTCCAGCCAGGGACCATCGCCCACACGCTGCTGAATGACCCTCCGGCATTCGATCGAACGCGCGAGGTCCCTGAGTTGAACAAAGCCATCGCGTTGTTCTTTGTTCGGACATTGGGCGCAACAACCACTGCAAACTGAGGCCATCCCCCCCACCCCTATGATGGCCGGATGACCGCATCCGCCCTCGCTCCCACCCTGACCGAAGCCATTGGCGCCCTGCTGTTCGCACTGGCCGTGGTGCACACGTTTTCCACCAAGTTCTTCGAGCACCTGGCCCACACCCAGCCCCGGCATGCCGGTCTGTGGCATTGGTTGGGCGAGGTGGAGGTGGTGTTTGGCTTCTGGGCCTTGGTGCTGGCCGTGTTCATGTTTGCCACGGGAGGGCAAAAGCAAGCCCTCGACTACCTGGAAACGCGCAACTTCACCGAGCCGCTGTTTGTGTTTGCCATCATGGTGATTGCGGCCACCCGCCCCATTTTGCAAAGCAGTGCGCGCCTGGTGGAGGCCCTCTCCGCCGCGCTGCCTTTGCCGTCTGGCGTGGCCATGTACTGGGTGGTGCTGGCGGTGGTGCCGTTGATGGGCTCGTTCATCACCGAACCGGCGGCCATGACGCTGGCGGCGCTGATGCTGCGCGACAGCCTGTTGCAGCACGACCTGAGCAACCGGGCGCGTTACGGCACGCTGGGGGTGCTGTTCGTCAACGTGTCCATCGGCGGCACGCTCACGCCCTTTGCCGCCCCGCCGGTGCTGATGGTGGCGGGGGTGTGGCAGTGGGACATGGCCTACATGCTCACGCACTTTGGTTGGAAAGCCGCCCTGGCAGTGGCCGTCAACGCCAGCGCCGCCGCGTGGTGGTTCCGCAAGGAAGTGGCCCGCATGGCCCCCCCTGACGCTGACGGCACGCCGCAGGCCCCGTGGGCGGTGGTGCTGGTGCATGCCGTGTTTCTGGTGGGCGTGGTGGTGTTCAGCCACCACCCAGTGGTGTTCATGGGGCTGTTTCTGTTCTTCATGGGTTTTGCCAGTGCCTACCCCCGCCACCAGGACCCGCTGATCCTGCGCGAGGCGCTGCTGGTGGCTTTTTTCCTGGCCGGGCTGGTGGTGCTGGGTGGGCAGCAGGCCTGGTGGCTCCAGCCCTTGTTGCTGAAGCTGGATGCCAACGCGGTGTTTTTCGGGGCCACGGCGCTCACGGCCATCACCGACAACGCGGCCCTGACCTACCTGGGCTCGCTGGTGGAGGGCCTGAGCGACGAGTTCAAGGTGGCGCTGGTGGCCGGTGCCGTGACGGGCGGCGGCCTGACGGTGATCGCCAACGCCCCCAACCCCGCCGGGGTGGCCATTCTGCGGAGCCGTTTTCACGAGCAGACCATCCACCCCCTGGGCCTGCTGCTGGCCGCCCTGCCCCCCACCCTGGTGGCGATGGCGGCCTTTCGGCTGCTCTGACCTGAGCAAAGCCTTGGCGCAACCATTGCAGCCCTTCGATAATCCCCGCCATGTCTGAACGCGTCATTCCGGTCGTGGACCACCGCATGCAAACCCTGGCGGCCCATGTGCCCCCTGAGGGCATTGCCGCCACCGGGCTGTTGTCCGATGCGCTGGGCCGCCCTTTGCGCGACCTGCGCATCAGCGTCACCGACCGTTGCAACTTCCGCTGCAACTACTGCATGCCCAAGGAGGTGTTCGACAAGGACTACCCCTACCTGCCGCACAGTTCGCTGCTGTCGTTCGAGGAAATCACCCGGGTGGCGCGCAGCTTCGTGGCCCACGGCGTGCAAAAAATCCGCCTCACCGGGGGCGAGCCGCTGCTGCGCAAAAACGTCGAAATCCTGGTGGACATGCTGGCACAGCTGCGCACGCCCGACGGTCAGCCGCTGGACCTCACCCTCACCACCAACGGCAGCCTGCTGAAAAAGAAGGCCCAGGCGCTGAAAGACGCCGGGCTCAACCGCGTGACCGTCAGCCTGGACGGGCTGGACGACGCGGTGTTTCGCCGCATGAACGACGTGGACTTTCCGGTGGCCGATGTGCTCGACGGCCTGGCCTCCGCGCAGGCCGTGGGGCTGGGTGCCGCCGCCGATGGCCGCCCCTCGGGCCTGAAGGTCAACATGGTGGTCAAGCGCGGCACCAACGACGACCAGATCCTGCCCATGGCCCGGCATTTCCGGGGCAGCGGCATCACCCTGCGCTTCATCGAGTACATGGACGTGGGCGCCACCAACGGCTGGCGCATGGACGAAGTGCTGCCCAGCGCCGAG
Organism: Hydrogenophaga soli; assembly: GCF_054777695.1. Lineage (NCBI taxonomy): Bacteria > Pseudomonadati > Pseudomonadota > Betaproteobacteria > Burkholderiales > Comamonadaceae > Hydrogenophaga > Hydrogenophaga soli. The sequence goes on along the minus strand of NZ_BAAHAK010000001.1, from coordinate 650,152 downwards.
GTGGTGCAGCGCATCCATGCCGAGCTGCCGCTGGTGCCCCTGGACCCGTCGGCCCCGGGCGAAACCGCCGAGCGCTGGGGTTATGCAGGACCCGACGGACAGCACGACCCCGCCCTGGGCGAAATCGGCGTCATCAGCAGCGTGACCCAGGCCTTTTGCGGTGACTGCAACCGCGCCCGCCTGTCCACCGAGGGCAAGCTGTTCCTGTGCCTGTTTGCCACCCAGGGGCACGACCTGCGCGAACTGCTGCGCGGCACCCACACCCACCCAGGCTCGCTGGCCCGCCCCGCCAGCGATGCCGAACTGGCCAGCGCCATTGCCGCCATCTGGCAGGGCCGCAGCGACCGCTACTCGCAACTGCGCGCCAGCCTGCCCCCCGACGTGGCCCAGGTGTCGGGACGGCGCATCGAGATGAGCTACATCGGCGGCTGATTTACTTCTTTATTTGTAGCAAATACATCAAACAAATAAAGCGATGGACATCAAAAACATTGAACAAATTGCAGCCGAACTCCAGGGGTACGACCCGCAAGCGTTGAGTGCCGACGCGGTGGGCGACTTCCTGGCCCGGCTGGTGCAGCCGCTGGGCGCCTGGGACACACCGATCCCTGCCACCGAAACCCTGCCGTTGATGCAGGCCCACCACCGCATCCTGGCGGCGGACATCGTGTCGCCCGTCAGCGTGCCGCCCCACGACAACTCGGCCATGGACGGTTACGCCTTCGACAGCCGGGTGTTCCAGACCCTGGCCCCAGGCCAGCCCCTGGTGCTGCGCCCGGTGGGGCCCACGGCCTTCGCAGGCAAGGCCTGGCAAGGCGAGGTGGACACCGTCAGCCGCCACGAGTGCGTGAAGATCATGACCGGGGCCATCATGCCCGCCGGGCTGGACACGGTGGTGCCGCAGGAGCTGACCCAACCCGGCCCCGACGGCACGGTGACCGTGCCCGCCGGGGTGGTGCAACCCGGTGACAACCGCCGCCTGATGGGCGAAGACCTGATGCAAGGCCGCCCTGCCCTGCACGCCGGACAGCGCCTCACCCCCGCGGCCCTGGGCCTGGCCGCCAGCCTGGGCCTGCCCACCGTGACCGTGTGGCGGCGGCTGAAGGTGGCCTACTTTTCCACGGGTGACGAAATCCTCAGCCTGGGCGAAGCCCCCCGCGAAGGCGCGGTGTACGACAGCAACCGCTACACCGTGTTCGGGCTGCTGCAACGCCTGGGCTGCGAGGTGCTGGATTTGGGCGTGGTCCGGGACGAACCCGGGGCCCTGGAAGCCACCTTCCGCCGGGCGGCGGCCGAGGCCGACGCCATCATCACCAGCGGCGGGGTCAGCGTGGGCGAGGCCGACCACACCAAGGCCGTCATGAAGCAGTTGGCCGCTGCCGACCCCAGCGGCCAGAGCGGCGTGGCCTTCTGGCGCATTGCCATGCGCCCGGGTCGCCCCATGGCCGTGGGCCGCTTTGGCCGCACCGTTCTGTTTGGCCTGCCGGGCAACCCGGTGGCAGTGATGGTCACCTTCCTGGCCTTTGTGCGCCCGGCGCTGCTGCGCATGATGGGTTGCCAAAGCTGCACCCCAGTGATGCTCAAGGCCCGCAGCCTGGAGCCCCTGCGCAAAAAGCCGGGCCGCACCGAATACCAACGCGGCACCGTGTCCACCGCCGCCGACGGCAGCCTGCAGGTGCGCACCACGGGCAACCAGGGCTCGGGGGTGTTGCGCTCCATGGTGGAAGCCAATGGCCTCATCGTGCTGCACCACCACCAAGGCAGCGTGCAGGTGGGCGACGAGGTGGACGTGATGATGTTCGAAGGGGCGCTGGGATGAGCCCCGGCCACACCCGGCCTCCTGACAGCGGCTGGACCCGGCCCCTGGACGACGCCACGCCGTCCAGCGGACTGGACCACTGGCGAGAGGACATGCTGCTGACCATGCTGGGTGTGGCGCTGCCCCTGGGCAGTTTCCTGGTGATGCTGGGCATTGCCGTGGCGCTCTACAAGAACGACCTGGTCATGGTGGTGACCGATGTGGTGGCCTGGGGCCTGTTGCTGGCGCTCCACCACTACCGCCACCTGTCACACCAGGTGCGCGCCAGTGGCGTGGTGCTGCTGGTCGCCGGGGTGGGGGTGTCGTTCATGGTGAGCCGCATCGGGGCCTATGGCCTGCTGTGGCTGTCCGCCGTTCCGGTCATGGCGGCCTTGTTCCTGGGGCGCTGGATGGCGCTGCGCCTGGTGGCCTTGATCGGCTTGGGGGTGTTTGGCTGGGCCTGGTGGGCCGACATCCCCCTGGAAGCCGAACCCCTGGTGGACGAACCCGCGCTGAAGTGGGGCCTGCTGGCCTTCAACTTCATCACCATCAACACCCTCATTGCCGTGTCAGCGGCGGTGTTGCTCAGGCGTTTGGATGCCGCCCTGGGCGAAGCCCGCGCAGCCCAGGAGGCCCACCGCCGATTGGCCGAAAGCGACAACCTCACCGGCTTGCCCAACCGGCGCATGCTGCACGACCAATTGCGCCACACCCTGCTGCGCAGCCGACAGGTGGGCGAAGCATCGGCCGTGCTGTTCATTGACGTGGACAACTTCAAGGACGTGAACGACACCTACGGCCACCTGGAAGGTGACCAGGTGCTCATCCAGGTGGCCCAGCGACTGACGGGCGAGGTGAGCGCCCCTTCCCTGGTGGCTCGCAGCGGAGGAGACGAATTCGTGGTGCTGTTCCGCCCCCCCCAGGACCCGGGGCAGGACATCCGCACCCAGGTGCTGCAGCTGACCCAGCGGCTGCGCCAGTGCTTGGAGCAACCCATGAACCTGGCCGGGGGCATCCACTACCACGTCAACACCTCCATTGGCGTCAGCCTGCTCAACCGGCCCCACATGACGGTGGACGACGTGATGCGCGAAGCCGACACCGCCATGTACCGTGCCAAGGCCCTGGGCCGCAACCAAGTGGCTTTTTTCGAGCCCGCCATGCGCGAAGCGCTGGTGGACCGCATGCAACTGGAACACGACCTGGGGCAGGCCATCCAGACCGGCGGTCTTCACATCGCCGTGCAATCCCAGGTCAATGCGCAGCACCAGGTGGTGGGGGCCGAAGTCCTGGTCCGCTGGACCCACCCCACCCGCGGACCGCTGTCGCCCGCCCGCTTCATCCCGCTGGCCGAACACAGCGGGCTGGTGCTCCCCCTGGGAGACTGGGTGCTGGAGCAAGCCTGCAAACTGGCGCAAGAACTGCAACAACGCGGCGTGACCTGCCCGCTGGCCATCAACATCAGTGCCAAGCAGTTCCACCAGCCAGGGTTCGACCAACACCTGCTGTCGGCCCTGAAACGGCACGGCGTGCCGCCCTCTTCGCTCATGCTGGAGGTGACCGAATCGCTGCTGGTGACCGACCAGACCGACACCATTGCCGCCATGAACCGCCTGGCAGACCAGGGCATCCGCTTCTCCATTGACGACTTCGGCACCGGCTATTCCAGCCTGAGCTACCTGAAAAAGCTGCCCCTGCACGAGCTGAAGATCGACCGCAGCTTTGTGGACGACTTGCCGCACGACGGCAACGACGTGGCCATCGTGGACACCATCCTCTCCATGGCGCGGGTGCTGGGGCTGGAGGTGGTGGCCGAAGGGGTCGAAACCCAAGACCAGGCCGACTTTCTGCTGGCCCACGGTTGCCATGGGCTGCAGGGCTTTTTGTTCAGCCGACCACAGCCCCCCGAGGACTGGCTGGCCAGCCTGCCCACCACGCGCCCAACACCCTGAGCGCCCTCAACACCGTCAACGCCCTCAACGACCTGAAGGCACGCCTTTGTTGGCCAGCTGGTCGGCCCGTTCGTTGCCCGGGTCCCCGGCATGGCCCTTGACCCAATGCCACTCGATGCGATGCCCGCCGCCGGACACCAGGGCATCCAGCTCGCGCCACAGATCGGCGTTCTTGACGGGCTGCTTGGCCGCGGTCACCCAGCCCTTGGCCTTCCAACCGTGAATCCATTCGGTGATGCCCTTGCGCACGTACTCGCTGTCCAGGTGCAGCTTGACCTGGCAGGGGCGTTTGAGGGCCTGGAGGGCCTGGATCACCGCCATCAACTCCATGCGGTTGTTGGTGGTGGCGGACTCACCGCCACACAGCTCTTTCTCGTGGGGACCGGAGCGCATCAGCACGCCCCAGCCACCGGGCCCGGGGTTGCCTTTGCAGGCCCCGTCCGTGTAAATGACAACCTGATTCAAATCTGACTTTCGTTCGAAGAATGGGCCGCCCCCCGTGGAGCCACGCTCACGCGCGGGCCCCGGGCGGCTGAATACGGTTTCCAGGCCGGCCCCAGCAGGCGCATGCCGCGCACACGCTTGACGGCCACCATGGCGTAACCGGCCCCGAGTATCGGCCACCAGCGGCGGCCCCCGCGGTCCATCCATTCGTAACGCTGCAACCAACGCTCCGACTGGACCGCCGGGTGGTACAGGCCAAAACGCACGGTGTCCACCTCCAGGCCCAGCAGCCGCATCCAGTCGCGCAGGCGCCAGTGCCCGATGAACTCGCCCGAGCGGGGCAGGAACAAGGCCCGCTGGGCCAGCCGCTGCAGCCCCAAGCGATCGTACAGGTGGGATCGATGCTGCCTCAGCCCCCACAGGCTGAGCGGGTTGAGGCCGGTGACCACCACCCGCCCTTCCGGGCGCAGCACACGCTCCACCTCCCGCAGCACCTCGTGCGGGTCGGCGCTTTGCTCCAGGGTGTGGGGCAGCACCAGCAGGTCCATGCTGTTCTCGGGCAGCGGCAGCGCGGCCGGGTCGCACACCAGCAGCGCGGGCATGGCCGGGACCACACCGGCCACCGGCATCACCCGCGCCGTGGCGGTGTGGGTGTGCACCATCCAGCGGTGCGGCATGCGGTTGGCGGCCAAGGCGTCCATTTCGGGAACGCCCAACTGGGCGGCGTTGAACCCGAACACATCCGCCAGCAACTCGGCCAGACAGGCTTGCTCCCACGCCAACAAGCGCTGCCCGGGGGCGGTCTGCCACCAATCGTCCAAACCTATAATTTCGCGCTGCATGTGCTGGCTGAACCTTTTGTCGTTCGGCGTATCCAGTGCGCATCATGCCGCAGAGTGCCGCCATGCACCGGGCAACCTCCATCTTCTGTCTGCTTTGCCCATGCAACTTGTCCCCCTGCCCGCATTTGCCGACAACTACATCTGGGTGCTCCACCACCAGGGCGAAGCGGTGGTGGTGGACCCGGGCGATGCATCGGTGGTGTCGGCGTGGCTGGCATCGCAGTCGGTTCGGCTGACCCACATCCTGGTCACCCACCACCATGCCGACCACACGGGCGGCGTGGCCGAGCTGCACAACCAGCACAACGCCACCGTGTGGGCCCCGGCCACCGAATGCCCGCAACTGGCCGCCCAACGTGTGGCCGACGGCCAAACCATGAACCTGCTGGGCCAGCGCTGGCAGGTGCTGGACGTGCCCGGCCACACCGCCGGGCACGTGGCCTACCACTGCACCGGTTCGCCCGGGTGGCTGTTTTGTGGCGACACCTTGTTTTCGGGCGGGTGTGGGCGTTTGTTCGAAGGGTCCCCCTCGCAAATGTGGGCTTCGCTGCAAAAGCTGGCCGCCCTGCCCGATGACACCTTGGTGTGCGCGGCCCACGAGTACACGCTGTCCAACCTGCGTTTTGCGCTGGCCACCGAGCCTGACAACGCCGAACTGGCCCACTGGATGCAACGCTGCCAACAACGGCGCGAAGCGGGCCAACCCACCCTGCCCACCACCGTGGGCACCGAAAACGCCATCAACCCCTTCCTGCGTGCCCATCGGCCTGCCTTGCAGGCCGCGGCACAGGCCTGGGCCCTTCAGCACCCGGAGGTGCTGGCGCGCCACGCCGGGTTGGATGCCCCCACGCGGTCGTTTGCACTGCTGCGTGAATGGAAAAACCTGTTCTGACCATGAATCAATCCTTTGTTGCCCGCGGCCCGTCGGGCACCTGGCGCCTGTGGCTGCTGAGCGTTTGCCTGTGTGGGTTGGCCCTGCTGAGCGGCTGCAACACCCTGCCCACAAACGGCGCTTCTGCGGGGTCCGGCTCGGGCATCCAAGTGGAAGCATCCTCCGGCACCGCGGCCCCGCAAGCGGATCGCAGCACACGCCGCAGCGCGGGTCCACTGTGGCCATCCGACACGCTGCAACCCATTCAACCCGGGTCGGCCTACAGCCTGACGGTGACCTCGCTCACCCCGCCGGCCGACCTCTGGGACCGCATCCGCCGTGGCTTTGCCATGCCCGACCTGGAAGGCGACCTCGTGCGCGACCGGGTGGACTGGTACACCAGCCGCCCCGACGATGTGTTCCGCATGACCGAACGGTCTCGCAAGTACCTCTTCCACATCGTCGAAGAGCTGGAGCGGCGCGACATGCCCACCGAACTGGCCTTGCTGCCCTTCATCGAAAGCGCCTTCAACCCCCAGGCCGTCTCCAGCGCCAAAGCGGCGGGCATGTGGCAGTTCATGCCCGCCACCGGCAAGGACTTTGACCTCAAGCAGAACATCTTCCGCGACGACCGGCGCGACGTGCTGGCCTCCACCCGGGCCGCGCTGGACTACCTGCAGATGCTTCACGACATGTTCAACGACTGGCACCTGGCGCTGGCCGCCTACAACTGGGGCCAGGGCAGCGTGAAAAAGGCCATCGAGCGCAACCAGAAGAAGGGCCTGCCCACCGGGTACGCCGACCTCAACATGCCCATGGAAACGCGCATGTACGTGCCCAAGCTGCAAGCGGTGAAGAACATCATTGCCAGCCCCGCCGAGCACAACGTGCGCCTGCCCCTGATCGAGAACCACCCGTTCTTCGACACCGTGGCGCTGGACCGTGACCTGGACGTGACGCTGGCGGCCCGGCTGGCCGAGCTGGACGAGGAGGACTTCCGCGCCCTCAACCCGTCCATTCACCGCCCGGTCATCCTGGCGGCAGGCACCCCCAACATCCTGCTGCCCTGGGAGAACGCGGCCATTTTCAAACGCAACCTGCAGTTCCACATGGGCCCGCTGGCCACCTGGACCGCCTGGGCCGTGCCCAGCAGCATGCGCACCGCCGACATTGCCAAACGCTTTGACATGCCGGAAAGCGATTTGCGCAGCCTGAACAAAATCCCGCCCGGCATGCTGGTCAAGGCCGGCTCCACCCTGCTGGTGCCCCGGCTGGGCCATGCACAGCAGGAAGTGCCCGAGCAACTGGCGGACAACGCCCGCCTCGATTTCCAGCCCGAAAAGGTGACCCGCAAAATCAGCATCCAGGCCAAGAAGGGCGACACCCTGGAAAGCCTGGCGCGGCGTCACCAGGTCAGCGCCGCCGACCTGGCCAGTTGGAACAAACTCGGCACCAAGACCAGCCTGAAGGCAGGCCAGAACCTGACCCTGCTGAAGGAAGTGCTGCTGGTCGCCGCCACCAAGTCCACCAGCAATGCGGCCAAACCAAACAACAACCGCACGACCGTGGCCCCCAAGCCCAGCCGACAGACGGCTCCTGCCAAGCCCGTGCGAAGCCCGGCCAAGCCCAAGGTGGCGCCCAAAGGCAAGTGAGCTCAGACCCGGAAGCGCTGCTTGGCCTTCAGGGCGTATTCGTTGGTGTAGGTTTCCGCCAGCACCGGGTGCAGGCGCGTGAAGCTGGTGTCCAGCCGCAGCATCGCCAGCAAGGCCGAGGCCGCCGCCGCGTCGGGCATGAGACCATCGGTGGACAGGCCGTCACGCGACTTTTCAAACGCCGCCAGGTACTGCGCCCGATCCGGCCCCAAAGCGGCTTCGGGCAACACACGGGCCAAGTCTGACGGGCCCGCCGTGCGCAGCCATTTGAGCGCCCGGACCACCGCGTGGGCCAGGGCCTGGCACACCGCTTCCTGGTGGGACAGGCTGTGCCGTTGCACACACACCGCCAGCCCGGGCACCGCGCCCCCCAGCACCTCGGTGGTTCCGCGCACCGTGCGGGTGTCGGCCACCAGCCGCACTTCGCCCCGCAGCTCCAGGCCCGACACCAGGGTGGAGTCGAGGCACAGGGCGTCAATGGCACCCTGTCGGTACTGATCCAGCACCTCTTGCGGTTCGGCCAAGGCCAGCACTGGCAGATCGGCCCCCGCCAACCCAGCCAGTTGCAGCGTGCGCTCGATGATCAACTGGCAGGCCAGGTCCGGCGGCACGCCCAGGCGACGCCCGCGAAGTTCCACCCCCGACTTGGCCACCCCCGCCGTCCCTCGGGGTTGCACGGCCAGCACGCGCAAGGGCGCTCGGGTCTGTAGCACCACGGCACACAGTTCAACCCCCCGGGCGCGCTGGGCCAGCACCTGGGTGTATTCAATGGCCGCGGCCTGCACCCGACCGCTCGCCAGGGCCTGGGCCGCCGCCACGTCGGACGCCACCGGCACCCACTGCACGTCCAAGCCCTCGGCGTCCAGGTAGCCCAAGTCACCGGCCAGCTGCAACGGCAGGCCGGCCACGGAGGCGGTGCGGGGCATCGCGATCTTGAGCACCGTTCGCCCCCGCGAATTCGAGGCCGCGGCCCACGTCGGCCCTGGTGCCCCGGCCACCCCTGCGGCCAATGCAGGCACCGCCAGACGCAGCAACGCCCGGCGGCTGAGCTCATCAGCCACCGGGCGAGAACACAAAAGCGTTGCATCGGCAGGCATGCCCCGAGCCTAGCGGGGACCTTGTCACCCAGCATCGGGAACACACCCGAGCGGGTTTCCCCTACGCAAGCGGGAGAACGCCCAACAGGGGCTCAAGCCCCCAGGAACAGAATGCCGATGTTGAGGAGCAAACCCACCGCCCAGGCCACGCTGCGGGGGGTGGGCAAATCGGCCACGTACAGGAAGATGTAGACGATGCGCGTGAACACAAACAGCAGGGCCAGCACATCCAGCTTCAGCTGCGGAGCTTGCAGCTGAAGGGCGATGAGCACCGCCCCGATGAAAAACGGCAGCGCCTCGAAGCTGTTGGCCTGGGCCGCATTGGCGCGGGCGCGCCAGTCGGTCTGACGGGCCAGCCAGGCCCGCGGCTGGTGGTTGTCATAACCACCGTCCTTGGGGGACCGCTTGAACTGGCCCCATTTGGCCAGCACAGCGCAGGCAAAAGGCAACAAGGCGGCCACCAGCACACAGGCGTGGGCCACGGTGAAATGCGGTTGAATCACGGTTCAGGGTCTTTCGAAAGTCGGCGCGTCAGCCCACGGCAGAGCGGCGGTCCACCAGGGCATGGGCGATGGTGCCCAAGTCCACGTACTCCAGCTCGCTGCCCACTGGCACGCCACGCGACAGCCGCGTGATCTGCATGCCGGTGTGCTTGAGCGCCTGGGCAATGATGTGGGCGGTGGACTCGCCCTCGGCCGTGAAGTTGGTGGCCAGGATGAGTTCACTCACCGCCGGAAAACTCACCGGCGGCGTGTCGAGTTCGGCCCCGTGGAGCCGGTCGAACAGGTATTGCAGGCCGATGTCGTGCGGCCCCACGTTGTCCAACGGGCTCAAGCGGCCCATCAGCACAAAAAACAGGCCCTTGTAGGCCCCGGTGCGCTCCAGCGCGGCCTGGTCGGCCGGGGTTTCCACCACGCACAGCTGCTGGCGGTTGCGCGCCGGGTCCAGGCAGGTGCTGCACACCACCTGTTCGGTGAAGGTGTGGCACAGCGCACAGTGGCGCACCGACTCCACCGCATGGCTGAGGGCGGCGGCAATCTGGATCGCCCCCGCCCGGTCGTGCTGCAACAGGTGGTAGGCCATGCGCGCGGCCGTCTTGGCCCCCACGCCGGGCAAGCGGCGCAAAGCGTCGGTCAGCGCATCCAGCGCATGGGCGTCGGCCACAGGGTGGGCTTCAGAACGGGAACTTCATGCCGCCCGGCAGCCCGGGCATGCCTGCGGTGATCTTGCCCATTTTTTCCTGGGAGGTTTCCTCGGCCTTGCGCACGGCGGCGTTGAAGGCGGCGGCCACCAGGTCTTCGAGCATGTCCTTGTCATCGGCCAGCAGCGAGGGGTCGATGGTGACGCGCTTGACGTCGTGCTTGCAGGTCATGACGACCTTGACCAGGCCTGCGCCCGACTCGCCCGTGACCTCGACCAGCCCCAGTTCGTCCTGGGCCTTCTTGAGGTTGTCTTGCATGGCCTGGGCTTGCTTCATCAGGCCGGCGAGCTGTCCTTTGTTGAACATGGAATTCCTTGTGTGTGAATGTGAAATCAGGCGGACAGAGGCCGCAACGTTCCGGGCACGATTTTGCCGCCAAAGTCGCGCATCATTTTTTGCACGAACGGGTCTTGCAGCACCGCCTGCTCGGCCTCGGCCTGCCGCTGTGCGGCGGCCGCGGCCAGACGGCGCGAGGGTGAGTCGCTGACCTTGCCCACCTCCACCACCAGGCGCACCGCATGCCCGTGGCGTTGCAGGGCCTGTTGCAGGCGGTCGCGGGCGTTGGCCTGGTTGAGCGAGGTGTTTTCCACCCGCAGCATCCAGTGTGCGGGGGTGTCGGTGTCGTCGCGGGCCACCAGTTGCGACTGCAAGGCCAACTCCCGCACCAGCGCCCCGATGGTTTCGGCGCGGATCATGTCCTGCACCAACGCAAACCAGAACTCGCCGTCGGCGGTGGCGGCCCCCTGCGGCATGGGCATAGGCATGGGCACGGGAATGGCGGGGGCCTCTGGCTCGGGCAGCTCCCGCACGGGAACCGCTACAACTTCAATAGCTGATCGCGCTTGATCTGAAAGCGCTAGACCCGAATTTTCCTTAAATCCAGAACCCAGCTCTGGGTCCACCTCCGCCGCACGGGCAACCCCCTCCCGCACCGGCAAGGCTGCCAGCGGGGCCACGGGCTGCACCACCGGCAGCGCTTCCAACGGGGGGGCGGCCACGGGTTGCGGCGGGGGGGAGGACGCCGCCACAGACGGCGGCGCGGCGTGAACCTCAGGGGCCACGGCCATTGGAGATGCAACAGGCTCCTCAGGCACCACCGCCACCACAGGCGGTGGCGCAGCGGGGCGCTCAGGCCGCGGGGTGCTGGTTTTCAGGCTTTTTTTTTCCGCTGCGCCGGGTTGGAAGGCCAGCAGGCGCAGCAGCACCATCAGCAAGGCGGCGTATTCGTCGGGGGCCAGGCCCAGTTCGGTGCGTCCGTTCAGGCACAGGTGGTACAGCAGCTGGGTCTGGTCGGGCGGCAACACCTCGGCCAGGCGAAGCACCTCGGGGCCTTCGGGGTCGGACGGGTCGGGTTGCACCGAGGTGAGCTGGGCCACGGCCATGCGTTGCAGCACCTGCGTCATGTCTTCCAGCGTGGAGGCGGCGCTGAAGCCCTGCAGGCGCAGCGCCTCGATGGTCTGCACCACCTGGGCGCCGTCGCTGTGGGCCAGGGCGTCGATCAGGGTGAACACATGGCTGCGGTCCACCGCCCCCAGCATCTGGCGCACGCCCGCTTCGGCCAAGCTGCCACCACCAAAGGCAATGGCCTGGTCGGTCAGGCTCAGGGCGTCGCGCATGGAGCCGCGAGCGGCCCGCGCCAGCAGGCGCAGGGCCGGGGCGTCGGCGGCCACGCCTTCGGCGGCCAGCACCCGGGTGAGGTGTTCGAACACCGTGTCGGGGGCCATGGGCCGCAGGTTGAATTGCAGGCAGCGGCTGAGCACGGTCACCGGCACCTTTTGCGGGTCGGTGGTGGCCAGCACGAACTTGAGGTACTCGGGCGGTTCTTCCAGCGTCTTCAACATGGCGTTGAACGCCGTGTTGGTGAGCATGTGCACCTCGTCGATCATGAAGACCTTGAAGCGTCCCTGCACCGGCTTGTAGACCGCCTGCTCCAGCAGGGCCTGGACCTCGTCCACGCCGCGGTTGCTGGCGGCGTCCAGCTCGGTGTAGTCGACAAACCGGCCACTGTCGATGTCGGTGCACGCGGGGCACACACCGCACGGCGTGGCGGTGATGCCGCCCTGCCCGTCCGGCCCCACGCAGTTGAGCGACTTGGCCAGAATGCGCGACACCGTGGTCTTGCCCACCCCGCGGGTGCCGGTGAACAGGTAGGCGTGGTGCAGCCGCTGCGTGGCCAGGGCATTGCCCAGGGCGGTGACAACGTGCTCCTGCCCGACCATCTCGGCAAAATTCTTGGGGCGGTATTTGCGGGCCAGGACGACGTAAGACATGGGGTGCGATTCTAGGCGGCTACAATTCGGGGTGACGGGCCTTCCCGCATGGTGAAGCGGCCAACCGGGTCAGGTGGGGAACCAAGCAGCCCTAACCGTGAATCCAGTGCCGGGGTCAAGGCTCGTCACCCCCCCTCTTCTCACAGTCCCAGCGACTGCCCCGCCCCCACCAGCACCGCCACGCCCAGCCCGGCAAACATCAGGGCCGCGATGGTGTGCACCAGCTTCATGGGGATCTTGCTGGCCAGCTTGTCCCCCACAAACACCGCCGGCACGTCGGCAATCAGCATGCCCAGGGTGGTGCCCATCACCACCATCACCGGGGCGGCGTAATGGGCCGTCATGGCCACGGTGGCAATTTGGGTTTTGTCGCCCATTTCGGCCAGGAAGAAGGTGACCAGCGTGGCGCCGAACACGCCCAGGCGGCTGGCGATCTGGGTTTCTTCGTCTTCGATCTTGTCGGGGATCAGCGTCCACACGGCCATGGCTATGAACGACAGGCCCAGCACCCAGCGCATCACACTGGGGCTGAGGGACGACACGATCCACGCCCCCAAGGCCCCGGCCAAGCCATGGTTGACGATGGTGGCCGCAAGAATGCCCAGGATGATGGGCAAAGGCTTTTTGAAGCGGGCCGCCAGCAAGAAGGCCAGCAGTTGGGTTTTGTCGCCGATTTCGGCCAAAGCCACCACGCCGGTGGACACAAACAGGGATTCCATGAACACATCCTTGGCCGGTGAACGCAGTTGACCACGGCGCATCCCCGGCCAGAAACGGAGGCGCTGTGGTCAAAGGTCTTGCCAGGTGCAGGGACTGCGGGTGCCATGTCCTACCCAGGACAAGTGTGTTGACACGCGCCACTTCAGCGGATGAAGTGCGGCTACTCCCCAATGACGGGGCGCATGATACCAGCCCTGCGCGGGCGGTCTGTCCTCGGACCTATACTGGTCGGTTCTTTTCCCCAACCCGCCCGGCCATGACGACCGCCACCCGCTCCACCTACGAAGACTTCATGCGCCATGTGCACACGAATGGCGTGTTCAAGGCCGACCGCACCGGCACCGGCACCACCAGCGTGTTCGGGTACCAGATGCGCTTTGACCTGAGCGAGGGCTTTCCGCTGGTCACCACCAAGAAGGTGCACCTGAAAAGCATCATCCTGGAGCTGCTGTGGTTCCTGCGCGGTGACCGCAACGTGAAGTGGCTGCAAGAGCGCGGCTGCACCATCTGGGACGAATGGGCGCGAGAAGATGGTGACCTGGGCCCGGTGTACGGCGTGCAATGGCGCAGCTGGCCCACCCCTGACGGTGGCCACATCGACCAGATGCAGCAGGTGCTGGACACCCTGCGCCGCAACCCGGACAGCCGCCGCATCATCGTCAGCGCCTGGAACGTGGCCGAGCTGGACCAGATGGCCTTGATGCCCTGCCATGCCTTCTTCCAGTTCTACGTGGCCCCCGCCACCGAGCCCGGTGGCCGTGGAAAACTGAGTTGCCAGCTGTACCAGCGCAGCGCCGACATCTTCCTGGGTGTGCCCTTCAACATCGCCAGCTATGCACTGCTGACCCACATGGTGGCCCAGCAGTGCAACCTGGACGTGGGCGACTTCATCTGGACCGGTGGCGACTGCCACATCTACAGCAACCACACCGAACAGGTGGCCCTGCAACTGAGCCGCGAACCCCGCCCCTGGCCCACGCTGCACATCAAGCGCCAGCCCGACAGCCTGTTCGACTACACGCTGGACGATTTCGAGGTGCAAGGCTACGACCCGCACCCGGCCATCAAGGCCCCCGTGGCCGTTTGACCCGCTGATGCTCAGCCGCAAACAACTGCTGGCCCTGGTGGCCCTCACGCTGATGTGGGGCGTCAACTGGCCCATGATGAAGCTGTCGCTTCGCGAGTTGTCGCCGCTGTACTTTCGCGCCATCACCATGACACTGGGCGCCACCTGGCTGTTCTTCTTTTTCCGCGCCCGCGGCTTGCGCATGTGGCCCGAGCGGGCTGAATGGCGCACGGTGGCCACCCTGGCCGTGCCCAACATGCTGGGCTGGCACACCATCTCCATCTTCGGGCTGAAGGAACTCAGCTCGGGCCGGGCCGCGGTGCTGGGCTTCACCATGCCCATCTGGACCGTGCTGCTGGGCGCGGCCTTCTTCGGCCAGAAGCTCAACCGCCGTGTGGTCTGGGCCACGCTGGCGGTGGGCGGGGCCATCGCCCTGCTGCTGGTGCACGAGCTGCAAAACCTGGCCGGGCGTCCGCAAGGCGTGTTGTGGATGGAACTGGCCGCGCTGACCTGGGCGCTGGGTACCCAACTGATGCGCCGCAGCCCCCTGACACTGCCCACCGAGGCCCTGGTGGTGTGGATGATGCTGCTCACCGGCGCCTGCGTGTGGGTGCTGGCCGGGGTGTTCGAACCCTGGCCCCGGTTCCAGTTCAGCCCGGCCATGTGGGGCAGTTTGGTGTTTGGCGTGTTCATCAACTACGGCGTGGCGCAGATCATCTGGTTCAGCCTGGCGCGCAAGCTGCCCCCGGCCACCAGTGCCATGAGCATCATGGCCATCCCCCTGATCGGCACGCTCAGCGCCACCGTCATCGTGGGGGAATGGCCGCATTGGCAGGACTTTGCCGCCGTGGCCCTGGTGATGGTGGCCATTGCCGCGGTGTTGTTGCCGCCGCGTGCCGCCAAAACCTGACCCCTGCCCACCCCAGTGAGCCTGCCATGCGACTGAACCTGATTTATGCCCGCGCCCGCAACGGCGTGATCGGGCGCGACAACACCCTGCCCTGGCACCTGCCCGAAGACCTGGCGCACTTCAAGGCCGCCACGCTGGGCTGCCCGGTGGTCATGGGGCGACGCACCTGGGACTCGCTGCCCCCGCGTTTTCGGCCCCTGCCCGGGCGCATCAACGTGGTGCTGACCCGCAACGCTGATTGGAACGAAAACGGCACCCTGCGCTTTTCAGACCTGGAAAGTGCGCTACAACATTTGAAAGACCAACCCGAGGTCTGGGTGATTGGCGGCGCCCAGGTGTACGCCCAGGCGTTGCCGCTGGCGCAGCGCGTGGTGGTCACCGAAATCGACGCCGACTTTGAAGGCGACGCCTTCGCCCCCACCTTGGGGCCCGGCTGGCACGAGACCGAACGCCACCGTCATGTGGCCGCCTCGGGCCTGGGCTACAGTTTTGTCACTCACTCACGCACACAGGAGTTTTGAATGTCCGGACACGGTTTTCACGTCCACGGTCCCCACGACCACGAACTGGAACACGCCCAACAAGGCGCCCACGGCGGCCATGGCCACGGCGACGATGGCAAAGGCATGACCAACCACATTGCGCTGTTCACCGCCATCCTGGCCACGGTGGGGGCCTTGTACGGCTACATGGGCGGTGCCACCCAGGCCAACGCCGGGCTGTACAAGAACAACGCCGCCATCAAGAAGACCGAAGCCTCCAACCAGTGGAATTACTTCCAGTCCAAGAGCACCAAGCAGTCGCTGGCCGAACTGGCCCGTGACCTGGCCCCCGAGGACAAGAAGGCCACCTACCAGGCCAAGGTGGAGCGCTACGACAAGGAAAAGAACGAGATCAAGGCCGTGGCCGACGGCCTGGAAGCCGAAGCCAAGGAGTGGGACACCAAGTCCGACGAGCAGATGCACCTGCACCACCGCTGGGCCCAGGCCACCACGGTGCTGCAAATCTCGATTGCGCTGGCCGCCATCGCCCTGCTGACCCGCAAACGCTGGCTGGAGTACGCCATGTACGTGGCCGGGGCCGCGGGTGGTGCCGTGGGCGTGCTGGCCATGCTTCACATTTGATAGCTTCTTTCGCTTTCTAAACAAGCGCCAGAGGCACTTTTTTTCTTGAAAACCATGAGACTCGCCACCTGGAACGTCAACTCCCTGGGCGTGCGCCTGCCGCAGGTGCTGGACTGGCTGGCCGCCCAGGCCAGCGGGCCCGGTGCGGTGGACGTGCTGGCCCTGCAAGAGCTCAAGCTCACCGACGACAAGTTCCCGGTGGCGGCCTTCACCGAGGCGGGCTACCACGCCCAGTGGTTCGGCCAGAAAACCTACAACGGCGTGGCCCTGATCAGCCGCGTGCCGTTGGTGGACGGGGTGAAAAACATCCCCGGCTTTGCCGACGAACAGTCGCGCCTGATCACGGCCACCCTGCCTTCGGCGCAGGGTGATGTGCGTGTCATCGGTGGCTACTTCCCCAACGGCCAGGCCCCGGGGTCTGACAAGTTCGCCTACAAGATGCAATGGCTGCAGGCCCTGCACGCCTGGGTGCGCGAGCAACAGGCCCTGTACCCGCGGCTGGTGCTGATGGGTGACTACAACATCACCTTCGACGACCTGGACGTGTGGGACCCCGAAGGCCTGCGCGAAACCATCCACTGCACCACGGAAGAACGCCAGCACCTGCAGGCGCTGATCGGGCTGGGCCTGCACGATGCGGTGCGGCTGTTCCCGCAGCCCGAGCGCAACTACAGCTGGTGGGACTACCGGGACTTTGCCTTCAAGCGCAAGCGCGGCCTGCGCATCGACCACATCCTGGTGTCGGACGCGGTTCGTGCCAGCGCCACCGCCTGCGCGGTGGACGTGGCCCCGCGCAAGAACGAACGCCCCAGCGACCACGCCCCGGTGGTGCTGACGCTGGCCTGATTCAAAATCAATAGCAAGCCTCCACCGCACATCAAGCGGTGGAGGCTTTTTTCACTCCAGATTCAACTCTTGAATCTTGCGGGTGATGGTGTTGCGGCCAATGCCCAGCTTGTGCGCCGCCTCGATGCGGCGGCCCCGGGTGTTGGCCAGCGCGGTCTGGATCAGCCGGGTTTCGAAGCGGCGGGTCAACACGTCCCACACGTCCAGGCGACCCGACTCCAGCAGGCTCTGGGCCTCGGCCTGCAAGCCTTGTTCCCAGCCGTCCAGGGCCGCCCCCCCGCCCACGGTGGCGTGTTCGGGTGCGGCGGTGGCGGTAGGCAGCGGGCTGGCAGCCACCGGCGCGGCCGGGGCCACCGTGTCCGCAGCACCGCTGTCAGACGCCACGGCCAGCACGGGCTCGGCAACCGCAGCCCCCGCCACCACGGGGCGGGACGACAACACCTCGGGCGGCAGGTCCTTTTCTTCAATGACCTGGGCCGGGGCCATCACCGTCAGCCAGTGGCACACGTTTTCCAGCTGGCGCACGTTGCCGGGAAAGTCGAAGGCCGCCATGCGCTGCAGGGCCGCCTCGGAAATGCGCTTGGGCTCCACGTCCAGCTGCTTGGCGCTTTGCACCAGGAAGTGCTTGGTCAGCATGGGCACGTCTTCGCGCCGCTCGCGCAGCGCGGGCAGGCGCAGGCGGATGACGTTGAGGCGGTGGAACAAGTCCTCGCGGAACACGCCTTCCTTGACGCGCTGTTCCAGGTTCTGGTGGGTGGCGGCGATGACGCGCACATTGGCCTTGACGGCGCTGTGCCCGCCCACACGGTAGAAGTGCCCGTCGGACAGCACCCGCAGCAAACGGGTTTGCAAGTCAAACGGCATGTCGCCGATTTCGTCCAGGAACAGCGTGCCGCCCTCGGCCTGCTCGAAGCGGCCACGGCGCATGCTCTGCGCGCCGGTGAACGCGCCGCGCTCGTGACCGAACAGTTCGCTCTCCAGCAGGTCCTTGGGGATGGCTGCGGTGTTGATGGCCACAAACGGCCCCGTGGCGCGCGGCGAATGTTTGTGCAGCGCCCGCGCCACCAGCTCCTTGCCCGAGCCGGATTCGCCAGTGATCATCACCGTCACGTTGCTCTGGCTGAGGCGGCCAATGGCGCGGAACACGTCCTGCATGGCCGGGGCCTGGCCCAGCATTTCGGGCGTGGCGGCCATGCGTTCCTCGGCCACCTCTTCACGTTGGCTTTCCTCCACCGCCCGACGGATCAGCTCCACCGCCTTGGGCAGGTCAAAGGGTTTGGGCAGGTACTCGAAAGCCCCGCCCTGGAAGGCCGACACGGCGCTGTCCAGGTCGGAGAACGCCGTCATGATGATGACGGGCAGCCCGGGCAGCTTCTTCTTCACCTTGTCCAGCAGGTCCAGGCCCGAGCCACCCGGCATGCGGATGTCGCTGACCAGCACCTGCGGGGCCATTTCGTCGTTGTCCTCGTCCAGCGCCGCCAGCACGTCTTGCGGGTTGATGAAGCTGCGGGTGGGCAGGTTCTCGCGCAACAGCGCCTTTTCCAGCACGAAGCGGATGGACTGATCGTCGTCCACGATCCAGATGGGTTTCATGCGCACGTTTCCTTTTGCCTCTTGTTCGATTCAGCCCCGCCCTCAATGCCAAGACCCAGGCACACCGGCCCGAGGGCTGCGTGCGCCGGACTTCAAGGCAGGGGAATCAGGATCTTGAAGTCGGTCCGGCCGGGCTGGCTGTCGCACTCGATCAGGCCATGGTGCTGCTGCACGAAGGTTTGCGCCAACGTCAGCCCCAGGCCAGACCCGCCTTCGCGCCCCGACACCAGGGGATAGAAGATGCGGTCCTTGATCGAGTCCGGCACGCCGGGCCCGTTGTCGATCACATGCAATTCCAGTGCCAACCGATAGCGCTGCTTGCCAAACGTGACCTGACGTGCCACCCGCGAGCGGAAAGTGATGCTCGCATCGCCTTGTGCAATGCGAGCGCCCAGGGCCTGGGCCGCGTTGTGGGCGATGTTGAGCACCGCCTGGATGAGCTGCTCGCGGTCGCCCCGGAACTCGGGCAGCGAGGTGTCATAGTCGCGCACCACGCGCAAGCCCTTGGGAAACTCGGCCAGGATGAGCGAGCGCACCCGCTCGCACACCTCGTGGATGTTGACGTCCCCCACCACATGCGGGCGGCGGTGCGGGGCCAGCAGCCGGTCCACCAGCGTTTGCAGGCGGTCGGCCTCGTGGATGATGACCTGGGTGTACTCGATGAGCTCGCGCGACTCCAGCTCCATTTGCAGCAACTGCGCCGCACCGCGGATGCCGCCGAGCGGGTTCTTGATTTCGTGGGCCAGGTTGCGGATCAACTCCTTGTTGGCCTGTGCCTGGCCAATGAGGCGGTCTTCCCGGTCCTGGCGGGATTGCTGCTCCAGCGGCAGCAGCTCGACGACGACTTCGCCTTCCACCTCGGTCTGCGCCACCACCACGTGCACGGGCAACGGGTCGCGGTGGTGCGAGCGCAGCCAGGCGTCATAGCGCAAGGCGGCAAACTCGTTGACCTTGACGCCTTCCAGCGCATTGGCCAGCTGTGCGGGTTCGGCAAAAAACTGGCTGAGCTGGGCTTCCGCCACGCTGCGGCGGGACAGGCCCAAGGCGTCTTCCAGCGCCGCATTCACGAACAGGATGGCCCCGTTCAAGTCCACCACCGCCACCAGCGTGGCCAACAGGTCCAGGGCATGGAATTTGGAGGCAACGGCCGCCCCCGAGTCAGATTGCGGCATGAACATTCAACGGCTGGCCGTGCCCATGCGTTGCAACTCACGGCGCAGGCCCACCACGTCGGCCTCGGCCCGAACAATGGAGGCCTTCAGCTCCGACACCCGCTCCTGGTAACGGGCCACGTTGCGCAGCTCTTCGCCCCGCTTTTCGGGCTGGCCGTTGTTGTACTCCTGCTGCAACGCGGCCAGCTTGCCCTCGGCCTTCTTGAGTTCGGCTTCGAGGATGGTGCGCGCATCGTTGTCGCGGGCTTTTTGCTGTTGTGGATCCACCCGCGGCTGCTGGTCGTTGGCGGGTGCTGGTTTGGATGCTCCGGCGCGCACAGCGGCCGCAGGCACCACGGTCACCCCGCTGCCTTCGATCAGCTTGCACTCTTTCTTCTGGGCCGGGGTGGGGCTGTTGGTGTACTCGTTGCCACAGCGGTAGATGGCGCTCTGGGCCTGGGCCATGGCGGTCAGGGCACCCAGCCCCAGGCAGGCCCAGCGCAGGCCCTGTTGCACACACGATTGGAGGTAACCCATGCGGTGAAGGCTCATGGAAAAAACTTGCAATGGAAACAATGGGGCAGTATGACGCAAACGGCGGCCACGAATTCCCGCCGCGCACACCCCACACCCGGTGGAAGCGAAAAAAAAGGACGGCGCAAGCCGTCCTTTTTGCGAAGGTCATCCGACCTCGACCTGCATCACAGGCTGTAGTACATGTCGAACTCGACCGGGTGGGGAATGGTGCGGAAGCGGGTCACTTCCTGCATCTTCAGGTCGATGTAGGCGTCCAGCATGCTGTCGGTGAACACACCGCCCTTGGTCAGGAACGCACGGTCCTTGTCCAGGTACTCCAGCGCCTGGTCCAGGCTGTGGCACACGGTGGGCACCAGCTTGTCTTCTTCGGGCGGCAGGTGGTACAGGTCCTTGGTGGCGGCTTCGCCCGGATGGATCTTGTTTTCCACGCCGTCCAGACCGGCCATCAGCAGGGCCGAGAAGCACAGGTAGGGGTTGGCGGAAGGATCGGGGAAGCGAGCCTCGATGCGACGGCCCTTGGGGTTGGCCACGAACGGGATGCGGATGGAAGCGGAACGGTTGCGGCTGGAGTAGGCCAGCTTCACCGGGGCTTCGAAGCCGGGCACCAGGCGCTTGTAGCTGTTGGTGCCGGGGTTGGTGATGGCGTTCAGGGCACGGGCGTGCTTGATGATGCCGCCGATGTAGTACAGGGCGTAGTCGCTCAGGCCGGCGTAGCCGTCACCGGCGAACAGGTTCTTGCCGTCTTTCCACACGGACTGGTGCACGTGCATGCCGGAACCGTTGTCACCGTGGTAGGGCTTGGGCATGAAGGTGGCGGTCTTGCCGTAGGCGTTGGCCACGTTCCAGACCACGTACTTCAGCACTTGGGTCCAGTCGGCGCGCTCAACCAGCGTGCTGAACTTGGTGCCGATTTCGTTTTGACCGGCGCCAGCCACTTCGTGGTGGAACACTTCGACGGGGATGCCCAGGCTTTCCAGGATCAGCACCATCTCGGAACGCATGTCTTGCGTGCTGTCGACCGGAGGCACGGGGAAGTAACCGCCCTTGGTGGTGGGACGGTGGCCGCGGTTGCCGCCTTCCATCTTGGAACCACTGTTCCAGGGGGCTTCGTATTCTTCGATTTCGCTGAACACGCGACCGGGTTCGTTGCTCCAACGCACGCCGTCGAAAATGAAGAATTCGGGTTCGGGACCGAAGTAGGCGGTGTCGCCCAGGCCAGACGCCTTCAGGTAGGCTTCGGCGCGCTTGGCGATGGAGCGGGGGTCACGGTCGTAGGCCTTGCCGTCGCTGGGTTCGACCACGTCACACTGCAGGAACAGGGTGGTTTCTTCGAAGAAGGGGTCGATGTTGGCGGTGCTGGGGTCGGGCATCAGCTGCATGTCGGAGGCTTCAATACCTTTCCAACCTGCCACGGAGGAGCCGTCAAACGCATGGCCAGAGGTGAACTTGTCTTCATCGAAGTGAGACACGGGCACGGTCACGTGCTGCTCTTTGCCACGGGTGTCGGTGAAACGGAAGTCAACGAACTTGACGTCGTTGTCTTTCACCAGTTGCATCACGTCTGCGACGGTCTTGGCCATCAAAATCTCCTAAGGATGACGGGTTGAAAATTCGATAACGGAAAGCATCAAGCAGCTTTTATGCCAGAGGCATGGTTCGGCACATCGACTGAAACCCAAGTATGCCCCAGCATCCATTGCACCAATGGAGTGCCATTTGCACCAAAATGGATTGGCACCAAGATAAGGCGCACTCAACGCACCATTTCGGGGCCCAACGGAACCCCCAACGCCTGCAAACCCTGCATCAGGTCCAGGTAGGCACGATCCGCCGCCGTCACCGGACCTTTGACCCCCAGGTCAATGTGCCGCCCATGTTCCGGGTGATCCACGCTGGGCAGGCTGAACACCTTCACCTCGGGGTGCTGCTGTTCAATGTCTTCCATGAGGGGCGTGAGCGTTGCTTCCAGCGTGCCGTACACCACCACAGATTTCTCCACACGGGCCCCACGCGAAAACCACGGCGCACACCGCTGCTCCAACACCCACTCGACCATGGGCCAGGCCATCACCGGAAACCCGGGCACAAAATGCACCCAGCCACCGGCGTGGCCCTGGCAGGCAAAACCGGGGATCTTGTTGTACGGGTTGGGAATGAGTGAGGCCGATGCGGGGAACATCCCCATCTCCAAGCGCCGCTGGCTGTCGGGGTGTGCCAGGTCGAGCACCGAGCCCTGCTGGGCGGCCATGTCCTGCATGCGCTCGGTGATCAGTGCCTTGGCCTCGGGGTGCAAAACCAAAGGCTGACCCAGTGCCGCCGCTGCGCATTGGCGGGTGTGGTCATCGGGGGTGGCACCGATGCCCCCGAATGAAAACACCCAGTCGCCACTGTCAAACGCCTGGCGAAGGTGCTGGGTGATCCGGGCGGGATCGTCCCCCAGGTTCACGGCGTAGGACAACTGCAATCCGCGGTCTCCCAGCAACTCGATCAACTTGGGCAGGTGTTTGTCCACCCGGCGCCCCGACAGGATTTCGTCACCGATGATGAGCGCACCAAACGTGGGCACAGGGGTTGCAAAGTCGGGCATGGATTCAGGGGGGCGGCAAGCGCCCAGAGTCAGGAGGGGTCACCGCATCAGGGGGCAACAGGGGCGCATCGGGCTCAGACACATCCACATCCACCACGACCGGGTGGACCTCCTGGACGGGACGAACAGTGGCCTCGTTCTGACGCCGCTGTGCCAAAGCCGACAGGCAAAAGTGCACAAACCACAGCGACGAAAACGCGAACACCAGGGTGTAGAGCCAGATGGCCAACGGCACCAGGATGGGCGCCATGGCAATGAACAAGGCCCCCGATGCCCACAACACGCTGGGCAAAGCCCCCAGGTAACCGGTCAGCACGCCCAGGGTCAACAAGGGCAGGCGATGTTGCTCGAACAGGGCACGACGCTCGTCAGCGCTGGCGTGGTCGGCCAAGGCGTCGTAGGCAAACACGCGGTAGGTGAGCCAACCCCAGATCAGTGGAGGCAGCACCATGACCAGCGGGGGAATCAGCCACAGCGGCAGCGATGCCACCATGGCCATCAAGGCCAAAGCGGTGGACACCAGCGACCAGGCCGCACTGCCCAGCCAGGACGCCCCCTTCTTGCGCTCCAAAAGGGGAAAACGGCGCTGCGCCACCAGCTCGACCAGCGCAGGCGTCATCACCAGCGACACCAGCAACAACGACATCACCACGATGACGGGCGTGGCCAGGAACAACACCACCAACGGCGCAAACACGGCCCGCAGCCGCCCCAAACCGACGGAATCCAGCCACCCCAGCGCCAGGGTCAGGAGTTCGCTGGCCTCCAGGCCCTGGGTCACCGCAGACACGGCATCTTCCCAGTAGAAGTAGCCCAGCCCGAAGGACAGCGCCACCATCACCACCAGAGGCAAAAAAGACAGTGCAATGACGCGGGGGTGCAGGCAATACACCACCGAGCGCCAGAAAGCATCAAAGATGAGGCCCATGCAAATCAGCATAACCGATGTGCATGAAGCCCCACCCGGGACCCTCCGCCCTCAGCGTGCGGGCTTGGCCTTCTGGCTCAGGGCGGCCACTTCTTCGGCGGTGAGCCAGCGCCAGGCCCCCACAGGCAAACGATCGTCCAGCACCAGCTCGCCAATGCGGCTGCGGTGCAACCCCTCCACCCGGTTGCTGACCGCGGCCAGCATGCGTTTGACCTGGTGGTATTTGCCCTCGGTCAGGGTGAGTTGCAGGTGACATTCGGCCACCCGCACCGCGGCGGCGGCTTTCACGGGCACCGGGCTGTCGTCCAGCACCACGCCTGCCAGCAGCTTGTCGATTTGCACGTCGGTCACGGGGTGTCGTGTGGTCACCTCGTACACCTTGGGCACGTGGTGCCGAGGGGACGTCAGCCGGTGGATGAACTGGCCGTCATCGCTCAGCAGCAGCAGGCCCGTGGTGTCCTGGTCCAGCCGCCCCACGGCCTGCACGCCCGCCGCGGCACCGCCGCCGCGCTGGCGCAAGGGCGCGGGCAGCAGGGTGTAGATGCTGGGGTACATGCCGGGCTTTTGCGAACACTCGTGCCCCGTGGGCTTGTGCAGCATCAGGTAGGCCCGTTCCACACACGGCCAAGCGGTGCCCTGCACGTCAAACGCGAAGTCGGTGGTTTCAAAGTCGGCCCACGGGTCGAGGACCACCTCGCCCGCCACCCGCACCATGCCCTGCTCGATCAGGCCCGAACACACCCGGCGGGTGCCAAAGCCTTGCGAAAACAGGATGTCGGCCAATGCCCGCTTCATGCTGCGCTCCTTGGGGTGTCGGTGGCCGCCTCGGCCTGCGGTGCCACGTCGGGCATGCGCAGGAAGTGGGTGCGGTAGTGCACCAGTTCGTCGATGGACTCGTGCACATCGGCCAAGGCTGTGTGCATCTGCTTCTTTTTGAAGGCCTTGAACACCTTCGGCTGCCAGCGCTTGGCCAGCTCCTTCAGGGTGCTGACGTCCAGGCAGCGGTAATGGAAATGGGCATCCAGCGCGGGCATGTAGCGCACCAGGAAACGCCGGTCCTGGTGCACGGTGTTGCCGCACAGCGGGGACACGCCCTTGGGCACAAAGCGCCGCACAAAGGCCAGCAGCTCGGCCTCGGCCTCGGCCTCGGTCACCGTGCTGACACGCACCTTTTCGGTCAAGCCGCTGCGGCCATGGGTGCCGCGGTTCCAGGCGTCCATGCCGCCCAGCACTTCGTCGGACTGGTGGATCACCATCACCGGCCCCTCCACCCGCGGGGTCAGGTCCGGCCCGGTGATGACCACGGCCACCTCCAGCAAACGGTCTTTTTCGGGGTCCAGGCCACTCATTTCGCAGTCCAGCCAGACCAGGTTGGCATCGCTCTTGGTCAACCCCGAGGGGTGTGGAGGGTAAGGCTCGTGGGTGTGGCGGCGGGGCGCGGCAAAAGAACTCATCCCCCGATTGTCCATGACGCGCCCGGTAGACTCGCCCCATGTTCGACGCCTCACTGACCTTCTCGCTGGTCTTCTCTGCTGCCTTGTTGCTGTCCACCGCACTGCGCCTGTGGCTGGTGCTCCGGCAGGTCCGCCACGTTCGCCAACACCGCGCCCAGGTGCCTTCGGCCTATGCCGGTCACATCGACCTGGCCGCCCACCACAAGGCGGCGGACTACACCGTGGCCAAGGCCAAGGTGGCGATGGTGGACATCGTGTTCGGGGCGGTGGTGCTGCTGGGTTGGACCCTGCTGGGCGGCTTGGATGCCCTTCAGCAATGGGTGTCTCACACCCTGGCCCCCTGGGTGGCGCCCGGCCTGGGGCAGCAACTGCCCCTGGTGGCGGCCTTTGCCGTGGTGGGCGGGGTGCTGGATGCACCGCTGTCGGCCTGGCAAACCTTCGGGGTGGAAACCCGCTTTGGGTTCAACCGCAGCACCTGGGGCATGTGGCTGGTCGATGGCCTCAAGGGTGTGGCGGTGTCGGCGCTGTTGGGCCTTCCGCTGTTGGCCGCGGTGCTCTGGCTGATGGAGCAGGCGGGCACCCTGTGGTGGCTGTGGGCCTGGGGTGTGTTCATGGGCTTCAACCTGCTGATGATGGTGCTCTACCCCACGCTCATCGCCCCCTTGTTCAACCGCTTCCAGCCCCTGCAAGACATGACGTTGGTTCAGCGGGTGCAGGCCCTGATGGCGCGTTGCGGCTTCAAGGCCAGTGGTTTGTTCGTGATGGATGGCAGCCGCCGCAGCGCCCACGCCAATGCCTATTTCACAGGCCTGGGGCAAGCCAAACGTGTGGTGTTGTACGACACGCTGATGCAGCAGCTCAGCCACGACGAATTGGAGGCGGTGCTGGCCCACGAGCTGGGCCACTTCCACCACAAACACATCGTGCGCCGGGTGGCCTGGGTGGCCTTGGGCACGCTGGCGGCCTTGGCCACGCTGGGGTACGCCTCCGGTCAATCCTGGTTCTACACCGGCCTGGGCGTGCAACCCAACCTGAACAGCACCAACAGCGCCTTGGCCTTGCTGCTGTTCGCCATGGTGGTGCCGGTGTTTTCGCTGTTCCTGGCCCCCCTGTCGTCGACCATGTCCCGCCGCCACGAGTTCGAGGCGGACGCCTACGCGGCAGCGCAGGTGCCGGCCCAGCACCTGCACAGCGCCTTGCTCAAGCTGTACCGGGACAATGCATCCACCCTCACCCCGGACCCGCTGTACGTGGCTTTTCACCACAGCCACCCCCCGGCCAGCCAACGCCTGAGCCGGCTGATGCCCTCTCCCGCCGGAGCCGCCGCATGAAGGGCCGTCATGCGCGCTCGCAGCGACCCGACACCAGCGCTGGAGATCGCCTGGATGGCTTGGTGGTGGCCACCCATGGGCGGCACGTGGTGGTGGAAACACCCGACGGCGAGCGCCGCATCTGCCACCCCCGCGGCAAACGCAACGAGGCGGTGGTGGGGGATCGGGTGTGGTGGATTCCCTCTGCCGACGAAGGCACCATCGAAGCCGTGCAGGCGCGTGAAAACCTGTTCTACCGGCAAGACGAGGTGCGCACCAAGTCGTTCGCGGCCAACCTCGACCAACTGCTGATCCTGGTGGCGGCAGAACCCGAGTTTTCCGAGCGCCAGTTGGCCCGCGCCCTGATTGCCGCCGAAGACGCGGGCATCACCCCGATGATCGGGCTGAACAAGCAGGACCTGACCGAACCGTTTGCTCGCGCCTGGGAGCGCCTGGCCCCTTACCGCGCCATGGGTTATGCCGTGCTGCCGCTCTGGCTCAAACCCGGGACGACGGGTGCTGACAACGCCACCCTGGTCCCGCTGGATCAACGGCTGCAAGGCCATCGCACGCTGGTGCTGGGCCCCTCGGGCGTGGGCAAAAGCACCCTCATCAACCACTGGGTGCCGCATGCACTGGCGCAGACGGGGGAAATCTCCACGGCCCTCAACTCCGGCAAACACACCACCACCAGCACCCTGTGGTACTGGACCGACGCCAGCCACCAGACGGCGTTGATCGACTCACCGGGGTTTCAGGAGTTTGGCCTGCACCACATCCAGGTGCAGCGGCTGGCGTGGCTGATGCCCGACATCCGTGCCCACCTGGGGCAATGCAAGTTCCAGAACTGCACCCACAGGCACGAACCCGGCTGCGGCGTCATTTCTGAAATGAAAAATGCCTCTAGCGCTTTATATATAAGCGCAAACCGCTATCAAATTTATTGCGAGCTGTACGAGGAGCTGGCCCAGATCAAGCACTGGACCTGAACAGACGTGAACGGGACCACAGGTCCCGAGCCATCACCCCAAAACATTGGCCAAGGTCAGCAGCGCCAGGAACAACATCCACAGCACCACACTGCGCCAAACCAGGCCGACCAGGCTGGTCAGGTGGGCCATCTCCGGGGGACGGCAGGTGGTGGAATCCAGCGCGGTCACGTCGCCCAGCTGCACGTTCAGGGCACCCGCAGCCGCGGCCAACACCACCGCATGGTTGGCGTCCTGGCCCGGCGCATGCGGAGCCCTCCAGGCGGCCACGGCCTCCTCGAAATTGCCCACAATGGCAAACGCCATGGCCGAACAACGGGCTGGCCAGTGGTTGATCCACCCCCACACCTGGCGGGCCACATCACACACCCCACCTTGAACCTCCACCGCAGTAAAGCCCGGAGGAGGCAGCTGAAGCACCGATCGGCGGCAGGCGCTGGACACATAGTCGGCCAACCGGAACAGCACCGCCCCCGCAGGCCCCAAACCCAGCACCCAAAACACCACAAACACCACCAGCACGCCCAGCACATGGCGGTGCACGGCCAAGATGGAGTACGACATCACCTCGCGCAACAGTTCCTGCCCGGAGGAAATGTCTTCCACCGGCACACGCCGCCAATGGGCCAATGCCTCACGGGCCTGCAGCTCTTCACCACGATCCAGCGCCCCACGGATTTCGGTGAAATGGTGGCTGAACTGCCGAAATCCCAAGGTCAGGTAGAGGACCAGCACCGCCCAGGCGAAGGTGAGAAACACGCTGTAGGACCACAACAACCAGTGGATGGCCGCGGTGAGCGCCGCAGGCAACGCCACGGCCAAGCTCCACACCAGCACCCCATGCCGCCGTTGCCCGGCATCCAGGCTGTGGCGCAACCAAGCGAACCATTCACGCAGCCCGGAATGCACCACATTGCCATGGGACAAGGGGTGTGCCTGCTCCAGCAACAAGGCAAACAACACGGCAAGAAAACTCATGGGTGGGATGATACCCAGCTGCGCAGCGTCAAACCCTCAGAAACGCGTACAGGTTTCGCAACATGCCTGCCGTGGCACCCCAGATGTAGCGCTCGGCCACACCGTCGTGATAGGGCATGGAGTACCACTCGCGCTGGACCCCCTGCCAGTTCACCCGATGGATGCGGTGATGGGCAGGGTTCATCAGGAAACGCAAGGGAACCTCAAACACCGCCTCCACCTCGTGCGGGTTGGGCACCACGGGGCAATCGGGCGGCAACAACGCCACCACCGGCGTCACCTGGTAGGCACTGCCCGTGGTGTAGACCGGCAGGGTTCCCAAGACGTCCACCACCGCCGGAGGAACCCCCACCTCTTCGTGCGCCTCCCTCAATGCGGTGGCGATGGGGTCCAGATCGCCCGCATCGGACTTCCCCCCCGGGAACGCCACCTGTCCGGAATGCGAACGCAAGTGGGCGGTGCGCTGGGTGAGCAGCACGGTGGGCTCCGGGCGTTGGACCAAGCCCACCAGGACCGCCGCCGGCCGCATGGGCTGGGCACTGAAGCGAGGCTCCCGCGACACATCGGGCTGCCACACAGGAGGCCGCTCAAACCGGGCTCGAAGCGCGTCCGGCATCCAGACCGCGTCTGGCACGACTGGTCCGGGTGGCACCGGATGACCTTCAACCGCACGGGGATCCATCAAAGCAAACTCCTGAAGCACCATGAAAAAAGCCGCTGCAAGCAGCGGCTTTGATGGTCAAGGCAATGACCCCAAGAAGGATCAAGCGCCCAGCTTTTCCTTGATGCGAGCAGACTTGCCGCTGCGCTGACGCAGGTAGTACAGCTTGGCACGACGGACGTCACCGCGACGCTTGACTTCGATCTTGGCGATCAAAGGGCTGTACAGGGGGAACGTACGCTCCACACCTTCGCCGTTGGAAATCTTGCGAACGATGAAGCTGCTGTTCAGACCACGGTTGCGGCGGGCGATGACCACACCTTCGTAGGCTTGCAGACGCTTGCGGTTGCCTTCGATCACGTTCACGCTGACGATCACGGTGTCGCCAGGAGCAAACGCGGGGATTTCCTTGTTCAGGCGAGCAATTTCTTCTTGCTCAAGGGCTTGGATGATGTTCATGGTTTTCACTTCTCGGTTCATGTCCACGCTACACAAGGGGCTTGGATTGCACTGCGTTTGCAGCACTCAAAGCGGCTGGCCAGAGGAACCAAAGCCCGCCATTATAACGGGCCCCAATGCCGCGTGAACAGCCTGCGACGTGGCTTGCAGATGTTTGGCCACGGCCTCGCCAACCCACTGCCCGCTGGACAGGCACGCAGTGAGCAGGTACCCACCGGTGGGCGCCTCCCAATCCAGCATTTCTCCCGCGCAAAAAACACCCGGCCACTGCCGCAGCATCAGCCCCGCATCCAGGGCATCAAACGCCACGCCCCCTGCCGTGCTGATGGCCTCGGCCAACGGACGGGGGCGGGCCAGCGTCACCCTCAAAGCCTTGAGGCTGCTTGACAACAACGCCGCGTCTTTGACGCCGGATTCACCCAGCACCTCGCGGACCAACCCGGCCTTGACGCCTTCCAGCCCCAATCGAGATTTCAAATGGGAGCTGAGGCTGCGACTGCCCCTGGGCGCACACACCGCGTCGCGCACACGCTGCTCAGACCAATCCGGCAGCAAATCCAGCTCAATGGTCACCTGCCCCTGGGCCAACACGGCATCTCGGATCCACGCGGATGCGGCATACACCAAGCTGCCTTCAAGGCCTGTCTGCGTCACCACACACTCGCCTTTGCGCTCAAAAGCCCAAGCCTGCCCCGCGTCGCCGTGCGGGGCTTCCGCCGACACCCGGAGCACCACCCCCTTCAGCGGCTGCCCCGCGAAGCGCTCGGAAAAATGTGCCGACCAGCCCTGGGCCACATCAAAGCCGCAATTGCTGGGCAACAGTGGCGAAAGGGCCACCCCGAGGCTTTGCAATCCGTCGAACCAACGGCCATCCGACCCCAGCTGAGGCCAACTGCCCCCGCCCAACGCCAGCACCACGCTGCGCGCTTTCACGGCTCGGACACCCTCTGGCGCTTGAAACAGCCACTCCTGCCGTTCGTTGCATCCCACCCACCGATGGCGGGTGTGAATGCGGATCGGAGAGCCCTGCACAGGGTGCCTGAGCGCATGCACCCAGGCCCTCAGCAAAGGCGCTGCCTTCATGTCGGTGGGAAAAACCCGACCTGAAGACCCCACAAAGGTGTCAACGCCCAGTTGGCCCGCCCATTCCTGCACCTGTGTGGCACCGAATTGCGCCAACACGGGTGACAAATGCTGGCTCGCTCCCCTGTAACGCGACAAAAAGGCATCCGCAGACTCGGAATGGGTCAGGTTCAGCCCGCCCTTGCCAGCCAACAGGAACTTGCGTCCGACGGAAGGCATGGCCTCCATCAGGTGCACCACATGTCCACGCTCCCCCAACACCTGCGCGGCCATCAACCCCGCAGGCCCACCCCCAATCACCAACACATCGGCGTCCAGAGGGCCGTCGCTGTCACATGTGCTTACGCCTTCGCCACGGGAAAGATTCATTTCTGTCACAATTTCAAGAACAACAAACTTGCGCATGTGCGCACTCACGGAAACCCACCATGGCCAGCGACCTGATCAAACACGTATCCGACGCCTCGTTCAACGCCGATGTCCTCCAGCAACCCGGTGCCGTTCTGGTTGACTTCTGGGCCGAGTGGTGCGGACCTTGCAAAATGATCGCGCCCATCTTGGACGAAGTCGCCTCCACCTACGAGGGCAAGCTGAGCGTGACCAAAATGAACGTGGATGAAAACCGTGCGGTCCCCGCGCAGTATGGCATCCGCGGCATCCCCACCCTGATGGTCTTCAAAGGAGGCCAGCTGGCCGCCACCAAAGTCGGCGCACTGAGCAAAGCCCAACTGACGGCCTTCATCGACCAGCAACTGGCCTGATGGAACCTCCCGGCCATTCCCTGAGAATGGCCGGACGCCAAACTTCTGCACCATCGCGCTCCGCTCCCCCTATAATTCAATTTCGTGCCGTTTTCGACGGCTCAAGGCCCTCAGGCCTGTTCAAGTCCCGGCTTCCGGGCAAATCCCCCTTCTTCTTATTGACTCCCCGCCGGGGTTGCCATGCACCTTTCCGAACTCAAAGCCCTCCATGTGTCCGAAGTGTTCAAGCAGGCCGAAGCGCTTGAAATCGAAAACACAGGGCGCATGCGCAAACAGGAGTTGATGTTTGCCATCATCAAGAAGCGCGCTCGCGCTGGCGAACAGGTGTTTGCCAACGGCGTGCTCGAAGTGCTGCCCGACGGCTTCGGGTTCCTGCGCGACCCGGACACCAGCTACAACGCGTCCACCGACGACATCTACATCTCCCCCAGCCAGATCCGCCGCTTCAACCTGCACACCGGCGACCTGATCGAAGGGGAAGTGCGCACCCCCAAGGACGGTGAGCGTTACTTTGCACTGACCAAACTCGACAAGATCAACGGCTTGCCCCCCGAGGACAACAAGCACAAGATCATGTTCGAAAACCTGACCCCGCTGTTCCCCAACCAGCAAATGAAGCTGGAGCGGGACATCAAGGGCGAAGAGAACATCACCGGGCGGGTGATCGACATCATTGCCCCCATTGGCAAGGGTCAGCGCGCCCTGATCGTGGCGCAACCCAAGTCCGGCAAAACGGTGATGATGCAGCACATCGCCCACGCCATCACCTCCAACTACCCTGACGTGGAGTTGATGGTGCTGCTGGTCGACGAGCGTCCTGAAGAAGTGACCGAAATGCAGCGCACCGTGCGCGGCGAAGTCATTGCCTCCACGTTTGACGAACCTGCCGCCCGCCATGTGCATGTGGCCGAAATGGTCATTGAACGCGCCAAGCGTTTGGTGGAGCTGAAAAAAGACGTGGTGATCCTGCTGGACTCCATCACCCGCCTGGCCCGCGCCTACAACAACGTGCTGCCCTCCTCCGGCAAGGTGTTGACGGGCGGCGTGGACGCCAACGCACTCCAACGACCCAAGCGTTTCTTCGGCGCGGCACGCAAGATCGAAGAAGGCGGCTCGCTCACCATCATCGCCACCGCGCTGATCGACACCGGCAGCCGCATGGACGAAGTGATCTTTGAAGAATTCAAGGGCACCGGCAACTGCGAAATCCACCTGGAGCGGCGCCTGTACGAAAAACGCGTGTTCCCCGCCATCCAGCTCAACCGCAGCGGCACCCGCCGTGAAGAGTTGCTGCTGGCACCGGAAATCCTGCAAAAAACCCGCATCCTGCGCCAATTCATGTACAACATGGATGAAATCGAGGCCATGGAGCTCATGCTCAAGAACATGAAGGCCACGAAGAACAACCACGAGTTCTTTGACATGATGCGCCGCGGGGGTTGACCCGCGCATTCATGCGATAATCGCAAGCTTTGCTGGTGTTCATACGTTGACCCGCAAAGTGTGCCGGGGTGAAAACCCCATTTTTGCGGCAAGTGCCACCCATGCATGGGCTCATCGGCGGCTGTCGCGCCTGAACCAAAGGAACTGAAATGAAAGAGGGCATTCACCCCAACTACCGTGAAGTGTGTTTCCTGGACCTGTCCAACGGGTTCAAGTTTGTGACGCGCTCCTGCGCCAACACCAAGGAAACCATCAAGATGGACGACGGTCGCGATCTGCCGCTGTTCAAGCTGGACACCTCCAGCGAATCCCATCCTTTCTACACCGGCACGCAAAAGAGCGTGGACACCATGGGTGGCCGCGTCGAGAAGTTCCGCAACCGCTTTGCCCGTGGTGCAGCCGCTGCAACCAAGTAAGCACTTCTGCGCTTGCCCCAAAAAGCCGACCTTGTCGGCTTTTTTTTCGCCGTAAAGTCGCGTTCTGTGACGCATTCCCCCCTGCAACATGTCTGAAGCCCGCCTGCCTTCCCCAGCCATCGTCAGTCAAACGGCTGTGGTGCGTCTGCCTCGTTGGGGTCTGTGGCTGCTGTGTCTGGCCTATGTGTTCCCTGGGTTCATCGGACGTGAACCTTGGAAAACCGCTGACGTTCGGTCCTTTGCCGCCATGCAAGAGATTGCAGTGGGAAGAACCAGTGCGTGGCAGCCCCTGTTGGCCGGGGAGCCCGTGGCCGATTTCGCCCCCCTGCCCCACTGGTTGGGGGCTTGGGCCATCCAGATGCTGCCCACGTCGGCTGAGCTGGCCTACCGCCTGCCCTCCTTGCTGGCGCTGGCCTTCACACTGAGCCTCACTTGGCATGCCATCTTCAGGTTTGCCCTGCTGCCGGGCGCACAACCGGTGGCGTTTGCCTTTGGGGGACAGGCCAACCCCATCGATTACGCACGGACGTTGGCGGACTCAGGCTTGCTGGCGTTGATGGCCTGTCTCGGGCTCGCTCAGATCTCCCACGAGGCCAGCCCCGCGGTGTTCTGGATGCTGTCGTTTGCCGGGTTGATGCACACGCTGGCACTCCGCGTCCCCGCAGAAAAAAAACGCCCATGGTATTTGTGGGGACCGCAGTGGCTGATCTGCCTCGTCACGCTGAGTCTGTCGGGTCAGCCCGTTGCAGCCGTGCTGGCGGCCATGGGGTTGCCCGCCATCATGCTGCTGACACGTTGCAACACCCACTTCGGTTCTTCGGAGGGGATGCAAAAGTCCCGACCATGGCTCACTTGGCTCGGAGGCCTGCTCCTGGCCTTGGTGGGCCTCTGGCTGACCCCCACCCTGGGCGCATGGGACGCGCCAGGCAGTGATGCCCATGGCTGGCTGGTGTTCCTCAAACAAATGACTTGGTTCGCCTGGCCTGCATGGCCCCTGGCCGCCTGGGCGTTGTGGCGATGGCGACATCACTGGCAAACCCCCCATGTGCTGCTGCCCAGCGGACTGGTGCTGCTCATCCTGCTGTCCAGCGTGTCGCAAGACGGCTCGGATCGGGTGATGATGTCGGCGCTCCCCCCGCTCGCAGGACTGGCCGCGTTTTCATTGCCAACCCTCAAACGAAGCTTTGGCGCCTGGGTAGATTGGTTCTCGCTGCTGTTTTTCACATTCTGCAGCTTGGCCGTCTGGGTGGTGTGGATCTCCCTCATGACCGGTGTCCCTGCGCAGCCTGCGCTGAACGTGGCCCGACTCGCCCCCGGCTATGTGCCCGAATTTCACACCTGGGCGTTTGTGCCCGCCCTTGCCGCCACCATCGCCTGGACGGCAGTGGTGTATTGGCGAGCCTCTCGACACCCCCCCGCCCTTTGGAAGAGCATGGTCATCCCCGCCACCGGCAGCGTGCTGTGCTGGCTGTTGCTGATGACGCTTTGGCTCCCTCTGCTGGACCACGCCCGCAGTTATGGGGGCTTGGCCCGGCGTTTGGCAGCCAACGTCTCGCCCACGGGATGCGTCATTGCATGGGAGTTACAACCTGCCCAGACGGCTGGCCTGGTCCATCAGGGTCATCTGCGATTGCTGCGGGGAAGCCCGGAATCCAAGGACTGCGAGCATCTGGTCACCCCCCCCAGCCGTGTGTCCGACGCAAGGCTTGCCGCTGAAGGCTGGATGCTGGTCACTCGCGTCAATCGGTTGACCGACAACAAAGAGGGGTTGATGCTGCTGGTTCGTCAGACACCCGGGCAAACCACCCTCGATGGCGAAGCGCCAGAACCTGTCAAAGCGGTCTCACCCGATCAGGCGGAAAACGGAGAGTGAATGTGGACCCGGCCCCCAACTGGCTCTGTATGAGCAGTTGCCCCCCGTGACGCTGGATCACATGTTTGACAATGGCCAAACCCAGTCCGGTTCCACCCGTTTCACGGGACCTGCTGCGGTCCACCCGATAAAAGCGCTCTGTCAAGCGGGGAATGTGCTCCGGTGCCACACCAGGCCCGGTGTCTGACACCCACAACTCCACCTCTCCGCTCTCCAATTGCCGCACCCCGACGGAAATGCTTCCGTGGCCAGGCGTGTAACGCACGGCATTGCCCAGCAGATTGCCGACCGCGCTGGTCAACTCATCCACATTGCCCAGCAACCACACATCGGCCTGCACGTGTTCGGCAAACTGATGCGCCCCTCTGGCCAGCGCGGCAGACAGCCCCTGGGCGTCGACCACACATTTGTCCAACAACTCGCGGGCCGACACCCGGCTTTGCCGGTTGGGTGAGGGACTGCCCTCCAGCTTGGACAAGGTCAGCAAATCACTGACCAGCGACTGCATGCGATTGGCCTGTTGCGCCATCAGCCCCAAATAGCGCTCGCGTTCGTCGGGCGCCAAAGGCAAGGTCTGCAAGGTTTCCACAAAACCGCTGAGCACCGTGAGCGGCGTGCGGATCTCGTGGGACACGTTGGCCACAAAATCGCGCCGCATGGCCTCGGCCTGCTGAACGGCCGTCACGTCACGCGACAGCATCAGCTTGCGGCCATAACCGTACTCGTGCACCCGGATGGCCAGCACCACCGGACGGGACACGCTGCTGCGCCCGCCAGGGATCTGAATCTCCTGGTCGTAACGCCCCCCGTGCAGGTAAGCGGTGAACATCGGTTCACGGATCAGGTTGGTCACGTGCTGCATCAGATCCCGCTCGGGGTTGATGCCCAGTTGATCCGCTGCCGTCTGGTTGCACCACTCAATGCGCTCACGGTGGTCCAGCAAGATCACGCCATTGGGAGAGGTCTGGATGGCCTCCAGAAACTCATGCAACCGGGTGTCGGCATCGTCCACCTCGGATTGCAGCACCTTGCGCGCCTTGCGGAAGCGTTCCACCAACTCACGCCAGGCGTGCGGAACACGCGGTTCGCGGGTGGCTTCCGGGCGTTGCAGCCACTGCATGACACGGTGCAGGTGCCAACCGTCCCACGTCAACCACACACACGCCCCGACGACACACCCCGCACACGCCAGGGCCCAAGACGACTCCAACCAGCCATACGCGGCCCCCAGGGCCATGGCAAACAGCAACTCAGCGTAACGGGCCGTCATGCAATCGCGTCGCCCCTCGCAGGCTGGCTGGGGCGAGACGGCGCCATGGCACTCAGGCGGTAACCGGCTCCTCGCACGGTTTCGATCATGGCCCCGGCATCGCCCAGGGCCTCGCGCAGGCGCTTGATGTGAACGTCCACCGTGCGTTCTTCGATGAACACATGGTCGCCCCACACCCGGTCCAGCAGCATGGCCCGCGAGTGCACCCGTTCGACATTCTTCATGAGGTAGTGCAGCAGCTTGAACTCGGTGGGTCCCACCTTCAACTCTTGCTGCCGGAACGTGACGCGGTACGTGGCGGCATCCAGCCGCAGATCAGCCACCTGCACGGCGTCCTCGGCCAGTTCAGGCGAACGGCGACGCAGCACCGCCCGGATGCGGGCCAGCAACTCCTTGGTGGAGAAGGGTTTGGTGATGTAGTCGTCAGCCCCTGCATCCAGCGCCTGAACCTTGTCGGCCTCGTCGGCCCGGGCCGTGAGCATCAGGATGGGCACTTGTTTGGTCCGTTCCGCCTGCCGCCAAGCTCGCGCCAGCGACGCGCCGCTTTCACCGGGCAACATCCAGTCCAGCAGAATCACGTCCGGAATCTGGGCGTCCACCTCGCGGCGGGCCGCCTCGGCGTCGAACACCAGGGTGGGGGCAAATCCGTTGTGACGCAGGTTGACGGCGATCAGCTCGGCAATGGCCGCCTCGTCTTCGACCACCAGCACTCGGGGCAGTTTTCTCATTGCACCACCGTGTCCATGGCGTTGGGGGCCATGTGGCGCACGTCCGTGCCCTTGGCCACGTAAATGGTGCTTTCGGCGATGTTCTTGGCATGGTCACCCACACGCTCGATGGCCTTGGCCAGGAAGAGCAGGTTGAGGCTGGCCGAAATGGTGCGGGGGTCTTCCATGATGTAGGTCATCAGCTTGCGCAGGAAACCATCGTACTCGTGGTCCAACTGGTCGTCTGCCTTGATGATGGCCAGCGCCGTTTCGGTGTCGAGCCGGGCAAAGGCATCCAGCGAGCGGCGCAGCAAGTCAGACGCCAGGTCAGCCGCCACATGCAGGTCGGAACTGGGCAAGGCCCGGGCCGAGCCGCTTTCGATGATGAGCTTGACCATGCGGGCCATGCGGCTCACCTCGTCTCCCGCCCGCTCCAGGTTGGCCGTGATCTTGGACATGGCCAGCAGCATGCGCAGGTCTCGGGCCGTGGGCTGACGGCGGCCGATGGTGGACGACACGTCGTGGTCGATGTCCACCTCCAGTTGGTTGACCAGCGCCTCGCGCTCCACCACCTGGTCCGCCACTTCGGCGCTGAATTCGGCAAAGGCGTAAATGGCATGGCGCAGCTGCGACTCGACCAACCCGCCCATTTCCATGACCTTGGCCGAAATGTTGTTCAGTTCAGCATCGAACTGGCTTGAAATGTGTTTGTCACCCATGTTGTTCAACCAAACCTTCCTGTGATGTAGTCCTCGGTCTCCGTGCGCTTGGGCTTGAAGAACAGCTCTTCGGTCACCCCCACTTCCATCAACTCGCCCAGGTACATGTAGGCGGTGTAGTCCGAGCAACGGGCTGCCTGCTGCATGTTGTGGGTGACGATGGCGATGGTGTAGTCGGTTTTCAGCTCGTGCACCAGCTCTTCCACCTTGGCGGTGGAAATCGGGTCCAGCGCCGAGGTGGGCTCGTCCAACAGCAGCACCGACGGTTTGACCGCCACGCTGCGCGCAATGCACAAACGCTGTTGCTGACCACCCGACAGGCTCAGGCCGCTTTGGTGCAGCTTGTCTTTCACCTCGGTCCACAGCGCGGCCTTGGTCAGCGCCCATTCCACGCGGTCGTCCATGTCGCTCTTGGACAGCGTTTCGTACAACTTCACCCCGAAGGCGATGTTGTCGTAAATCGTCATGGGAAACGGCGTGGGCTTCTGGAACACCATGCCCACACGGGCACGCAGCAGGTTCAAGTCCTGCTTGGGGTCCAGGATGTTCTGGCCGTACAGGTTGATTTCGCCTTCGGCACGTTGCCCGGGGTACAGGCTGTACATGCGGTTGAAGGTGCGCAGCAGCGTGGACTTGCCGCAGCCCGAGGGGCCGATGAAGGCGGTGACTTTGCGCTCGGGAATGTCGAGGTTGATGTTTTTCAGCCCCTGGAACTTGCCGTAGAAGAAGTTGAGGTTGCGCACCTCGATGGCGTTGGCAGGGGTCGGCTTGGCCGATGCAGAAGCGGTCATGGTCAAGGTCTCTGTGAAAGGTACTGGGGTGTCGTCGTTTGATGGGCGATGTGGCGGTCAACCGCTGGTCTTTTCGCGGAAGAACACCCGCGCCAGCACATTGAGCGCCAGCACCGCCAGCGTGATCAGCAGCGCGCCGCCCCAGGCCATGCGCACCCAGTTGTCATACGGGCTCATGGCAAACTGGAAGATCACCACCGGCAGGTTGGACATGGGGGCGTTCATGTTGGTGCTGAAGAACTGGTTGTTCAGAGCCGTGAACAGCAGCGGTGCCGTTTCACCGCTGATGCGCGCAATGGCCAGCAGCAAACCGGTGATGACACCGCTCTTGGCGGCCCGCAGGGTGACCATGCTGGCCACCTTCCAGCGCGGCGCCCCCAGGGCAAACGCGGCTTCGCGCAGGCTGCCGGGCACCAGGCGCAGCATGTTCTCGGTGGTGCGGACCACCACCGGAATGGCGATCAGCGACAGCGCCATGCTGCCCGCCCAACCCGAAAACGTGCCCAACGGTGCCACCACGATGGCGTAGACGAACAGACCGAGCACGATGGACGGGGCCGACAGCATGATGTCGGTCACGAAGCGGGTGAGTTCAGCGGTCTTGCTCTGGTCACCGTATTCGGCCAGGTACACCCCGGCAAAAATGCCGATGGGTGTGGACACCAGCACCGCAAAGCCCAACATCATCAGGCTGCCGACGATGGCGTTGGCCAAGCCACCGCCCTCCGACCCGGGCGCGGGGGTGGACTGGGTGAACAGGTTCCAGTCCAGCGCCGTGAAGCCGTTGTAGAACAGCACCGCCAAGATCCACAACAACACCACCAACCCCAGGCCCATGGCCCCCATGGACAAGGTCAGGCCGATGGTGTTGGCGCGCTGGCGGCGGTTGTAAAGGGCTTGATTGAAGTTCATACTTTTACAAATTTGATAGCAAAGAATGACGCCAATCAAGCGCCACGGCCTTTTTCAGACCTCAAAATCATGACCTTGGCCAGCGCCAGCACCACAAAGGTGATGACGAACAGCAGGAAGCCCAGGGCAAACAGCGCCGACACATGGAAATCGGCGGCTTCGCCAAACTCGTTGGCCAGGGTCGATGCGATGGACGTGCCGGGTGAAAACAACGAAGTGGGCAAGCGGTTGGCGTTGCCAATGACGAAGGTGACCGCCATGGTCTCGCCCAGGGCACGGCCCAGGCCCAGCATCACCCCACCCACCACACCTTTTTGCGTGTACGGCAGCACCACCTTGCGCACCACCTCCCAGGTGGTGCAACCCAGGCCATAGGCCGACTCGCGCAGGATGGGGGGCACGATTTCAAACACATCGCGCATCACCGCCGCAATGAAAGGCAGCACCATGAACGCCAGGATGATGCCCGCCGCCAAAATGCCGATGCCATTGGTGGCCCCGCCGAACAGTGGTCCGATCAAGGGCATTTGCCCCAGCGTGGACTGCAAGGCCGGTTGCCCGTACTGCGCAAACAGCGGGGCAAAGATGAACAAACCGAACATGCCGTAGATGATGGACGGCACCGCCGCCAGCAGCTCAATGGCCATGCCCAGCGGGCGGCGCAAGGTCACGGGACAGTTTTCGGTGAGGAAGAGTGCAATGCCAAACGCCAGGGGCACCGCGATCAGCAGGGCAATGGCCGCGCTGGCCAGCGTGCCAAAGATGGCAATGGCCGCACCAAACTCCTCGTTGATGATGTCCCACTCCACCCGCCAGATGAAGTGCAGACCAAACTTCTGGAACGTGGGCAGCGCGTTGACAAACAGGGAGCCGATGATGCCCAGAAGCGCCACCAGCACCAGCAGCGAAAACGCCTGCGTGATGCGATGGAAGAAAAAGTCCTGAATCCGCTGACGCCGGGCAATGGTCAGCATGTCGGGGTTGTCGACTTGCGCCGACGCGATGGGCATGTTCATGGGGGTTTCCAGTCGGGTCCCTGCGTTCATGTGCACTCCTGGTCAGGTTGAGCAAAGCCACGGCGCCCAATGTCAGGGGCCGTGGCTCTCAGATTCAGACCTTGAGGGTCACTTGGTGTTGACCTGGGTCCAGACCTTGGCGCGAATCTGGTCGGTCAGGCTGTCGGGCAGGGAAACGTAATCCAGGTCAGCGGCCATTTTCTTGCCGTTCTTGAAGGCCCAGTCAAAAAACTTCAGCACCTCGGCCGCCTCAGCCTTGTTGGCGGGTTCCTTGTACATCAGGATGAACGATGCGGTGCTGATGGGCCAGCTGGCATCGCCCTTGGCGTTGACCATGGACACGCCCATGCCGGGCACGCTGAACCAGTCGGCACCGGCGGCGGCGGCGGCAAAAGTGGCGTCATCAGGGCTGACGTACTTGCCGTTGGCGTTTTGCAGTTGCAAGAAGGTCATGTTGTTCTTCTTGACGTAGGCGTACTCCACGTAACCCAGCGCACCCTTGACGCGGTTGACGTTGGCGGCCACACCCTCGTTGCCCTTGCCACCCACCGACGACGGAGCAGGCCACTTGACGGCGGCACCCTTGCCCACCTTGTCCGCCCACTCTTTGCTGACGGCGCTCAGGTAATCGGTGAAGTTGAAGCTGGTGCCCGAGCCATCGGCGCGGTGCACGATGGTGATGGCCTGGTCAGGCAGGGTCTTGCCGGGGTTCAGGGCCACCAGCTTGGCGTCGTTCCACTTGGTGATGTTGCCCAGGTACATGTCGGCCAGCACCGGGCCGGTCACTTTCAGCTCGCCGGGCTTGAACCCGTCCAGGTTCACCACGGGCACCGTACCACCGATGATGGCGGGGAACTGCACCAGGCCATCCTTGTCCAGTTCTTCACCCTTGAGCGGGGCGTCCGACGCGCCAAAGGCCACGGTCTTGGCGCGAATCTGCTTGATGCCGCCCGACGAACCAATGGATTGGTAGTTCAGGCCCGTGCCGGTGGCGGCCTTGTAGGCTTCGGCCCACTTGGCGTACATGGGGAACGGAAAGGTGGCCCCCGCGCCGGTGATGTCAGCAGCCAACGCAGAAGCGCCAAATGCCAGGGCAGCCACGGAAGCGGCAACGGATTTCAGGAACAAGCGTTTCATCGAAGACCTTTCAGTCGGTTATGAATGGAATGGGGTGGACTGTAGGAAGCTTGTGTGACTGTTTTGTGACAACCATTTGACGCTCCGATCCCCAGGGGTGGCGCGTTGCATGCAGTGCTATGCTCCCGCGCCAAAGGTGGCCCCCTGCCCCAACACTGCCCCAGAACATCGATGAACAACGGCACCCTCCTCGCGGCTGTGGACATGGGCTCCAACAGCTTTCGGCTTGAAATTGGTCGCTTCGACCACGGTCACATCCAGCGGGTCGAGTACCTGAAGGAAATGGTTCGCCAAGGCGGCGGGCTGGGCGAAGACAAGAACCTGTCGGACGTGGCCATGCAACGCGGCTGGGACTGCCTGGCCCGGTTCGCCGAGCGGCTCAAGGGGTTCGACAAGGCCCAGGTCCGGGCCGTGGCCACCCAGACCCTGCGCGAAGCCCGCAACCGCGATGTGTTCATCGAACGGGCGCAGCAGATCCTCGGGTTTCCCATCGAAGTCATTTCCGGGCTGGAAGAAGCCCGCCTGATCTACCAGGGCGTGACCCGCCTGCTGCCCCAGTCCGACGAACGACGGCTGGTGGTGGACGTGGGGGGCCGATCCACCGAACTGATCATGGGCCAAGGCTTCCAGCCCAAGGCCATGGAGTCGTTCCGGCTGGGCAGCGTGTCGTGGTCAGCCCGCTACTTTGCCGACAACCAGTTCACCCCCCAGGCCTTCCAGACCGCGGAAATCGCCGCCAAGGCCGTGCTGGACGAAGCGCTGGACATCTTCCCCCGCAACCTGTGGGACGTGGCCTACGGTTCATCCGGCACGGTGGGGGCCATTGCCGATGCCCTGGCCGCCAACGGACGCGACGGCGACACCATCACCCGCGACAGCCTGGACTGGCTGCTGGAAAAACTGCTCAAGGCCCAAACCGCCGACAACGTGCGGCTGGAGGGCATCAAGGACGACCGCAAGCTGGTCATCGGCGGCGGTCTGTCGGTGCTGCGGGCCATTTTCGATTTGTTCAACATCGAGCACATGGTGGCCGCCCAGGGGGCATTGCGCCAAGGTGCGCTGTACGACCTGATCGACCGCGACAACGACGAAACCGACCTGCGCGAACGCACGGTGCAATGGCTCTCGCAGCGCTTTTCGGTGGATGCCGCCCAGGCGCGGCGGGTCAGCACCGTGGCGTCGGACCTGTTCTTCCAGATGGCCGAACCCAATGCCCACGACGAGCGGCATTCCCGCAAGCTCAACTGGGCGGCGCGGCTGCACGAGCTGGGCGTGCACATCTCCCACGACGACATGCACCACCACGGCGCCTACGTGCTGGAACATGTGGACGCGCCGGGCTTCTCCATGGCCGAGTTGCAGCGCATGAGCCTGCTGGTGCTGGGGCAGCGCGGCAAGTTGCGCAAGATCGAAGCCTGGCTGGCGCAGGACGAACTGCTGGTCAAGCAGCTCATGGCGCTGCGGCTGGCCGTCATCCTGTGCCACGCACGGCGCGATCCCGAGCACCAAGCCATCAGCCTGCAGTTCAAGCCACGGCAGGTGCGTCTGACCGCGCAGCGCGGCTGGGCACAACGCTTCCCTCAATCGGCCTGGCTGATCCAGGAAGAAGCCCTGGCCTGGACCAAGGTGGGCTGGCGGCTTTCGCACAGCCTGGACTGAGCCAGGCCCCGCGGCCCCTGGCCGACGGTCAGTCCTTTCGACCGTAACGGCTCATCAACACGGCCTGGGCCGACACACCGGCCCCCGCTGCCTTGCCCGCTTTCGAGCGCCCACTTTTGCCGCGGCTGACCGTGTCGGGTTGCGCCCGGGCGTAGGTGCCATCGGGTTGCAAGTCCCAGGCATCGAGGTTGTCGGCCAGGTAGAGGTCCAGGCATTCGTCCACCAGCCGCTGCTTCAACACCGGGTCGGTCACGGGCCAGGCCAGCTCCACCCGGCGCAGCATGTTGCGGTTCATCCAGTCGGCGCTGGACAGCCAGAGCTGGTCCTCGTCCCCGATCTGGAAATGGAACACCCGCGAATGCTCCAGCAACCGGCCGATGACCGAGCGCACGCGGATGCGATCGGTCACCCCCGGCACGCCTGCAGGCAGGGTGCATGCCCCGCGAATGATGAGGTCCACCTGCACCCCGCATTGCGAAGCGTGTGCCAACGCGCGGGCCAAGGGCTCGTCGGTCAGCGCATTCATCTTGAGCACGATGCGTGCACGCTGCCCCGCCACCGCGGCCCGGCTGGC
Organism: Hydrogenophaga soli; assembly: GCF_054777695.1. Taxonomy (NCBI): domain Bacteria; kingdom Pseudomonadati; phylum Pseudomonadota; class Betaproteobacteria; order Burkholderiales; family Comamonadaceae; genus Hydrogenophaga; species Hydrogenophaga soli. Next base: position 606,351 of record NZ_BAAHAK010000001.1, on the reverse strand, counting down.
CGCCGCAATCCACTCCAACATGGCCTTGTGCAGGTGGAAGGGCGCGATCATGGCCTTGTTGAGCTTGCCCAGCTTGTTCTGGCTGGCCAGGTGCAGGAACACCTGCTCCACGTCTTGCGTCAGGGCCGGGTCGGCCGTCAGGTGGCTGACATCGGTGTACAGCCGGGCCGTGCCCGGGTTGTAGTTGCCGGTGGACAGGTGGGCGTAGCGCACCAACTGCCGCCCCTCACGGCGGGTGACCAGCATCATCTTGGCGTGGGTTTTCAGGCCCACCACCCCGTACACCACCTGGGCCCCCACCGATTCCAGCCGCTCGGCGTAGTTGATGTTGGCTTCCTCGTCGAAGCGGGCTTTCAGCTCCACCACCGCGGTCACTTCCTTGCCGCGGCGCACAGCCTCGCGCAGCAACTCCATCAACTCGGAGCGAGCCCCGGTGCGGTAAATGGTCTGCTTGATGGCCAGCACCTGAGGGTCTTCCACCGCCTCGCGCAGAAAGGCCAGCACGGCGTCAAAGGTTTCGTAGGGCTGGTGGATGAGCACATCGCCCTGCTGCAAGCGCTCGAAAAACGGCTGCCCGGGCACCAACTGGCGGGGCCATGCAGGCCGGTGGGCCTCGAAACGCATGGCGGGTGCATCGATCAGGTCGATGAGCTGGTTGAGCCGCACCAGGTTGACCGGCCCCTGCGCCCGGTACAAGGCAGCCTCCGGCAAACCGAATTGCTGCAACAGGAAGTTGGACAGGAAGGCCGAGCAATCGGCCGACACCTCCAGCCGCACCGCCCGCCCGTAGTGGCGCTGCTGCAAGCCCTTGCGCAAGGCGGTGCGCAGGTTCTTGACCTCTTCCTCATCCACCGCCAAGTCGGAATGGCGGGTGACACGGAACTGCGAAAACTCCGTCACCTGCCGCCCGGGAAACAGGTCCACCAGGTGCGAGCGGATGATGCTGGAGATGGAGATGAACAACTGCTGGCGCGAGTTCTTGGCCGTGGGCATGCGCAGAAACCGAGGCAGGAAACGCGGCACCTTGACGATGGCCACCTCGTTCTCGCGCCCGAAGGCGTCGCGCCCACTCAGGCGCACGATGAAGGTCAGCGACTTGTTGGCCACCTGCGGAAACGGGTGGGCCGGGTCCAGCCCCACCGGAACCAGCAAGGGTTGGACCTCGCGCACAAAGTAGTCCCTCACCCAGCGCTTCTGGGCAGCATTGCGCTCGCCATGGGTCAGCAGCTTGACGCCACGCTTTTCCAGCAAGGGCAGCAGTTCGTCGTTGTAGAGGCGGTATTGCGACGCCACCACCTGGTGCACGCGCTCCGACAACGCGGCAAACGTGGCATCGGTGTAGGCCCCTTTTTGCTCGCCGCTCAGCTGGGCGGCCATGTGGGCGGCGGCACGCACTTCAAAGAACTCGTCCAGGTTGGACGACACGATGCACAGGTAGCGCAAGCGCTCCAGCAAGGGCACGTCGGGCCTGCGGGCCCAGTCCAGCACCCGCTCGTTGAACGACAGGATGCACAGGTCCCGGTCCAGCAAGGTCAGCTTGGCCGGTTCAGGCAGGGCCTGGGCCACTCGGGCCCGCCCCCGTGCGCCTGCCGAGCGGCTCGGGGCCGCTGGGGCATCGACCAGGGCCTGCGCCTGCCCCCCTGAATGGCGCGACGAGGCGGGTGGAGACGAAGGGAGAGAAGAGGGTTCGACGGTCATGGACATGAACAGCGCGGCCATGGGGCCGCTCAGCCGTCATTTTCCATGATGTTTTGAGCCCCTAGCGCTTCATATTGTTTAAATGTTTGCTCTCGGATTGGCAGCAAATCACTGTGCACCCAGAAAGTGCTTGCGGTAGCGGGCGGGCAGGTCCTGGATGCGCATCATCATGGGCAGGTCGGCGGCATTGAAGTCCGGGTCCCAGGCCGGTGCCCCCAGGATGCGTGCACCCAGGCGCAGGTAGCCTTTGATGAGGGCGGGCGGCTCCACGTCCAGGCTGGTGTCCAGGCGCTCCACCGGCAGCGGCAGGCGCGGACGCACGTGGTACTCCACCGAGGCCAGGTGCGTGTCCTTCAGGCGGTGCCAGATGCTGGCCGCTGCGTGGCCCCCACCCACACGGCCCATGGGGCCTTCGTGGTGCATGGGGATGGTGGCGCAACCGATCATGGTGTCCAGGCCGTTGCGCACCATGAAATCGGCCAAGGCCCCCCACAGCGCCATGATGACGCCGCCATGGCGGTGGTCGGCATGCACACAACTGCGGCCCAGTTCCACCATGCGCTCGCGCAGAAAACGCAGGCGGGTCAGGTCGAACTCGGTGTCGCTGTAGAAACTGCCCGCCCGGCGGGCCTGGGTGGGCGTCAGCACGCGGTAGGTGCCGACCACCTGATGGGTGACGGCGTCGCGCACCAGCAGGTGCTCGCAGAAGTCGTCAAACAGGTCGATGTCGTGGCCAGGCACGGGCGTGGGCAGCCGGGCCCCCATTTCCTCCACAAACACCTGGTGGCGCAGCGCCTGCGCCTCCCTCACCTCGTCGAGGTGCCGGGCCCAGGCCACCACCAGTGCAGGTCGTTCTGACGCGCCAGCGGCACCCGACGGCGCTTGCGCCAGGTTGAAACCAACCGATCGATGAAGTGACCCCCGAGGCAACATGTGGGGCGACAGGTCCAGGGTGGGGGTGGGCAGTTCTTTCATGGTGTGTCCTTCTTGGTGTTGCCCGGCATTCTGAAAACGCCGCGTGTCCACTTCGTGGCGAATCCATGAAACCTGCGTGACATCCCCGCCCCTGCGGCCCGACGGCCCGGCGCCACCGCCCCTACCATGCAGGGCATGACCGTCCCCACCCCACCCCTTGCCCAGCCCTCATCCCTTGCGCTGCAAGGCATGCACGTGGTCAGCCTGGCCTTGAACCTCCCAGGCCCCGCCGCGTTGATGCGCCTGCGTGTCCTCGGGGCCCACTGCACCAAGGTCGACCCACCCGCTGGCGATCCCATGGCGCAGTACTGCCCCCCAGCCCACACCGACCTGCACCAGGGCGTGAGCAGCGTGGTGCTGGACCTCAAGGACACCGAGGGGCAGCAGCGGCTGCACCAACTGCTGTCCCACGCCGATGTGCTGCTGACCTCGTTTCGCCCATCTGCGCTGAAAAAACTGGGCCTGTCCTGGGTTGACCTGCACCCCCGATACCCGCGGCTGGTGGTGGTTGACATCGTGGGGGCCCCGGGCGCCCGCGCCGAAGAGCCGGGGCACGACCTCACCTACCAAGCCGACCACGGCCTGGTGACCGATTTGGCGCTGCCCGCCACGCTGTACGCCGACATGGCCGGGGCGCTGTTGACCACCGAAGCCGTGCTGCGTGGCCTGATGCAACGCCAGCAAACGGGATGGGGTCAGCACCTTCAGGTGGCCCTGAGCGACGCGGCCGCCTGGTTGGCCCAGCCCCGCCACTGGGGACTGACCACCCCCGAAGGCGACGTGGGCGGTGGCCATGCGGGTTATCAGGTGTACCCCTGCCAGGACGGCCGGGTGGCCCTGGCGGCGCTGGAGCCCCACTTTGCCCGGCGGCTGTGCCAGGTGGCAGGCCTGCCCGAGAACACCCCCATGCGCAGCGACGACACCCGGCAGGCCTTGGCCCGGTTCTTCGCGTGCCAGAGCAGGGCCCAACTGCAAGCGCTGGCCACCGTGCACGACCTGCCCCTGAGCGTGTTGGCGTGACACAGGCTTGTGTGTGACATCTGTGGTGGGTGTGCGGCAATTTCTGCGCAGAAATCCGCACGGAATGGTCGTGTCGCTGTTCAGGCCGCCGTGCTGCCGCTATCCTTCGGGCTTGGTTCAAATGGGGGTTTTGGGATGAGTACTTTCTTGTTTTTGTGGTTTGCATTCGCGTGTGCCGTGGCCTTTCTGGCCAAGCAGCGCGGGCGCAACCCGTTCGTGTGGCTCATCGTCAGCGCCATCGCCTCACCCATCCTGGGTTTTGTGCTGCTGATGATGATGAAAGACCTGGCCCTGGCCGACGCGCTGGACACCGTCACCCACGACCTGGAGTTGACCCATGTGAAGTGTGTGCACTGCGCCGAATACATCCTGCCCGAGGCCTCGGTGTGCCCCTACTGCCGCAACACCGTCACCCCACAGCCGGAGTTCGTCAAACAGCGCCTGGCCGAAAAAGTGGCCGAAACCCAGGAGATTCAGGCTGGCAAACAGGGCAACTTCATCATCGGCATCGGCATCGTGGTGGGCATTTCGCTCATCGCGTGGTTGTTCACCTTCTTCCGCTGAAGGCGTGGCCCCCACGCAGCCCCCTCTCAGCGGGGCTTGCGCGACCGGCCTGACGCCCCCACCGAAGCACCCCCACCCGGGGTGCTTTTTTTTGCGCCACTCCGTCCCGCACCAGCCCCTGCCGCCGCACCGCCACCCGAGCCTGCCCGCGGCGGCAGCCCCGTGTGCTGGGTGAGCACCCGGCCCGGGGTGGGCGTGCTGTTCTTGCGTCGAGCGCTCTGGTAGCCGCCATCCGTCACCGGCTGGAAGGTGGGAATCAAATGGTGTTTGCCGTTGCCGATGAGGTCGGCACGGCCCATGGCCTTGAGCGCCTCACGCAGCAGCGGCCAGTTGTTGGGGTCGTGGTAGCGCAAAAAGGCCTTGTGCAGGCGGCGGCGCTTTTCGCCGCGCACCACGTCCACCGCCTCGTCGTCCCCCTGCACCTGCCGGTGCACCTTGCGCAGCGTGTTGCGCCCGCTGTGGTACATGGCCGTGGCCGTGGCCATGGGGCTGGGGTAGAAGGTCTGCACCTGGTCGGCCCGAAAACCGTTGCGCTTGAGCCAGACGGCCAAGTTCATCATGTCCTCGTCGCGCGTGCCCGGGTGGGCGGCGATGAAGTACGGGATGAGGAACTGCTTTTTGCCCGCTTCCTCGCTGAACTGGTCGAACATCTGCTTGAAGCGGTCGTAGGTGCCAATGCCCGGCTTCATCATCTTGGTGAGCGGCCCCGCTTCGGTGTGCTCGGGGGCAATCTTGAGGTAGCCGCCCACGTGGTGGCTGACCAGCTCCTTGACGTACTCGGGGCTTTTCACGGCCAGGTCGTAGCGCAGGCCCGAGCCGATGAGGATCTTCTTGACGCCCGGCAGTGCCCTCGCCCGCCGGTACATGTGGATCAGCGGGCCATGGTCGGTGTGCAGGTTCTGGCAGATGCCGGGGTACACGCAGCTGGGCTTGCGGCAGGCGGCCTCGATCTCGGGGCTGCGGCAGCCCAAGCGGTACATGTTGGCCGTGGGGCCGCCCAGGTCGGAAATGACGCCGGTGAAGCCCTGCACCTTGTCGCGGATGTCTTCCACCTCGTGGATGACCGAATCCTCGGAGCGGCTCTGGATGATGCGCCCCTCGTGCTCGGTGATGCTGCAAAACGTGCAGCCCCCGAAGCAGCCGCGCATGATGTTGACGCTGAAGCGGATCATCTCCCACGCCGGGATCTTGGTGGCCCCGTCGTGGCGGCCCTGCTCGTCGGCATAGGCCGGGTGCGGGCTGCGGGCGTAGGGCAGACCGAACACCAGGTCCATCTCGGCGGTGGTGAGGGGGATGGGCGGCGGGTTGATCCACACGTCGCGCGCCGTGGTGCCCTCGCCGTGGGCCTGCACCAGCGCACGGGCGTTGCCGGGGTTGGTTTCCAGGTGCAGCACGCGGTTGGCGTGGGCGTACAGCACCGGGTCGCTTTTCACCTGCTCGTAGCTGGGCAGGCGGATGACGGTGCGCTCCCGCGGCGGCAGGCGCTTGCCGGACACCAACCCTCGGGCCAGCGCGGGGTTGGGCACCAGGGCCACGGGCATGGCCAGTTCGTCCTGCCGGGCGTCGCCGTTGGACTCGCCGGGTTCAGCCGTGGCATCCGCTTCGGAGCGCGTGCAGGTGCTGTCGTTGGCCTTGGCCTGCTCGGCGGTGGTCAGGTAGGGGTTGATGTGGTCTTCCACCCGCCCCGGCTGGTCCACCTCGGTGGAGTCGATCTGGAACCAGCCTTCAGGCGTTTCGCGGCGCACAAAGGCCGTGCCCCGCACGTCGGTGATGGCCTCAACGGGCTGGCGTGCCGCCAGGCGGTGGGCGATTTCGACGATGGCCCGCTCGGCGTTGCCGTACAGCAGCAGGTCGCACTTGGCATCCACCACCACGCTGCGGCGCACCTTGTCGCTCCAGTAGTCGTAGTGGGCAATGCGGCGCAGGCTGCCCTCGATGCCGCCCAGCACGATGGGCACGTCGGGAAAGGCCTCGCGGCAGCGCTGGCTGTAGACGATGGCCGCACGGTCGGGCCGTTTGCCGCCCACGTCGCCCGGGGTGTAGGCGTCGTCGCTGCGGATCTTGCGGTCCGCCGTGTAGCGGTTGATCATGGAATCCATGTTCCCCGCGGTCACGCCCCAGAACAGGTTGGGTTTGCCCAGCGCCCGGAAGGGCTCGGCGCTGGTCCAGTCGGGCTGGGCGATGATGCCCACCCGAAAGCCCTGTTGCTCCAGCATGCGCCCGATCACGGCCATGCCAAAGCTGGGGTGGTCCACGTAGGCGTCGCCCGTCACCAGCACCACGTCGCAACTGTCCCAACCCAGCGCGGTCATTTCCTCCCGGCTCATGGGCAGGAAGGGGGCCGTCCCGAAGCGCTTGGCCCAGTAGGGGCGGTAGCTGCTCAGGGGTTTGGCATCGCGGGGGAATTGCGAAACATCGGTGTAGGCGGACATGCGGGCAGTGTACGGTTTTGACCCTGGGCACAAAGGTGACAGGGCCAATGAGGCGCCCCCTTCAGGCAGCAGGCCTCGGCGTTGACCTCAGGGAGAAATCACCCGTTTGGCCAACCTCAACAACTTGGAACTCAAGGTCAGTTCTGCCCGCTTCACGGGCGCCATGTTGACCTCAAACACCAATCGGCGGTTGTCCGACTCCAGGTAAATCATGGAGTCGGTTTGCTGCCGTTTGTCATCCGTCACGGTCAATGCGGATGTGCCGCTGAGGGTCGCCCAAAGTCGCTCCGCTCGCCTGGGCTCCAACTCACTCAAAAAAACCACTTGGCACTTTTGAGCGTCCTCCGGTTGGTTGAGATACACCACTTGAATGGGTTGGCGCCCCACCGACTTGCCCTGAAGCACCTCCAAGGCTGCGGCGTATTCGTCCTGCCCGAACACACACACATGGAACGGACCCGACAGGGCGCCCGGCCATGAGGTCAGCAGCGCGAAGTTGTACAGGTACGCGGCCTTCATCTCGTACTCGGGAACCGAGCGAAGCCCCTCGGCCATGCCGGTCAACGGCAGGCAGCCCAAGACCAGTCCCCCGAGACCACTGAAAAGGGATGCAACAAGCCGCTTCATTTGAAATCCCGGCCCAGTTGCAGCCAAACGCCGCGTCCTTCACCCGTGATGAAGTCGCTGTACCGGCGATTGAACAGGTTGCGCACCGACACACTGGCCTCCCATCCCGGCACAAGCCGGGAGGAAGACAGCGTCAGATGGGTCACGCTGTACCCACCGACAGCAATGCACGCATCGGTACTCTGCAGCCCAACGCATCGGCGGCTGACGGCCTGGGCCTCCACGCCCCACCGCACCCGGTCGTCCATCCATGGCGCGGAGAAGTTGAGTTTCAACAGATGATGCGGAGACAGGGGAATTTGCCGCCCCCCATCGTCCTTGGCGGTCTGCCACGCATAGCTGACCTTGAGTCGACGTCCGTCAATCCAGTTGTGCTCCCACTCCACGTCCGCCCCAGAGCTGACAATTCTTTGCTGCACCAGCTGGCTCAGGTCCCAATTGACGTAAGAACGGTCACGGGTGCGGTACCCGAACAGCGAGGCCATCAGGCGCGTCCTCGGCCCCAGTTGCTGCTCCCAGACCAGCTCGTTCAGGGTCACCTGCTCGGTCGGCAAGACATACCCTTCGGGCACGACGCCCCATGCGACCGAGCCATAGCTTTCGTAGGGCACAGGCTGTCGATTGGCCTTGCCGGACGACAGTTTGAGCACCGCCCCCTCCCAAGGCCGGTAAATCAACCCCATGCGAGGGCTGAGCGTCTGGCGACCTGTGTCGTGATGGTCCACACGAAGGCCGTAGTTCAGCTGCAGGTTGTCAAGGATGTCGTGGTTGTCGTAGACATAGGCGGCATCGGTCCGATGACGGGTGCGCATGTCATACCCAGCGCCCTCAAAGCGAAGCCGTTGTTCATGATCGTTGCGATGCTCGGTGCCGAACACCCAGGTGTGGCGATCAAACCAGGTGCCCACAAACTTCAGGTCCAGGCCGTACCAGCGCCCACGCGCAAAGTCAGTCCCACCAGGAGAATTCTGGTCAAAAAGGTATTGGCCCACGCTGGCCTGGGCCGACAGCTTCAGGTCAGGCCCCAGACGCCGGTCATGGGTCAAGGTCCAAAAAGCACTTTCGTCAGTCGCCTGCACCTCACCCAGGTTCATGGCACTGGGGTGCCTGGACCAAGAGCCTTCCAGCCCCCACCCTTCGAACGATCCCTTGACAAACAACCGTTGGTTTCGCTCCTTGTCCACCCGGTCGGGATAGCCATCGTAGGTGGTGGCAAACCGACCGCTGTTGCGGTAGGTGGAACCTGAAAGCAGCAAATCGAGGCCATTGTCGAATTGCTTTCCGTAGGTCAGGCGCGTTCGATTCCAATGGTTGGCACCAAACTCTTGGGACACTTGGACGCCACCGACGTCTTTGCCCTTTTTGGTGATGACGTTCACCACCCCAAGGAAGGCGCCATTTCCATGAATGGCCGAACCAGCCCCGGGGATGTATTCCACGCGCTCAATCAGTTCGACATCCAGAACGCCATCGGTGCCGAAATAGGACTGGCCAAACACATTGTCCGACACCCGGAGTCCGTCGATCAGCATGGTGACCCGGCCGGCATAGTCCTTGGAGCCCAAACCCCGGCCAGCCAGGTACGAATACCCGTCGTTGTTGCGCACCATCATGATGCCGCGCATGCTGTTCAGGATGTCGTGGATGGAACGGTAGCCGAGCGCCTTGATGTCATCCGCGGTCACGACACTGACCGCAGAAGCGGCCTCACTCACCTGCTTCACCAGCTTTTTGGCGGTGACGATGTCCGTGTCAAGCAACTGCTCAAACGGAACCTGCGTCAGATCCACCCGCGCCCCCGCCTCGGCCAGTACAACCGACGGGAACAGGCCCAAAAGGAACGCTGACGCAACAAGCCTGGGATGGGTCAACCGCATGAAGCAACGTATTCCACAGCAAATGCAGAAAAAAACGCCTGGGGCCAGGCCACAGGCGCTTTGTTTTTAATAGCTGCTACCGCTTGTAAATAAAGCGGCAGGTGCCAAAAAACCTTACAAAATCAGGCTTTGGCAGCGGCGGCCAAACCGTCGGTGATTTCCTTGTGGGCGGCTTCGATGCCATCCCAGCCTTGCACCTTGACCCACTTGCCGGCTTCCAGGTCCTTGTAGTGCTCGAAGAAGTGGGAGATGTTCTTCAGCACCTGCGGGTTCAGGTCTTCCAGGCTGTTGAGGTGGTCGTAGGCGGGCAGGATTTTCTTGGTGGGCACGGCCAGCAGCTTGGCGTCCACACCGCCTTCGTCTTCCATCTTCAGCATGCCGATGGCACGGCAGGGAATCACCACGCCGGGGGGCAGCGGAAAGGGGGTCAGCACCAGCACGTCCACCGGGTCGCCGTCGCCGGCCACGGTCTGGGGGATGTAACCATAGTTGGCGGGGTAGTGCATGGCCGTGCCCACAAAGCGGTCCACGAACAGCGCGCCGGACTCCTTGTCCACCTCGTACTTGATGGGGTCGGCGTTCTGAGAGATTTCGATGACGACGTTGAACTGCTCAGGGCACTTGGAACCGGGGGTGACGTTGGCAAGAGACATGGTGTTGGAAAGGTTGAGAAGGTGAACCGAAGATTGACGCCGATTTTACTGATGGCAGCCTGACAGCCCGGCGCGAGCGACGCACGGCACCGCAACGGTGCGGACGGTCAGTAAGATGGGCTGCCTTCCATTCAACGCATTGAACTGCATGGTTTCCCTCTTCACGGCCCGCCGCATGCGCTGTCGAGCCTGGTTTTCCCGAGCCACATGGCTTGCCCTGCTGTGGCTGGCGTGCGATCTGGGGGCGGCCCATGCAGCGCCCTACCAAATCCGCGTGGTCGGTGGGCTGGGCAACCTGGATCAGTACCGCAAGTTTGAAGAACCCTTCTGGACCCGCCAGCTGGCCGAACTCACCGATGGGCAAGCCGTGGGCACCATCGTGCCGTTCGACAAGGCCGGCATCCGCAACCACGAAGTGCTGCGACTGATGCAGCTGGGGGTGGTGCCGTTTGCCACCGTGCTGCTCAGTGGCATCGTGGCCACCGAACCCGAACTGGCCGCCATTGACCTGGCGGGGCTCAACCCGGACATGGCATCACTGCAAAAAACCGTGCAGGCCTACCGCCCGCACCTGGAGCGCACCATGCGTGAACGCCATGGCATTGAGGTGCTCGCGCTGTATGTGTACCCGCCCCAGGTCACCTTCTGCACCCAGCCCTTCAAAGGCTTGTCCGACCTGGCCGGGCGGCGGGTGCGCATCAGCAACCCCACGCAAGCGGACCTGATTCGGCCCTTCGGGGCCGTGGCGGTGCAGACGGCGTTTGCGGACATGGTGAGCAGCATCCGGGCCGGCAATGTGGACTGCGCCATCACCGGCGCCATGTCGGGCAATGCCATCGGGCTGCACGAAGTGACCACCCATTTGCACGCCAGCGCCACCACCTGGGGCGTGGCCATGTTCGGGGCCAACCTGGACGCGTGGAGTGCCCTACCGCCCAAAGTCAAAACCACGTTGGCCCGCCAACTGCCACAGTTGGAAAAGGTCATCTGGGCCGATGCCGAACGACAAACCCGCGACGGCGTGGCCTGCAACACCGGACGCAAAGACTGCATGGGCGGCAAACCCGGGCGCATGATCGAAGTGAAAGCCCTCCCCGACGACGAGCTGCGGCTGAGAGAGTCCTTTCGCACCAGCGTGTTGCCCGCTTGGTTGGAACGCTGTGGCAACGCGTGCGTCCCCGTCTGGAACCGGGTGATGGCCCCGGTCACCGGTGTCCACGCGGCCCCCCTGCCCCTCAAGCGCTGAAAGCCCCCCAGGATGCCCACCCCACCGCTGCAATCCTGGCACCGTGTCCGCTGGGCCATCGTGGCGGCGTGCAGTGCGCTGCTGCTCACCATTGCCGCACTGACCCTGTCGTTGATGACGACCAGCCGCGACGCAACCATCAAGACCGGGCAGGAGGAAGTCTCTCAGGTCGTCAACAGCACCGAGACCGAGCTGAACCGGGCCCTGGTGGGCATCGACATGTTCCTGGCCGAAATGGCCCGTTGGCTCGCCCTGGACGCGGCCCCCTCACCAGGTCGGCGCCCTGGGGGCCAAGCCCCTCTCGCCAACCACGCCCGTTCGCTGTTGCCCCGGTTGATGAACGCAACGCTCAACCAGAACCTGATGATCCGGGACCTGGCCGTCGTCAACGACCAGGGGCAAGTGCTGTACGGGGCGCAGAGCAGCACAGCACGGCTGGGGCTTTCGCTGCCCGAGGGCTTCCTCAAGTCGGTGCTGGAGCAGCCCTACCCCACCCTGTTGGTCAGTGCGCCGGTCACCCAGGCCCAGACTTCGGAGCGAGTCCTGTACCTGGCCCGCATGGTTCGACTGGACGATGGCACCAAGCTGGCCTCGGTGGCCGAACTCCACATGGCGGTGCTCACCGCCTTGCTGGATGCCGGACAGCGCCCCCGCCCCCTCACGGTGACGCTGGAACGGGCCAATGGTGAGCTGCTGGCCAGCCACCCCGAAGTGCTGAACCATGACCACCGTCCCCCCGCCCCCCCGCTGGAAACGCTGGACACACAAGGAGAGGCCCAGTTGGTGGCCGGGCGGATTCAGCCTGGGCAACGGTATTGGACCGCCGTGCGCCCCACGCTGTACCCCCAACTGCTGTTGTCCGTCGCAATGCCCGAGCAGGCGCTGATGCAAACCTGGCAACGACAGGAAAGGGACATCGCGGTGGTCGCCATCGGCCTGGCCGTGCTCACCCTGCTGGCGAGCGCCACAAGCTGGCGTTATGTGTCCGGCATCCAGCGGGCGCAGGACGAAGTGGCCCAGTCCAACGAGCGCTTGCGCACCTCCAACGCCCAGTTGGCCCACATGCTGTCTCTGGTGGAAGCGTCCATCGAGGCCACGGCCGATGCGCTGGTGGTGGTGGATCAGCACCAACACATCACCCGCTTCAATTCCGCCTTTCTGCGCATGGCCGGTCTGCAACCCAGCGACCTGCATGCCAACGACGTGGAGAGCTTTCGTCGCAAGTTCTACCCCCAACTGATCAACGCCGAGCAGGTGCTGGCCAACAGCGTGCAAGCGGTGACCGACCCGAACGGGGAAACGCAGGACCTGATCCATTTCAAAGACGGTCGGGTGTACACCCGCCATTCCTTCCCCCAGAGGCTCAACGACCAGACCATTGGGCGGGTGTGGACGTACCACGACATCACCGACCACAAGCGCGCCGAAGAGGCCCTGCGAGCCGAAAGGGCAACCGCCACCGCCGCCCATGCCAGCCTGGCCGCCACCTTGGGCGCCTTGCCCGACCTGCTGTTCGAAATGGACGAAGAAGGTCGCTACCTCGCCTGCCATGCCCGCCGTCCCGAACTGCTGGCTGTTCCTCCCGAACAGCTGCTGCAACACACGGTGGACGAGGTGATGCCGCCCGAGGCGGCCCAACAATCACACGCGGCGCTGGACGAAGCCCTCGAAAGCGGCCACTCCTACGGGCGACTGATCAAGCTTCCGATGGAAGGTGGTGACCGCTGGTTTGAGCTCTCGGTGGCCCTCAAACCTGGCCCTCCCCCCAACCCCCATGCCCCAAACCCCACGGAGACAGCGGGTGGGCGCACATCACTTCACCGGTTTGTGGTGATTTCCCGCGACGTGACCGAACGCAAGCGGGCCGAAGAGGAGCTGCGGCGGGCGGCGCTGGTCTACCAGACCAGCAGCGAGGGCATGGCCGTCATGAATGCCCAGGGAGACATCATCACCATCAACCCGGCGTTCACCCGCATCACCGGGTACACCCTGGACGAGGTCAAGGGGCACAACATCTCGCTGTTGAACTCCGGACGGCAAGGCCCCGAGTTTTACGACGGGCTGTGGCACACGCTCGACCAGAAAGGCCGCTGGCAAGGCGAGCTGTGGAACCGCCGCAAGGACGGTTCGCTGTACGCCGAGGCCCTGTCCATCAACACCATCTTCAACACCGATGGCACGCCCCACCAGCGGGTGGCGCTGTTTTCCGACATCACCCAGCGCAAGACCCACGAGGAGCTGATCTGGAACCAGGCCAACTACGACTCGCTGACCGGCTTGCCCAACCGCCGCATGTTCCGCGAGCACCTGGACCAAAGCCTGGCCACCGCCCGCGACACCGAACAACGCCTGGCCCTGCTGTTCCTGGACCTGGACCGGTTCAAGGAGATCAACGACACCCACGGCCACGATGCCGGGGACTTGCTGCTGCAAACCGCCGCGCAGCGGCTGCGCAGCTGCGTGCGCGAGTCCGACATGGTGGCACGCCTGGGCGGCGACGAGTTCACGCTGGTCATCACCCACTGGCATGACGAACACCGGGTGGAGGAACTGGCCCAGAACCTCATCAAACGACTGGCCGAACCCTTCCACATCGGCAAGGAGACCGAATACCTGTCGGCCAGCGTGGGCATCACCCTGTTCCCCCAGGACGGCGGGGACACCGAAACCCTGCTCAAACACGCCGACCAGGCCATGTACGCGGCCAAACGGCTGGGGCGCAACCGCTGGGAGCGTTTCACCCCAGCCATGCAAGAGGCGGCGCTCATGCGGTCTCGCATCGCCCGCGACCTGCGCACCGCCTTGGCCGATGGCCAGTTCTGGCTGGCTTACCAGCCCATCGTCAACCTGCGCACCGGGCACATCCACAAGGCGGAGGCCCTCATCCGCTGGCAACACCCCATCCATGGCCACATCAGCCCGGCCACCTTCATCCCCATTGCCGAAGAAGCCGGCACCATCCAGGACATCGGGCGCTGGGTGTTCGAAACCGCCGCCCACCAGGTGCAGGCATGGCAGACCAGCCTGCACCCCGACTTCCAGATCAGCGTGAACAAATCCCCGCTCCAGTTCCGGGATACCGCCCAGCGCGGCGAGTTGTGGGCACAGCGGCTGGAACGGATGGACCTGAGCACCCACAGCATCGTGCTGGAAATCACCGAAGGTTTGCTGATGGACGCCTCCGATGCCACCCGCGAGCACCTCCACCAGTTGCACGCCGCCGGGGTCCAGGTGGCACTGGACGACTTCGGCACCGGCTACTCGGCGCTGTCCTACCTGCATGAGTTTGAGCTGGACTACCTGAAGATCGACCAGTCCTTTGTGCGCCACCTGCACGGAGCCAGCAAAGATCTGGCGCTGTGCAAAGCCACCATCGTCATGGCCCATGAGCTGGGCATGAAAGTGGTGGCCGAGGGCATCGAAACCGAAGAACAGCGCCAGTTGCTGCGCCACGCCGGGTGCGACTACGGGCAAGGCTACCTGTTTGCCCGGCCCTTGCCCGCGGCGGAATTCCAGGCCCTGGCGCTGGCGCACAATCGCCTGGCCGACCTCCGGCACCATCGGCTGGGCGTCAGCACAGATTGATAGCAAACATCCCAATCGCCAAAAGCGGTAGCTTTCTTTTTCATTGAAAAAATGTCCAACGTCTACGACCAACTCCAAGCCCTGAACATCACCCTGCCGCCCGTGGCGGTGCCCGCCGCGGCCTATGTGCCCTTTGCGCAAACGGGCAAGACCGTGTTCCTGAGCGGCCACATCGCCAAGAAGGACGGCCAACCCTGGGTCGGTCAGCTGGGTCGCAACATGACCACCGAAGAAGCCAAGGGCGCGGCACGGGCCGTCGCCATCGACCTCATGGGCACACTGCACGCGGCCGCCCAAGCTGCGGGCACCGACCTCAACGGCGTCAAGCGCATTGTCAAAGTGCTCAGCCTGGTCAACTCCACCGGGGACTACACCGAGCAGCACCTGGTGACCAACGGCTGCAGCGAGTTGCTGGGCCAGGTGTTCGGCCCCACGGTGGGCGCCCACGCCCGCAGCGCCTTTGGCGTGGCCCAACTGCCCCTGGGGGCGTGTGTGGAAATCGAGCTGATCGCCGAACTGGCCTGACGCCCGTTCAACCGCCCGCCCCGGGGCTCACCCGCCCTTGCGCGGGCGGATCGCCACCTTGACCGTGCGAGACCGCGAGCCAAAGTAGCGTTGGATGTGTTGGATCAGGCGCGGGTCCAACGCATGGTCTGCCGCCAGCAGCAGCAGGCCCTCGTCGTTGACCAGATCGTTCACCAGCACATCACCGGGATGCAGCTCCAACAGCGCCACCTGCGGGTTGGATTCAGCGGTCCCACCCTTGGCCTCCAGCTGAACCCAGGCATCCACCACGTCAGGGTCGTAGCGGGTGCCTTTGAGGCCCTGTGCGCGGACAATGACCTGCTCCAGCGTCACCGGCTGCTCACTCAGCTGGCCTTGCAACAGGTTGTCCACCTCGTTGGCCAGGGCCAAGATGCGGGCCCCCAGCGGAATGCCCTCGCCGCTGAGCCCGTGCGGAAACCCCCGGCCATCAAAACGCTCGTGGTGGGCTCGGATCAGACGGGCGGCACCCTGGAATTCGGACAAGGGCATCAAGGCCTCTTCGGCCCGGGCCGGGTGCTTGCGGTAGTGCACCAGGTCGTCGGCGTTGAGCAGCCGGATGGGCTTGCGCAGCACGGCGTCGGGCAGGCCCATCTTGCCCAGGTCGTGCAGCAAACCCGCCAGGAACACGTCCTGGCAGTCGGAGGCGGGCAAGCCCATGGCCTGTGCAATGCGGCGGGCCGACGCGGCCACCCGGCGTCCATGCCCGGCCATGGAGCCATCGCGCAACTCCATCAGGCTGGTGAACATGGACACCGTGGCCAGCCAGTTGGCCTTGAGCTTTTCGTTGGCCTGCGCCAGGTCCTGGGTGCGGGCTTGCACCCGTTGCTCCAGTTCGGCGTTCAGGCGCGTGAGGTGCTCGTTCTGCTCACGGGTCAGGGCCTCCAGGCGGGCGCGCTCCAGCAGCAAGAAGCGGTGCTCCATGGCCTGTGCAATCACCAGGGGCAGTTCCACGTCGTTCCAGGGCTTGGAGACAAAACGGTGCACCCGCCCTTCGTTGATGGCGGCAATGGTGGACTGCATGTCCGCATACCCCGTCAGCAAAATGCGCGAGGTGTCGGGCCAAGCCTGGTACACCTTCTGCAACAACGTGGCCCCATCCATTTCGGGCATGCGCATGTCGGACAGCACCACGTCAAAGGGCTGCTGGGCCATGAGCTCCAACGCCTGGGCCCCAGACGAGGCAATGGTCACGTCCCAAGGGTGCCCCCTGAACAAGCGACGCAAGGCCGACAGGATGTTGGGTTCATCGTCCACACACAGCAAGCGCCCGCGAGGCACCGCGGGGGCCTCAGCGGCCGGTGGTGTGGCATCGGAAGCAGAAGGCAGATCGGGTGTCATGGCATGGAAGGGTGTTGAGCCTGAAGCAGCGGCAACCTGATGTGAAACGTGGTGCCCACCCCAGGTTGGCTGTCCACCGTCAGCGTGCCCCCGTGTTTCTGCACGATGCCATACGCGATGGACAAACCCAGCCCGGTGCCCTTGCCCACGGGTTTGGTGGTGAAAAACGGATCGAACACCCGCCCCAGCACCTCAGGCGGCATGCCACAACCGTTGTCCTGCACGTCAATGCAGGCCCATGGCCCCTCAACCCGGGTGCTGACACGGATGGTGCCCCGGCGGTCCGCGGGCATGGCCTGGGCGGCGTTGACCAGCAGGTTCATGAACACCTGGTTGAGCTGCGACAACACACACTCCACCAGGGGCAGCGCGCCATAGTCGCGCACCACGTCGGCGCGGTACTTGATTTCGTTGGCGGCAATGTTCAGGGTGGAGTCCAGGCCCTTGTGGATGTCGGACAGCACAAAATCGGTGTGGTTTTCGGCCCGCGAAAAGTCCTTCAGGTCCTGCACGATCTTCTTGACCCGCGCCGCGCCTTCCAGGCTCTCGTTGATGAGGTTAGGCAGGTCTTCCAGCAAAAAGTCCAGGTCCACCCGCTGGCGCAAATCGGCCAGGCGTTGGCGAACCGCGTCATCGGTCAGGTGGGACTCCGCCTCGCCATAGGCACGCAGCAGCTCGGCCACGTCCTTGGCGTACCCGGCCAGCGAAGACAGGTTGGAATACACATACCCAATGGGGTTGTTGATCTCGTGCGCCACCCCGGCCGACAACTGGCCGATGGAGGCCAGCTTCTCCGCCTGCACCAGTTGCTGGCGGGCATTGATCAGGTCGTGGTTGACCCGCGTCAGCTCGGCATTGCGGGCCACCAGCTCTTCGGTGCGGGCGGCCACCTGCCGCTCCAGCCCCACCTGCGCCTCCATCAGGCGCTGGCGGGCCAGGTTGCGTTCGGTGACGTCTTCCAGCGTCTCGATGGCCCCAATCGCGCGTCCCCGGGCATCACACATCAGCGCCGCGGTGAAGTGCAGCCAACGCCCGTGCGGGCCCAGCGTGGGGAAAAACTTCTCACACTCCATGGCCCCCGGCACCACCGGACTGGGCTGGCAATCGTCCCCATACAGCGCATGGATGCGTGCCATGGGCGACTGGTCCATCTGCAACATCAGGTTGGCCAGGATGGGTCGGGGTTCCGCGTAAAACCCCCGCCACGCCTCATTGGTGCCCACCACCGCATGCGCGGGCACCCCGGTGACCTGGGCGCACGCCCGGTTCCAGTACATCACCCGGTGGTCCACCCCGATCACCAGGGTGGCCACGGGTGCGCCCTCCACCACCTGCTCCAGCAAGGTTTCGGACGCGGCCAGGTCGATGTCGGCCGCCGTGATGGCCCCCACCCCTCGCGAAGCCGCCACCTGCACCGCCAGGTGACACTCGGTGTACGCCTGGGCCGGCGTGTGCCCCGCACGGATGGCCGTGAGCTGGCGCACCATGACCCGGTCATGCGCCACGATGTGCCCCACCAGCCAGTCCACCAGCAATTGCACCAGCGAGGCCACGTTCAAGTCCTCCACCGGCTTGGTTCGCAGGCTGCGGGCCTCCCGTTCGAACGCGCGGTGGGCGGCCACATGCATCAGCTGGTGCCGTCGGTCCACCCGCAGCAGGATCATTTCCTCCTCTTCGTGGGCGAAGTGGGTCTCGGAGTAACTCACCAACTCGTCCAGCAAGGCGCTGATCTCTGCGGGGTGAGAGGCCGCTGAATCCAGCACCTGCAAACGCCCGATCATGTCCACCAGCCGATGGTGCTCCTGGTCAAACACCGGGTGACCCACTTCATACGAAGCATCCCAAACCACCGCCTGCATCCGTTCACTCCTGGTGCGACACGGGCCGCGGCTTGAGCACGTACAAACTACCGGTGGGTTTGGTGCCCACGGTCAGCAACGCGCACTCCACCTGCAGCGCAGGCAACCCCTCGCGGAACATGGTGCACTCCCTCGCCGCCTGCAACTGAGCCAAGGTCGCTGCGTCCAACCACTGGTTGACCTCTGTGCCCAGCACCGGTGCATCGGGACTGCCCAGCAACGCCTCGGCCGCAGCGTTGGAAAACACCACCACGCCATCGATGTCGCAGCCCAGCACCGCCAAGGGCAGGCGATGCAGGATTTCGTGCGCCAGCTTCAGGCTGGCATCGTCGGCCTGCAACCAGCGCCGCTGCTCCTGCACCAGCGCCTCCAGGTGGACGTTGGCCTGGGCCAGCTTGGCGTTGGCCACCTCCAGGTCGCGGCGGAAGCGGCGGTTCTCGTCCTCCAAACGCTTGTACCGGATGGCCCCTGCCACTTGCGAGCGCAACTGCTCGTCTTCCCAAGGCTTGGTGAGGAACTTGTACACCGCCCCTTCGTTGATGGCGGCGGTGACCGACTCCAGCTCGGTGTAGCCCGACAGCACGATGCGCATGGCCTCGGGCCAGCGCGTCTTGACCTGCCGCAGGAACTCCACACCCGTCATGTCGGGCATGCGCTGGTCGGACATGACCAGGTCAAACGATTCATGCTCCAGCAACGCCAGCCCATCGTGGGGGCTGGTCACGGTCTGGATGTGGTACCCATCGACCCGCAGCAGCCGCTTGAGGGCATTGAGGATGTTGGGTTCGTCATCGACCAGCAGCACCCGGGCGGGTGGCTGGGCAACGGAAGAGCTTGCGTCCATGGGTCAACCAATGCCTTTCTGACACCGACACCCCGGCACGCCGTGGCCCAGGGTTCGCGGTCAAATTGATTGTGCCCCGTTTGGCCCGGTCTGAGCAGCTTTGTCCACGCGCTGCACCGCCTGCACACGGAAGCCAAAACTGCCGTCCTTGCCTTTGCGCCCGCGCGCTGCAGCCGCGTTGTTGAGGCTGCGGATCTCCAGCACCTCTTCCCGCGCCTTGCCGCCCCGCCCCGTGCCACTCAGGCGCACGCTGCGGGTGTAGGCCGCGGCGCCGCCCAGGCTGTCCTTGTCGTCCAAAGACAACAGCATCAGGCCCCGACCGCCTTTTTCCTGCACCTTGAGTTCGGCCAACGGGAAGGTGAGGATGCGCCCCGCCGCCGACACGCAGCACACGTGGGTGGCGGCGTCCACCCCGGGGCCTTGCACCAGCGATGGCGCACACACCGTCTCCCCCTCGGCCAAGGTGATGAACGACTTGCCGGCCTTCAGCCGCGACACCATGTGCTCCACCTGCGCCACAAAGCCATAACCCCCGCTGCCCGACAGCAGCAGCGTGGCCTGGGCCGCACCGGCAAAGTAGTGCTGGGGCTGGGTGCCCGCCTCCAACTCGATGAGGGTGGTGATGGGCTGGCCATCGCCCCGCGCACCGGGCAGGCTGGCCACCGGCACGCTGTACACACGCCCGTTGCTGCCGAAGACCACCAGGGTGTCCACCGTGCGGCACTCCCAGGTGCCGTGCAGGCCGTCACCGGCCTTGAAGGCAAACCCCGCCGGGTCGTGGCCATGGCCGGTGCGGGCCCGCACCCAGCCTTTGCTGGACACCACCACGGTCACCGGCTCGTCCACCACCTTGATTTCGGCCACGGCCCGCTTTTCGGCCTGGATGAGGGTGCGACGCGCATCGGCAAAGGCTTTGGCGTCGGCCTCGATCTCGCGGACCATCAGCTTCTTCAGGCTGTCGGGTTTGGCCAAAATCTCGGTCAAATCGGCCTTCTGCGCTTTCAGATCCTGAAGTTCTTGCTCTATTTTCAGGTACTCCAACCGGGCCAATTGGCGCAGGCGGATTTCCAGGATGTCTTCGGCCTGCCGGTCGCTCAGGGCAAAGCGCTCCATCAGCGCGGGCTTGGGCTCGTCGCTGTGGCGGATGATGGCAATCACCTCGTCGATGTGCAGCAGCACAATGTGCCGCCCCTCCAGGATGTGGATGCGGTCCTCCACCTTTTGCAGCCGATGCTGGCTGCGCCGGGTGATGGTGGTCTGGCGGAAGCTGATCCACTCGGTCAGCATCTGGCGCAGCGTTTTCTGCGTGGGCCGCCCATCCAGCCCCACCAGCGTGAGGTTGATGGGGGCCGAGGTTTCCAGGCTGGTGTGGGCCAGCAGCGCGGTGATGAGTTCGCTTTGTTCGATGGCGCGGGTCTTGGGCTCGAACACCAGGCGCACCGGGGCGTCTTTGCTGGATTCGTCGCGCACACCGTCCAGCACCGCCAGCATGCTGGCCTTGAGCTGGGTCTGCTCCTGCGTCAGGGCTTTTTTGCCGGCCTTGACCTTGGGGTTGGTGAGTTCCTCGATTTCCTCCAGCACCTTCTGGCTGCTGACGCCGGGCGGCAGTTCGTTGACCACCAGCTGCCACTGGCCGCGGGCCAGGTCTTCAATGCTCCAGCGCGCCCGCACCTTCAGGCTGCCGCGGCCCGTGCGGTAGGCGTCGGCGATGTCGGCGGCGCTGCTGATGATCTGGCCGCCGCCGGGGTAGTCCGGGCCGGGCAGGATGGCCAGCAACTCGTCCTCGGCCAGCGCCGGGTTTTTCACCAGGGCGATGCAGGCGTCGGCCACCTCGCGCAGGTTGTGGCTGGGGATTTCGGTGGCCAGGCCCACGGCAATGCCGCTGGCGCCGTTGAGCAGCGCAAACGGCAGGCGGGCGGGCAGTTGGGCAGGTTCGGTGGTGGAGCCGTCGTAGTTGGGCTGGAAGTCCACCGTGCCTTCGTCAATCTCGTCCAGCAGCAAGCGGGTGATCTTGGACAACCGGGCCTCGGTGTAGCGCATGGCGGCGGCGCCGTCACCGTCGCGGCTGCCGAAGTTGCCTTGGCCGTCGATCAGCGGGTAGCGCTGGGCAAAGTCCTGCGCCATGCGCACCAGCGCGTCGTAAGCCGCTTGGTCGCCGTGCGGGTGGAAGCGGCCCAGCACATCGCCCACCACGCGGGCGCTTTTGACCGGTTTGGCCGCGGTGTTGCCACCCGGGCCGCTGTAGCCCAGGCCCATGCGCTCCATGCTGTACAGGATGCGGCGCTGCACGGGTTTCTGGCCGTCGCAGATGTCGGGCAGCGCCCGGCCCTTGACCACGCTGAGCGCGTACTCCAGGTAGGCCCGTTGGGCGTAGCTGGCCAGGCTGTCGTCGTCCCCCGGCTGCAACACCACCACCGGCGGTTCGTCCGGGGGCAGGGGCGGCTGCGCCGGGTCTGTGGGCGTGCCGGGGGCCGAAGGCGGTGGGGCGTCGTCGGGGTTGAACAGGTCGGGATCGACAGGATCGGTCATGGTTGGCGGAATGGCGTGTGGCGGTCGCGCAGACGGGCTTGCTGCACCGCCTTGGGCGGCAGCAGGTCGCGGTACAGGCGCAACACGGTTTGAACGTATTGGCGGGTTTCGGGGATGTCGGGCACCTGGCGTCCGGCGCGGTGCACCGCACCCTCGCCCGCGTTGTAGGCGGCCACGATCAGATCCAACCGATCGGGAAACAGCGTGAACAGGCGGGCCAGCACCTTGGCCCCGGTGTGCAGGTTGATGTGCGGGTCAATCAGCAGGTCTTCCACGGCACGGCCCACGGGCACCTTCAGGCCCACTTCCTGCGCCGCAATGGGGGTGATTTGCATCAACCCCACCGCCCCACGGGGGCTGACGGCCTTGGCGTCAAAGCCCGACTCGGCCGCCACCATGGCCTGCAACAGCTCGGGGGCCAGGCCGTGCTGGTGGGCGGCATCGCGCAGGATGTGGCGCACCGCCTTGTAGTGCGGAGACACCTCGAAGTAGCTGAGCGAGCGGGCCTGAGC
Organism: Hydrogenophaga soli; assembly: GCF_054777695.1. NCBI lineage: Bacteria > Pseudomonadati > Pseudomonadota > Betaproteobacteria > Burkholderiales > Comamonadaceae > Hydrogenophaga > Hydrogenophaga soli. The sequence continues at coordinate 584,046 of NZ_BAAHAK010000001.1, read as the reverse complement.
CTCGCCGCTGTGGAACAGCTCGTAACGCTCGTCAACCTGCTCGGGCGCGAAGTGAGCCACCCCGCGGTCGTCCACAAAACCCCAGACCTGGGCGCACGCGCCCGTGCTGGCGGCGGCCCAGGCCAGCGCCAGCAGCAGACCGGAGGCCCGGCGCAGCGGTGTCAAACGTCGATCTCCACCGAGTCGCCGTGCAGCTCCATCAGCTCGCGGCGGGCGGCGGCCTCCCCCTTGCCCATCAGCTTGGTGATGTGGCTTTCGGTGGCGGCAAAGTCGAAGGGGCCCAGCGCCACCGGCATCAGGCGGCGGGTGTCGGGGTTGAGGGTGGTGTCCCACAGCTGCTCGGCGTTCATTTCGCCCAGGCCTTTGAAGCGGCTGATGGTCCAGCTGCCTTCTTTCACGCCTTCCTTGCGCAACTTGTCCAGCGTGGCCTGCAACTCACCGTCGTCCAGCGCATAGGCTTTGGTGGCGGGCTTCTTGCCCCGGGCCGGGGCGTCCACGCGGAACAGCGGCGGGCGGGCCACAAACACATGCCCGGCCTCGATCAGCTTGGGGAAATGGCGGAAGAACAAGGTGAGCAGCAGCACCTGAATGTGCGAGCCGTCCACGTCGGCGTCAGAGAGGATGCAAATCTTGCCGTAGCGCAGGCCGCTCAAATCGGGGGAATCCATCGGGCCGTGCGGGTCCACGCCGATGGCCACCGAGATGTCGTGGATTTCGGTGTTGGCAAACAGGCGGTCGCGGTCCACCTCCCAGGTGTTGAGCACCTTGCCGCGCAGCGGCAGGATGGCCTGGGTTTCCTTGTCGCGGCCCATTTTGGCGCTGCCCCCGGCCGAGTCGCCCTCCACCAAAAACACCTCGTTGTGGGCGGTGTCGCGGCTTTCGCAGTCGGTCAGCTTGCCGGGCAGCACCGCCACGCCCGAGCCCTTGCGTTTTTCCACCTTCTGCCCGGCCTTCTGGCGGGTTTGCGCGGCCTTGATGGCCAGCTCGGCCAGTTTCTTGCCGTACTCCACATGCTGGTTGAGCCACAGCTCCAGCGCCGGGCGCACGAAGCTGGAGACCAGCCGCACCGCGTCGCGCGAGTTCAGCCGCTCCTTGATCTGGCCCTGGAACTGCGGGTCCAGCACCTTGGCACTCAGCACAAAGCTGGCGCGGGCGAACACGTCTTCGGGCATGAGCTTGACGCCCTTGGGCAGCAGCGCATGCAGCTCGATGAAGCTTTTCACCGCCTGGAACAGGCCGTCGCGCAGGCCGCTTTCGTGTGTGCCGCCCGCCGGGGTGGGAATGAGGTTGACGTAGCTCTCGCGCACCGGCGCGCCTTCTTCGGTGAAGGCCACGGCCCAGGCAGCACCCTCGCCTTCCGAAAAACTCTCGTCGCCCGAGCTGGCCGCGCCCTCGCCTTCGAACAGCGGGATGACGGGCTCGGTGCTCAGCGTCTGCTGCAGGTAGTCGCGCAGGCCGCCCTTGTATTGCCAGGTCTGGGTGTCCTTGGTTTTCTCGTTCACCAGGGTCACGGTGACGCCGGGCATCAGCACCGCCTTGCTGCGCAGCAGGTGGGTCAGCTCGCCCAGGGGCAGCTGGGCCGATTCAAAGTACTTGGCATCCGGCCACACCCGCACCGTGGTGCCTTGCTTGCGGTCGCGGGGAAGCTCGGGGTTGGCGTCGGAGCCCAGGTTGGCGGGGCGGACGGCCAAGGCCTCGGTCACATCGCCCCCGGCAAACACCAGGCGGGCCACCTGCGCTTCGCGGAAGCTGGTGACCTCCATGCGGGTGGACAGGGCGTTGGTCACGCTCACGCCCACGCCGTGCAGGCCGCCGGAGAAGCTGTAGGCCCCGCCCTTGCCCTTGTCGAACTTGCCGCCCGCGTGCAGGCGGGTGAACACCAGCTCGATGACCGGGGCTTTTTCCTCGGGGTGCATGCCAAAGGGGATGCCGCGGCCATCGTCCTCCACGCTGACCGAGCCATCGGCATGCAGCGTGACCTTGATCTTTTTGCCAAAGCCCGCAAGGGCTTCGTCGGCGGCGTTGTCCAACACCTCCTGCACGATGTGCAGGGGGTTGTCGGTGCGGGTGTACATGCCCGGACGTTGCTTGACGGGCTCCAGCCCTTTGAGCACACGGATGGACTGTTCGGAGTATTCGGCAGAGGTGGTGACAGGCGCGGGACGTTCCATGGGCGCGGATTGTAAGAGCCCCGCCTGCGCAAGCTGTACAAAACAACAGCCAACCACGCTGAAACCGTTTCACCCCTGCGCCGCACAGGGTGTTGGCGCTTGGGTACAGTGCACGCCCATGCATACCCCCGCCCCCAAACTGTCCATGGCCCAGGTGCTGGCCTGTGGCGCCGCCATCGTCACCTTGTCCATGGGCGTTCGCCATGGTTTTGGCCTGTGGCTGCAACCCATCACCCAGGCGCAGGGCTGGACGCGGGAGTCCTTCTCGTTCGCCATGGCCATCCAGAACCTGTCGTGGGGCGTGTTTGGCATTTTTGCGGGCATGCTGGCCGACCGTTTCGGGGCGTTTCGCGTGCTGGTGATGGGCGCCGTGCTCTACGCCCTGGGCTTGCTGGGCATGGCCCTGTCACCCACGGTGTGGCTGTTCACCCTGACCACCGGGGTGATGATCGGCGCCGCCCAGGCCGGCACCACCTATGCCGTGGTGTACGGGGTGATTGGCCGCAACGTCGCCCCCGAGCGCCGCTCGTGGGCCATGGGGGTGGCCGCTGCGGCGGGTTCATTCGGGCAGTTCCTGATGGTGCCCACCGAGGGCTGGCTGATCCAGTCGCTGGGCTGGCAACAGGCGCTGATGGCCTTGGCCCTGGCGGCGTTGCTGATCGTGCCCCTGGCCCTGGGCCTGCGCGAGCCCACCGCCCATGCCGCCCAGGCGCACCGTGACCAGACCATTGTGCAAGCGCTGCGCGAGGCGTTTGGCTACCGCAGCTTCCAGTTGCTGATGGCGGGTTACTTTGTCTGTGGTTTCCAGGTGGTGTTCATTGGCGTGCACATGCCCAGCTACCTGAAGGACCATGGGCTGGACCCGCAAGTGGCCAGCATCGCGCTGGCCCTCATCGGGCTGTTCAACGTGTTCGGCACCTACGCCGCGGGGGTGTTGGGCCAACGACTGGCCAAACGGCACATCCTGGCCACCATCTACCTGGCGCGGTCGGCAGCCATCACGGTGTTCCTGCTGGTGCCGCTGACGCCCTGGAGCGTGTACGTGTTTGCCGCCGTCATGGGCGTGCTGTGGCTGTCCACCGTGCCCCCCACCAACGCCGTGGTGGCGCAGGTGTTCGGGGTGGCGCACTTTTCCATGCTGGGCGGCTTTGTGTTCTTCAGCCACCAGATTGGCAGCTTCATGGGCGTGTGGCTGGGCGGCGTGTTGTACGACCGCACCGGCAGCTACGACGTGGTGTGGCTGATCGCCATCGCCCTCGGGGTGTTTGCGGCCCTGGTCAACCTGCCGGTGCGCGAAACCGCCATCGCCCGCGCCCCCGCCAGCCCTCGCCCTCAAACGGCATGACCGATCCCCGCCCGCCTGAACCCCCACGCGCCCCAGCCCGTGTCCCCGCATGGGCAGTGAGGGCAGCGGTGCTGGCCGTGTGCCTGGCGGTGTTTGCCCTGTACCTGCGCCCGGGGTTCCTGCTGACCCTGGCCAACCAGCTTTGGGCATGTTTCTGAGCTTCAAGCCTTTTTGGCACCCAGCGCTTTATAAGAAAGCGCAAGCAGCTATCAATTTAATAGTATGCACCTCCATACCCCCACCCCACCGTCCGAGTGGCTGCTGCGCTGGGCGCACCTGATCCGTCCGGGCGGGCGCGTGCTCGACTTGGCCTGCGGCCACGGGCGGCACGCCCACTGGCTGGCCTCCCAGGGGTTTGCGGTCACAGCCCTGGACCGGGACGCAGCGGCCCTGGCGGCCACCCGCCAGGGCTGGCCCGCCCACGGCCCCGAGGGCACCCTGCTGCAGGCCGACGTGGAAAACGGCCCCTGGCCGCTGCCCGAGGTGTGCCAGCCGGGCACCTGGGACGCCATCGTCATCACCCACTACCTGTGGCGACCGTTGTGGCCCGCGCTGCTGGACAGCCTGGCCCCCGGTGGCGTGTACCTGCACGAAACCTTTGCGCACGGCAACGCGTCGGTGGGCAAGCCCTCGCGGCCCGACTTCCTGCTGCAACCGGGCGAGTTGCTGCAGGCCTGTGCGCCCCTGCGCACCGTGGCCTACGAAGACGGCTTTGCCACCCAGCCGGAGCGCTACCTGCAACGCATCGTGGCCGTGCGCGAGGCGGTGCCCGCCGCCACGCTGATCCAACCGCCGCGCCACCCCCTGAAAGCACCGGGTTGAACCCGGCGCGCCGGGTCATGTCCACACCGTAGAATGGCTCGTTTTTTTCGCATTCCCCAGACCGCTCAACCCATGAAACCCATCACTGGCAGCATCGTCGCCCTGGTCACCCCCATGCTGGAGGACGGCAGCGTCGACTACCCCACCCTGCGCAAGCTGATCGACTGGCACATTGCCGAAGGCACCGACTGCATCGGCGTGGTCGGCACCACGGGCGAATCGCCCACGGTCAATGTGGAAGAGCACTGCGAGATCATCCGCGTGGCCGTCGAGCAGGCCGCCGGGCGTGCACCCATCATGGCCGGCTGCGGGGCCAACTCCACCGCCGAAGCCATCGAGCTGGCCCAGTTCGCCCGCAAAGTCGGTGCCGATTGCCAGCTGCAGGTGGTGCCCTACTACAACAAGCCCACGCAGGAAGGCCAGTACCTGCACTTCAAGGCCATTGCCGAGGCCACGGGCGACCTGCCCATCGTCCTGTACAACGTGCCGGGCCGCAGCGTGGCCGACATGCAGCACGCCACCGTGCTGCGCCTGGCCCAGGTGCCCGGCATCGTCGGCATCAAGGAAGCCACGGGCAACATCGAACGTGCGCAGTGGCTCATCAAGGAAGCACCCAAGGGCTTCGCCATCTATTCGGGTGACGACGCCACCTCCGTGGCCCTGATGCTGTGTGGCGGCCAAGGCAACATCAGCGTGTCCGCCAACATCGCGCCGCGGCTGATGCACGAGATGTGCATGGCCGCCATCGCCGGAGACGCCGCCAAGGCCATGGCCATCCAGTTGGAACTGCTGCCCATCCACAAGCACCTGTTCGTGGAAGCCAACCCCATCCCCGTCAAGTGGGCCATGAGCCGCCTGGGCCTTTGCGGCCCCACCCTGCGCCTGCCCATGACCCCGCTGGAACCGGCCAACGCCCCCGTGGTGGAAAACGCCCTGAAGGCCGTCGGCCTGCTGGCCTGACGCCCGCCCGGCGCCCTCTGCACTCCCCTCCAACCTGTTCAGCCGTCCACCGCGACGCCACCCCCATGAGCAACGTTCAACCTCAGTTGGCTTCGTCCCTGTCCACGCTGGCTCGGCGCAGTGTGGCGCTGGCCTGCCTGGCCAGCGTCGCCGCCTGCTCGACCTTTCAGGACGAAAAGGTGGACTACACCAGCGCCAAACGCACCAATGCGCTGGAAATCCCCCCGGACCTGACCCAACTGAACCGCGACACCCGCTTTGCCGTTCCCGGCACCGTGGTCACCGCCACGGGTTACCAGGCCAGCGTGCCCCAGAACACGGTGGCCACGGCGGCCAGCGAGATTGGCGACGTGCGGATCGAACGCGCGGGCAACGAGCGCTGGCTGGTGGTCAAGCGCCCGGCGGAAAAGCTCTGGCAACCCCTGCGGGACTTCTGGCAGGAAAACGGCTTTGTGCTGGTGGTGGACCAGGAGCGGCTGGGGTTGATCGAAACCGACTGGGCCGAGAACCGCGCCAAGCTGCCCCAGGACTTCATCCGCAACACCCTGGGCAAGCTGCTCGACAGCCTGTACTCCACCGGTGAGCGCGACAAGTTCCGCACCCGGCTTGAACGCAACGCCAACGGCGACACCGAGATCTACATCAGCCACCGCGGCATGATCGAGGTCTACTCCGACAGCCGCAAGGACCAGACCATCTGGCAACCGCGCCCGGCCGATGCTTCTTTGGAAGCCGAATTCCTGCGCCGCCTCATGGTCAAGCTGGGCGTGTCGGAACAAGCGGCCAAAGCACAAGCCAGCTCACCCGCCGCGCCCCCCAAGGCCAAGGTGGTCGCCGAAGGAACCGCCAACGCAGCCGTGGAGCTGGAAGAGAGCTTTGATCGCGCCTGGCGCCGCGTGGGTGTGGCGCTTGACCGCAGCGGATTCACCGTGGAAGACCGCGACCGCACCAAAGGCATCTACTTCGTGCGTTACGTGGAGCCGGTGGCCAACGACAAGGAGCCGGGCTTCTTTGGCAAACTGTTCGGTGCCAGCAAGAACGAAGCCAAACCCGCGCAGTACCGGGTGCAGTTGCAAGGCAGCGACCGTTTGACCCGCGTGACCGTGCTCAACGCCCAAGGCAGCAGCGAAAACTCGGCTTCGGTCCAGCGCATCCTGCAGTTGCTGGCCGCCGACCTTCAATGACCCCTGGCGGGTGTCTCGTTTGACCCCGCCATGAAAAAAGCCGCTGCAAGCAGCGGCTTTTTGTTCAGCTGAACGCCAATCAGGCGATCACTGCTTCTTTTCTTCGGGCTTTTGCTCGGCGGCCGGAGCGGCAGCGGCGGGAGCAGCAGCAGGGGCTTCGGCAGCGGGAGCGGCGGCAGGAGCAGCAGCTGCGGGGGCAGCAGCAGGTGCTTCAGCAGCGGGAGCGGGGGCAGCAGCGGGAGCCGGTGCGGGAGCAGGAGCGGCTTCTTCTTTTTTGCCACAGGCGGTCAGGGCAGCGGCAGCGATCAGGGCAGCCAGCAGAGCAGTTTTGGTCATGTCGTTCGAGTGTGAGTCCAATGGATGGTGACAAGGCTCCCTGCGCAGGGGAGCCAAGCGGTCGAACCGAGCAAGTCGGCTCGCGGGATTCTACTCAAAAACTGACACATTTCTGACTTGTCAAGAGAAAAAACCCTGATCAATTTCCGGGTTTTCGGTCAAAAGTCACAGTCCGAGGGTGGATGCCGGAAACGCGGGTGACGATCGAGCCCACAGCGCATCCAAGGATTGTCCCAGGCGGGTGCGCAAGCCGACGTCATCCCCACACACCACCACCCCGCGCTCCACATCCAGGCGCTGGAAAGCCCAGTCCCCCGACCACATCACCGACGGCGTGTCCGATGCCGCCAGGTGGCGGCAAGCCCTCGCCTCCACCAAGTGGTCCCAGGTCTGACGCCAGGCCACAAAGCGGGGATGGACACGCTGCAAGGTGCGGTAGTCGTGCGCCAGCAACCGCAACCGCCGCCCGCCCGCGGCCCATGCCTGCAGCGCCTCAATCACCCCGCGCTCCCCCAGAGGCCAATCGGCAAAATCGGCGTCACACCACCACCACACCGCCTGGGGTTGTTGCGGGCCATGGGCCAACGCCCAGCGCAGCATCGCATCAAACGACGAGCGCCCTTCCAGGCGACCGTGCGGTGGCAGCGCAGCGTCCGAAGCCCTGGTTTCTGCGTTCATGACTGGTGCAGCCAACCGGCGCAGAGCCACTCCGCCATCAACTCTTGCGCCTGGGCGCTGGCCTTGGCCACCTGGGTGGCCGACAACGCACGTCCATCGGCCAACTGGCGCATCAGGCGGGCATCCGCCCCACCGGCGCGAAAGCTGTCACCGTTGATGTACACGTGGCGGTCGTCGTACATCATGCGGGTGCGCCGATCCAGCTGAACCGCAACCCCAGCCCGCCAGGGCGTTTCGCACTCCTCGAACCACACCTTGGGCTTGGGCTCGGTCATCACCTCGCCCAGCGCACTGGCCAGGGCATCGCGCTCGGACAACATGCGCTCCAAGGCCTCACGGGCGAAGGCTTGCAACGTAGGGGGAATGGCTGCCGGTGTGGTGGTGGCGGGCTGCGCAGCGTCGCGGTACAGCGTGTCGTCTTCGTACACATCGGTCATGCGCAGCAGCAGCTCGCCCGCCAGGGCGGCCCGCTGCGGCACGCGGAACCCAATGGAGTAGGTCATGCAGCCGGTGTCTTCGGCAATGCCGTCGTGGGCCCAACCCGGGGGCAGGTAGAGCATGTCGCCCGGCTCCAGCACATGCTCTTCTTCGGGCTCGAAGTTGGTGAGGATTTTCAGCGGCACATCGGGCTGCAAGGCCGGGTCCTTCTGCCGACCAATGCGCCAACGCCGCCGCCCGGCTGCTTGCAGCAGGAACACGTCGTAACTGTCGAAATGGGGCCCCACCCCGCCCTGCTCGCTGGCCCAGGAAATCATCAGGTCGTCCAGACGGGCATCGGGCACGAAACGGAAGCGATTCATGAGGGCATGAACCCCGTCGTGGTGCAAGTCCACCCCCTGGACCAGCAAGGTCCACCCCGCCTGGCTTTGCGCAGGGAATGCACTTTTGGCAAACGGGCCGTGGCCCAGCGTCCACCCCGGGTCCGCTGCCCCACGGCGCTTGCGCGCCCCCGGTGCGGCCGCGGCCTGGAAGCGGGTCTGTACCACCAAACGGGACTCCACGTCATCGCGCTGCGCCAGCGCAAACAACTCGGCGCGGCTGAGCAGGGGCTGAAACCCGGGCACAGCCTGGCGCACGAGCAAGGGCTTTTTCTGCCAGTACCGACGCATGAACTGGGTGGCCGACAGCCCTCCCAGCAAGGTTTGCGGCACGTCCACCTCAGACGGGGACACACCAGACGGCGCACGGGGGCGGGAAGGGGTGTTGGCTTGGCTCATGGGACAATTGTCCGATGAAAATCTCCGAGCAATGCGTCGTTGCCCTGACCTGGACGCTGAAAGACACCCTGGGCGAAGTGCTGGACACCCTGGACGAACCGGTCGAATTTTTGGTGGGTGGCGAAGACCTCCTGGACAAAATCGAAGCCGCCCTGCAAGGCCACCAAGTCGGTGACGAAATGGAACTGCACCTGGAGCCGGAGCAAGCCTTTGGCGACTACCACGAGCAACTGGTGTTCCTGGAGCCCCGCACCCTGTTCCCTGCCGAGCTGGAAGAAGGCATGGCCTTTGAAGGCCTGCCCCCGGGCTGCAACCCCTCCGCCCCCACCGACCTGCTGTACTTTGTGTCGGAAATCTACCCGGAGCATGTGATCCTGGACGCCAACCACCCCCTGGCGGGCATTGCCATCCGCCTGGACCTGAAGGTGCACGCGGTGCGAGAAGCCTCCGTGGACGAAATCGGCAAGGGCACCCTGGGCACGGGCTTCTTCCGCCTGCAAGGCCCGGCTGACACCGACGCCACAGGCCCTGCCGGTCACCAGCACTTGCACTGAGCGCAGCCCGCCCGCCCCGCCAGGACTTTCCCTGGCGGCAACTCAGGCCACGCCTGTGGAGCCGTAGCCGCCCTCACCGCGCTGGCTGGCACCCTCAAACGACTCCACCAGCTTGAAGCTGGCCTGCACCACCGGCACCACCACCAATTGGGCCAGCCGCTCCATGGGCTGCAGGGTGTAGGGCACGTCGCTGCGGTTCCAGGCACTGACCATCAGCTGCCCCTGGTAATCGCTGTCGATCAGGCCCACCAGGTTGCCCAGCACAATGCCATGTTTGTGCCCCAAGCCTGAGCGCGGCAGGATCATGGCCGCGTAGCCAGGATCTTTGAGGTGGATGGCCATGCCGGTGGGCACCAGCTGCCAGGCGTTGGGCAGCAGGGTCAGCGGCTCCGTCAGGCAGGCCCGCAAGTCCAGCCCCGCGCTGCCCGGCGTGGCATAGGTGGGCAGGTTGTCGCGCAAGCGCTCGTCCAGAAGCTTCAGTTCAATTTGCATGTGCATGACGACAAGTGTGTGAATGACATGCCCCGCGTTGCGCGCATCAAGCAGGCAGCAGGCGGAAGCACAAGATGGCCACCACGGTGGGACCCAAAGCACCCAGGATCAGGCTGAGCGGGGAAATGGCCCCCTCGTGAAACGTGCTCTTCAGAATGGAGGCACCCGCCGGGTTGGGTGCGTTGGCGATGATGGTCAGCCCCCCACCCGTGACCGCTCCGGTCAGCACCGCATACTTGAACTCGGGGGTCAGCCCGTCCACCAGCGAGGCCAAATAAGTCAACGCCGCATTGTCGGTGATGGCGGTCAGCGCCGTGGCTCCGAAGTACACCGTGGTGTCGTTCATCTTCATCAGCAGGGGTTGCAGCCACCACTGCTGCATGCCCCCCAACACCACCAGTCCGCCCAAGAAGAAGGCCACCAGCAAGCCTTCGCGCAGGATCAGGCGATTCTCCTGAAATGCCGGATAGGCCTGGGCCACCCCCATGAACAGGAGGAAGATGGCCACGAATGCCGCGGGGTGGTGGGCAAACACCACGATGCCCACGAGAAACAACACATGCCCCCCCACCATCCAAGCGGGCACACCGCTGTAGGGCGACTGCGTGGCCAGCTTGAAGCGTTTGAGTTCAGTCGCAAACAAAGCCGTCAGCACTGCGGCATTGATGAACACCGCGACGGCGGCCTTCCAGCCCACATGGGTGATCATGTAGGCGATGTCCAGGTTCCATTTGGTGGCGACCATCAGCACCGGCGGCGCAGCAAACGGGGTGAGGGTGCCACCAATGGAAACGTTGACAAACAACACACCCAGCGCACCGTACTGCAATCGGCGCGAGGCCTTGGCAAAAATGGTGTCCTTCATCAACAAGGCCGCCAAGGTCATGGCAGCAGGCTCGGTGATGAAGGAGCCCAACAGAGGCACCACCGACAGCGCCACAAAGAAGAAGGCCATGTTGCGGTTGAGCGGCATGAGCCTGACCACACCCTGCACCGCCATGGACGACACCTGCAACACGGGCTTGCTGGCCGCCACGACCATGATGGCAAACACAAACAGTGGCTCGGTGAAATTGCGGGTGTCGAGGTAGTGAGTGGCCTCCTCAAAACCCAGCATGAAACCCATGGCGACCATGAAGACCATGCCCCAGACACCAAAAACGATCTCCACCTCGGCCAACAGGTGCCACACCCCCGCATGGGCGGGTCGGGTGTGGGCCAGGTGCTCAAAGAACTTGGTGGAAAACGTGTGGATCAGCGCCAGTGCAAACAGCACGGCGGCCACGATCTGAATCGAGGTCGGGTTCAAGCGGTCTCCTTCATCGAAATGGGGCCATGCGGCCCCAGCACCGGCATGTGGCCGGAGAAGCAATCAAAAAGTTTAAAGTAATTTCAGGCTCTAGCGCTTTTTATGATTGGATGTATTGCCATGAAAAACATAGCAAAACATCCACCTCATGTCGCCTCAGGGCTTGCCTTTGCTGGCCTCTTCAAGTGCCTTCATGGGGTCTTCTGGCTCCGAATCATTCGCTTTGCTGGCATCTTCCGCGTTTTCTTCGGGAGCCGGTTCATCCGCCTGCAAGTCGGTCATGTTGTTGAGCATGTTGTCCACGGTGGTCTGATCCACCTGAACCGCCTTCTCCAGGTTGCCCGTCACCAACCCCGGATACGCAATGACCGCGGCCACCATGATGAGCTGCAGCACGATGAAGGCGATGGAGCCCTTGTAGATCTGTGCCGTGGTCACCGCCGGGATGCGCTGTTTGGTCACTGCATCGGTGTAGTCGTTGCGGGCGGCCACGCTGCGCAGGTAGAACAGCGCAAAACCAAACGGCGGGGTGAGGAACGAGGTTTGCAGGTTCATCGCCAGGATGATGCCGAACCAGATCAGGTCAATGCCCATCTTCTCGGCCACTGGGGCCAGCAGCGGGATGACGATGAAGGCGATTTCAAAGAAGTCGATGAACATGCCCAGCACGAACACCAGCACGTTGACCACCAGCAAGAAGCCCAACTGTCCGCCAGGCATCTTGTCGAACAGGTGTTCCACCCAGATGTGGCCATCGGCCGCGTTGAAGGTGAAGCTGAACGCGGTGGAGCCGATCAGGATGAACAGCACAAAAATGGCCAGCTTGGTGGTGTTCTCCATGGCCTGATGCATCAAGCTGAAGCTCAGTCGACCACGGGACCCAGCCATGATGAGTGCACCCAGTGCCCCCATGGCCCCGCCTTCGGTGGGGGTGGCAATGCCCAGGAAAATGGTGCCCAGCACCAGGAAAATCAGCACCAGCGGAGGAATGAGCACAAAGGTGACCTGCTCGGCCAGCCGGGACAGCAAACCGATGCGCAGCACCCGGTTGACGATGGCCAGCGCCAGCGCCAGGAACGACGCCACGGTGATGGACATGATGAGGATTTCATCACCCGCCGCGGGCATTTCTCGTCCGATCCAGGGGCTGATGATGCTGTCATGCACCTGCGACCAGCTGTAGCCAGCGGCTGCACAAACCACCATCAACAGCCCCAAGGAACGGTGACCGCTGGCCCCATTGGGTTCGTTGTAGATCCGTGCCTCCGCAGGCAAAGCAGGCACCCAGTCGGGTTTGACAATGGCCACCACCGCAATGAAGGCCAAGTAAAGCCCCACCAGCAGCAACCCGGGAATCAGACCGCCGGCATACATGTCACCCACCGAGCGGCCCAATTGGTCGGCCAACACGATCAGCACCAGCGAAGGTGGAATGGCCTGCGCCAGTGTGCCCGACGCGGTGATGGTCCCCGTGGCAATGGTGCGGTTGTAGCCATATCGCAGCATGATGGGCAGCGAAATCAAGCCCATGGAAATGACCGCCGCAGCCACCACACCCGTGGTGGCTGCCAGCAGCGCACCCACCAGGATCACGGCCACGGCCAAGCCGCCACGCACCGGACCAAACACCTGACCCACCGTTTCCAACAGGTCTTCGGCCATTCGGCTGCGTTCCAGGATGATGCCCATGAACGTGAAGAATGGGATGGCCAGCAGGGTGTCGTTCTGCATGATGCCGAACACCCGCAGCGGCAGGGCCTGGAACAGGTTGGAGGGGAACAGGTTCAGTTCCATCCCCACAAAACCAAAGAACAGCCCGGTGGCCGCCAAGGCAAATGCCACGGGAAAGCCACTCAGCAGGAACACCAGCAGACCGCTGAACATTAGCGGCACAAAATTGGCAGTGAGAAATTCGATCATGTCAGTTCACCTTGGCGGCAGGCGTTGCACCCGATTGCTGTTCTTCCAGCAGGGCCTGGGCCAGTTTTTCTTCGTCCGATGGCTCCTCATGAGAGAGCGGATCGGGACCCGCACCAGTCAGGAAAGCCAGCCGTTTGATCAACTCGGAGACCGACTGCACGGCCAGCATCACAAACCCCACCGGGATGAGCAGGTACACCGGCCAGCGGACCAGCCCCCCCGCGTTGGAGGACACCTCACCAGAGGTCCAGGCATTGGCAAACACAGGCCAACTGAGCTTGACCATCAAGTAGCACAGCGGGAACACAAACAGCAGGATGCCCGCCACGTCCACGATGTTGCGACCCCGCGCACTGAACTTGCTGGAGACGAAGTCAATGCGCACGTGGGCGTTCTTCAAGAACGCGTAACCCGAGCCCAGCATGAACACTGCGGCAAACAGGTACCACTGGATCTCCAGCATGGCGTTGGAGCTGTTGTTGAAAATCTTGCGAAAAATCGCATTGCCAGCACTGATGAGCGTGGTGGAGAGAATCAGCCACATCATCAGCCGACCCACACGATCCGTGAGTCCGTCAATGAGGCGAGAGAGGTTTAACAACGAGGACATGGAGCCTCCAAGTGAACAAAAAAGTGCGCAGTCTAGAGGGGAAAGGCTGAGAAACGACTGACGACTTGAACACAACCAGGGCACAAAAAAACCCCGCCGGTGCGGGGCTGTTTGTGCGGTCACAGAAACCTTGCGTCAGAGCTTGGCGCTCTGCATGAAACGGTCGAACTGGGCTTCGGTGAAGCGGAACCACAGGTTCTGGTCTTTGCGGAACGCAGCGTAGTCGCTGTAGATTTTTTTCCAGTTGGGGTTCTTGTCACTGAGGTCGCTGTACAGCGCCATGGCTTGTTTGAAGGCCTCGTCCATCACCACTTTGGGGAACGGCAACACCTTGGCACCACCGGCCACCAAGCGCTTGAGTGCAGCTGGGTTGCGGGCGTCGTACATGGCCTGCATGGTGGTGTGGGCGTGGGACGCAGCACACTCCACGATGGCCTTGTTCTCGGGCGACAGGTCGTTGAACGCTTTTTTGTTGATGTAGAAGTCGAGCTGAGCACCACCTTCCCACCAGCCGGGGTAGTAGTAGTTCTTGGCCACTTTGTAGAAGCCCAGCTTTTCGTCGTCGTACGGCCCCACCCATTCGGTGGCGTCGATGGTGCCTTTTTCCAAGGCCTGGTAGATCTCCCCGCCCGGAATGTTCTGCGGCACCCCGCCCATGGCCGAGAACACCTTGCCCGCAAAGCCACCAATGCGCATCTTCATGCCCTTGATGTCGGCCAGGGTCTTGATTTCCTTGCGGTACCAGCCGCCCATCTGGGCCCCCGTGTTGCCGCCAGGGAAGTTGACGATGTTGTACTGGTCGTAGAACTCGCGGAACAGCTTGAGGCCGTTGCCGTCGTAATACCAGGCGGTCAGCTGACGGCTGTTCAGGCCAAAGGGAATGGCCGTGCCCAGGGCAAAGGTGTCGTCCTTGCCAAAGAAGTAGTACGGGGCAGTGTGGGCCATTTCCACCGTGCCCTGCTGCACGCCATCCACCACACCGAACGCGGGCATCAGCTCACCGCCGGGGTGCACCGACACTTCGAACTTGCCGCCCGACATGGCCTTGACCTGCTTGGCAAACACGTCCGCAGCACCAAAAATGGTGTCCAGCGCCTTGGGGAAGCTGGAGGCCAGGCGCCAGCGGATGGCCGCCTGGGCGTGCACGGCAGGGGCTGCACCGGCAGCCAGCACACCGGCGATGCCAGCGTGTTTGATGAGGGAACGACGATCCATAGGGGTTGACTCCGTGGTTATGAAACACATCCGCAACGTCGCTTCGAGGCGGGGTGCGGAGACTGAGCAGTCCGGGTCATTGTAGGAACGCCCCCCGAGCGGAATGCCCGGGTTTTCCCTTGAAGGGAAAGGCCCCTTCAGCTTCCTGCAAGCTTGGAAAAAAGGGCTCAGGTACGCCAGCGTTCAATGGAGGCTTGGATGCCCGCGGCATCCAAGCCCTGCAACGCGAGCAACTTGACCGGGTCGCCATGGTCAATGAACTCATCGGCCAGGCCCAACGACAACACACGCCGTGACAGGCCCAGGGCTTGCAGGGCTTCCAACACAGCGGAACCTGCCCCGCCCATGACACAGCCTTCTTCCAGCGTGACCAGCTCGGCATGGTCTTGGGCCACCTGACGCAACAGCTCCAGGTCCAAGGGTTTGGCCCAGCGCATGTTGACCACCGTGGCGTCCAAGGCCTCGCCCACGGCCAAGGCGGGGGCCAGCAAGGTTCCAAAAGCCAACAACGCGATGGACTTTCCGTGCCGACGCACCTCACCCTTGCCAAACGGCAACGGCTCCAGGTGTGAAGGCACCGCCACACCAGGCCCGGTGCCCCGGGGGTAACGCACCGCCACCGGCTGGTGTTGCTGGTAGGCGGTGGTCAGCAAGGCTCGGCATTCGGCCTCGTCAGCCGGGCAGGCCACCGCCATGTTGGGAATGCAGCGCAAGAAGGCAATGTCGTAAGCCCCCGCATGGGTGGCACCATCGGCCCCCACCAGCCCCGCGCGGTCCAGCGCAAACACCACCGGCAGGTTTTGCAGCGCCACGTCGTGGATGAGTTGGTCGTAGGCCCGCTGCAAGAAGGTGGAGTAAATGGCCACCACGGGTTTGAGACCTTCGCAAGCCAGCCCGCCTGCGAAGGTGACGGCATGCTGCTCGGCAATACCCACGTCGTGGTACCGCTCGGGGAAACGGCGGTGAAACTCCACCATGCCCGAGCCCTCGCGCATGGCGGGGGTGATGCCCACCAAGCGCGGGTCGGCCTCGGCCATGTCGCACAGCCATTGACCAAACACCTGCGTGAAGGTGGGCTGCGACGGTGCGGTGGGCTTGACCAAACCCACGGCGGGGTCGAACTTGCCCGGGCCGTGGTAGGCCACGGGATCGGCCTCGGCCAGCTTGTAACCCTGGCCCTTTTTGGTGACCACGTGCAGGAACTGCGGCCCCTTGAGGTGTTTGAGGTTTTCCAGCGTGGGAATCAGGCTGTCCAGGTCGTGGCCGTCGATGGGGCCCACGTAGTTGAACCCGAACTTCTCGAACAGCGTGGCCGGCACCACCATGCCCTTGGCGTGTTCTTCCAGGCGCTTGGCCAGCTCGAACAGCGGCGGGGCGTTCTTCAGCACCTGCTTGCCCACGTTTTTGGCGGCGGCGTAGAACTGCCCGCTCATCAACTGCGCCAGGTAGCGGTTGAGGGCCCCCACCGGCGGGGAAATGGACATGTCGTTGTCGTTGAGCACCACCAGCAGTTGCAGGTTGTCGTGCACCCCGGCGTTGTTCAGCGCCTCGAAGGCCATGCCCGCGGTCATGGCCCCGTCGCCAATCACGGCAATGGCGTGGCGTTGCTCGCCCTTTTGGTGGGCCGCCACGGCCATGCCCAGCGCCGCCGAGATGGAGGTGGACGAATGCGCCGTGCCAAAGGTGTCGTATTCGCTTTCGTCGCGCTTGGGAAAGCCGCTGATGCCCCCCAACTGCCGCAAGCTGTGCATGCGGTCACGCCGCCCGGTCAGGATCTTGTGCGGGTAGGTCTGGTGCCCCACGTCCCACACGATGCGGTCGTGCGGGGTGTTGAACACATGGTGCAGGGCAATGGTGAGCTCCACCGTGCCCAGGTTGGAGCTGAGGTGCCCGCCGGTTTTGGACACGCTGTCCAGCAGGAAATGGCGCAGCTCAGCGGCCAAGGCCGCCAGCTGAGGGCGGGTGAGCGACCGCAGATCGGCCGGTTGATCGATGGTGTGTAACAAAGCGGTCATGTCAATGGGAGCGTCCGCCCACCAGATCGGCCAATTCGTGCAAGGGCGCCGTGTGGGGCAGGCTGCTTGCATCCAGGCTGGCGTGGGCTCGGGCCAGCGCCTGCGCCGCGTAGGCACGGGCTCCGTCCAGGCCCAGCAGACTGACAAAAGTGGGTTTGTCGTTCAAGGCATCTTTGCCCGCGGTTTTGCCCAGGGTGGCGGTGTCGGCCACCACGTCGAGGATGTCGTCCACCACCTGGAACGCCAGCCCCAACTGCCAACCGTAGTCCGACAGCGCCTGGGCCGCTGAGCCTGACACGCCGCCACAGGCCGCCCCCATGGTCACGCTGGCGTGCAGCAGGGCGCCGGTCTTGAGGCGGTGCATCTGTTCCAGTTGCGTCTGATTGAGTTGCACCCCCACACTGGCCAGGTCAATGGCTTGCCCACCGGCCATGCCGTTGACGCCTGCGGCACACGCCAACTGGCGGCACAGCTGCACCGACAGGTCGGCCGACTGGCTGGCGTCGTCGGGCACCAGCAGCTCGAAGGCCAAGGCCTGCAAGGCATCACCGGCCAACAGGGCCGGTGCTTCGCCAAACTGCACGTGCACGGTGGGTTTGCCCCGGCGCAACACGTCGTTGTCCATGCACGGCAGGTCGTCGTGCACCAAGGAATAAGCGTGAATCAGTTCCACCGCGCAGGCCGCACGCAGCGTGGCCGTGGGGTGGGCACTGCCGCCCGCACGGGCAGCGGCCATGACCAGCAGCGGGCGCAAGCGCTTGCCGCCATCCAGCACGGCATAACGCATGGCCACGCCCAGCTGGGCCGGGCTGTCGGCCAACACCCAGCGCGACAGGGCTTGCTCGACCTCGGTCAGGCATTCGGTCATCCAGCCGCTCATGGCGCGGCCTCCCAGGGGCGGGATTCACCGTTGTCCATCACCTTGATCTGGCTTTCGATGGCCTGCAGCCGCTCTCGGCAGAAGGCCAGCAACTGCGCCCCTCGCTGGTAACGTGTCAGCAGCTGGTCCAGCGGCAACTGGCCGCTGTCGATCTGGCCCACCAGCTGTTCCAGCTCGGCCACGGCCTCCTCATACGTGCGGGGAAGCCCTGGGTCCGTCGGTTCGGCGGAGATGGAACGTGATCGGGTCATGGTGACGCAATGGGCCTGTGGCGGACAAAGAGCGAGATTTTAGGCCGCCCCAACCTTCGGCCAAGCCGCCAGCCCGCCAGCCCCCGGTTGTGCCCAGGGTCAATGGGGCCGGGGTACACTAGCCGCCCCTTTTTCAACCTGTCGGGGTTGCTCCAAGGAACGTTTCTCTTCCACCCTCCCGCGCTCTATCGATCTTCGTGACAGCGCTTACCCTGCCCCTTCATAGGGGGAGTCTTTAGGTCAGGACCTTCATGTCTGATTTGAGTCTTCAGCTTCAGCAGGCCGCAAGCCAACTTCCCGTTTCCAGCTATTTTGACGAGGCGCTGTTCCAGCGCGAGCTGGAGACCATCTTTCAGCGCGGGCCCCGCTACGTGGGGCACACCAACGCCGTTCCCAACCTGGGCGACTATTACGCACTCCCACAGGAAAACGAGGGCCGTGCCCTGATCCGCACCGCCAACGGCGTGGAACTGGTGTCCAACATTTGCCGCCACCGCCAGGCCGTCATGCTCAAGGGCCGTGGCAACCTGGGTGACAACGCCAAGGGCCATGCGGGCGGCAACATCATCTGCCCGCTGCACCGCTGGACCTACAGCGGCGGCTCGGGCCTGAGCAAAGTGGGTGAACTGGTGGGTGCACCCCACTTTGCGCAAGACCCCTGCCTCAACCTCACCCGCTACCCGCTGCGCGAGTGGAACGGCATGCTGTTCGAAGACAACGGCCGCGACATCCAGGCCGACCTGGCCGACATGGGCCCCGCCCACACCCTGAGCTTTGAAGGCATGGTGCTGGGCCATGTGGAACAACACGTCTGCAACTACAACTGGAAGACCTTCATCGAGGTCTACCTGGAGGACTACCACGTCGTGCCCTTCCACCCCGGACTGGGCAACTTCGTGACCTGCGACGACCTGAAGTGGGAATTCAAGCCCGAGTACTCGGTGCAGACCGTGGGCGTGCAGAAAACCCTGGAAGGCACCTTCGGCAGCCCCGTGTACCAGCGCTGGCAGGAGGTGCTGATGAAGTACCGCAACGGCGAACTGCCCGAGCGTGGGGCCGTGTGGCTGACCTACTACCCCCACATCATGGTGGAGTGGTACCCGCACGTGCTGACCGTGTCCACCATGCACCCCATCAGCATCGACAAGACGCTGAACCTGGTGGAGTTCTACTACCCCGAAGACATCGTGGCCTTCGAGCCGGAGTTCATTGAGGCCCAGCGTGCGGCCTACATGGAAACCTGCATCGAGGACGACGAAATTGCCGAACGCATGGACGCGGGCCGCAAGGCCCTGCTGATGCGCGGTGAAAACGAGGTGGGTCCCTACCAAAGCCCCACCGAAGACGGCATGCAGCACTTCCACGAGTGGTACCGCGCCCGCATGGGCCTGTGACCAGGCGACAAGCCCCTGCGGCTTGACCCCACCGAAGACCCGCCAACCGCTCTCCCACCAGCGCTGGCGGTTCTTTCATTTTGATAGCAAAGTGTTCAATCAAAAAAAGCGCTAGAGCACAAAAAAGCTCTCACTCCACATGCAAGCCCTCTGGATGTTGCTGGCCGCCCTGCTGTTTGCCACCATGGGGGTGTGCATCAAGTTCGCCTCGGCGTGGTTCAGCAGCTTTGAAATCGTGTTCTACCGGGGGCTGATCGGCCTGGCCTTCATGGCCGTGGTGATGCGCTGGCGGGGTGTGAGCATCGCCACCCCCGTGCCCATGATGCATTTCTGGCGCAGCGTGGTGGGCACCACGGCGCTGACCACCTGGTTTGTGTCCATTGCCATGCTGCCGCTGGCCACGGCCATGACGCTCAACTACATGAGCAGT
The DNA here is from genome assembly GCF_054777695.1 of Hydrogenophaga soli. Taxonomy (NCBI): domain Bacteria; kingdom Pseudomonadati; phylum Pseudomonadota; class Betaproteobacteria; order Burkholderiales; family Comamonadaceae; genus Hydrogenophaga; species Hydrogenophaga soli. Next base: position 564,263 of record NZ_BAAHAK010000001.1, on the reverse strand, counting down.
GTGTGGATTGCCGCCTTCCTGGTGGGCGGGGCCTTGCTCATGCAAAAGCAAGGCGAAGTGCTGCGCGAACAAGGGCCGCTGATCCTCACCGTGCTGGCCGGTTTTGGTGGCGTGGCCCTGATGCTGCGCCCCACCATGGCCGATGGCCAGCTGTTCGGCGGCCTGCTGGGTCTGGTGTCCGGGGTGTTCTCGGCGCTGGCGTACCTGCAGGTGTCGGCCCTGTCCAAGGCGGGTGAACCGGAAAGCCGCACGGTGTTCTTCTTCTCCGCCGGGGCCACGCTGGTGGGCGCGGTGGGCATGGCCGTGGACGGCCCCCATGCCTGGGACGGCAGCCATGCGCTGTGGCTGGTGCCCATCGGACTCTTGGCGGTGCTGGGCCAGCTGTGCATGACCCGTGCCTACGCCAGCGGGGCCACCCTGCTGGTGGCCAACCTGCAGTACATGGGCATTGTGTTTGCGGGCGTCTACAGCGTGGTGATTTTTGACGACCGCCTGCCCCTGGTGGGCTGGGCGGGCATGGCCCTCATCATCGCCAGCGGCATCCTGGCCACGCTGCTGCGCAACCGCACCGTGCCGCAAGCCCCGCCCGAAGACCACGCCAGCTGACCCTCACCCCCTTTTTTTCTTCAACCAGCCCATCGCCATGCACACCACCCTCATCCAAGCCGCCGACCTGCAAGCCCTGCAACGCAGCGGGGCCGATCTGGCGCTGTTCGACGCCAGTTTTGACCTGTCCAACCCCACCGACGCCAGCCGGATGTTCGAATCGGTGCACATTGCCGGAGCACGCCGGGTGGACCTGGACCGCGACCTGTCCATCCACGGCGGCAGCGTGGCCGCGGGCACGTCGGCATCGGGCGGTCGCCACCCCCTGCCCACCCGCGAAGCCTTTGCCCGTTGGCTGGGCCAACAAGGGGTGCGCCCCAGCACCCAGGTGGTGGTGTACGACCGCAACGGCGTCAACTACGCCGGCCGCCTGTGGTGGATGTTGAAGTGGTGCGGCCACGAGGCCGTGGCGGTGCTGGACGGCGGCCTGCAACACTGGCAGGCCCAGGGAGGAGCCGTGGCCTCGGGCCCCGCAGACGCCCCCACCCCGACCGATGGCCCCTACCCGCTGGCCGCCCCGTTGGCCGAACTGGCCACGTTCGAGCAGGTGCGGGCCGCGGTGGACGCCCCGGGCCGCATGACGGTGGTGGACGCCCGTGGCGGCCCGCGCTACCGCGGCGAGGTGGAGCCGCTGGACCCGGTGGCCGGACACATCCCCGGCGCGCTCAACCGCCCCTTCAGCGAGAACCTGGGGGCCGATGGCCGCTTCAAACCCGCAGCCCAACTGCGCCAGGAGTTTGAAGCGGTGTTGGGCGCCAATGACCCCGCCACCGTGGTGCACCACTGCGGCAGCGGTGTGAGCGCCGTGCCCAACATCCTGGCCATGGAGCTGGCCGGTTGGGGCCGCCGCCCGCTGTACGCCGGCAGCTGGAGCGAGTGGTGCAACACCCCTGGCGCGCCCGTGGCCAAGGGGTGATGGCGGCGAGACTTCAGGCCACGCCGTGGGCCTTGAACCACGCCAGGGCGCGGTTCCAGCCGTCTTCGGCAGCGTCCTTGCGGTAGCTGGGCCGGTAGTCGGCGTGGAAGGCGTGAGGCGCGTCGGGGTAGACCACAAATTGCGAGGCCTTGGCCGCGGCATTGCCCTGGGCCAAGGCGGCTTTCATTTTTTCGACCGTGTCTTGGGCAATGCCGGTGTCGGCCCCGCCGTACAGGCCCAGCACCGGCCCGTGGAGCTGGGCGGCCACGTCCACCGGGTGTTTGGGCGTGAGGTCGGAGGCCGACCCCACCAGGCGGCCATACCAGGCCACCCCGGCCTTGATGCGGGGGTTGTGCGCGGCAAACAGCCAGGTCTGGCGACCACCCCAGCAAAAACCCGTCACCCCCACCCGTGACAGGTCGCCCCCGTTGGCCCCCGCCCAGTCCAGGGCGGCGTCCAAGTCGCCCATGACCTGGGCATCGGGCACCTTGGCAATGACTTCGGCCATCAGCTTGGCAATTTCGCCGTAGCCTTGGGCGTCGCCCTGGCGCACGAACAGCTCAGGGGCAATGGCCAGATAGCCCGCTTTGGCCAAGCGCCGGGCGACGTCGGCAATGTGTTCGTGCACGCCAAAAATCTCGGACAACACCAGCACCACCGGCAAACCGGTCTTGCCTGCCGGGGCCGCACGGTAGGCGGGCATCTTGAAGCCTTTGACGTCGATGCTGACCTCACCCGCCACCAGGCCATCGGCCGAGGTCTTGATGGCCGTCTGGGCCATGATGGGGCTGACCGCCGCCGCGTACCCCACCCCCAAGGCCGCCTTGAGGGCCGTGCGGCGGGTGGCCCCTCCGTCGGCCAGATGGCCAGAGAGCAAGGCCGCTCCATCCTGGAGCAGTTCGGGTCGATTCATGATCATCTCCTGGGTTGTTCATTGCGCCGCCAAGCCGGGGCGCGGCCATGGTAGACCGCGCCGAATAACCCACAGGCGCGTGCGCCCAAAGGGCCGCTCACTCCACCCAAACAGAGCCCGAGAAAGCCACCCAGGCTTGATCAACCCCATTGACGCATCTCTGATACCCTCACCCGTTCAGAAAGCCATCGAAGGGACTGCACATCATGTTCGACAAATTCCGTTTGATTCACCGTGTCTGGGCCATGGTGGTCCTGAGCTGGATCTTGCTGTCGGTGACCATGGGTTACGGCATCCACGGCATGAAGCGGGCCCAGAGTGCGATGGAGCAGGTTCACGACCACCACATGGCAGGCGTGACGGCAGCGGATGCCATGCGGCGTGGCAACCAGCTCAACCGCATGGAAATGCTGCTGATGTTCCAGCACGCCCCCGATTCCCCCCTGCTCGGCGTCCACGGCCACCCCATCACCGCCCACCTGGACAACATCGGCAAGCTCACCGAGCAGAACAACGCGGCCCAGCAGACCCTGGAAAAAATCTCCACCGACCCGCAAGAAAAAGCCCTGCTGGACCAAGCGCTGAGCCAACGCAAAGCGTGGCAGGTGAAGCGGGCTCAGATCATGGACGCCATCAAAGGCGGGGACTTTTCGCCCGCCACCATGAGCTTCACCCTGGTGGCCTTCCGCACCGAAGCCGCCGCGTACGAACAGGCGCTGCAGGCCGTGGCAGACCACCACGACCACCAGGCGCAAGTGGAGGCTGACCAGGCCCGCAGCCGCTACCACACCAGCCTGACGGTGTTCGTGCTGGTGCTGGTGCTGGGTGTGCTGCCCATGACCGGATTCACCCTGCTGACGCTGCGCCGCCTGCGCCTGGGCTTTGACCAAGCCGACACCGCCGCCAATGCCATCGCTGCGGGTGACCTGACCCACCGCATCGACCTCAGCGGGGGTGATGAAATCACCGAACTTCAACGCCAGATGGCGGCCATGCAGGACAACCTGCGCCAGTTGCTGGGCAAGGTGGTGTCGGGGGCCGACGCCATTGCCACCGCCTCGCACCAGGTGGCCACGGGCACCTTCGACCTGGCCGGGCGCACCGAGCAGCAGGCCAGCTCGCTGGAGGAAACCGCGTCGGCCACCGAAGAGCTCAACAGCACCGTCAAGCTCAATGCCGACAACGCCAAGCAGGCCAACGACATGGCCGAATCGGCCTCAGCGGTGGCGGTCAAGGGCGGTCATGTGGTGTCCCAGGTGGTGCACACCATGGACGAGATCAACACCAGTTCGCGCAAGATCGTGGACATCATCGCCGTGATCGACGGCATTGCCTTCCAGACCAACATCCTGGCCCTCAACGCGGCGGTGGAAGCGGCCCGCGCGGGCGAGGCCGGCCGGGGTTTTGCGGTGGTGGCCGCCGAAGTGCGTCAGCTGGCCCAGCGTTCGGGCACCGCGGCACGCGAAATCAAGGCCCTCATCGACGACTCGGTGAGCAAGGTGGACAGCGGCACCCGGCAGGTGGGCGAAGCGGGCCAGACCATGGAGGAAATCGTCTCCAGCATCGAGCGCGTGACGCAGATCATGAAAGACATCGCCTCGTCCAGCAACGAACAGGCCCTGGGCCTGTCGCAAATCAACCAGGCCGTGGCGCTGATGGACAGCGTGACCCAGCAGAACGCGGCCTTGGTGGAGCAGACCTCGGCGGCCTCGGCCTCGCTGCAAGAGCAGGCCCAGGTGCTCAAGCAGGAAGTCAGCGCCTTCAAGCTCTGAGCCACCCGGGCCGGGACGGAGGCCTCAACCCGTCACCAGGTGGCAGGCCACCCAGGCGTCGTTGACCGGGCGCAGCTCGGGCGTCTGCTCGCGGCAGCGCTCGGTGGCCAGCGGGCAGCGCGGGTGGAAGGCGCAGCCGCTGGGCGGGTTGAGCGGGCTGGGCAGCTCGCCCTGGATGGCCAGGCGCACCTTGCGCAACGAGGCGTTGGCCGCCGTGTTCAGCATGGGTGAAGCCGACAGCAGCGCCTGCGTGTAGGGGTGCTGGGGCTGGGCGTACAGCCGACGCTTGTCGCCCCGCTCCACCACCCGCCCCAGGTACATGACCAACACCTCGTCGGCCACGTGCTGCACCACCGCCAGGTTGTGCGAAATGAACACATAGGCCGTGCCCAGCTCCTGCTGCAAGTCCATGAACAGGTTGAGCACCTGGGCCTGGATGGACACGTCCAGCGCCGACGTGGGTTCGTCGGCCACCACCACCGGTGGGCGCAGCATCATGGCCCGGGCAATGGCAATGCGCTGACGCTGCCCGCCCGAGAACATGTGGGGGTAGCGCTGGTCGTGCTCGGGCCGCAGGCCCACGTGGGCCATCATGGCCTGCACCCGCTCGCGCTGCTCGGCCTTGCTCAAAGGGGTGTTGATGGCCAGGGGTTCGGCCAGCTGCTGAGCGATTTTCTGGCGCGGGTTGAGCGAGCCATAGGGGTTCTGGAACACCATCTGCACCTGGGTGCGCAGGTGCTTTTTCTGCTCGGGCGTGGCCTGGGCGGCGTCCACCCCGGCCAGCACCACATGGCCGCTGCTGGGCGGCTCGATCAACGTGAGCTGGCGCGCCAGGGTGGACTTGCCACACCCCGATTCGCCCACCACCGCCAGCGTGCGGCCCGCGGCCAGCTCGAAGCTGACGCCGTTGAGCGCCCGCACGGTGTGGGCCGGGCGCAGCCAGCCGCCTTTGACGCTGTAGTGGCGGTGCAAGTCCTGCACCCGCAGCACCGGTTGGGCCGCGACCGACCCGACATGGACCTCAGCATTCATGCCACAACTCCTGCCGCCTCGCCGGGGGCGTGGGCAAACTCGATGGGGAACAGACAGCGCACCGCCTTGGCCGCGCCGGCCTGCGGCTGGGGCACCAGCGCGGGGGGCTGCTGCCTGCACACGGCCTGCACCCGCGGGCAGCGCGGCGACAGCAGACAGCCCTGGGGCCGGTCGTGCTTGCCGGGCACGATGCCGGGCAAGGCCTTGAGGCGCTGGCCCTGGTTGTGCTCGGGCAGCGACTCCAACAGCGCGTGGGTGTAGGGGTGCATCGGGTGTTCGAACAGCTGGGGCACGGCGTCCTGCTCCACCACCTGCCCGGCGTACATCACCATCACCCGCTGGGCCACTTCGCTGACCACGGCCAGGTCGTGGGTGATCATGACCATGGCCATGCCCTGCTCGCGCTGCAGGCGTTGCAGCAGCGTCATGATCTGGGCCTGGATGGTCACGTCCAGCGCGGTGGTGGGTTCGTCGGCGATCAGCAGCTTGGGGTGGCAGGCCACGGCCATGGCGATCATCACCCGCTGGCTCATGCCGCCCGACAGCTGGTGCGGGTAGGCCTTGAGGCGGGTTTCGGGGGCGGGGATTTCCACCATCTCCAGCAGCTCCACCGAACGGCGGTGCAATGCCGCGCCCCGCAGCCCCAGGTGCACGCGCAGCGACTCCTGGATCTGGTAGCCCACCGTGAAGCTGGGGTTGAGGGCCGTCATCGGGTCCTGGAAGATCATGGCCATGTCCTTGCCCACGATCTGGCGCCGCTGGCGCGGGCTCAGGGTGAGCAAGGGGTGGCCGTCAAAGGTCAGCTCGTCGGCGGTGATGTGGGCGCTTTCGTCCAGCAGGCCCATGAGGGCCATCATGCTGACCGACTTGCCCGAGCCCGACTCGCCCACGATGCCCAGCATTTCACCGGCATCCACGTCCAGGGACACGCCGTCCACCGCCCGGAAGGGATGAGCCCCCCCGCCAAAGCGGACCGACAGATTGCGTATGCGCAACAAACTCATGTGGTGTGCTCCGTGCCGGTCAGGCCATGCGTTGCAGTTTGGGGTCGAGCGCGTCGCGCAGGCCGTCGCCCATCAGGTTGATGGACAGCACCGACAGCAAAATGGCCACACCCGGGAAGGTCAGCGCCCACCAGGCGGACTCCAGGTACTCGCGGGCCGATGCCAGCATGGTGCCCCACTCGGCATCGGGCGGCTGCACGCCCATGCCCAAAAAGCCCAGGGCCGCAATGTCCAGGATGGACGACGAAAAACACAGCGTGGAGTGCACGATGAGCGGGGCCATGCAGTTGGGCAGCACGGTCACGAACATCAAACGCCCCAGCCCGGCCCCGGCCACGCGGGACGAGGTGACGTAGTCCCGCCCCAGCTCGGCCATGGCCGACGCCCGGGCCAGGCGCACATAGCCCGGCAGGCTGACCACCGCAATGGCCAGCACCGCATTGGCCAGCCCCGGACCCAGCACAGCCATGACGGCCACGGCCAGCAGCAGCGAGGGCAGCGCCATCATCACGTCCATCACCCGCATGATCACCGCGCCCAGCCGCTGCGGGAAAAACGCCGCCAGCAGGCCCAGCACCACCCCAGGCAGCATGGCCGCCAGCACCGAGGCACCGGCCACCAGCAGCGACAGACGCCCACCCCAGATCAGGCGGGCCAGCATGTCGCGCCCGGCCTCGTCGGTGCCCAGCCAGTGGGCGGCCACCCCGCCCTCCTGCCAGGCCGGAGGGCGCAGCAGGTGGTCGCGGTACTGCATCAGCGGGTCGTGCGGTGACACCCACGGCGCCAGCACCGCCGCCAGCACCACCACGGCCATGAACACCAGGCCCCACACCGCCCCGCGGTTGCGGCTGAAGCTGTGCACGAATTCGCGCCAGGGCCCGGGGGGCAAAGCGGCCGCAGAACCATTGATAAAATCAGGCTCTACCGCTTTATTTGAAACAACAGTTTGCTCTGTCATGTATAGCACCCCTCAACCATGCCGCACCCGGGGGTTGACCACCCCGTAGAGCACGTCCACCACAAAGTTGGTGAAGATCACCAGCAGCGCCACCAGCAGGATGCCGTTCTGCACCACCGGGTAGTCGCGGCGGCTGATGGCGTCAATCAGCCACTTGCCGATGCCGGGCCACGAAAAGATGGTTTCGGTCAGCACCGCGCCGCCCATCAGCACGCCCACTTGCAGGCCGATGACGGTGATGACCGGCACCAGCGCGTTGCGCAAGGCATGCACCCCCACCACCCGCCACGGCGACAGGCCCTTGGCGCGGGCGGTGCGCACGTAGTCCTCGCGCAGCACCTCCAGCATGGACGAGCGTGTCATGCGTGCAATGACCGCCAGCGGGATGGTGCCCAGCGCCACCGAGGGCAGCACCAGGTGGCGCACGGCGTCCCAGAAGGCCCCGGCGTTGATCTCCGGGTCGGCCCGCTGCGCCAGCCAGGCGTCGATCAGCATGAAGCCGGTGTGCGGCGGCACGTCAAACGCGGTGCCGATGCGGCCCGACACCGGCGTCCAGCCCAGGTGCACCGAGAACACCAGAATCAGCAGCAGGCCCCACCAGAAAATGGGCATGGAATACCCGGTGAGGGCCGCACCCATCACGCCATGGTCCAGCACCGAGCCGCGCTTGACCGCGGCCACCATGCCCGCCGCCAAACCCAGCACCACCGCCAGCAGCATGGCGCACACCGCCAGCTCCAGCGTGGCGGGAAACAGCGCGGTGAACTCGTCCCACACCGAGGTTTTGGTGACCAGCGACAGGCCCAGGTCACCATGGGCCAACTGGCCCAGGTAGTTCAGGTACTGACGCCACAGGGGCTGGTCCAGCCCCAGGTTGGCCAGGGCGGCGGCATGCAGTTCAGGGCTGAGGTTGCGCTCGCCCATCATCACCTCGACCGGATCGCCGGGGATGAGCCGGATGAGTCCGAAGGTGAGCAGGGTCAGCCCCAGCACCGTGGGCAGCAGCAGGCCCAGACGCTTCAACACAAAAGTGAACATGGTTCACACGCTCCACAACAAACAACAAGCCGCCGCCATCGGCAAGATGGCAGCGGCTTGTCGGGAACACCACCGCAGCGGATTACTTCAGCGAGACGTACTTGAACTGGTTCAGGCCAAAGGGAATGACCTGGAAGTTCTGCACTTCCTTGCGGGCAGGCTGGTTGGTCACCGAGTGGGCGATGGTGGACCAGGGCATGTCCTTCTTGAAGATGCCGATGGCTTGGGTGTAGAGCTTGGCGCGCTCGGCTTCGTCACGCACGCCGCGGGCCTTGAGCACCAGGGCGTCAAAGTCCTTGCTGCAGTAGCGGGCGTAGTTGTTGCCGCCCACGGACGAGCAGATCAGCAGCGACAGGAAGTTGTCGGGGCTGGCGAAGTCACCGGTCCAGCCCATCATGCCGGAGTCGTGCTCGCCGTTCTTCATGCGCTTGATGTACTCACCCCACTCGTAGGACACGATCTTGGCCTTGACGCCGATCTTGGCCCAGTCGGACTGGATCATCTCGGCCATCAGCTTGGCGTTGGGGTTGTAGGGGCGCTGCACCGGCATGGCCCACAGGTTCAGCTCGAAACCATCGGGCAGACCGGCCTTGGCCAGCAGCTTCTTGGCTTCTTCGGGGTTGTAGGCGGGGTTCTTCAGGCCCTTGTCGTAGCCGTACAGCGAGGGCGGCATGGGGTTGGTGGCCGACACGGCGTAACCCTGGTACACCGCCTTGATGATGGCGTCGCGGTTGATGGCCATGTCCAGCGCACGGCGCACGTCAGCCGACTTGGTGTGGCCCTTCTCGGTGTTGTAGTTGACGTAACCGATGTTGAAGCCCGGGGCCTCCAGCACCTTCAATGCCGGGTTGGACTTCATGGCTGCCACGTCCGCCGGGGCGGGGTAGACGGAAATCTGGCACTCGTTGGCCTTGAGCTTCTGGAAGCGGACCGACGCGTCCTTGGTGATGGCGAACACCAGGTTGGCCACCTTGGGCAAACCGGCTTCCCAGTAGCTGCCGTTGGCCTTGTAGCGGATCTGCGCATCCTTCTGGTAGCGCACGAAGGTGAAGGGACCGGTGCCCACGGGCAGCTGGTTGATCTGGGCGGCCTTGCCTTCTTGCAGCAGCTTGGCGGTGTACTCGGCCGACTGGATGGAGGCAAACGGCATGGCCACCTTGGCCAGGAAGTCGAAATCGGCGGACTTGAGGTGGAAGGCCACCGTCATGGCGTCCACCTTCTCGACGGCGGCGATGTTGCTGTCCAGCCCGGTGTCGGCGGCATAGGGGAACTGCACCGGGTAGGCCTTGTTGAAGGGGTGGTCCTTGTTGACCATGCGCTCGAACGTGAAGACCACGTCGTCGGCATTGAACTCACGGCTGGGCGTGAAGTACTCGGTGGTGTGGAACTTGACGCCAGGGCGCAGGCGGAAGATCACGGTCTTGCCATCGGGCGACACCGTCCAGCTCTGGGCCAGGCTGGGAATCATCTCGGTGGTGCCAATCTTGAAGTCCACCAGGCGGTTGAACATGGCCTGGTCGGCGGCGTCGAAGGTGGTGCCAGTGGTGAATTGGGCGGTGTCAAAACCCTCGGGGCTGGCTTCGGAACAGTAGACCAGCGTGCCTTTGGCCTGGGCTTGGGCCAGGGCGGGCACTGCCAGAGAGCCCGACACGGCCAAGGCGGCCATCACCGCATGAGACAGAAAACGTTTGCGCATTGAGATCTCCTTACAAAATGGAGTCAAAACAGGGTGCCCAAGGGGCGAAACCCGCAATGTAGCCAGTCGCGCAAACGTTGTCTAACCAATACCTGACCGACAGGAACGTCTATTGACAAACCGCCCGGAAAAGCACTGGCCCCGGCGGCCCTGCCCACGCTCAGTGCGCCTGCTCCCAGGTGGGGCCCACGCCCACCTCGGCCAGCAGTGGCACCTTGAGCGCAGCCACCCCGGCCATGAGGCGGGGCACCTCGGTTTTCACCCAGTCCACCTCGGCCAGCGGCACCTCGAACACCAGTTCGTCATGCACCTGCATGATCATTCGCGTGCCCCGGGCTGGCCCATTTGTGCCCCCATCCAGGGCTTTTTGCACCGCCACCATGCTGAGTTTGATGAGATCGGCCGCCGTGCCCTGCATCGGTGCGTTGATGGCGGCGCGCTCGGCCCCCGCCCGCCGGGGGCCGTTGGGGCTGTTGATTTCGGGCAGCACCAGCCGCCGCCCGAACACGGTTTCCACGTGCCCCTGGGCCTTGGCCTGGGCGCGGGTGTCGTCCATGTACTGCTTGACGCCGGCAAACCGCTCGAAGTAGCGCTGGATGTAGTTCTTGGCCGCGGTGTTGTCGATGGACAACGCTTTGGCCAGGCCAAAACTGCTCATGCCGTAGATCAGGCCGAAGTTGATGGTCTTGGCGTAGCGCCGCTGCTCGGGCGTCACCTGGTCCAGCGCCACCCCGAACACCTCGGCGGCGGTGGCCCGGTGCACGTCCAGCCCGTCGGCAAAGGCCTTGAGCAGCGCCGGGTCGTTGCTGAGATGGGCCATGATGCGCAGCTCGATCTGACTGTAATCGGCGCTGGCGATCACGCAGCCCGGCGGGGCCACGAAGGCCTCGCGCACGCGGCGGCCTTCGGGGGTGCGAACGGGAATGTTCTGCAGGTTGGGGTCGTTGCTGGACAGGCGCCCCGTCACCGCCACCGCCTGGGCGTAGTGGGTGTGTACCCGGCCCGTGCGGGGGTTGGCCAACTGGGCCAGCTTGTCGGTGTAGGTGCCTTTGAGCTTGCTCAAGCTGCGGTGCTCCAGCAGCTTGGCGGGCAGCGGGTAGTCCTCGGCCAGTTTTTCCAGCACCTCCTCGTCGGTGCTGCGGGCACCGGTGGCGGTTTTCTTGACCACCGGCATGCCCAGCTTGTCAAAGAAGATTTCGCCCAGCTGCTTGGGGCTGGCCAGGTTGAAGGGCTGCCCGGCAATGGCGTAGGCGTCCTGCTCCAGCTGCACGATGCGCTGGCCCAGCTCGTGGCTTTGGGCGGCCAGGGTGGGCGCGTCGATCAGCACGCCGTTGCGCTCGATGCGGTACAGCACCTCGCTGCTGGCGATTTCCAGGCGGTAGATGAAGTCCAGCCCGTGCGCCGCGGCATCGGCGCTGGGCGCGGGGCCATTTGCTACATTATTAATAGCTACTTGCGCTTTTTCTGAAAGCGCAATAGCCGATTTTTCCTTGAGAATTTGAGGCCACAACACGCGGTGCACGGCCAGGGTTTGCTCGGCGTCTTCGGCGGCGTATTCAGCGGCCTTGGCCACCTCCACCTGGGCAAACGGAATCTGGTGTGCCCCTTTGCCACACAGGTCTTCGTAGCCGATGCCGTCGCGCCCCAGGTGGCGCAGCGCCAGGCTGGACAGGTTGTGGGGCTTGTGCACCTCCAGCACGTAGCTTTGCAGCATGGTGTCGTGGGTGTAGCCCTGCACTTCTATGCCGTGGTTGGCCAGCACATGCCGGTCGTACTTGATGTGCTGGCCCAGCTTGGGGGCCGCGGGGTTTTCCAGCCAGGGTTTGAGGCGGGCCAGCACCTCGTCGGCGGGCAGTTGCTGCACGCCTTCGCCGCCGGGCTGGGCCACGTCGGGGCCGTTGTGCGCCAGCGGGATGTAGGCGGCGCGCCCGGGCTCCACACACAGGCTGATGCCCACCACCTGGGCCACCATCTCGTCGAGCGAGGTGGTTTCGGTGTCCAGCGCGGTGAGTTCCGCCGCTTCGACGCGGGCCAGCCAGGCGTCGAAGGTGGGCCAGTCGGTCACGGTGTCCACCTTCACGGGCGTGGCTGTGGGTGCGGGGCTGGCTGGCGGCTCGGCCTGGGTGTCTTCCGGCGGTTCGCCAAACAAGTCGCCCGTGCCGCCCGCCGCGGGGGCGGCGTTGGATGCGGTCCCGCTGCGGGCAGGCGCGGTCGGCTTGGCGCGTTCGGTCAGCGAGCGGGCCAGGCCTTTGAAGCCGAACTCGGCATAAAAGTCGGCCAGACCACCGTCGTCCTCGGGCTTCACGGCGATGGCGTCGAGGGCGGGCAGGCCCGGCACATGGCCGTCCAGGTCGCAGTCGGTCTTGATGGTCACCAACTGCCGCCCGGTGGGCAGCCAGTCCAGGGCGTTGCGCAGGTTCTCACCCGCCACGCCCTTGACCTCGCCCGCCCGGGCCACCAGCGCGTCCAGGCTGCCGTATTCCTGCAACCACTTGGCGGCGGTCTTGGGGCCCACCTTGGGCACGCCGGGCACGTTGTCCACGGCGTCGCCCACCAGGGTCTGGAAGTCGATCATCAGCCTTGCGGGCACGCCGAATTCGGCCTCCACCCCGGCCAGGTCGCGGCGCTTGCCGTTCATGGTGTCGATGATGGTGATGCGCTCGGTCACCAGCTGCGCCAGGTCCTTGTCGCCGCTGGAAATCACCACGTCAAAGCCCTGCCGCTCTCCGGCCACCGCGAGGGTGCCAATCACGTCGTCAGCCTCCACCTCGGGCACGTTCAGCACCGTCCAGCCCAGCAGCTGCACCACGCGGTGGATGGGGGCAATCTGCGCCCGCAGGTCATCGGGCATGGGGGCGCGGTGGGCCTTGTAATCGGGGTACAGCGCGTCACGGAAGGTGGGGCCGGAGGCGTCGAACACGCAGGCCACATGCCCGGCAGGCACTTCCTTGCGCAGGCTTTGCAGCATGTTGACCATGCCGCGAATGGCCCCGGTGGGGGCGCTGGAGGGGTCTCCAGCCACAGCCCGCAGGTCGGGCATGGCATGAAAGGCACGGTACAGGTAGCTGGAACCGTCGACCAGCAGCAGGGTTTTCTTCTCGCTCATGCCCGGCATTGTGCGGCAGGCCCTCCTTACAATGTGGCATGCCCCAAGACACCCCTGCCCGCGCGTTGGCCCGCGCCATTCGCCCCGCGCTCATCCTGGCCCTGAGCACCGCCTGCGGCCTGAGCCTGGCACAGACCGCCCCGGCCCCCGCCACACCCGAACTGAGCGCCGAACGCGCCACCCCCAAGGTGGAACACATCGTGGTGGAAGACGGTGGCAGCCGTGTGGAAGAAACCCGCGTGGGCGGGGTGACCCGCCAGATCGAGGTGCAGACCAAGTCCGGCCTGCCCGCCTACCAGATCCAGCCCAGCCAGGTGCAAGGCCCGGCCACCTCGGCATCCGAACGCACAGGTCAACCCGGCGGTGCCGGACGCAGCAGCTGGCGCGTGCTGAGCTTCTGAGCCCCAGCGGTCAGCCCAGCCTTTCACCGTTTCGCCAACGCCAACCGCGTTTTCCTTTCTCCACGCCGCCCTCCCTCTGCCCGGCCACCGCGAGCCGGAGCCACGCGAACACCATGGCCGTCTTCACCCCCGTCACGCCCGCCGACGTCAACCCGCTGATGAACAAGCTGGGGCTGGGCACCGTCACCCACCTTCACGGCATTGTGGGTGGCATTGAAAACACCAACTACTTCGTCACCACCGAGCTGGACGGCTCCCCGACCGAACACGTGCTGACCCTGTTTGAACGCCTGAGCTTCGAACAGCTGCCGTTCTACCTGCACCTGATGAAGCACCTGGCCGGCAAAGGCATCCCGGTGCCCGACCCGGCGGCTGACGGCAAGGGCAACATCCTGCACAAGCTCAAGAACAAACCCACGGCGGTGGTCAACAAGCTGCGCGGCAAAAGCCAGCTGGCTCCCCAAGAGGTGCATTGCGCCGCGGTGGGGGCCATGCTGGCCCGCATGCACCTGGCCGGACAGGACTACGACCGCAGCCAGCCCAACCTGCGCGGCCTGGCCTGGTGGAACGACACCGTGCCCGTGGTGCTGCCGCATCTGGAGCCCGCCCAGGCCGACCTCATCCGCGCCGAACTGGCCTACCAGAACCATGTGGCCGCCAGCCCGACCTACGCCGCCCTGCCCCGCGGCCCGGTCCATGCCGACCTGTTCCGCGACAACGTGATGTTCGAGGGCGAGACCCTCACCGGCTTCTTCGACTTCTACTTTGCCGGGGTGGACACCTTTTTGTTCGACCTGGCCGTGTGCCTGAACGACTGGTGCATTGACCTGCCCACCGGCACCCACGACGCCCCCCGCGCCCAAGCCATGCTGGACGCCTACCAGTCCGAGCGCCCCCTGACCGGGCCGGAGCGCGAACTACTGCCCGCCATGCTGCGGGCCGGGGCCTTGCGCTTTTGGACCTCGCGCCTGTGGGACTGGCACCTGCCCCGCGAAGCCTCCATGCTTCAGCCGCACGACCCCACCCACTTCGAGCGGGTGCTGCGCCAGCGTGTGCAACACGCCGCCGACCACGCGCAATGGATTCGGGGCTGAGCACCGCATGAAACTCAACCGCGTTCCCGCCCTCAGAGGGCTGACCTGGGTCCGCCAAGGCATGCGCACCTTCTGGCGACAACCGCTGGCCATGAGTGGACTGTTCCTGATGTTCATGGGTCTGGTGACGGTGCTCATGTTCGTGCCGGTGGTGGGCAAGGTGCTGGCCCTGGGCCTGGTGCCCGCAGCCACCCTGGGCCTGATGACGGCGGCCCGCCTGTCCGAACAGGGCCGCTTTCCCATGCCCCATGTGTTGGGGGCCGCCTTTGCCGCAGGCCGTGAACGGGCGTTGGCCATGGGGGTGCTGGGGGCCCTGTACGTGGCGGGTGTGTTGCTGATGCTGGGGCTCACGGCCCTGGTCGATGGCGGTCAGTTCGCGCAGGCCTACATGGGCAGCACCGGTCTGGGCGAAGAACAACTCAACGACCCCGCGGTGGAAGCCGCCGCCTGGGTGGGCCTGGCAGGGTACACCCTGCTGTCGGCCCTGTTCTGGCATGCCCCGGCCCTGGTGCACTGGCATGGCGTGGCACCGGTCAAAAGCCTGTTTTTCAGCCTGCTGGGGTGCTGGCAGAACAAGGCCGCCCTGGCGGTGTACATGCTCGGGTGGACCGGGGTGTTCGTCATCGGGGCGGTGCTGATCAGCGTGGTGGTCGCCGCCCTCGGCGAAACCGGCATGGCCGCGGCCCTGGTGTTTCCGGTCATCCTCGTGATGGCGGCCATGTTTTTCTCGTCCATTCACTTCAGTTTTGACGACAGCTTCTTGACAGACCCTGCCGAGTCACCAGAATCGGCGGCCTGACCCTTTTTTGACGTCCCCCATGCACCAACACACCCTTTCTGGCCGCACCGAAACCGAGTTGCTGTGGTTCCAACGCCGACACGCCATGCAAGCCGCGGCCGCTTGGGTGGCCAGTGGCGGATGGCTGAGTGCTCAAGCCCAGCAACGCAGCAACATCGTGGAGCTGGAAGGCGACGCCACCCTCAACGGCAGCAAACTGCACCTGACTCAATCGGTGCAGACGGGCGATGTGGTGGAAACCGGGCCGCAGTCTCGGTTGGTGTTTGTGGTGGGCAATGCGGCCTTCCATGTTCGACAAAACTCCCGACTGGTGGTTGAGCGCGGCAGCAGCCTCAACGTGGTGAGCGTGCTCCGCCTGCTGACGGGTGCGGTGGTCAGCGTGTGGGGGCGAGGCACCCCGCGACGCATCACCACCCCCACCCTGACCGCCGGCATCCGCGGCACCGGGGTCTACACCGAGATTTTTGCCAACCAGGACAACCGCAGCTACCTGTGCAACTGTTACGGCACGGTGGACCTCGCCACCAACGCCGACCGGCGCACATCACAAACGGAATACCACCAGGCCTTCTGGGCCGACCGACGCGAGGAATCCGAAGTGGTGCTGACCCCCGCCAAGGCCATCAACCACACGGACGAAGAACTGGAATTTTTGGCCCGCCTGGTCAACCAGCGCACCGCCTGGCAAATCAGCGGAAAAAAGGGCGACAAGGAGTTGATGGGCTACTGATCCGCCATCCACGCCATCACAAGCGTGGCGGCAAGGTGACACCCAAGGTGTTTTCCCAACCGGATCAACAACCTATCGGCCATAATTTGAGTAGCTTGGCTCGACGCACCCAGAGACAGCATGTATTCACCCCACGGTGCACAAGGAGTACCCCTTTGAAACGATCATTCCTGACAGGTGGCAGCGCAACGCTGCTGATGGTGATGCTTGGCGGGTGTGCTCAGTCTCCCATTCCCGTCTCTGGCAACTTCGACCTGACCGAACAGAAGAAAGTTCGCTCGGCAGGCCATTGGCAAGTGGTTTCGCGCGACGCAGTCAAGGAAACCCTCAAGCTGCTGGACGACGCGGGTGTGGCCAGCAACGCCCGCTTGGCCGTGGTGCCTCCTGAAAAAAGCTCCGGCTTTGACAAGGTCTTCCACGAGATGCTCACCACCGAACTGGTGCGCTCCGGCCGCCGCGTGGCCCTCAGCGCCCAGAACGTGGTTCAGGTCAGCTACACCGTTCAATTGGTCGAACACAAGAGTGCACGCCCCCATTTCATTCCCGGCATCTACACCATGCTGACGGCAGGTGTGGGCGTGGTCTATGGCCTGCGCAACCAACACATCGACACCAAGATGGTGGGTGCACTGGGTGTTGCAGGCATTGCCGACTACGCCGCCAGCGTCAATTCCGGCGGCCCCACCCACACCGAACTGGTGCTGACCACCACGGCTGGCACGCCCGACCAAATCCTGTCGCGCAAGACCGACGTTTACTACATCGAAGACGCGGATGCCTCGCTGTTCAAAACCGCGCCCGAGTTCAAAGCCATGAAGGTGGTGAACCAATGATGCTCCCCACCCTTTCCCGCGTGGTCCTGCCCGTTGCGCTGGCCTGCACCGCCTTGCTGAGCGCCTGTTCCACCAACCAGAACGGCGTTTACACCAAGCCCGAACCCACCTACGAAGAAGCCAAAGCCAGCCCCTTCGTGGCGGCCAACCGCGACGCCATCAACGCGCTGTTGACGGGCATGGACCTGCAAGCCCTGTCCACCACGCCCATGCTGGTGGCCACGGTGGTCAACGTGAACGACCTGCGCAAAACCGCCCCGCTGGGTCGCACCCTGTCTGAGCAGTACGCGTCTTACATGGTGTCTCGCGGCCTGCTGGTCAAGGAACTGAAGCTGCGTGGCGACGTGTTCGTGCGCGAAACCACCGGTGAGCTGATGCTGTCGCGCGAGCTCAAAGACATCGCCAAGGTGCACAACGCGGGGGTGGTGCTTGTGGGCACCTATTCCGCAGCGGCCAACGCCACCTATGTCAGCATCAAGCTGGTCAACACCGAGTCGGGCCAAATCCTCAAGGGCCACGACTACGCCCTGCCCAACAACGCCGACGTGAAGCTGCTGCTGGGCGTCAAGTAAGCCACCAGGCCCTTTGCCTCTCCACAACGCCCCGCTGGCTGGACCACCGGGGCGTTTGTTTTGGCTCCATCACTTCAATAATTCAACTTTTGTTGTAATATTGATGCATGAACGAAACCGATGTTGTCCGCTCACTGGCGGCCCTGGCCCAAGACGTGCGCCTGCGCGTGTTCCGCGCCCTGGTGGTGGCTGGTCCGGATGGGCTGACCCCTGGTGACCTGTCCACCCAACTGAGCGTGCCGCCCAACGCCCTGTCTTTCCACCTGAAGGAGTTGAGCCACGCGGGGCTGGTCAGCCAGGAGCGCCAGGGCCGCAACCTGGTGTACCGCGCCTCGTTCGAACGCATGAACGCCCTGCTGGCCTACCTCACCCAGAACTGCTGCCAAGGCCAGCCTTGCGACGCCAACGCCGCGCCACCGTGCGCCTGTTGAGTCAGCCCCCCACCCTCTTCCCTGCCCCTTTGAAGGAACCTCGCCATGAAACGCTTCCACGTCCACCTGCACGTCACCGACCTGGCCCACAGCATTGCTTTTTATTCCCAGCTGTTTGCGGCTCAACCCACCCGAGTGGAAACCGACTACGCCAAGTGGATGCTGGACGACCCACGCATCAACTTCGCCATTTCCACACGGGGCCAGAAGCCGGGGCTGGACCACCTGGGCTTCCAGGTGGACAACGCAGCCGAGCTGGCCGACCTGAAGGCCCGTGCCCAAACGGCCGACATGGCCTTGCTGGACGAAGGGGCCACCACCTGCTGCTACGCCCGCAGCGAAAAGCACTGGATCACCGACCCCCAAGGCGTGGCGTGGGAGCACTTTCACACGTTGGAAAACATTCCCGTGTTCAATGAACAGCCCGCCCAAGGCGGTTGCTGTGTGCCCGCAGCTGCGGGTGCTGCAGCACCGGCAGCCTCTTGCTGTGCCCCGGCCCAGGCTGCGTCTGGCTGCTGTGGCGGCGGCTCCTCCAAAACGTCTTGCTGCTGAAAGCCTTCCATGACCACACCCCAACCCCTGAACGTGCTGTTTCTGTGCACCCACAACTCGGCCCGCAGCATCCTGGCCGAAGCCCTGCTCAACCACCTGGGCAAGGGCCGCTTCAAGGCCTACTCAGCGGGCAGCAGCCCGCGTGAGAACCAGCAACCCAACCCCTTGGGCTTGCAGGTGCTGCAAACCGCGGCCATTTCCACCGATGGCCTGCACAGCAAAAGCTGGGACGCGTTCTCCGGCCCCGACGCGCCCCACATGGACCTGATCATCACCGTGTGTGACAACGCCGCGGGTGAGGTCTGCCCCGTCTGGCCTGGCCACCCCGCCACGGCCCACTGGGGATATGCCGATCCCTCGGAAGGCACAGGCAGCGATGCCGAGAAGCTGGAGGCGTTTCGCAGCACCCTTTACGCCATGCGCCGCCGCCTGGAGCTGATGCTGAGCCTGCCCGCCGACAAGCTGGAAAAGGCCCTGCTGCAAACCACCGCCCGCGAACTGGCGAAGAGTTGACGCCATGAACCTGTTTGAACGTTACCTCACCCTCTGGGTGTTCCTGTGCATCGTGGCGGGCATTGGGGCCGGGCAACTGGCCCCGGAGCTGTTCCAGGCCGTGGGCCGCATGGAGGTGGCGCAGGTCAACCTGCCGGTGGGGCTGCTGATCTGGGTCATGGTCATCCCCATGCTGGTGAAGGTGGACTTTGGCGCGCTGGGCGAGGTGCGCAAACACGTCAAGGGCATTGGCGTGACGCTGTTCGTCAACTGGCTGGTCAAACCGTTTTCCATGGCGCTGCTGGGCTGGCTGTTCATCCGCCACCTGTTTGCACCGCTGCTGCCCGCCGACCAGTTGGACAGCTACATCGCCGGGCTGATCCTGCTGGCCGCCGCACCTTGCACCGCCATGGTGTTCGTCTGGAGCCGCCTGACCCGGGGTGACCCGCTGTTCACCCTGAGCCAGGTCGCGCTGAACGACAGCATCATGGTGGTGGCGTTTGCGCCGCTGGTGGCGCTGCTGCTGGGGGTGTCGTCCATCACCGTGCCGTGGGCCACGTTGCTGACCTCGGTGGTGCTGTACATCGTCATTCCCGTGGCACTGGCACAGTGGCTGCGCAAGGCGCTGCTGGCACGGGGGCAGGCGGCCTTTGACGCGGCCATGGACCGCATCGGCCCCTGGTCCATCACCGCACTGCTGCTGACGCTGGTGCTGTTGTTCGCCTTCCAGGGCGAAGCCATCCTGAAACAGCCGCTGGTGATTGCGCTGCTGGCCGTGCCCATCCTGATCCAGGTGTTTTTCAACTCGGCGCTGGCCTACTGGCTCAACCGCAAATTGGGCGAGCAGCACAATGTGGCCTGCCCGTCGGCCCTGATCGGGGCCAGCAACTTCTTTGAACTGGCGGTGGCCGCGGCCATCAGCCTGTTCGGCTTTCACTCCGGGGCGGCGCTGGCCACGGTGGTGGGCGTGCTGATCGAGGTGCCGGTGATGCTGCTGGTGGTGGCCATCGTCAACCGCAGCAAGGGCTGGTACGAACGGGGTATCGCTTGATTTGATTCAACTGTTTGCTATTTTTTCATGAGCAAAATCACCATCTACCACAACCCCAAGTGCGGCACCTCGCGCAACGTGTTGGCCCTGATCCGCAACAGCGGCGTCGAGCCCGAGGTGGTTGAATACCTCAAAACCCCGCCCACCCAAGCCCAACTGGCCGACATGGCGGCGGCCAACGGCCAGGGCGTGCGCGGCCTGCTGCGCGAAAAAGGCACGCCCTATGCCGAGCTGGACCTGGGCAACCCGCAATGGACCGATGAGCAGCTGCTGGACTTCATGGTGGCCCAGCCCATCCTGATCAACCGCCCCATCGTGGTCACGCCGCTGGGCACCCGCTTGTGCCGCCCGTCCGAGGCGGTGCTGGACATCCTGCCGCAACCCCAACAGGGTGCGTTTGCCAAGGAAGACGGCGAGCAGGTCATCGATGCCCAAGGCCAGCGCATCCGCTGACGCCAGCCCCTGCCTGATCTCAGCCTGGCGCCAGCACCAGGGTGAGGTGCTCGGCTGGCTGGCACGCCAGTTGGCCGACCGTGAAACCGCCCACGATCTGCTGCAGGACGTGTTCCTCGAGGCCCTGCGGCAAGGCCCGGCGTTTTGTGACGTGAACCACCCTCGGGCCTGGCTGTTCGAGGTGGCACGCAACACCCTGACCGACCACCACCGACGCCAGCCCCCGGTGGACGGCTGGAGCCCCGAACAACTGGACCAGTTGCCCCAGCCGGACGAATCCACCCCGGTGGTGGACCAACTCACCGGCTGCCTCTGCCGGGTGTTGGGCGAACTGGAGGCCACCGATGCCGACATCATCCGCCAGTGCGACCTGCACGGTGTGCGCCAGCAAGACTACGCCACCCAGCACGGCCTGAGCCTGCCCGCCACCAAGGCCCGGTTGCGCCGCGCCCGCGAGCGCTTGCGCGTGGCCATGACGCAGGGTTGCCAGATTCAGGCCTTGCCCGGTGGCGGCGTGAGCGACTTCGTGCCCCGCTGAGCGCCCGCCTGGGGCGCACCTTTGCTCAGGCGGTCCCAGTCTTTCAGCGTCTGCTGCAAGCGGTTCTTGGCGTTGGTGTGGCTGGCCCGGAAGGTGTGGGTCAGGCGTTTTCTCAGCGCTTCGTCCGGAGCCGGTTCGCCCGCTGCCTTCAGGTGATCGATCAACAACATCACCGCCTGGTAGTCGCCCGATTCAACCCCCAAAGCCAGCAGCACCTGAGCACCCAAGGGGTGGGCTTGCGGGTTGGCCCCCAGGCTCAGCATGTGCCGCAACAAGCCCGCCTTGCCGTGCTCGCAGGCCCAGGTGAGCGGGACCAGGCCACCTTCTTGCGCAGCGTTGAAATCGGTCCCTGCTGCCAGACTTGCAGGATCCAGCGGCCAGCCGGAGGCCTTGATCATTTGCTGCTGTTTCCAATCGGTCATGGGGGGCCTGTGTCTGGGTGAGGGAGGCCGATGGTACGCGTCAGCCGCCCTCGGGGAAGAAACCGCGCGACAAAAGGGTGGCGAAGGTGCATCCTTTTGACGCGCACAACGTCTTCAGCACCATGAACACCCCCACGGACTTTCCGGCCCCACCCCTTCCGCAGCGCTGGCACCTGCGGCACCCCACCGCCTTCCTGCTGCTGGCGGCCAGCGTGTGGTGGGGGCTGTATCAAACCCTGGTGCCCACCTCCGAATGGCTGGTGGCCCAACTGCCCGTTGAACGTGACAGCCACCTGGGCGGTGCGTTGCAGTTCTTCTTGTACGACACACCCAAGGTGCTGATGCTGCTGACCGGCGTGGTGTTCGTCATGGGCATGGTTAATAGCTATTTCACGCCCGAGCGCACCCGCGCCCTGCTGGCCGGGCGCAGCGAAGGGCTGGCGAATGTGATGGCGGCCACGCTGGGCATCGTCACCCCGTTTTGCAGTTGCTCGGCGGTGCCGCTGTTCATTGGCTTTGTGCAGGCAGGGGTGCCGCTGGGGGTGACGTTTTCCTTCCTCATCTCGGCCCCCATGGTCAACGAGGTGGCACTGACGCTGCTGTTTGGCATGTTTGGCTGGCAGGTGGCACTGCTGTACCTGGGGCTGGGCCTGAGCGTGGCCATCGTGTCGGGCTGGGTGATTGGCCGTCTGAAGATGGAAGCCCACCTGGAGGATTGGGTGCGCGACATGCCCAGGATGTCCGCCGACTTCGACCCCGGCCAAACCACCTTGGCCGATCGGATGCAGGCCGGGTTTGCCGCGGTGAAAGAGATTGTGGGCAAGGTGTGGCCCTACATCCTGGCGGGCATCGCCATTGGCGCGGGCATCCACGGCTATGCGCCCCAAGACCTGATGGCCAGCTTCATGGGCAAAGAGGCCTGGTGGTCGGTGCCCCTGGCGGTGCTGCTGGGCGTGCCGCTGTACACCAACGCGGCAGGGGTCATTCCCATCGTGCAGGCCTTGCTGGCCAAAGGCGCGGCGCTGGGCACGGTGCTGGCCTTCATGATGAGCGTGATTGCGCTCTCGCTGCCCGAGCTGATCATCCTGCGCAAGGTGCTGAAGCTGCGGCTCATTGCAACCTTTGTGGGCGTGGTGGCCACCGGCATCCTGCTGGTGGGCTTTGTGTTCAACGCCGTGTTGTGACCTCCAGGAGACCGATGGATGCAACGCCGCCCCCTGCTGCTCGCCCCCGGTGGGCACGCCTGCGTGGGCGACACCGGCAACCTGCTGAAGGCCTTGTGACCCACCGCACCCACCTGGAACTGGAGCCAGAGTGAAGCTCAAAATTCAAAGACTTATTGATCTTTACCGCTTTATACACGTCATTGTTTGCTATCGTTTTTAAACATACTGGAGATTGTCATGGACATCAAGGTACTCGGCACTGGCTGCGCCAACTGCAAAAACACCATCGCCCTCATTGACCAGGTGGCGCAGGCCAAGGGGGTGACCGTCCAGTTGGAAAAGGTGGAAGACCTCCGCGCCATCATGGGCTACGGGGTGATGAGCACGCCCGGCGTGGTCGTCGATGGCAAGGTGGTGCACGCCGGTGGCGTGCCCAGCCGCGACAAGATCGAGCAGTGGCTGAGCCATGGCAACGGCTGAGTGGGGGCATCCATGACGGCCTCCCCCACCACCAAGCTGAGCTTCCATGTGGAATCGGTGCGCCTGAGTGCCCATGCCAGCCAGAGCACCTGCAAACAAGCCACCATCACCCTGGACACCGACCTGGCGGGCAACCCCCATGCGTTCAACCCCGCTGAACTGCTGCTGGCCGCGCTGTCGGCTTGCATCATCAAGGGCATCGAGCGCGTGGCCCCCATCTTGAAGTTCGATCTGCGGGGTGTGAGCGTGACGGTGGACGGCGTTCGCCAGGATGTGCCCCCACGCATGGAAAGCATTCGTTACCTGATTGAGGTGGACACCGACGAACCGGACCCGCGGCTCAAGCTGCTCCACGACAACGTGAAGAAATTTGGCACCGTGTTCAACACCGTGGCACCCGGCACCGATTTGCAGGGCGAGCTGCGCCGCGCTCCCCCTGCGGTGGCCCCACCCACCCCTTGAAGCGGGGCGAAGGGCGCACCGGCGGGCGCTCCAACGGTCAGCGCCTGGCGGCCACCTGGGCCAGCACATGGTCGGCCATGTTGCGGGCCAGTTCCTGTTCGGCCACCCACGCGGCGGTCACGCCCTCCTGGCGGAGCAGGTCGGCCTCTTCGTCGCTGCGAGCACGCACCATCACCGACACACCGGGGTTCAGGGTGCGGGCCAACGTCATCACCTGGCGCAAGGCTTCCACCACCTCGCGGTTTTGATCGACCACCACCAGCGGCAACCCCGCCTCCCGCAAGTGCTGCGCCAGGCGCTGCCCCACGCGTCCGTGCCCCACCAGCACCACCGGGCGATTCAGAAGCTCCACGGGGGTGGATGCAGGCAGTTCGGCCAGACGGTCTGCGCGGTCCTGCAGGCGGCGGGCCCAAGCCCAGTGGGCCAGCAGCCAGGTGTGAACCGGCTCGATGGCGGCAAACATCAAGGCGTTGGCCGCGATGGACACCAGGGCAGCCGCCAGCACCAGGCTCTGCCCTTCGGCAGGCAACAGGCCCAGGCCCACGCCCAGACCGGCCAGGATGAACGAGAACTCGCCAATCTGCGCCAGGCTGGCCCCCACCGTCAGCCCGGTGTGCAGCGGGTAGCGGAACAGCAGCACCAGGCCCACGGCGGCCAGCGTCTTGCCCAGCACCACAATGGCCACCACCGCCAGCAGCTTGCCGGGGTGGGTCCAGAGCACCGCGGGGTCGAACAACATGCCCACCGACACAAAGAACAGCACCGCAAAGGCATCGCGCAGCGGCAGGGACTCGTCGGCGGCCCGGTGGCTGAACTCGGACTCGCGCATCATCATCCCGGCGAAGAAGGCCCCCAGCGCAAACGACACGTCGAACAGCTTGGCCGCCCCGAATGCCACCCCCACGGCAATGGCCACCACGCTCAGGGTGAACAGTTCGCGTGAGCCGGTACGGGCCACCAACCACAGCACCTTGGGCAACACGCGCCGCCCCACCAGCAGCATCAACACGATGAAGGCCACCACCTTGGCCAGGGTGATGGCGACCGTGATGCCCAGTCCACCGGCCGGCAACCCCACGCCCGACAACACCCCTGCCAACGCGGGTAGCAACACCAGCACCAGCACCATGACCAGGTCTTCCACCACCAGCCAGCCCACCGCAATCTGGCCGTGGATGGACTTCAGGATGCCCTGTGCCTCCAGCGCCCGCAACAGCACCACGGTGCTGGCCACCGACAGGCACAGCCCAAACACCACCGCGGCGCCCAGGCTCCAGCCCCACGCCTGCGCCAGCACCGTCCCCAGCGCCGTGGCCACGGCAATCTGCACCACCGCGCCGGGCACGGCGATGCGGCGCACCGCCATCAGGTCGTCCATGGAGAAATGCAGGCCCACGCCGAACATCAACAACATGACCCCGATTTCGGCCAGCTGACCCGCCAGACCCACGTCGGCCACAAAACCCGGCGTGGCCGGCCCCACCATCACCCCGGCCAGCAGGTAGCCCACCAGCGGCGGCATCTTCAGGCGCATGGCCAAGTAGCCCAGCACCAGGGCAAGGCCAAAGGCGGCGGCGATGGTGGCGATCAGGCTGACGTCGTGGGGCATGCGGGTGCAGTCCTTTCAGGATGGAACGGAAATGACCCGGGCTTGCGCACCCCGGTGTACCCGGTGGGAGCGCCCCAGCGCACAATGGTTCACCGGCCTGAAACGCTGCTGTCATCAAAAAACATCAGGGTTTACGCTAGCCTCGCCCGATCACCGACTTTCCCCACGGAACCCGCCATGCTCGCCATCAAGAAAGCCCGCAAACTCATCGCCGAAGACCCCACCAGCGCCGCCAGCCAAACCCTGGCCGATTTGGTGGTGGCCTTGGAAGCCCAGAAGGACTTCTCGCTGCATGCCTTGTACGAGCTGGACATGAAGCGTTTTGAGCTGGCGCTGGAGATCCTGAAGGAGTGGCGCCTGGACCGCTACTACGCCAGCAAATTGCGTCTGCTGGACGCCAGCGCCCAGGCCCTGGTGCTGGCACAGGCCGCCCATGCCGAGCCCCCCACAGAGCAGACACCCGGCTGAAAGCCACGCTTCAGGCACTTGTCACGGTCGTTTCACATGGATTCGCAACCATGGGGTTTTTCAACCTCTCCGAGCGAATCGAATGACCACCTCCCACGACACCTCCCGCCGCAACCTCCTGAAAATGCTCTCGGGCATGCCCATGCTGCCCATGGCCAGTACGCTGTCGGCCACCAGTGCGTTGCTGGCCGGTTGTGGCACCCTGACTGGCTGTGGCGGTGGTGACGCCATCACCGTCAGTGGCGTGAGCTTCAGCTCCATGGCGGCACCCACGCTGGCCAACCCTGCGGCCATGGCCACCACCACCGTGGGTTCGACCATGACAGTGAACTTCAGCGACAACACCAAGCTGGACTTCAAGCTGGCCTACCAGCCCTTCTTCATCACCGGCGACCTGGTGCCCAACGGCAAGGGTGGCACCACCCTGGCCGGCGGTTACTACGACATCAACAACCAGCCCATCCTGGACACCACGGTGCCCGGGGCCACCCGCCAGTTCTTCTCCGACTCGCCCGATGGCACCTCGCTGCTGAGCGTGGCCGGGGCCGACAAGGCCAAGCTGGGTGTGAGCGGCAACCCGGTGTTTGCCGTGGTGCAGTTCGAGTACACCACCTGGGCCCAGGACGGCAAGACCGACATGTACGGCAAGCTGCCCTCGCCCATCGCCGTGCTGACCCTGGACCAGAACCCCAACACCGGCAAGCTGACGCTGGTGAAGTACCACAACGTGGACACCTCCGCCGTCAACGGCCTGTGGATCACCTGCGGGGCCAGCCTGTCGCCCTGGGGCACCCACCTGTCCAGCGAAGAGTACGAGCCCGACGCCTTCACCGCCGCCTCCAACGCCCAGCTCAAGGCCTTCAGCAAGAACCTGTACGGGGACGAGACCAAGGCCAACCCCTACCACTATGGCCACCTGCCCGAAGTGACCGTCAATGCCGACGGCACCGGCTCCGTCAAGAAGCACTACTGCATGGGCCGCATCTCCCACGAACTGGTGCAGGTCATGCCCGACCAGCGCACCGTGTTCATGGGCGACGACGCCACCAACAGCGGCTACTTCGTCTTTGTGGCCGACAAGGAAAAAGACCTGTCCGCCGGCACGCTGTACGCCGCCAAGGTGGGCGCGGGCTTCTCGCTGAACCCCGCCGCCAGCCCGGCCCCGCTGACCTGGATCAAGCTGGGTTCGGCCACCAGCGCCGAAATCCGCGCCCTGGTGGACGGCGGCATCAAGGCCTCCGACATCTTCGACCTGCAAGCCGCCGACCCCAAGGACGCCAGCTACACCAAGGTCACCACCAACGGCAAGACCGAGTGGGTCAAGCTCAAGTCCGGCATGGCCAAGGCCGCCGCCTTCCTCGAAACCCACCGCTACGCCGCCTACCTGGGCGCCAGCCTGGGCTTCACCAAGATGGAAGGCACCACCGTCAACATCAAGGACAAGGTGGCCTACTCGGCCCTGCAGAACTGCCAAGACTCCATGGTCAAGGGCGGCAAGGGTTACACCGAAGGCAACGGCATTGCCCTGGACAAGGCCCTCAAGGCCGGTGCCGTGATGGCCCTCAACCTCAAGGGTGGCCAGAAGGACACCGCCGGTGCCGCCATCCACAGCGAATGGATGCCCGCCGACACCAAGGCGCTGCTGGTGGGTGAAGACATCGCCTCGGACGCCCTGGGCAACACCGCCAACCCCAACACCATCGGCAACCCCGACAACCTGAAGTTCTCGGAAAAGATGCGCACGCTGTTCATCGGCGAGGACAGCGGCCAGCACGTCAACAACTTCCTGTGGGCCTACAACGTGGACACCAAGGTGCTGTCGCGCATCATGTCCATCCCCGCCGGGGGTGAATCCACCGGCCTGCACGCCGTGGACGAACTCAACGGCTGGACCTACATCATGAGCAACTTCCAGCACGCAGGCGACTGGGGCAGCATCCACAACACCGTCAAGGCCACGCTGGACCCGTTGATCAAGGCCAACTACAAGAACAAGTTCGGCTCCGCCGTGGGCTACCTGACCGGTGAAGCCACCCAAGTCAAGCTGAGCCGCTGATCCCGCCCGTCACGCGGGGAACCACCCGAGCCGCAGCATCGTCTGCGGCTTTTTCGTCCGGATCGCCCACGTTCCACCGCTTGAAACCTTGTTGTTGATCCACAACGAAACACTGTGTTGCCGTGGAGCGTCACAACGGTTTCATTCAATTTGCTTTCAATCAGTCCACCCGACAGTTGTACGCTGCGGGTGCAGCACGCCGCAGGGCAACTGCTGCACTGAACCCACTCCCTGGAGAACCTACTCATGAACAAGAGCCTCATCGCTCTGGCCGTGCTGGCCGCCTCGTCGGCCGCCATGGCCCAATCCTCATCCTCCGTCACCCTGTACGGTCGCATCGACAACTCGGTGGGCAGCATCAAGGAACTGGGCAAGGGCAGCCAGTCCAAGATGTTCCATGGCGGCAACGGTGGTTTGACCACCTCCCGCTGGGGCCTGCGCGGCACCGAAGACCTGGGCGGCGGCCTCAATGCCGTCTTCAAGCTGGAGCAGCGCGTCAACACCGACACCGGTGAAATCCAGGCTCCCACGTTCAAGGCCGAAACCTCCGTGGGCCTGTCGGGCGGCTTCGGCAAGGTGGTGGCCGGTCGCATGACCACCGTGTACGACGACATCCGTGGCCTTGGCAACAGCAACAACCTGTGGGACTCGGCCTTCACCCCCGCTGCCAACGGCGTGTTCGGCTCCGGTGGTGATTACAGCAGCCGCTTCAACAGCCAGATCCGCTACGACACCCCGGTGATGGGCGGCGTCTACGGCGGCGTGTCTTACGCCTTCGAGCAGACCACGGGCAAGGGTGACAAGCTCGCCGCCCTGATGCTGGGCTACAAAGCCGGTCCCCTGAACGTGGCCCTGGCCTACCAGGACGAAAAGACCAAGGCCAAGTACACCACGCTGGCCGGTGCTTACGACTTTGGCGCGGCCGCCCTGTCGGCCGCCTACAACCACCGCAACGGTGCCACCGATGCCGCTGGCGACGACAACGAGTTCCAGATTGGTGTGAACGTGCCCGTGGGTGCCTTCAAGGTGTCGGCCGGCTATGCCAACAGCAAGACCAAAGTGTCCGGTGCCACCTCGGCCAAGGCCGATGGCTTCGCCCTGGGCGCCACCTACAGCCTGAGCAAGCGCACCACCCTGTACGCGGCCTACCGCACCCACAAGATCAAGAACGCCGTGGGCACCAAGACCGCCGACACGCAGCTGTACGCCGTGGGCATGCGCCACGACTTCTGATGCAACACTGAACGCCCCGCGGCAGCCTCGCCCGCCGCGGGCCACCCTGTTTCTCCAAGGTTGCACAGCCCTCTTGGGGGAGGTTGTGTTTTCCTTTTCAAGCCGTGACACCCGTCACGGCTTTTTTTACGCCTCACTCCACGGGCGTGAGCTTGGCCACCGCCAGCGCCAGCCACTTGACGCCGTGGCGCGGGAAGTTGATCTGAGCCCGGGCATCGGGCCCCGCGCCTTCCAGCGTCAGCACCTTGCCCTCGCCAAACTTGTTGTGGAACACCTTCTGTCCCACGGTGAAATCGGTGCCCCGCCCTTGCTTGGGCTCCAAGGCGGGGGCTGAAGATTCAGAAGAAAACTGACCTCTAGCGCTTGATGTACTTGAACTGTTAGCTCTTGAATAAGAAGCACCATACCCCCGACCTGCCGCGCCACCCGCGGCCCCACCGCCAGACCACCCACCCGCCCCCCCCCCAGCCGCCCAGGCCAGCGGAACCGCCCGGGCGCAGCCCGGCCAGTGCCCCGCCACTCTTGGGGGTGAGCCAGCGCAGGCATTCCTCAGGCAACTCGTCCAGAAAGCGGCTGCGCAGGTTGTAGCGCGTCTGCCCGTGCAGCAGACGGGTTTGCGAATGGGTGATGTACAGGCGCTGGCGGGCGCGGGTGATGGCCACGTACATCAGGCGGCGCTCTTCCTCCAGCCCGGCGCGGTCGGAGGCCGAGTTTTCGTGCGGGAACAGCCCCTCCTCCAGCCCGGTGATGAACACGCAATCGAACTCCAGCCCCTTGGCGGCGTGCACCGTCATCAACTGCACCGCGTCCTGTCCGGCCTGGGCCTGGTTGTCACCCGCCTCCAGCGCGGCGTGGGTGAGGAAGGCCACCAGGGGCGAGAGGGTTTCGCCGGTGTCCTCGGGCAAGGGAACCGGGGTCCCGTCGTCCCAGTTGCCCAGTTCGTCCCACGGGGCCTGTTGGGCTTGTTCGTTGGCCTCGGCCAGCGCGTCTTCGAAACTCAGGCCCTGACTGGCGGGGGACTGGCTCAGGGGTGGCCTCTGGGGCGGTTTTTGCCGCCCCGGGGCGGTGTCTTCCACCGGCAGGGCCACGGCGTCCCGGCCAAAGCCTTCCTGGGTGACAAAGGCTTCGGCGGCGTTGATCAGTTCCTCCAGGTTCTCCACCCGGTCGGCGCCGTCCCGGTCGTTGCGGAAATGCTCCAGCAGGCCCGATTGGTTCAGCACGGTCTGCACGATTTCGCGCAGGGTCTGGCCCTGGGTGGCCTCGCGCATCACGTCCAGCTTGGCCAGGAAGGCCGTGAGCCCGGCCCCCGCCCGCCCGGTGACGGCGCTGACCGCGTCCGACAGGGCGCAGCCGCTGCCGCGGGCCACGTCCTGCAACTGCTCGATGCTGCGCGCCCCGATGCCCCGGGGCGGGAAGTTGACCACGCGCAAGAAGCTGGTGTCGTCGCGCGGGTTCTCCAGCAGCCGCAGGTAGGCCAGGGCGTGCTTGATTTCGGCGCGCTCGAAAAAGCGCAGGCCGCCATACACCTTGTAGGGCACGCCGGCGTTCATCAGCGAGGTTTCCAACGCCCGGCTCTGGGCGTTGCTGCGGTAGAGCACCGCAATCTCCTTGCGGTCCAGCGGCGGGTATCCGCCCAGGCCGCGCACCAGCTGGCGGATTTCGTCCACCACCCAGCGGGCCTCGTCAAAGTCGGTGGGGCTTTCGAACACGCGGATGGGCTCGCCCGCGCCCTGGTCGGTGCGCAGGTTCTTGCCCAGGCGCTGGCTGTTGTGGGCAATGAGGTGGTTGGCCGAGTCCAGGATGTTGCTGTGGCTGCGGTAGTTCTGCTCCAGCTTGACCTGCTGCACCTGGGGAAACTCGCGCAGAAAGTCGGCCATGTTGCCCACCCGTGCGCCGCGGAAGGCGTAGATGCTCTGGTCGTCGTCCCCCACGGCCAGCACCGCGGTCTCGGGGCCCACCAGTTGCTTGAGCCAGGCGTATTGCAGCTTGTTGGTGTCCTGGAACTCGTCGACCAGGATGTGGCGGAAACGGCGCTGGTAATGCTCGCGGATGTCGGCGTGGTCGCGCAGCAGCTCGTAGCTGCGCAGCATCAGCTCGCCAAAGTCCACCACGCCTTCGCGCTGGCACTGGTCTTCGTAGAGCTGGTAGACCTCCACCTTTTTGCGCGTGTCGTCGTCGCGCACGGGCACGTCGGCAGGGCGCATGCCCTCTTCCTTGCACCCGGCAATGAACCACACCAGCTGCTTGGCCGGAAAACGTTCGTCGTCCACGTTGAACTGCTTGCACAGGCGCTTGACAGCGGACAGCTGGTCTTGGGTGTCCAGGATCTGGAAGGTTTGCGGCAGCCCGGCGGGTTTCCAGTGCGCGCGCAGCAGGCGGTTGCACAGGCCGTGGAAGGTGCCCACCCACATGCCGCGCACGTTGACGGGCAGCAGCGCCTGCAAGCGCACCAGCATTTCCTTGGCGGCCTTGTTGGTGAAGGTCACGGCCATCAGCCCGCCCGGGCCCACCATGCCCTGCTGCATCAGCCAGGCCATGCGGGTGGTCAGCACCCGGGTCTTGCCCGAGCCCGCCCCGGCCAGCACCAGCGCATGGGTCTGCCCCAGGGTGACGGCGGCCAGCTGCTCGGGGTTGAGGCCGCGCAACAGCCCCTCCCCATCAGCAGACGGGTGAGCTTGCAAGGGTGACGAGGGCGGGGAAAAAGAAGAAGGGTGGGAAGCCACTGGCGAGTGGCCGTCCTGGGCAGCGTGGGCGGTCATGCGCCGATTGTAGGAAGCCCCCCACCACTCACCACCACCCGGTTGCGGCCACCGGCCTTGGCCTGGTACATGGCCTCGTCGGCCTGCTGGCGCAGCAGCGGCAGGTTGGCGTCTGCCCCCCGCAGGGCGGCCACGCCGATGCTGGCCGTCACTGGCAGCCGCACGCCCCCGCCGATGTCGGGCTGGAGCCCCAGCACCCCCAGGCGCAGGGTTTCGGCCACCTGCTGGGCCCCCGCCAGGTCGGTGTCGGGCAGGAGGATGGCGAATTCCTCCCCACCCACCCGGCCCAGCACATCGGTCTGGCGCAGCTGGGCCGCCACCGCCTGGGCCACGGTGCGCAGCACCACGTCACCGGCGGCATGGCCGTGCTGGTCGTTGATGCGCTTGAAGTGGTCCAGGTCCACGAACAGCATGGCGCAATCCCCACCCTGGCGCTGCGCCAGGCGAATCAGCCGCTCGGCCTGGACCTCGAATGCGCGGGCGTTGAAGACGCCGGTCAGGTGGTCGTGCGAAGCCAGGTCGCGCAAGCGCTGGTTGGACTCGCGCATGCGCTGGTAGTACGACAGCGAGCGGTCCACGTACAGGTGGAAGAACACCGCCAGGTACAGCAAGGCCAGGCTGAGGGTGACCATGGCGGGGCCAGTGTAGGGCCGTGGGTTGAACGGGTTGCCCCACCACAGCAGCAACACGCTCACGCCCGTGGCCAGCGCCCCCACCCGCTGGCCCAACACGATGTAGACCCCCGGCACATTGACCATGAACCACAGCACCCGCAACTCGTCCTGCGGCACCCAGGCCCAGGCGGCCACGTACTCGGCCAGGGCGCAGGCCTGGTAAACCCAGGCCACGGGCATGAACAGGTGCTTGCGGCCACGCAACACCCCCCACAACACCAGAGACACCGTGGCAAACCCGGTCATGAAACCGATGTGCGGCCCTTGCAGCAGGTTGAACCCGGACACCACCCCCAGCAACACCAGCCACGTGACCACGGAGCCGGACAGCATCAGCCAGATCAGCAACCGGTACTGAAATTCGGCGTGCTCCTCGTCCGCGCTGAACCGCGGTGCGCCATACACCCAGCCCAACCCTCGTGTGTGTTTCACCAACGCTTGGCTCCTGTGTCAAACCCAAAACGTCCACTCTACGCCAGCGCACCTGGGCTGCATTGATGAAGATCACCCGGGCCCGGGCCGCTTCAGCCCCCGCCCGATCAGGAAACCCCACCCGAAAGCCAATGTGTATACAATCGCGCACCGGGCCCAAGTTTCTTGCGCCCGGTTTTTTTGTGCCGGGTCCAAGCCAAGCGCTCTTCAATTTTTGTAGCAGCTTGCGCTTTTCCATAAAGCGCCAAGTCCAACTTTGAGCGTGAAACCATGGAAATCTTCGACTACGACAACGTCCTGCTGCTGCCCCGCAAGTGCCGCGTGGAAAGCCGCGCCGAGTGCGATGCCAGCGTGGAACTGGGTGGCCGCCGCTTCCGCCTGCCCGCCGTGCCGGCCAACATGAAAACGGTGGTGGACGAGACCATCTGCACCTGGATGGCGCAGCACGGCTACTTCTACGTGATGCACCGCTTCGACCTGGACAACGTGGCCTTTGTGCGCCGCATGCAGGCGCAGGGTCTGTACGCCTCCATCTCGCTGGGCGTGAAGCAGCCCGACCGCGACACCGTGGACCGCCTGGTGGCCGAAGGCCTGGTGCCCGAGTACATCACCATCGACATTGCCCATGGCCATGCCGACAGCGTGAAGGCCATGATTGGCTACATCAAGGAACACCTGCCCGCCAGCTTTGTCATTGCGGGCAACGTGGGCACGCCCGAGGCGGTGATCGACCTCGAAAACTGGGGGGCGGACGCCACCAAGGTGGGCATCGGTCCCGGCAAGGTGTGCATCACCAAGCTGAAAACCGGCTTTGGCACCGGCGGCTGGCAGCTCAGCGCCGTGAAGTGGTGCTCGCGCGTGGCCACCAAGCCCATCATTGCCGACGGCGGCATCCGCAGCCACGGCGACATTGCCAAGAGCATCCGCTTCGGGGCCACCATGGTCATGGTGGGCTCGCTGTTTGCGGGCCACGAGGAAAGCCCGGGCAAGACGGTGGAAGTGGACGGCCAGCTGTACAAGGAGTACTACGGCTCGGCCAGCGACTTCAACAAGGGCGAATACAAACACGTGGAGGGCAAGCGCATCCTGGAGCCCATCAAGGGCAAGCTGGCGCACACCCTCATCGAAATGGAGCAGGACGTGCAAAGCTCCATCAGCTACAGCGGCGGCAAGAAGCTGATGGACATCCGCAAGGTCAACTACGTCATCCTGGGCGGCGACAACGCGGGTGAACACCTGCTGATGTGAGCCCCCGCTTTCCGCAGCACCCGTCAGGCCGCTCCATGCGGCCTTTTTTTTCGCCCCTGAAAGGCATGGCTCGCCCATCGGTGTATTCTGTATACAGAATCCAAAACACCATGACCGCCCCCCTCACCCGCCTCGACAGCAGCCCCGACCTGGTGGAACAGGTGCACCAGCGCCTGCTGGACGCCATCTGCGCCGGTCAACTGGCCCCGGGCACCCGACTGACGCAGGAAGAGCTGGCCGAGCAACTCTCGGTGTCACGCCAGCCCGTGATCCAGGCCTTGCGCCTGCTCAAGGCCGACGGGCTGGTGCAGGACGCCCCGGGGCTGCACGGCACCAAAGGCCGTGGCGTGCTGGTGGCCCCGCTGGACGCGGGCCTGATCAGGCACATCTACCAAGTGCGCAGCGCCCTGGATGCGCTGGCCGCCCGCCTGGCCGCTGAACGCCGCGTCGTGCTGGACCCGGCGCTGCTGGCCCAAGGCCGCCAGGCGGTGGCGCAAGCCGACGTGGCCGCCATGCTGAAAGCCGACCAGGCATTCCACCGCGCCATTTATGCCGCCAGCGGCAACCCGCTCATCGAGGGCAGCGCCATGCTGCACTGGACCCACATCCGCCGAGCCATGGGCCTGGTGCTGCAACATTCGTCGCTGCGCGCCTCGGTCTGGGACGAGCACGCGGCCATGGCCGACGCCATCGCCCGTGGCGATGTGCACGCCGTGACCCCGCTTGCCGTCCAGCATTGCGAACAGGCCGGTCAGCACCTGTGCGAGCAGATGTCGCACGTGCAGGTCCAGCCCGCCACCCCCCAGGTCAACTCCGTGGTTCCTTGAACCACTTGCACGCGGTCGCCCTGCCCGCGGGGCGACCGCCTTTTTACAAAACAAAATCGGCTCTACCGCTTGATTTGATTGAACAGTTTGCTATGTCTGAAGTAGTCAAAAACACCCCAGCCGACACCGTGGTGGCGGTGCTGGGCATCGGGCTGATGGGCCTGCCCATGGCACGCCGCTTGTGCGAAGCGGGTTACCGGGTGCGGGTGTGGAACCGCAGCCCGGCCAAGGCCCAGGCGCTGGTGGCGCATGGGGCCACCGTGTTCGACCACCCCGCCGATGCCGTGCGAAAGGCCGACGTGGTCATCACCATGCTGCAAGACGGTGCCGCTGTGCACGAGGTGTTGTTCCAGCGCGGCACCATCGACGGCCTGCGCCCGGGCACGCTGGTGGTGGACATGTCCTCCATCCAGCCCCGCGAGGCGCGGGACCACGCCTCGCGCTTGGCCGCTTTGCAGGTGGACTGCCTGGACGCCCCGGTGTCCGGCGGCACGGTGGGGGCCGAGGCGGGCACGCTGGCCATCATGGCCGGGGGCCGCAGCGCCGACTTTGAACGCGCCCGCCCCGTGCTGCAGGTGCTGGGTCGCCCCACCCACGTCGGGCCGCTGGGGGCTGGGCAGTTGGCCAAGCTGGCCAACCAAATGATTGTGGGCATCACCATCGGTGCGGTGGCCGAGGCCCTGCTGTTTGCCGCCCGTGGCGGGGCCGACATGGGCAAGGTGCGCGAGGCCATCACCGGCGGTTTTGCCGACAGCCGCATCCTGCAGGTGCACGGACAGCGCATGGTGGAACGCGACTTTGCCAAGCGCGCCGCCGTGACCGTGCAATTGAAAGACATGCGCAACGCCATGGCCACGGCCCAGGAAACCGGGTTTGACGCCCCCATCACCCAACTGTTTGCCCATCTGTTCGAACAGGCCACCGACCACGGCCTGGGCGACCTGGACCACTCTGCCCTGTTTGTGGAACTGGCCAGCCGCAACGGCATGACCTGAAACCGCCACCGTCCGTCAATGTCGTGGGGCCCCTGTGGGAAACGCCCATGGCGAGCAAGGGTATTTTTGATATGCTGCTCAAGACGTTGGGATGAATGCTGTCTGAACGCAATGCGCAGTGCAGCGCACAGAAAGGTGGACTTTGGCTGAACTGGATCCAGGCATCGCCGACTGTCGGGCTTTGGTGGTGGACGGCAACCCCACATCACGCAGTGTGATCGTGGCGCAGCTGCGTGACTTTGGCCTGGCCCAAGTCCAGCAGGCCAGCCGACCCAACGACGCGCGGCGCATGCTGGAGTTCCGCGAGTTCGACATCGTGTTGTGCGAACAACGCTTCCCCGACAGCAACTACTCGGGCCAAGAGCTGCTGGACGACTTGCGCCGGGCCCAGTTGCTGCCTTTCTCCACCGTGTTCGTGATGCTGACGGGCGAAGCCAGCTACGCCCAGGTGGCCGAAGCCGCCGAATCCGCCCTGGACAGCTACCTGCTCAAACCACACACCGCGGCCACCCTGGGGCAGCGCTTGCTGCACGCCCGCAAGCGCAAGCGCATCCTGGCCCCCATTTTCGAAGCCATTGAACAAAGCGACTTCGAAACCGCCGCCAAGATGTGCCTGGAGCGTTACAACGCTCGCCAGCACTATTGGTTGTACGCCGCCCGCATCGGGGCCGAATTGCTGCTGCGCCTCAACCGGGCCACCGAAGCCCAGCAACTGTTCGAAAGCATCCTGGCCCACAACGCCCTGCCCTGGGCCAAGCTGGGCGTGGCCCGTGCGGAGCTGGAAGAGGGGCACCCCACACAGGCCCTCATGACCCTGGAGGCCCTGTCGGCCGAACAACCGGGTTTTGCCGACGCCTACGACGTGATGGGCCGCATCCACGTGGACCAGGGCAACTTCGAACAAGCGCTCAAGGTGTTTCGCCAAGCCTGCGACGTCACCCCCAGCTCCATCGCCCGGCTGCAAAAGCGGGGCATGCTGGCCTTTTACATGGGCGAAAAGGAAGAAGCCGCCAAGGCGTTGGACCGCGCCACGCTGCTGGGCCTCACGTCCAAGATGTTCGACCACCAGTCGCTCATGCTGCTGACCTTTGCCCGCTACCAGATGCGGGACACGCAGGGCGTCAAGCGCTGCATCGACCAGCTGCAAACTGCCTTGGAGAAACGCGATTACCCGGTCCGGCTCAAGCGCTTCAAGACGGTGGCCGACACCCTGCTGCTGCTGATGAACCGCCAAGTGGCCGCCGTGGTGGCCCAGGTCAAGCAACAGGCCTCCGAACTGAAGTCACCCGACTTTGACGTGGAAGCCGCCTGCAACTTCATCTCGCTGATGACCGAGGTCACCCTGGCCGAGCTGTCGCTCGACCCCACCGTGGGTTGGCTGGAAACCCTGGCCGTGCGCTTCTGTTCCACCCGCAGCGTGACCGAGCTGATGGCCGGGGCCGCCGCACGGCATCCGCCTTTTGTGGAGCTGATGCACCAGGGCCACCAGAAAATTGGCGAGCTGGCCCAACAGTCCATGGCCCACGCCATTGCAGGCAACCCCCGGGCGGCGGTCAAGCTGCTCATCATGCACGGCGGCCAGACCCTCAACACCAAGCTGATGGACATTGCCCGCCTGACCGTGCAGCGCCACCACGCCCGCATCGAAGGGGCCGATGACCTGCAAGACATGGTGCAGACCCTGTTGAACAAATACGCCCCCTCGGCCACCACCCCGCCTCTGGGGCAGGCCAGTGGGCGCAGCGCCGGTGGGCTGTCGCTGCGCACCGCCGCCGAACAAGCCCAGGAACAAGCCGCCGCCGATCAGGCGGCCACCAACGAAACGGCCTGAAGCCGCTGCAACGCGACTTCAGGCCGAAGGGTGTGTGTGCATCAGTACCCCTCCCTCGGGGCACTGAGGTCAATCAACCGCGTGCGGGTGCACGGCGGCGGGGTGCCTCGAAACCGCTGCGCTCGCCTGCGGGCTTGCGGGGGCGGTGATCGGCACCAAAACCACGGCTGTCGCCACGGCCCTCGAAGCGCGAACCGGCAGGACGGCCTTGGCCCTCACCACGGCCTTCGAAACGGCCCTCAAAGCGCCCTTCGGGACGCCCCTCTGCACGGGCACCACCAGCGGCGGGGCGACGATCACCCGACGCGGCATGGTCGCCACCTGCACGCCAACCCTGGTGGGGGGCCTTGTCGGCACGGCCAAACCCGGCAAAGCCGCCGGGGCGGGCGGCACCGCGCTCGTGGTGGTGTGCTGGGCCATGGCCCACGCCGCGGCCATCACCGCGCACGTCGTGGCGGAAATCGGCACGGGGTTCGCCGCGGAAATCGCCACGCGGCTCGCCTCGCGGGGCGCCACGGCCTTCACCACGGAAATCACCGCGACCTTCGCCACGGCCCCCACGGTCGAAACCGCCGCGAGGAGCGCCGCGACCGGCAGGCGGACCACGACGGCCATCGCCCTGACCAAAGAACGAGCTGGGGAAGCGGCCCTTGGGCTCCAAGCCTTCCACCGTGGCCGTTTTCAGCGGCTGCTGGGTGTGGTGCTCGATGTCGGCAATGCGGCGACGGTCGCGGAACTCGGCAAAGGTGATGGCCAGGCCATCGCGACCGGCACGGCCGGTGCGGCCGATGCGGTGGGTGTAGTCCTCGGCCTTCATGGGCAGGCCGAAGTTGAACACGTGGGTGATGGTGGGCACATCAATGCCGCGGGCCGCCACGTCGGTGGCCACCAGGATCTGCACCCGACCATCGCGCAGCGCAGCCAGACGGCGGTTGCGCATGCCTTGGCTCAGGGCACCGTGCAAGGCCACGGCCGAGAAGCCGACTTGCTGCAGGTCCACGGCCAGTTCGTCGCACTCGACCTGGGTGCAGGCAAACACGATGGCCTGGTTGATGGTGGTGTCACGCAGCCAGTGGTCCAGCAGGGCCCGCT
Organism: Hydrogenophaga soli; assembly: GCF_054777695.1. NCBI lineage: Bacteria > Pseudomonadati > Pseudomonadota > Betaproteobacteria > Burkholderiales > Comamonadaceae > Hydrogenophaga > Hydrogenophaga soli. Next base: position 525,522 of record NZ_BAAHAK010000001.1, on the reverse strand, counting down.
TGTGCTGCGGGGTGTCGGCCCAGTACAGGCTTTGGGTGATGTTGGCGTGTTTTTCCTGCGGGGTGGCGATTTCCACCTTCTTCACGTGGGCGCCGTTGTCGTGCATCACGCGCATGGCCAGTTGCTGGATGCGCGGCGCGAAGGTGGCGCTGAACATCATGGTCTGCTGGCGCTGGGCGGTCAGGCGGTTGATTTCGGCCAGGTCATCGGCAAAGCCCAGGTCAAGCATGCGGTCGGCTTCGTCCATCACCAGGAAGCGCACTTCGTTCAGCTTGAGCTGACCGGCACGCTCCAGGTCCAGCAGACGGCCCGGCGTGGCCACCACCAGGTTGGCGTTTTGCAGCTTGGCCACCTGCATCTGATAGGGCATGCCACCCACCACGTTGGCGATGCGCAGGCCGCGGCAGTGGCGCACCAGGTCGATGGCGTCGTTGGCCACCTGCTGAGCCAGTTCGCGGGTGGGGCACACCACCAACGCGCCCGGCACGGCGGGCTTGAAGTTGCGCGGGTCAATGGGGTTCTTGCGACGGGGACGCTTGGGGGCGGCTTCGCCCTTGGCGGCGGCTTCGGCGCAGGCTTTGTCAAACGCCTCTTTTTCGGCCCGGGCTTCTTCGTCCTGCATGGCCAGCAGGGTGTGCAGCACCGGCAGCAGGAAGGCGGCGGTCTTGCCGCTGCCGGTCTGGCTGGACACCATCAGGTCGGCGTAGCCTGAGCCCGTGGCGCCGCTGCGCTGCGAAGGATTCAGGGCAAAGGGGATGGTGGCGTTTTGAACGGCGGTGGGCTCGGTGAAGCCCAGGTCGGCCACCGCTTGCAGCAGCTCGGGCGCCAAACCCAGCAACTCGAAGCCGTTGGGGCCTGCGGGCGCTTCGGTGTCGCTCACGCTGGCGATTTCGGCCGCGGTGGGAATGGAAAAGTCGGCCTCGGGCAGTTCAGCGTCGATGGCAGGAGAAAAATCATTCATGGGTCAAATCCAAGTGCGCCTGTTGGGCGCACAGCATCCGAGCAAAGCGGATGGAAGTCCGAAAGAAAACCACCCCGTGCGCCAGCAAAAAAGGGCACAAAGGTGGACGGCACGCACAGGTCAGACAGACTTGCACGGCCAGAGGGCGGACCGCCGGAGCTTCGTTCGTGGTTCAAAAAACATCAACCACTCAACGAAATCGCACCAGAATCGGCGCCCCCTTGAATGGGGCCATGACGTGGCTCGCGATTGGCTGTTGCTGAACCGGGTCCACTGCGGAAAACCTTGTCACCAAGATTGCCGAAGGCCGGATCAGAAGCCGTAGATGTGAGGTAGATGCACAAAACTGTGCCTTTTGAGCACAGCCCGCTATTCTACATCGGAAGCAGCCCTTCAACATGAAAAACTTGAAACCTTGTCACCCACCCCGGCCCCTTCGCCGGTCTGGCGCGTGTTGGACAGGGAGCCCACCGCACTTCCCCGATTGACGTAACGTCAACGCACGCTAACCTCGCGGGTTTCGACCTTCCCGCAGGAACGCCTTTCATGCCCGGATATTCCGACCCCGGTTTCGACACCCTCACCCTCCACGCCGGGGCCGCCCCGGACCCCGCCACCGGCGCACGCGCCGTGCCCATCCACCTGACCACGTCGTTCGTGTTCGAGTCCAGCGACCAGGCCGCGTCGTTGTTCAACCTGGAGCGCGGCGGCCATGTGTACAGCCGCATCAGCAACCCCACCAACGCCGTGCTGGAGCAGCGCGTGGCGGCGCTGGAAGGCGGCATTGGCGCCCTCACCGTGGCCAGCGGCCAGGCCGCGCTGCACCTGAGCGTGGCCACGCTGATGGGCGCAGGCGGCCACATCGTGGCCAGCACCGCGCTGTACGGCGGCAGCCAGAACCTGCTGCACTACACGCTGCGCCGCTTTGGCATTGAAACCACCTTTGTGCAGCCCGGCGACATCGACGGCTGGAAGGCCGCCGTGCGCCCCAACACCCGGCTGTTTTTTGGCGAAACCGTGGGCAACCCCGGACTGGACGTGCTGGACATCCCCACCGTGGCGCAAATCGCCCACGAGGCCGGGGTGCCGCTGCTGGTGGACAGCACCCTCACCACGCCCTGGCACATGAAGCCGCTGGAGCTGGGGGCAGACTTGGTCTACCACTCGGCCACCAAGTTCCTCAGCGGGCACGGCACGGTGATTGGCGGCGTGGTGGTGGACAGCGGCAGCTTCGACTGGGCCGCGGCCCACGCCAAGACCGGCAAGTTCGAGGAACTGGCCGCACCCTACGACGGGTTTCACGGCATGAACTTCTCGGAAGAAAGCACCGTGGGTGCCTTCCTGCTGCGCGCCCGCCGCGAGGGCCTGCGCGACTTTGGTGCCTGCCTGTCGCCCCACAGCGCCTGGCTGATTCTGCAAGGGCTGGAAACCCTGCCGCTGCGCATGGAACGCCACATGCGCAACACCGAGCGTGTGGTGCAGTTCCTGGCCAGCCACCCGCTGGTGAGCCGCGTGGGCCACCCCCTGCTGGAAAGCCACCCCAGCCACGCCCTGGCCAACAAGCTGTTGCGCCATGGGGCGCTGGGCGCGGGTTCGGTGTTCAGCTTCGACATCCAGGGCAGCCGTGCCCAAGGCCGCGCCTTCATCGAGAACCTGAAGATCTTCAGCCACCTGGCCAACGTGGGCGATTGCCGCAGCCTGGTGATTCACCCCGCCAGCACCACCCACTTCCGCATGAGCGACGAGGCGCTGAAGGGTGCGGGCATTGGCCCCGGCACCATCCGCCTGTCCATCGGGCTGGAAGACGCCGACGACCTGATCGACGACCTCAAACGTGCGCTCAAGGCCGCAGAGAAAGCGGCAGACAAGGCCCCCGCCCCTGCCGCGCCCGCCGCGCCCAGCGCATGACGCCACACGGCCCCATGCACGCCCCCAAGAACACTTCAAAAATCATAGCTGCTTGCGCTTACATAAAAAGCGCCAGAGTCCAATTTCTCTTGTGAACCATGAACATCTCGCTCGGTGACCATTCGCTGTACGCCTACACCGGCGGCAAGCCCTTCAACCCGGCGCAGCCCACGGTGGTCTTCATCCACGGCGTGCTCAACGACCACAGCGTGTGGATCCTGCAAAGCCGCTTTTTCGCCCACCACGGCTGGAACGTGCTGGCCATCGACCAGCCCGGCCATGGCCGCAGCGGCGGCCCGGCCCCGAAAAGCGTGGCGGAAGCTAGCGCCGCCGTGGTGGCGCTGCTGGACGCGCTGGGGGTGAGCCAGGACGGCAAAAAGACGGCCTTGGTGGGCCACAGTTTTGGCTCGCTGATTGCGTTGCACACCGCGGCGCAACTGTCACAAACCGCACCAGACCGCGTGAGCCACCTGGTGATGGTGGGCACGGCGTTTCCCATGCGGGTGTCGCCCGCGCTGCTGGACGCGTCGCTGAATCAGCCGGAAAAGGCCATTGCCATGGTCAACACTTTTTCGCACAGCACGCTCAGCCCCCCACCTTCGGCCCTGGGGCCGGGCACCTGGCTGTACGGCGGCTCTCGGGCGCTGATGCGCCGCGTGCTGGCCAGCAACCCGGCCGAAAACGTGTTCCACACCGGCTTTTCAGCCTGCGACCGCTATGCCGACGGCGAGACCGACATGGCCCAGGTGCGCTGCCCGGTGCAGTTCATTCTGGGTGAACGCGACCAGATGACACCCCCCAAAGCCGCGCACAGCCTGGTCAAGGCCGCCCGGGCCGCGGGACTGAACGTGGACGTGGCCACCGTGCCCGCCGGCCATTCACTCATGACCGAAGCGCCGGAGGAAACCCTGGCGGCCCTGCGGCGGTTCCTGGGGGCCTGAGAGGCTGATCGGCCCCCGCCTCACAACACCCCGTGCAGCAGGGTGTCACGCCACAGGGCGCGGCCCCACAACTTGGACGTGACCGGCCCCTCGGGCAGCAGCAACCGCTCCACCAACGGGGCCAGCGGCGTGTGCAAGGGGTCGGTCAGCAGCACAAAACGCTGCTCGTCCTCGTCCAGCCGCCCCACCCAGTCCAGCGACAGCAGCACCTCCAGCGGCTCTTCCAGCTGCAGGTCGTCCACCTGCAACTGGCGCGACAGGGCTTCCAGCGTCAGGCCATGGCCGTCGGCCTGGCTGCGCCGGGCTTGCAGCGCCCCCACCACCTCCAGCGCCAGCTGGAACGACCAGCCGGGCGTGCCCCCCCGTCGCTTGACCCCCGCCAGCAGGCTGGGCAGGTAGGCGGTGATGACCGCCCCCAGCAGCACGATGACCCACATCAGGTAGATCCACACCAGCAGGATGGGCACCGTGGCAAACGCGCCGTACACCGCCGAGTAGGTGGGCACCTGCGCCACATACCAGCCCAGCAGGCGCTTGGCCAGCTCGATGCCCACGGCCACAAACACCCCGCCCATGGCCGCGTGTTTCCACTTGACGTGGGTGTTGGGCACCTGGCGGTACAGCAGGATCGTGCCAGCGGCCACCAGCACAAACTCCAGCAGATCGAACGCCAGCCGCACGCCCCCGGGCAAGGCCCCCACCAGGCCGCGGTTGGCCGAAATGGCGTACGAGGTCATGGACACGCTGGCCCCCAGCAGCAGCGGCCCCAGCGTCAGCACCGCCCAGTACACCAGCACCCGTTGCGCCAACGGGCGCGAGCGGCGCACGCGCCAGATGTCGTTGAGCTTGCGGTCGATGGTCAGGATCAGCGCCAGCGCCGTGAAGAGCAGCACCGCCGCGCCGGTCCAGCCCAGTTGGCCCGCCTTGCCGGCAAACTGGTTGAGGTAGGTCAGCACCGGCTTGGCGATGGTGTCGGGCACCAGGCTGTCCACCAGCCACTTCTGCAGCCCGGCCTGCATGCGCCCGAACATGGGAAACGCGCTGAAGATGGCCAGACCCACGGTGAACAGCGGCACCAGCGAGATGATGGTGGTGAAGGTCAGGCTGCTGGCGGTCACGCCCAGGCGGTCTTCGCGGAAGCGTTCGCGCAGGGTCAGGGCCGTGGTCAGCCAGGGAAACACCCGCAGCGCAGCCCACAGTTCCCGGGCCTTGTCGCTGGCCCGGCCCACGGCGCGGGGCAACCAGGGAGACTCGGGCGGGGGGTTGAGCAGCTTCATGCCGCTATCATGCCAGCGCCCTGCCACCCCGGCCTTTGCCGAGCACCGTCGTGCTCTGCCGTCTCTGTGGCCCGCTTTGTCCCATGTTGCCCCCTGCCCCGTCCACGCCCCCCGGCGCTTCGCCCCAGCCTTCTTCCGCGCCCCAGCCTGCGCCGCGCCACGCGCCGCCGCCCTCGGTGGGCTGGACCCGCGTGGCCGCGGTGGGCAGCCTGCTGGGCCTGATCGTGCTGGGCTTGGCGTGGGAGCTGTGGCTGGCCCCGGTGCGCCCCGGCGGCAGCTGGCTGGCCATCAAGGTGCTGCCACTGTGCATCCCGCTGACGGGCCTGCTCAAGCACCGCATGTACACCTACCGCTGGCTGAGCCTGCTGGTGTGGATCTACTTCACCGAAGGCGTGGTGCGCGCCTGGAGCGACCGCCCCCCCGGCCAATGGCTGGCCGGGCTGGAAGTTGCGCTGTGCCTGGTGTTGTTTGCCGCCTGTGCGGCCCACGTCAGGCTGCGACTTTTTCAAGCAAAAAATGCATCTAGCGCTTGATTTAAAAGCGCAAGCAGCTATCAAATCATGAGCAACCACCCCACCCCCTTGCTGTCCGAACTGATGCACTGCGTGGGCGTGGCCCATGTGCTCACCCACGACGACCCGGCCACCGACCTGTCGGCCTGGGAGCAGGACTGGCGCAAACGCCAGAAAGGCCGGGCGCTGGCGGTGGTTCGGCCGGGCAGCACCGCCGAGGTGGCGGCGGTGGTCAAGGCCTGTGCGGCGGCAGGCGTGTCCATCGTGCCGCAAGGTGGCAACACCGGCCTGGTGGTGGGCGGCGTGCCCGACCTCAGCGGCACCCAGGTGGTGCTGAGCCTGCAACGCCTGAACCGCATCCGCAGCCTGGACACGGCCAACCTCACGCTGGTGGCCGAAGCCGGTTGCGTGCTGCAAACCGTGCAAGAAGCCGCTGATGCCGCGGGCTTCCTCTTCCCCCTGAGCCTGGCCGCCGAGGGCAGCTGCACCATTGGCGGCAATTTGGCCACCAACGCCGGGGGCACCCAGGTGGTGCGTTACGGCAACGCCCGCGACCTGTGCCTGGGCCTGGAAGTCGTGACCGCCCAGGGCGAGGTGTGGGAGGGCCTGTCCGGCCTGCGCAAGGACAACACCGGCTACGACCTGCGCCACCTGTACCTGGGCAGCGAGGGCACGCTGGGCATCATCACCGCCGCCAGCCTGAAGCTGGTGCCCCGGCCCGCGGCGCAGCTCACGGCCTGGGCCGCGGTGCCCACGCTGGAATCCGCCGTGGCCCTGCTGGGCCTGGCGCACCAGCGGCTGGGCGCGGGCCTCACCGGCTTTGAAACCATGGGCCAGTTTGCCCTGGGCCTGGTGGACAAACACTTCAAACACCTGCGCGTGCCACTGTGGACAGACACGCCCTACTGCGTGCTGCTGGAAAACAGCGACCACGAAAGCGAAGCCCACGCCCGCACCCAGTTCGAAACCTTGCTGGAACACGCCTTTGAACATGGCCTGGTGACCGACGCCGTGGTGGCCGAGAACCTGAGCCAGGCCCACCAGCTGTGGCACATCCGCGAGAGCATTCCGCTGGCCCAGACCGAAGAGGGCCTGAACATCAAACACGACATTTCGGTGCCCATCTCGCGCATCCCGGCCTTTGTGACCCAGGCCACCCAGGCGCTGGAAGCCGCCATTGCGGGCGTGCGCCTCGTCAACTTCGGCCACCTGGGCGATGGCAACCTGCACTTCAACGTGCAGGCCCCCGAGGGGGAAGACCCCGCACGTTTCCTGCGCGAGCGCGAGGACGAGGTCAACCACATCGTTTACGACGCCGTGGCCGCCCACCACGGCAGCATCAGCGCCGAACATGGCATTGGCGGCCTGAAGGTGGACACCCTGCCCCGCTACAAGTCCGCCGTGGCGCTGGACCTGATGGCCCGCATCAAACAGGCGCTGGACCCGCAGGGCACGCTCAACCCCGGGCGGGTGGTGCGCACCCACCGCTGACGCCCTGCCACGCCTTGGCGCGGGCCGCACTGTGGAAACCCACAACCCCCGGTGTGGGTAGCCACACGCCCGGCGGCGTGTTCATTCCCTAGGCTACGGGTCTTTCTCCATGCCTTGAGGTCCCGATGTCCACACCCGCCTCCTCCCGCCGTCCTTTGTACAAATCGCTGTACGCCCAGGTGTTGTTCGCCGTGTCCATCGGCGTGTGCCTGGGGCATTTCTACCCCCAGCTGGGTGCCGACATGAAGCCGCTGGGCGATGGCTTCATCAAGCTCATCAAGATGATCATCGCCCCCATCATCTTCTGCACGGTGGTGGTGGGCATCGCTGGCATGGAGGACATGAAGAAGGTCGGCAAGACGGGCGGCCTGGCCCTGCTGTACTTTGAAGTGGTGAGCACCATTGCGCTGGTGGTGGGCCTGGTCATCGTCAACCTGGTGCAGCCCGGCAGCGGCATGCACGTGGACCCCGCCACGCTGGACACCAAGGGCATTGCCGCCTACACCGCGCCGGGAAAGATGCAAGGCACCGTGGACTTTCTGCTCAACGTGATTCCCACCTCGGTGGTGGACGCGTTTGCCAAGGGCGAGATCCTGCAGGTGCTGCTGTTCTCGGTGCTGTTCGGTTTTGCGCTGCACAAGTTCGGTGGCCGCGGCACGCTGGTGTTTGACTTCATCGAACGCTTTTCGCACGTGTTGTTCGACATCGTGGGCATCATCATGAAGGTGGCCCCCATCGGTGCCTTCGGGGCCATGGCCTTCACCATCGGCAAGTACGGCATCGGGTCGCTGTTCTCGCTGGGCAAGCTGATGGGCACCTTCTACCTGACCTGCCTGGTGTTCATCCTGGTGGTGCTGGGCATCATCAGCCGCCTGCATGGCTTCAGCGTGGTGAAGTTCATCAAGTACATCAAGGAAGAGCTGCTGATCGTGCTGGGTACCTCGTCATCGGAATCGGTGCTGCCCCGCATGATGGAAAAGCTGGAAAACCTGGGTGCCCGCAAATCGGTGGTGGGCCTGGTGATCCCCACCGGCTACTCGTTCAACCTGGACGGCACCTCCATCTACCTGACCATGGCCGCGGTGTTCATCGCCCAGGCCACCGACACGCCCATGACCTTGGTGCAGCAGCTCACGCTGCTGGCGGTGCTGCTGCTCACCTCCAAAGGCGCGGCAGGCATCACCGGCAGCGGGTTCATTGTGCTGGCGGCCACGCTGTCGGCCGTGGGAGGCATCCCGGTGGCGGGTCTGGCGTTGATTTTGGGCATTGACCGCTTCATGTCCGAGGCCCGCGCCCTCACCAACCTCATTGGCAACGGCGTGGCCACCCTGGTGGTGGCCAAATGGACGGGCGACCTCGACATGGAACGTCTGCAAAAAGGCCTGAACCAGGAAACCTGGGAAGAAGCCCAGGAGCCCGAAGTGCTGCTGGACCAGCAACAGACCACCATGGCCACGGGGTCGGCCCGCTGACAGGACTGAGCGCCCAGAAAAAAACCCAACCGCAAGCGGTTGGGTTTTTTTGTGTTTGGTGGAGCTGGGCGGAGTCGAACCGCCGTCCACAAGCCATTTTCGCGTGGTTCTACATGCGTAGTCGTCTGGTTTGGATCTCGTCAGGGACGACGCGCAGCGACACGCTTCGTCCCCAACCAGTTACCTTGAATCTCGCTGACCACCAAGTAACCCGATGGTCAGCCAGTCAATGAAGATTCCCTTGCAGCCGGGAGGCTTTGCAGCCCCCTTGCCCAGCCCACTGACAGGCTGTTGCAAGGCTCACCGGATTAAGCGGCGAGTGCGAAACGTTCGTCGTTTGCAGTTACTTTGTTTTCTGCGGTTTAACGAGGTGACAGAACCTCGGCATGCCCCACTGCGCGTCCGAACCCATGTCGAAACCAGTGCAGCCCCTGAGCCCGACAGTTTAAGCCAGTTCCAGGCATTTCAAGACCCCCAGGGGATCTTTCACCACATGATTGGCCTGCCACACCTGGATGTCGGTCTGCGCCCCCAGGTAGCCGTAACAAGCGGCCACCGTCCGCATGCCCGCGGCGCGTCCAGCCACGATGTCGCGCTCGTCATCGCCCACATACACGCAGTGTGTGGGGTCAACCCCCAGACGCCGTGCGGCTTCCAGCAGCGGTGCCGGGTGCGGCTTGGGATGGGGGGTGGTGTCCCCGCCCACCACCACCTGCGCCCCGCTCAACACCGGCAGCCAACGAACCAGGGGCAAGGTGAAGCGCTCCATCTTGTTGGTCACGATGCCCCAGGGCAGCCCCCGGGCTTGCAGGGCAGCCACCAATTCAGCCACGCCGTCAAACGCCTGGGTGTGGGTGGTCATGCCCAGCTCGTAGTTGCGCAGGAACTCGTCCTTGTGGGTTTCGTAGGCGGCATGCTCCGGGGTCATGTCAAAGGCAATGCCCAACATGCCCCGAGCCCCGGCCCCGGCCATGGGGCGGTAGGCCTCCACACCCAGCGGGGCCAGGCCACGGTCGGTGCGCATCTTGTCGGCGGCAGCCCCCAGGTCAGGGGCGCTGTCGATGAGGGTGCCATCCAGGTCAAACAAGACCGCAGCGGCGGTGCGGCGGCCCGTCATGCTGCAACCGGTCGCCGCGTGGCCACCATGTAGTTGACGGAGGTGTCGGCACTCAGCCAATACCGCCCCGTGAGGGGGTTGTGCTCCAGCCCCTTCATGCCGTCCACCACCAGCCCCGCGGCGCGGCAATGCGCGGTGAGTTCGCTGGGGCGAATCATCTTGCCGTATTCGTGTGTGCCTTTGGGCAGCATGCCCAGCACGTACTCGGCCCCCACAATGGCCAACAGGAACGACTTGGCGTTGCGGTTGATGGTGGAAAAGAACACCCACCCACCGGGCTTGACCAGGCGCTGACACGCCGCGACGACCGATGCGGGATCGGGCACGTGTTCCAGCATTTCCATGCAGGTGACCACATCAAACTGCCCGGCTTGCTCAGACGCCAGCTGTTCGGCACTGACTTCGCGGTAATTGACGTTGGGTGTACCCACTTCCAAGGCATGCAACCGGGCCACGCCCAGCGCCTTGGTGGACAAATCCACCCCCAGCACCTGGGCACCGGCTTTGGCCATGGCATCGGACAGGATGCCGCCGCCACAGCCAATGTCCACCACGTTCAAGCCGTTCAAGGGCACGTGTTGCTGAATCCAACCCAGGCGCAAGGGGTTGATTTGGTGCAGGGGCTTGAATTCGCTGTCCGGGTCCCACCAGCGGTGGGCCAGTTCGGAAAATTTGGCCACTTCAGCCGGATCGACATTGACGGTGTGAGACATGGCGGAATTGTGTCTGTGAGTGAAACGTACAGACAACAAAAAACCGCGCCGAAGCGCGGTTTTTTGTTGCGGTTGCAGACCGATCACTTGTTGGGACGGGTGCCCACCACTTCGATCTCAACGCGGCGGTTCTTGGCGCGACCAGCCTTGGTCTTGTTGTCGGCCACGGGCTGGGCTTCGCCCTTGCCTTCGGTGTAGACGCGGTTCTTTTCGATGCCCTTGGACACCAAGTAGGCCTTGACGGCTTCAGCGCGCTTGACAGACAGCTTCTGGTTGTAACCGTCAGCGCCCACGGAGTCGGTGTGGCCCACGGCGATCACGACTTCCAGGTTGATGCCCTTGACCTTGCCAACCAGATCGTCCAGCTTGGCTTTGCCTTCGGGCTTCAGCACGGCCTTGTCGAAGTCGAAGAAGGCGTCGGCGGCGTAGGTCACCTTGGAAGCGGCGGCAGGTGCAGCAGCGGGAGCGGCGGCGGCAGGAGCAGCAGCGGGAGCAGCAGCAGGCGCAGGAGCGGCAGCGGGTGCTTCAGCAGGCTTGGCCACGATGGCGCCGTCGCAGCCTTGGGCAGCGGTGGCAGGGGTCCAGAAGGCATCACGCCAGCACAGTTCGTTGGTGCCGTTTTTCCACACCAGCTCGTTGGAGCCGTTTTTCCAGTTGTCAACGGTTTGAGCACCGGCGGCCGATGCCAGAACGGCCGACGCGAACAGCACTGCCATTTTGTTCAGTTTTTTCATGGGATTCCTCTGTGTGAAAGCCGCAGACACCTGCGATGGATGATGAGTTCCGTACGTTCCAAGCCTCACCCCGGAACGATGCCATTCATTCTGCCACAAGCCCTGTGCCGCATCGGAACGCCCGGACACAGCGATTTACACAGCTGCAACACAGTCCGCAAACATGTTGCCACCAAGCAACAACCCGTGGTTTGACAGCCTCAGCCAAGTTTGGCAGCCCCCATGGGCCTGGAGCCCCAAAGTCGCCGACTAAAATGGTCGGTTGACCCAACCCGGGACGTCCCCCATGACCCAGTTCGCCAAAGAAACCCTGCCCATCAGCCTCGAAGAGGAGATGCGCCGCTCCTACCTCGATTACGCCATGAGCGTGATCGTGGGACGTGCCCTGCCCGATGCGCGTGATGGCCTGAAGCCCGTCCACCGCCGCGTGCTCTACGCGATGCACGAGCTCAACAACGACTGGAACCGCCCCTACAAGAAGTCGGCCCGCATCGTGGGTGACGTGATCGGTAAGTACCACCCCCACGGCGACACGGCGGTGTACGACACCATCGTGCGCATGGCGCAGGACTTCTCGCTGCGCCACATGCTGGTGGACGGTCAGGGCAACTTCGGCTCGGTGGACGGCGACAACGCCGCGGCCATGCGGTACACCGAAATCCGCATGTCGAAAATCGCCCACGAGATGCTGGCCGACATCGACAAGGAAACCGTCGATTTCGGACCCAACTACGACGGCAGCGAAAAAGAACCTCTGGTGCTGCCCACCCGGCTGCCCAACCTGCTGGTCAACGGATCCGGCGGCATTGCGGTGGGCATGGCCACCAACATTCCCCCGCACAACCTGAACGAGGTGGTGGACGCCTGCCTGCACCTGCTCAAGCACCCGGACGCCACCATCGACGACCTGATGGAGATCATCCCGGCCCCCGACTTCCCCACCGCCGGCATCATCTACGGCATCAATGGCGTGAAGGACGGCTACCGCACGGGCCGTGGCCGGGTGGTGATGCGGGCGCGCTGCCACTTCGAGGACATCGACAAGGGCCAGCGTCAGGCCATCATCGTCGACGAGCTGCCCTACCAGGTCAACAAGAAGACCCTGCAGGAGCGCATGGCCGAGCTGGTGCACGAGAAGAAGATCGAGGGCATCAGCCACATCCAGGACGAGTCCGACAAGTCGGGCATGCGCCTAGTGATCGAACTCAAGCGCGGCGAAGTGCCCGAGGTGGTGCTGAACAACCTGTACAAGCAGACGCAGCTGCAGGACACCTTCGGCATCAACATGGTGGCGCTGATCGATGGCCAGCCCCGCTTGTGCAACCTGAAGGACCTGGTGCAGGTGTTCCTGGAGCACCGCCGCGAAGTGGTGACCCGGCGCACGGTGTTCAACCTGCGCAAGGCCCGCGACCGCGGCCATGTGCTGGAAGGTCTGGCCGTGGCGCTGGCCAACATCGACGAGTTCATCCGCATCATCCGTGAATCGCCCACGCCCCCGGTGGCCAAGGCCGAGCTGATGACCCGCAGCTGGGACAGCAAGCTGGTGCGCGAGATGCTCACCCGCGCCAAGGCCGATGGCGGCGTGGTCAACGCCGACGACTACCGTCCCGAAGGGCTGGAACGCGAATTCGGCATGCAGGCCGATGGCCTGTACCGCCTGAGCGAAACCCAGGCCCAGGAAATCTTGCAGATGCGCCTGCAGCGCCTGACCGGGCTGGAGCAGGACAAGATCGTCGGCGAATACAAGGACGTGATGGCCGAGATCGACGACCTGCTCGACATCCTGGCCAAACCCGAGCGTGTCTCCACCATCATCGGCGACGAACTGGTGGCGGTGAAACAGGAGTTCGGCCAGACCAAACTGGGCGCACGCCGCAGCGAAATCGAGCACAGCGCGCAAGACCTCTCCACCGAAGACCTGATCACCCCCACCGACATGGTGGTGACGCTCAGCCACAGCGGCTACATCAAGAGCCAGCCGCTGAGCGAATACCGCGCCCAGAAGCGCGGTGGCCGCGGCAAGCAGGCCACCGCCACCAAGGAAGACGACTGGATCGACCAGCTCTTCATCGCCAACACGCACGACTACATCCTGTGCTTCAGCAACCGGGGCCGCCTGTACTGGCTCAAGGTGTGGGAAGTGCCCGCCGGCTCACGTGGCTCGCGTGGGCGGCCCATCGTCAACATGTTCCCGCTGCTGGAAGGCGAAAAAATCACCGTGGTGTTGCCGCTCACCGGTGAAATGCGCAAGTTCCCGTCCGACCACTACGTGTTCATGGGCACCAGCATGGGCACCGTCAAGAAGACGGCGCTGGACGAATTCTCCAACCCCCGCAAGGCCGGCATCATCGCCGTCAACCTGGACGAGGGCGACTACCTGATTGGCGCGGCGCTGACGGACGGCCAGCACGACGTGATGCTGTTCTCCGACGGCGGCAAGGCCGTGCGCTTTGACGAAAACGACGTGCGCCCGCTGGGCCGCAACGCCCGCGGCGTGCGCGGCATGATGCTGGACGACGGCCAGAGCGTGATCGCCATGCTGGTGGCCGAGGACGAGCAGCAAAGCGTGCTGACCGCCACCGAAAACGGCTATGGCAAGCGCACCCCCATTGGCGAATACACCCGCCATGGCCGGGGCACCAAGGGCATGATCGCCATCCAGCAGAGCGAGCGCAACGGCAAGGTGGTGGCCGCCACACTGGTGCACGCCGACGACGAAATCATGCTCATCACCGACACCGGTGTGCTGGTGCGCACCCGGGTGGGCGAAATCCGTGAACTGGGCCGGGCCACCCAAGGCGTGACGCTGATTGCGCTGGACGAGGGGGCCAAGCTCAGCGGGCTGCAACGCATCGTCGAAAACGACGCCAACAGCGATGCCGCCCCCGAAGCCGGGGCCGACGGCGAGCCAGGCGCGGACAGTGCCGAGGGCGCATCTGACACCTCCGAAAACTCCTGAATTCGCAGCTGAAAAGCCATACAGAAAAAGCGTTAAAGGCCCATTTGATGCCCAATTTGACACTCCAGCGCCCCTACAACTTTTCGGCCGGGCCTGCGGCCATGCCCGAGTCAGTGCTGGCACAGGCCGCCGCCGAAATGCTGGACTGGCACGGCTGCGGCATGGGCGTCATGGAAATGAGCCACCGGGGCAAGGAATTCATGTCCATTGCCCAGGACGCGCACGACACCCTGCGTGAACTGCTGGCCGTGCCGGACGAGTTCCATGTGCTGTTCATGCAAGGCGGCGGGCTGGGCGAAAACGCCATCGTCCCCATGAACCTGCTGGGCCCAGGCCCGCTGAACCCGCAGGCCACCGTGGACTTCGTCGTCACCGGCAGCTGGAGCCAGAAGTCGGCCAAGGAAGCCCGCCGCTACGGCCAGGTGAACGTGGCCGCCAGCAACGAGGCCCAAGGCCACCTGAGCATTCCAGCGGCGTCCGGCTGGCAGCTGTCGGCCAACGCCCGTTACGTGCACCTGTGCAGCAACGAAACCATCCACGGCGTGGAATTCCAGGAGCTGCCCGACCTCCAGGCCCTGGGCAGCAACGCCCCGCTGGTGGTGGACTGCTCCAGCCACATCGCCTCGCGCAGCATGGACTGGAGCCGCATCGGCCTGGCCTTCGCTGGCGCCCAGAAGAACCTGGGCCCTGCGGGCGTGACCCTGGTGTTCGTGCGTGACGACCTGCTGGACCTGGCGCTGGACATCTGCCCCAGCGCCTTCAACTACAAGACCGTAGCGGCCAACCAGTCCATGTTCAACACCCCGCCCACCTACGGCATCTACATGGCCGGGCTGGTGTTCCAGTGGATCAAGGCCCAGGGCGGCGTGGCCGCCATGGAGGCCCAGGCCATCGCCAAGGCACAGCTGCTGTACGACGCCATCGACCGCTCCAGCCTGTACACCAACCGGGTGGACCCGGCCTGCCGCTCGCGCATGAACGTGCCCTTCTTCCTGAAAGGTGACGACGGTCAGCCGCTGCTGGATGCCGAACACCCGCGCAACGCCGCCTTCCTGGCCGGGGCCAAGGCCCGTGGGCTGTTGCAGATCAAGGGCCACAAGTCGGTGGGTGGCATGCGCGCCAGCATCTACAACGCCATGCCCCTCGAAGGGGTGGCTGCGCTGGTGGACTACCTGCGCCATTTCGAGCAGCACCAGGCCTGACACCATGAACCCCGACACCAACCTGGCCGACCTGCGCCAACAAATCGACAGCATCGACCAGCAGTTGCTTTCCCTGCTCAACCAGCGCGCCAAGGTGGCTGAGAAGGTGGGCGAGGTCAAGCGCCGCGAGGGCACGCCCTTCTTCCGCCCCGACCGGGTGGCCCAGGTCATCCAGAAGATTGAAAACGCCAACCAGGGCCCGCTGCTCAACCAGCATGTGGGGGCCATCTGGCGCGAAATCATGTCGGCCTGCCTGGCCCTGGAAGCGCCGCAACGCGTGGCCGTGCTGGGTCCGCAGGGCACGTTCTGCGAACAGGCGGCCATCGAGTACTTTGGCAGCGCGGCCAACCTGATCTACTGCGCCAACTTCGACGAGGTGTTCCACGCCACCGCCGCAGGCACGGCCCAGTACGGCGTGGTGGGCATGGAAAACTCCACCGAAGGGGTGGTGGCCCGTTCGCTGGACCTGTTTTTGCGCTCGCCCGTGCATGTGGTGGGCGAGGTCAGCCTGCTGGTGCGCCACAACCTGCTGCGCCAGACCAACAGCCTGGACGGCATCGAGGTGGTGCTGGCCCATCCGCAGGCCCTGGCCCAGTGCCAAGGCTGGCTCACCCAGCACCTGCCCAACGCCGAGCGCCGTGCCGTGGCCAGCAATGCCGAGGGTGCCCGCCTGGCTGCCGCCAACCCCACGTGGGCAGGCCTGGCCAGCGAGCGCGCGGCGGCCCAATTCGGGCTGCACATCGTGGCCCACGCCATCCAGGACGAGGCCTACAACCGCACCCGCTTTGCCGTGATCTGCCTGCCGCAGACGCTGGCCACGCCCCCGGTGTCGAGCAAGGACTGCACCAGCCTGGTGGTGTCGGTGCCCAACCGCCCCGGTGCCGTGCACGACCTGCTGGTGCCGCTGAAGAACAACGGGGTGTCCATGACACGCTTTGAGTCGCGCCCCGCCAAGTCGGGCCAGTGGGAGTACTACTTCTACATCGACATCCAGGGCCACATCAGCCAACCCCACGTGGCCGCGGCGTTGAATGAGCTCAAGAGCCTGTGCGCTTTCTACAAGGTGCTGGGCTCCTACCCCACCACCGACTGACCCGCTGCGGAGCACCCCACACCATGTTTGAACAGTTGGGCCTGATCGGCTGCGGCCTGATGGGCGGTTCGTTTGCGCTGGCGCTCAAAAGGGCGGGGCTGGTCAAGCGCGTGGTGGGCTACAGCAAGTCGCCCTCCACCACCGAAAAAGCCCGGCAGATGGGCATCATCGACGTCGAAGCCCCCTCGGCCCTGCAGGCGGTTTCCGGGGCCGACCTGGTGCTGCTGGCCGTGCCCGTGGCCGCCACCGAGCCCACTTTCAAGGCCATCCGCCACCTCATCAAGCCGCACATGCTGCTGATGGACGTGGGCTCCACCAAACGCGACGTGGTGGATGCCGCCCGTCGTGTGCTGGGGCAGAACCTGGGCGGCTTTGTCCCGGCACACCCCATCGCTGGCAAGGAAATGGCGGGCGTGGAACATGCCGACGCCCACCTGTACCACGGCAAGCAGGTCATCCTGACGCCCATCGAACGCACCCTGACGGTCCAGCTGCAAAAGGCCGAAAAGGTCTGGAAGGCCCTGGGCTGCCATGTGCGCATGATGTCACCCGACGCCCACGACGCCGCCTACGCCGCCGTCAGCCACCTGCCCCACCTGCTGGCCTTTGCCTACATGAACGGCATCACCCAGCAGCCCCATGGGGCCGACTACCTGGAGCTGGCCGGACCGGGCTTTCGTGACTTCTCCCGCATTGCCGCCAGCGACCCCCAGGTCTGGCGCGACATCTTCAGCACCAACCGTGACGAACTGCTGAACCAGGCCCGCCATTTCCGGCAAGCCTTGCAGGCGCTGGAAGACGCCATCCAGCAGGGCTCGCCCGAGGCCCTCACCGCCCTGATCGACCAAGCCCGCCTGGCGCGCTCCCACTGGCATCCCGCCAAACACTGACGCCGCCCCACGCCCCCTGCCGCATGTACGCCACCGCATTCCTCGACCTCCCTCCGCTGACCTCTGCCGGAGGCACCGTCACCCTGCCCGGCTCCAAGAGCATTTCCAACCGGGTGCTGCTGTTGGCCGCGTTGTGCGAAGGCACCACCACCGTCCACGACCTGCTCGACTCTGACGACACCCGCGTGATGCTGGCCGCCCTGCGTGACCTGGGCTGCGCGGTGGAAGGCCGCCCAGGCCAGCCCTGGACCATCCAGGGCCTGGGCGGTCGCCTGCCCGTGAAGCAGGCCGACCTGTTCCTGGGCAACGCGGGCACGGCCATGCGCCCACTCACCGCGGCGCTGGCCCTGCTGGCCTCGGTGCACGGCGGAGAATTCATGTTGCGGGGCATCCCCCGCATGCACGAGCGTCCCATTGGCGATCTGGCCGACGCCCTGCGGGGCCTGGGTTGCCCGGTGGAACACACCGGCCAACCGGGCTACCCACCGCTGCGCATTGGCCACGGGCAAGCCGCCACGCTGGCGCTGGACCACCCCATCCGCGTGCGCGGTGACGTGTCCAGCCAGTTCCTGACCGCGCTGCTGCTGGCCCTGCCGCTGGTGGCCACCGAACGTGCCATCCACATCGACGTGGTGGGCGAGCTGATCTCCAAGCCCTACATCGACATCACCCTCAAGCTGCTGGCGCGTTTTGGCGTGCAGGTGGTGCGCGAGGATTGGCGCCGTTTCACCATCCCGGCCGGCAGCGCCTACCGCTCGCCGGGCAGCATCCACGTGGAAGGCGATGCCTCGTCTGCTAGCTATTTCATAGCTCTTGGCGCTTTATCTGAAAGCGCAGGAGGCCAAAAAGGCATCAGAATCCAAGGCGTGGGGGCCGACTCCATCCAGGGCGACATCCGTTTTGCCGAAGCCGCCGCCCAGATGGGGGCCCACATCACCAGCGGCCCCAACTGGCTGCAGGTGGAACGGGGCGCCTGGCCGCTGAAGGCCGTCACCCTGGACTGCAACCACATCCCCGACGCCGCCATGACCCTGGCCGTCATGGCGCTGTACGCTCAAGGCACCACGCGGCTGACCAACATCGCCAGTTGGCGCGTCAAGGAAACCGACCGCATCGCCGCCATGGCCTGCGAGTTGCGCAAGCTGGGGGCCACAGTGGAAGAAGGCCCTGACTTCATCACCGTCACCCCGCCCGCCACGCCCGCCGACTGGCGTGCGGCCAGCATCCACACCTACGACGACCACCGGGTGGCCATGTGCTTCTCGCTGGCGGCCTTCAACCCGGCGGGCGTGCCCGTGCGGATTGAAGACCCCAAGTGCGTGGCCAAAACCTTCCCCGACTATTTCGAGGCGCTGTTCAGCGTGACCCACACCGCGGCGGCGAACATCCCCGTCCTGTGCATCGACGGTCCCACCGCCTCCGGCAAGGGCACGCTGGCCCACGAGGTGGCGCAACGCCTGGGCTATCACGTGCTGGACTCCGGTGCGCTGTACCGGCTGGTGGGCATTGCCGCCCAGCAGGCCGGGCTGTCCACCGAGCCCACGGATTTGGCCGAGGCCAGTCACGCCGAGGCCTTGGCCACGCTGGCCCGCCAGATGGACGTTCGTTTTGCCGGCCAGCGCATCTGGCTGGGCGAGCAAGATGTGACCGACACCGTGCGCAGTGAATGGGCGGGCATGGCGGCCTCGCGCGTGTCGGCCCTGCCCGGCGTGCGCGACGCGCTGCTGCAACTGCAACGCGATTTCCGCCGCCTGCCCGGCCTGGTGGCCGACGGGCGCGACATGGGCACCGTGGTGTTTGCCGACGCCCACCTCAAGGTCTACCTGACCGCCAGCGCCAGCCAGCGCGCCCAGCGCCGCCATCAGCAATTGCTGGAGCGGGGCCAAAAAGCTATACTCCAAGACCTTTTGCAAGCGCTGGAGCAGCGTGATCGGCAGGACCAAACCCGCCAACATGCCCCGCTCAAGCCTGCCGAAGACGCCCGGTTGCTGGACAACTCCGCGCAAACCATCGAGGAATCGGTGGCGCAGGTGTTGGACTGGTGGCAGGGCAAACAGCCGTTCGGTACAGCCTACTGAACCCCACGGCCCCCTGGGCCCAGCCGGACCCGCCGCGTTTTCAAAGCACGCGCAGTCAGGGCTGGTTTCATCAACTGCAACCCCCCGCGGCCCTCTGGTCGCACCCAGCTGCCAACCCTGCGGTCTGATTTTTCCGGGACATCCCGGCTTCACCCTGACCGCAACGCAGCCAAGGAAACTCAATGTCTGAATCTTTTGCCGCCCTGTTTGAAGAATCCCTGAAGCGCGCCGAAATGCGCTCCGGCGAAGTCATCACCGCTGAAGTGGTCCGCATCGACCACAACCACGTGGTGGTCAACGCCGGACTCAAGTCCGAGGCCTATGTGCCCCTGGAAGAGTTCAAGAACGACCAGGGCGAACTGGAAGTGCAAGTCGGTGACTTCGTGTCCGTGGCCATCGACTCCGTCGAAAACGGCTTCGGCGACACCCTGCTGTCGCGCGACAAGGCCAAGCGCCTGGCCTCTTGGATGAGCCTGGAAAAGGCCCTGGAATCCGGCGAATTCGTCACCGGCACCACCTCTGGCAAGGTCAAGGGCGGCCTGACCGTGCTGGTCAACGGCATCCGCGCCTTCCTGCCCGGCTCCCTGGTAGACACCCGTCCCACCAAGGACCTGACCCCCTACGAGAACAAGACCCTGGAATTCAAGGTCATCAAGCTCGACCGCAAGCGCAACAACGTGGTGCTGAGCCGCCGCGCCGTGGTGGAAGCCTCCATGGGCGAAGAGCGCGCCAAGCTGATGGAAACCCTGCGCGAAGGCTCCATCGTGACCGGCGTGGTCAAGAACATCACCGAATACGGTGCGTTCGTGGACCTGGGCGGCATCGACGGCCTGCTGCACATCACCGACATGGCATGGCGCCGTGTGCGTCACCCCTCCGAGGTGGTGGCCGCTGGTCAGGAAATCACCGCCAAGGTTCTGAAGTTCGACACCGAGAAGCACCGCGTTTCCCTGGGTCTGAAGCAGATGGGCGACGACCCCTGGATGGGCGTGGCTCGCCGCTACCCCCAAGGCACCCGCATGTTCGGCAAGATCACCAACATCGCCGACTACGGCGCGTTTGTGGAACTGGAACCCGGCATCGAAGGTCTGGTGCACGTGTCCGAAATGGACTGGACCAACAAGAACGTGGCCCCCAACAAGCTGGTGTCGCTGGGTGACGAAGTCGAAGTCATGGTCCTCGAGATCGACGAAGACAAGCGCCGCATCTCCCTGGGCATGAAGCAGTGCCGTGCCAACCCCTGGCAAGAGTTCGCACAGAACACCAAGCGCGGCGACCGCGTGAAGGGCCCCATCAAGTCCATCACCGACTTCGGCGTGTTCGTGGGTCTGGCTGCCGGCATCGACGGCCTGGTGCACCTGTCCGACCTGTCCTGGAACGAAACCGGCGAAGCCGCCGTTCGCAACTACAAGAAGGGCCAGGAAGTCGAAGCCCTGGTGCTGGCCGTGGACGTGGACCGCGAACGCATCAGCCTGGGCATCAAGCAGCTGGACGCCGACCCCTTCACCACCTTCGTGTCGATCAACGACAAGGGCGCTGTGGTGACCGGCAAGGTCAAGACCGTGGATGCCAAGGGCGCTGAAATCGACCTGGGCGAAGACATCCTGGGCTACCTGCGCGCTTCTGAAATCAGCCGCGACCGCGTTGAAGACGCCCGCAACGTGCTGAAGGAAGGCGACGAAGTCACCGCCGTGGTGGTCAACGTGGATCGCAAGACCCGCAACATCCAGTTGTCCATCAAGGCCAAGGACGCCGCCGACCAGCAAGAAGCCATGGCCAGCCTGAACCAGCAGGCGTCCAGCGCCAACGCTGGCACCACCAGCCTGGGTGCCCTGCTGCGCGCCAAGCTCGACAGCAACAACTGATCGTTTGGGCCGTCAGGGGTCTTTTTCCCCGAGCCTTTTCAGCCCGTCGGCCCTTTCTGTGTTCGCACAGAAGCCCGGCGGGCTTTGTTTTTGTGGGACGATACACCCCATGACACGCAGCGATTTGGTGGAAGCCCTGGCCGAACGATTCGGCCAACTCACACAACGGGATGCCGACATTGCAGTCAAGGCCATCCTGGATGCCATGACCGAAGCCCTGGTGCGCGGTCACCGCATTGAACTCAGGGGGTTTGGCAGCTTCTCGGTCAGCCGACGCCCCCCCCGCCTGGGCCGCAACCCACGTTCGGGTGAACAGGTGGCCGTGCCCGAAAAGCGGGTGCCCCACTTCAAGCCCGGCAAAGCCTTGCGCGAAGCGGTGGACCGGAGTACCCCTTGAAATACTTGGCGTGGCTGCTCAAGGCAGTCATCTTCTTTGTGCTGTTTGCGTTTGCCCTCAACAACCAGGGGGCCGTGACCTTGCACTTCTTTTTCGGCAACCAGTGGCAGGCTCCGCTGGTTCTGGTGGTGCTGACCACCTTTGTGTTGGGGCTGCTGGCCGGCATGCTGGTCATGGTGCCGGTGTGGTTGACAGCCCGCAAACGGGCGGCCCAGCCCCCTGCCGCGACGCCCACACCGGACTTGCCCCCTCTTTGACCGGCTCCCTTTCCCATGGAATTTGACTTCACCTGGGCCCTGCTGGCCCTGCCCGTGGCCTTTGCGCTGGGCTGGCTGGCCTCTCGCCTGGACCTGCGCCAATGGCGAAAAGAGAACCGCCACACGCCCAAGCCGTTCTTTAAGGGGCTGAACCACCTGCTCAACGCCCAGGAAGACGAGGCCATCGACGCCTTCATCCAGGCCGTGCAGCAAGACCCCGAGGCCACCGAGCTCCACTTTGCCCTGGGTAACCTGTTTCGCAACCGGGGGGATTACGACCGCGCGGTGCGGGTCTACGACCACCTGATGCAGCGGGCCGACCTGCCCAAGGTGGACCACGAGCGGGCCTTGCATGCGCTGGCCCAGGTGTTCACCCGCGCCGGCATCCTGGACCGGGCAGAGGCCAGCCTGAAGCAGCTGGCGCAAACCAGTCACCGCGAAGACGCCCTGATCAGTCTGCTGAGCCTGTACGAGCGCACCAGCGAATGGCCCAAGGCCCTGGAGATTGCCCAGGCCCTGCAAGCCGATGGGCGATTGGATTTCCGCGACCGCATGGCGCACTACCTGTGCGAAATGGCCGCCGAGCGGCCCGCTGACGACCTGACCGGCATGGGCCAGCACCTGGACCAGGCCTTGTCGCTGTCCCCGCTGAGTGCCCGGGCCCACCTGGACAAGGCCACCTGGCTGGAACGCCAAGGCCGTGTGGGCGATGCCCTGGACTTGGTGTTGTCCCTGGTGAACCAGGTGCCCAACACCCTGCCGCTGGTGGCCCAACGCCTGGCCGACTGGGCGCGGCTCACCGCCCGCGAAGGCGACATCAAAACGCGCTTGCGCGCCGCACTGGAGGCCGAGCCCAGCCTGGACGTGCTGGAAGCCCTGGCCAGCCTGACCGCAAACGAGGGCGACACCCCCAAAGACCAGCTGTACCTGGCCCACTTGCAACGCGAGCCCTCGCTGGTGGCCGCGCAGGGCTGGCTGCAGCACGTGCATGGCGAGCATTCAGCCACGCCTTTGCCCAAGCCGGTCAGCCAGGCCCTCGCCCGGGCCAGTGCCCCGCTGCGGCGCTACCGCTGCGCCGCCTGCGGGTTCGAGACCAGCCGCCATTTCTGGCAATGCCCCGGCTGCCAGTCATGGGACAGCTACCCCATGCGCCGGGTGGACGAACTCTGATCGGGCTCAGAGCAGCGGCACACCCGTCTTGGACTGGATGTCCTCGCGGGTCACGCCGTCGGCCAGTTCCACCAGCTTCAGGCCCTCGGGCGTCACGTCCATCACACCCAGGTCGGTGATGATGCGGTCCACCACCCCCTTGCCGGTCAGCGGCAGGGTGCATTCGGGCAGGATCTTGAGGTCGATGGTGCCGTCCTTCTTCTTGGCGACGTGCTCCATCAGGACGATGACGCGCTTGACGCCGGCCACCAGGTCCATGGCACCGCCCATGCCCTTGACCATCTTGCCGGGGATCATCCAGTTGGCCAGGTCGCCCTGGGCGGTGACCTGCATGGCCCCCAGGATGGACAGGTTGATCTTGCCGCCGCGGATCATGGCAAAGCTCTCGTGGCTGCCAAAGATGCTGCTGCCCTTGATGGTGGTCACGGTCTGTTTGCCGGCGTTGATCAGGTCAGCGTCCACCTCGTCCTCGTAGGGGAAGGGGCCGATGCCCAGCATCCCGTTTTCGCTTTGCAGCCAGACCTCGATGTGGTCGGGCACGTGGTTGGCCACCAGCGTGGGGATGCCAATCCCCAGGTTCACGTAGAAGCCGTCTTGCAGTTCCTGGGCGGCACGGGCCGCCATCTGGTCTTGGGTCCAGGGCATGTTGAGCTCCTCAATCAAACTTTGCGGTCGCGGGTGGTGCGCTTTTCAATGCGCTTCTCGGGCGTGGGGTTGTGCACGATGCGGTGCACGTAGATGCCGGGCAGGTGCACGTCGTCGGGGGCGATTTGTCCCGTGGGCACGATGCGCTCCACCTCCACGATGCAGACCTTGCCCGCCATGGCCGCCGCCGGGTTGAAGTTGCGCGCCGTCTTGTTGAAGCGCAGGTTGCCGGACATGTCGGCCACGTCGGCCTTGACCAGGGCCACCTCGGGCACCAGGGCGCGCTCCATCACATAGGTTTCGCCGTCGAACTCGCGCAGCTCCTTGCCCTCGGCCACCAGGGTGCCCACGCCGGTCTTGGTGAAAAAGGCCGGGATGCCCGCACCACCGGCGCGCAGCTTCTCGGCCAGCGTGCCCTGGGGCGTGAATTCCAGCTCCAGCTCACCGGCCAGGAACTGGCGCTCGAACTCCTTGTTCTCGCCCACGTAGGAGGAAATCATTTTCTTGATCTGGCGGGTTTCCAGCAGCTTGCCCAGGCCGAAACCGTCCACTCCCGCGTTGTTGGAAATGACCGTCAGGTCCTTCACGCCGCTGTCGCGCAGCGCGTCGATCAGGGCTTCGGGAATGCCACACAGACCGAAACCGCCCACCGCCAGCATCTGGCCATCGCGCACCACGCCTTCCAGCGCAGCCGCGGCATTGGGATAAATCTTGTTCACACGCAACTCCTGAATGAGGGGAAAACACCGAACATCGGAACGCCGCACGATACTACGTATCCGATTACGTAGTTTGTCGTAGAGGTCAACCCGCATGCCCACGGCCAGCCCCACGCCCCCCACACGCGCCGCCACCGCACAGCCCGAGCCCATCGACTACCGCCTGGCCTTCGACCTGGCCCCGGTGGGCATGGTGCTCTCGCGCCACCGCACCATGGTGGACTGCAACCAGGCGGTGTGCGAGATGTTCGGCGCCAGCCGCGACCAACTGGTGGGCCAGAGTTTCCTGATCCTCTACCCCAGCGTGGACGAGTACGAACGCACCGGCCAACGCATCACCCCCATCCTCAACGCGCAAGGCCTGTACAGCGACGACCGGGTGATGCGCCGGGTGGACGGTCGCTTCAAGGGCGAAACCTTCTGGTGCCATGTGACGGGCCGGGCCCTCAACCGCCACGACCCGCACGAGGCGGGCATCTGGACCTTTGAGGACCTGAGTGCCCAGCGCCCCGTCAAGGCCGAACTGACGCCGCGTGAACGCGAGGTGGCCGCCCTGGTGACCGACGGGCTGACCGCCAAAGGCATTGCCAAACAGCTGGGCTTGAGCCACCGCACGGTGGAGATCTACCGCGCCAAGCTGATGCGCAAGTACCAGGCCAGCACCACCGCCGACCTGGTGCGAAAGCTCATGGGCGGGTGAGCTGTTGACACCGACCGTGTTGACGCCGATCGAATCGTGAACAGGCTCTCAGAGTTCGGTGCCCACACGCGAGACCCGAACGTCGATACCGCGCATGGGAATGCCAACCAGTCCGTTTACTGTGAGCCCGTTTTCAGAACGCAGGTGCAGGGCATCATGAATCCATTGAAGGTGAACATGCTGAGCCTGCGAACCTTCGGCCACGGCGATAACCGTGCTGTAGTCACCGCTCTGCAGATGAGGCATATCAAAAGAAAAAGCGACACGCACACAATCGCCAGCCTTCAGGGCATTGGTCTCCGAGAATTGAACCATGCGCGTGTTCTCGCCAAACAAGGCCTGACCAGTCCGGTCTTTGACCATGAAGCCGATCAAGGGACTGACAATGCACCTGTCAACTCCCACCTCAATAACGAGTGACACGGACTCACCCGCGGATACTCCATGCACTTCGATGCCATGGTAGTCTTGAAAGCCCACGCGGCGCACGGTTGCCCCCCCCAATCCAGCGCCGGTGTCCCGCAAGGGCATGGGCGAGAAGTACACCCTGCTGCCCGGGTCAACCCCTTGTACGGCAGGAGGCAGCGGCGCAGGCATATAGAGTCGCTGTTCATCTGTGGACGATTGGCTTGCTGATTCAGCAAGTCGTGTCATTTCAGCCTGACTCGACAGCAAATCGTCAAGATAGTCTTGGCAGACGTCTTTAGTGGGGCCATCCTGGATCACACGCCCTTTCTCTAGCCAGACCACTCGGTTGCACAAGGCCTTAATGGCTTCCGTGTCGTGACTGACCATTAGTACAGTACCCCGTTGCATGAAGCTGCGCAAAAAGCGCATGCATTTCTGCGTAAAGAAAGCATCGCCCACTGCCAGCGCCTCATCCACGACAAGAATGTCTGCATCCACATGTGCAATGACGGCAAAGGCCAGACGCACAGCCATGCCACTCGAATAGGTTTTGACCGGTTGATCCAGAAAATCCCCAATGTCAGCGAACGCAACGATGTCGGCGAAGCGGGTTAGGGTCTGCTCGCGACTGAGCCCCAGAACGCTGGCGTAGAGCAACACGTTTTCACGGCCTGAAAACTCCGGATTGAAGCCAGAGCCCAACTCCAGCAATGCGGCCACACGCCCATGGGCTTCGACAACCCCTTCGGACGGGCTGAGGGTTCCGCACAGCAACTGCAGCAGGGTCGACTTTCCTGATCCGTTGCGGCCGATGATGCCAACAGTCTCCCCTCTTCGCACTGTGAGACTGAGTCCTTGAAGGGCTGTAAACGAACGGTAGCGAGGTGCCAGTTGCCGTTTGGTCAAGGCATTCCACTGATCGATACCAAATTGCCAGAGCCGATCCACTGGCCGCGCATAAATCTGATAACGCTTACCCAGGTCGACCGCGCGAATCACAATTGATTCAGAGGACATCGGCAAATCCTTTGCGGGTCTTCTGAAAGAAGAAAAATCCAAGCCAAGCGACCAAGCCAGCGATCACGGTGTAGGTCGCCAGTCCTTCCCACTGTAGCGGCTGGGCCCAGATCAGGCATCGGCGGGCCTGTTCAATTACAAACGTCAACGGATTGAGTTGCAGCCACGGTTGCAGGTACGCGGGGGCTGCATCCATCGAATAGAACACCGGGGCCAGAAACATGAGTCCGGTACTGGCGAGTGCCGAGATGGATGAGAGGTCGCGCAGAAACACCCCCATGGCCGACAGAAGCCACGCAAGACCGAGAAGCAAAAGCACGAACGGTGCCAGGACCACGGGAAGTTGCAGCACATGCCAAGACAGATCTCCGCCCAAGAGCAACAAGGCGGCGACGAGCACACACAAGTTCAAAAGACACTGGAACAGGCCGGCAAGCAAAGGCACGATAGGAAGCACCTCCAATGGAAACATAACTTTCTTGACGTAACTGGTGTGCTCCGCGATCAGGCCGGGGGCACGGGTGGTGATCTCCGCCATCAGCCCATGCAGACTGATGCCCACAAAGAGCACGATCGCAAACAAGCCTTGGGTGTCCGTACGCCCGCCCCAGCGGGCGTTGAAGACCCCGGAAAAGACCAATGTGTAGACGCCCAGCATGAACAGAGGCGTCAGCAAGGACCACAACACCCCAAGGGCCGAGGCGCGGTACCGTTGACGGATCTCTCGCCAAGTCAGTTGAAGCAGAAGATGGCGATGACGCCAGATCATTTGGACAGCAGCCGCTGGCGAAGTCGGCGGAAAAGCGTGGGGGTTCATGATGGAGCCGGGTATGTGTTGCTATGCACCGAACTGGAGAACAAGCGGTGGGCCAAAAGTCTGCGCTCCGTCACGGAGTCCAGTCTGCGCCAGACAAGGACCTCGTCCAGATCAAAACACAGGGGCCATTGCCCGGCGACAGGGTTGGGCTCATAGTCCAGCGCATCGAACAGAGCGCACCAATGTGCGCCGAAGGCGTTGAACCATTCAATCTTCCAGGCACTGCGCCACTCGTACATCTGTCCACGTCGATTGAATTGGCGGGCCGACGGATCACTGAGTAACAAACGCTCCTCGACCTTCTGCAGGTGATCCACCTCGGAGGCAGCAGCAGCTTGGCTGACCGCAGCCGGGTCCGGACGGAGTCCCATCCATTGGCAGGCTTCGGTCAGTTGCTTTTTTGGTTCGGATTTCCAGTCTTCGAAGCGCAGCCGTTTGAAACTCGACGGACTCTCATCCCTCCAGACCAGCCAACTGCGCAGATGCAGCCAGAGCATGTCGATGTGGGAAATGGGCCCCCCGAAAAATGGCATTTTCAGGAAGACCTCAAATGGCGTCGCCTTGGCAATCTGGCTGTTGCGCAATTGCCGCTGCCACTCAGAGTACAGGGCGTCACGGGGGTCGCGCACGACGAAAATCGTGCGCTGGGTCAGATCGCATTGCCAGGGAAAGCCATGGCTAAACCGGGGCTGCAGTGCCAGATCGAACTCGTGTAGCCGTCCTGTTTGGAGGCTGGCCAGGGTCTGCTGCCACGGGCCGTAACCCGCTACATAGCGGTATTTGCCATCGCCTTGGCGCTCCCATTCAGATCGGGTATCAAAACCCCATAGCTCCCACAAGGGAACACCCAACTCGATCAAGGCATTGGCCAACCACGCCGCGCCACAAGGGAACTGTGGCGACACGATGTTCAGGTTGAAGCACGGGTGGGCCGTCATCCCCGCTCCATTGACTGTTTGAACAGGGTCTTCCACAACCCCAGGGTCTGCGCCAGGAGCAAGGACAAAGAGCCGTCGACGAAGTCTTGCTGCAGGATCAATTCCGCCTGTCTGGGGTATTCTGCAGCGACATCGATACCCACCACATGCAAGGCGGGAGGGCCGCCAGAGTGCCCATACAGAGAGGGTTTGCGCTGTCGCAGCAAATCAAGATCCGCCTGCAAAAAGACCTCGGCATAGGGGGTGGGACCAGCTCGACTCCACGCCTGCACCTCGTGACGCAAGGAAATGGTGGCCACGATGACAGGTATACCTTGAAGTGCAGCCCATCGCGCCATCCGGGCCATGCGCCACGCCCGGTGCAGCCGTTGCTCCGGACGATGGGACGACTGATCTTCTGGTGCCTCAAGCAGTTGACGCATCTCATCCCCGTCCAATACCAGTGGGCGTAGGCCCTCTTCCCTCAGGACGTCGGCAACAGCATGGGCCAGTGTCGATTTGCCGACGCCCGACAGTCCCGTGATCCACAAGATGGGGGCCACCTGCGGGCCCGGTGCTTCAAATTCTGAAGTCATGGCTGAACCCGGATTCAGACAAAGCGGCCTCGATCACGGCAACATCCTGCGGCGAGTCAATCTCAACCCAGCCGCCGGAAACCTCCACACAGGCGATCTTCCGGCCCACCTCGATGAGGTGTTGCAGCAAACTGGTCATGTCCAGGCGATCCACCATGGATTCGCCATGATTGGCGGCCAAACTGGCGAGCAAGGTGCTTATCCATCGCCATCCTGTCGGCGACGTTCTCAACAGCCCCATGTACTGGCCCTGTATGTCATCCAGCGAGGTGGCGCGAAATCCGATACGGGTGAGATATCCCTCCCGGGATTGCAGCACTTCAGCATCATCCAGTGGGTCCGCAAAGCGCCGCCGCCACAACGCCAGCCATTGGGTATCGACCGGCACGGTCAGGTCGGCCTGAGTACCTGTCAGGGCACTGTGGATCGCATCGGTGCCATAGGCACCGTCGCCATAGACCACCAGGGTGGGGGCACGCTCCAACCAATCTGCAGCCAGTTGAAGGCTGCAAACCATGTTGGCCTCATGCCATCGGGGGTTAAAACGCAGATGTGGTGACCAATCTGTCAAGCACTCGGACTGCCAACCAGTCACGATCAGCACACGCTCAATACCGTTCGCTTGCAGCGAGCGCAGAGTCCAACCTAGCAGAGGTTGACCTGCAAGTGGGATCAGGCACTTGGGAAGTGAGTCCGTCTGCTCCCCCATGCGGCTTCCACGGCCTGCTGCCAGTACAACGGCCTGGCGAACCTTGGATGAACTCATATGCGCGCCGTCCAGAGGCGACTGATGTAGGGCACCGCCAACACCTGATTCGAACCCAGCAGCTGTTCAATGCCAGTCAGGATTTCAGCCAGCTTGGTGCCAGCCTGCCGCCGCAACGTCGCGTGGGACTGCCATGCCTCCATCCACGCCAGCGTGCTGACCTCAACCACAAACCGTTCTTCGTCGGCACAGATGTCGTGCCAGCAGCCATGTGCCAGAAGATCAGGCTCTGGCGAATGCCGACGGCGTCCCAGCTCATAGCCCGGCAAATGCGCCCTGATAAGTGCCTCCACCTCGCACTGCAGTGGGTCGTCCAGATCACGGTGGTTCCAGATGGCAAGCCAATGACCGCCCGGCTTGAGAACCCGAGCGCACTCGGCGAGTGCCCGCTGAGCGGGCAACACATTGAAAGATGACCCGAACGCGACCAACTCACAACTCTGGCTTGTGACCGGCAACGCTTCTCCTCGAGCGGCAAGCCAGCGAGCACGACGATCCAGGCCTTTTGAGAAAGCGACCGCGCGCATGCGTTCGTTGGGTTCGAGTGCCGTTAAATCCAGGCCATGATCACACAACAAGGTGGTGAGTTTGCCCGTGCCAGCACCCACCTCGAGAGACGGAGTGCCCCCATGACATCCGATCCGAGACAGTGTGCGCCGGATCAATTCAGAGGAATAGTCGGCCCGCAGATCGTAGGTCTCTGCCAAGTCTGTGTAATCCCATTCAAGGGCATATGTCGATGTCATAGTGTCAAAATCCTCAGAAATCAGCGACTGGGAAAATCTGCCCCAGCCATGATCGGGTCAATTCAGCCCCCCCCTGCGGGCGCTCTGGGTGCCACATCAGGCCCAACCAGGGCAGATGCCGATGGCCCATGGCTTCCGCGCTGCCATCGGGGGCCACCGCGATGGCCTGCCAGCCCTCGGCGACCTCACGAATACCCCAGCGATGCCAGGAGTTCACAACCTTATCCTGAAGTGAAGTCTGCAAGCCATGCACTTGTCCGACGTGCCCATCGACGGGAACAAGTTCTCCGCCTGATTCTTTGTGCAGCATCTGCATGCCACGGCAAACGCCCAAGACCGGCCACCGCTGTCTGCGGGCATGCTGCAACAAGGTCTGTTCCAGCGCGTCCCTGACAGGGGAACTGCCCACGTCCTCACCACCGGTCAAGAGCAGGGCGTTGATCCCCCAGTCGGCCATCCAGCGGAAGGCTCGGTCCGGATCGGAAAAGTTGGGCAACGGGACGAACTGTGCCCATGCGGCGTTCTCGCAGAACCAGTCAGACCACTCGGCATCCAAGGCATCGCGTGCAACGCTTGTCGCACAGCTTGGCAGACGCCGCTGGGTCACCGCGACACGCCAACGTGCTGCCGATACCTGTTTCAGTTCAACCACAAGCCGCCCCCCGCAGGATCGATGGTGGCTTGACGGGCCTTGTGTGCCCTGACCAGCACATGCTCTCCACAACCGATGGCAGCAGCCAGTCCCCTCTCGGCACAACGGATTGCCATGTGGGAGTTGGCCCCCCCCCAGACGGTGATCAATCCAGCGATCTGATGGTTGAACAACCAATCAAAGCCTGGATCAGCCTGACGCAACAAGACAATAGCGTGCCTAAGCTCAGTCGCGGGGTGATCTGCCTGAGGTTCGATCACCAAATGCCCCTTTGCCATTTGCCAGCCTACAAAGTTTGGCAAGGTGTTGAAACTGTCTACCACGTGACGTTGGGCAGGATGCCATAACACCGGGCTCACCACCTGCATGGCCTCGCTGGCGTGGAGAGTTTGTGCCTCTTGCGCCCAGTCATTCCACAGTAGTCTGCGTTGCTGCGGATCCGCCGGGCTTGCCACCAACTGGTCTAGCCTGAGCCAGGAAGCAGCCTCGCGATCGAGACCAATGCCTTGAAATTCAGCGGCGATCAACTCCAAAGCAACAGACAGATCGGCAGTGAAGACATGCTTTGCCCATTCTCTTGCACTGGCCGTGGCCTGTACGAACTCAACCCATTCAGATGCAGTTAAGGGCAGTTCAGTCTCTCGCAACAGCAGTGTCAGAGCACGGTTTTCTTCCCGACTCAGGACAAAGGAGTGATGCTTGGCCTTGACATTGCACTGTCCCACACTGTGACTCGCTGGCACAGGCAGTTGCCTGATATCGAATGAGCTGGGGCGCTGGTACGCATCCCAATCGACTTGTCCCGCCCGAGCAGGTCCAGCGAATCGCTGGCGTGCCGCCCCTTTTACCAAGAGCACCCTGTCGGGGGACAGAGCACCGCGCTGGATGGCAGAACGAAGCTGGGCTTCACCAATGAAGGCAAGACGCGCGAGGGCCGCGAATGCATGACTTCCCAGTCGGCTTCGCTTTAGCCTCATGCGCCAATTGTGCAGATCCGGCGGTGTTATGGACAGTTGACAGATGTGCTCCCAATGCTGTCTAAATGGAGAATCAGCTGCCATGGAAGTCAGACGAATAGTCAAGTGGCCCAGCGCATCCTCCCATTGGTTCCAGGATTTAACACCAAGAACATCAGACCATTGTGCGGATAGATCTGATCGACACATAAAATCACGGGCAGTTCTGTAAATCTCGAATTCCACCTTATCGTGAAGCTCTGGGCGGGCTTTCAGCATCTCGATGAAATGATGAACCAGGCGAGTGCTGAGCTCGACTGGAAGATCGGCGGGCAGCAGAGAATTGGCACTACGACGCACATCGACCATTGGACGACCCAGCCAAACATGCAACAGCGAGATATTCGTCTTGGGGACATTCAAGTAGCCTAGTTCCGCTCGCGACTGCCACCAGACTCCATCTGAAATGAGGTGCTGGAAAAGCGACATCGCGAGCGGTCGTGGGTGCGCCCCCAGCAGTTCTGCAGGATTCCAATCGGACATCAAGGACAGTGCGGTTTGAGGGCCACAGACCTCCGAGCAAGGGTCTGGTTCCAATAGAAAATCCATATTGGGCAATGGCATTTGTCTTGGCTTGTGGCACCACTGTGACTGAACGATGGGACGTACCTGAAGCAAATAAACGAATGGCTTGACCGCTGTAACGTCACACGCTCCGAGAGCAAACTCGATTTCAAGCGGTTGCCCAAGATGGATCGCTTCGATCTCTCGTAACAGCTCCAGCGCCAGACGCACATCGGCTCTGATCTGTTGAAGAGTCTCGGGTTGGTCAACGGCATCGCGCAAGATGGCATGCAGCCGTCCGGTGGATCGCCCGGCAGTCACTGAAGCGCTGTCCCCATCGGAAATTTCAATGCAGTACCAGGGCGCTCCATCATGAATCCGGTGGGTCGAAGCCACGCCGGCCATCACAACATTCTCAACCATACGCTGAACCATTACCTGATCGTTTGGAACACCGGGCAAAGAATGAAACACATCTTCAATGGCAGTTTCCAATCGTTGCATGTCTACATTCAGATGGGTTCTGAAACGTCCTGCCTGCGATGAAAAATCTTGGTCTTCAGATGCCGCATCGCTACGAACGGCTAGCAATCCACCACCTAATTTTTCGCGACATTGGTGTAGAAAATACTGCCGAAACTCTTGCCATTCTTTGAGTGAAACCACCAAGAATTCAGGAATTTCAGCAAGGTAAAGCTGTGACTTCAGCCTGTACAAGCCAGCAGATTTTCCAAATGGACCCTGCGCAGGAAATATGGTATTCAACATGTAGATCGGGCGAATCCAGCGGGCTTCAGCTGCCTATACATCTGACCTCCCACCCTACGGGGCATATCTAACTTAATTCGTGAATAATCTGACAAACCCAGACATCTTGCCTTCCGAACCCAAAGGCGGAACATGCATATTATCTGGAGCACTCCTGATGAGTGTATCCTGAATCCGTGACCCAAAATTGCCAGATCCGGCACATTCGCTTTATTGCATAGATGTCGAGTCTTCGAAATTCTCTGCCATCCCTACGCCAGTTCGGGAGGTACAAACTCCAGATTCTCAAGATAGGTCTTTTTTCCGTCAGCCGTCTGCATAATGGCAGCAACTTTTTTCATGGATAGGGCCGCCTCATCGTCCATGCCCATCGCGTAGAGACATTTCGCCTGATACAGGTGGGAGAACAGGTCATTGTCTTTCTGTTCGCAACGCCGGTCATAGTAGTTCAGCGCGCGGCGATGCATCCCTTCCCGTATATTGACGTTGTTGGCGTAGTTATTGTGGTAATAGGTGCGCTTCCTGATTCGCGATATCTCTTCTCCGGAGATGCCGTTGAGCGCGAACGACCTGATTTCATAGTCGTGATTCCAATAATCAGGCGTATCTTTGATGATTCCATCTCTGCAAAGCAAACGGTAGAACTCAGATCCGGGCAGCGGCGCACAAACCTGAAGGTTGAGCCAGTCGGCCTCCAGGCTCTTGATGTATTCGATGGCGGCATCCAGGAGTTCGCGTGTCTCCCCGTAGTGCCCGATGATCATGCAGGCACAGGTTTCGATGCCCCGATCCCGAATGTAACGCGTTATGCGCTTGGCCTTGACCAAATCACAATTCTTGCCAATCTGCTTTTGTATCTCTTGAGTCCCGCCATCGATGGCGACGTTGCAAGTTGTAACGTTGGCTTGAACCATCAAGTCCACGACTTCCTCACTCAGCGCGCTGACAGCAAGCCCGTTTCGGATCGCAATCTTGATTCCCCTGTTGTCAACAGCCAGCGCCTTAAGCAAATGTAGCGAGCGCTCCGCTTTGGAGATGAACATGTCATCCTCCGGAATGAATCCGGTGACGCCGTACTTGTTTCTGAGCCACTCGATTTCCGCGATAACACGATCCACAGGTCTGTATCGCAGCTTGTTTCCGTAGGCATTGCTGGCAGCACAATAGGTGCACTGATAGGGGCAGCCTCGTGCGGTGACGATCTGGGCAAAGACGTCGCCACGAGAGCCAAGGAATCGAAAAGAATTATTCCCGCGCGTATAGCCTTCGGCGTCGACCAAGTCCCAATCGGGCATCTCGATGTCCTCGAAGTTGAACATCCTACCGATATCGCTTGCGGGTGTGTTCGATTTGGCCAGATCGAAGACACCCGGGATGGTGCACTCCTTACCAGAACCTAGTGCGTTGATCAGGTCGGAAAATGCATATTCACCCTCCCCGCGTACAACATAGTCGGCTAATCCCCCTTGAAGCACATGTTTGTACGCAAACGTTGCATGACCGCCGCCAACGACGATCGTGGCTTCTGGCAGATGTTCCCTGATCACACGGGAAATCTGGACGAAATAGCTCCAGCTTACGGAGAAGTTCAGGGTGATGCCAATCACGTCCGGCTTGAAGTCCGCCAGATGTTGCGTTATGGCGTTCTCGAATAAGGCGGCGTCAGCCAGCACGCGGCGATCCCGGTAGACGATGTCCATCAAGTCCAGCAGCTCAATCTCCCCGGCAAAGCCGCTCTTCTTGAGGTACGCGGAAATGTACATGAGCCCCAGCGGCGCACCCATCGCAATTTCCTCGGTGCCTGCCAGGATGCGTTCTACATGAGAAGGCGCCAAATATGGTGGGTAAACAAAAAGAATCTTAGTCATAATGAAAGTCCTCTGATTTCTATCTTTTTTCTCGATCTATGTCGATCACGTCGCGCCTGTGACCAATTATTCAGATGGAGCGACGCCATCGCTCTTAATCATCAATCATGTAGGTAGACAGCTTATGGTGCCATTGTTGCACAAGGGCTGGCTCGGTGAGATCGCGCCAAGCCAGGACTCGGTTCAAATCAAATGCAGGAACCACGGGGCCGAATCTTGAGGGCGGCGGGTAGCCTAGCGCTCGGTACACAGGTAGCCAATGTCGGCCGAGCGCTTTACTCCAATCTGTTTGCCATGCGATGCGCCACTCCTCTGGCTGCCCCAACCGATGGAACCGTCTGGCGTTTGGGTTCGCGCGCGCTAACTCTCCTTCGATGCGATGCAGGTTGCTCACGTCGGAGGCGGCTGCAGCACGAGCCAGCACGCTTTGGCCGCAGTCAAGCCCCATCCACCGTGTGACCGCTGTGAGCTCGCCGACCGGATCGCGTTTCCAGTCTTCGAATCGAAGCACATACACTTGCCGTGACTCATCCGTTCGCAGCGAAAGCCAGCTTCGCAAGTGCAACCACAGCATGTCGACGATCGATATCGGGCCACCGTAAAAGGGGCTAGCAAGATACTCAGTAAATGGAATCGACGGCGGATACTTTTCGTTGTGCTGTTGCCACTGCCAGATCGAGTACAGCGCGTCGCGCGGATCACGCACCATCAATACAATCTTGGAGCAGGGCTCGAGTTGCCAGGGATACAGATGTGAAAATCGGGGATGAATGTCCCGATGGAACTGAAAAGTTTTTCCGACGCGGAGGCTAGGCAGCGTCTGCCCCCACGGCAAGTGCTGGGCGATGTAACGCGAAACCCCGTTTGAACCATGTTCCCATTCGCCTGCTGTTTCGAAGCTCCACAGATGACGCAGCAACACCTGCATTTCCAGCAACGCATTAGCGAGCCAGGAAGAACCGCAAGGGAACTGGGGGGACACAATATCGACGGTGTAGGGTGCCGAATTAATGCTGGATTGGATTGGGCAAACGTCTGACATTGCCGGGGGTATTCTGGCTTTGTTGATGGGTTGGCGTCTATAGTAAATTCGTTGAATTGTATCGGGGGCTGGCCAAAAACACGGCGCAGTTGGGCTTTGCTGCACAAATCGGTGGACAGCGCTCTGATGTGCTCTTGAAGTGATAGCAAAAAATCCAACAAACCGGTCAAGAGGCAATACAAAACCACGAACTGGCGCGAGTACAACAAGGCCCTCAAAGCCAGAGGTGCGTGGACCGTCTGGCTGAACAAGGACATGCAGTGGTTTGCGCAGCCCACCGGTCAACGAGGCCGCCATCCGACGTTTTCGGATGCAGCCATCCAGTTCTGCCTGGCATCAAATGCCTGCTGGGCTTGGCGCCGCGCCAGACCTCGGGGCTGGTTCAAAGCCTGCTTCGTCTGGCGGACCTGCAATGGCCCGTGCCGGACTGCAGCACGCTGAGCCGTCGTCAAAATAAAGCACCGCATGTCCACTGCCGACAGACCCAGCGCCACGGCTCTGGATTTGCTGGTGGGCAGCACGTGCATCAAATTCCTGGGCGAAGGAGTCGCCCCTGATTTAGTCGCCCCTGATTTATTCATTTCAGGCGCAAACGGCGGTTGATGGTGCGTGTGAAGTTGGTGTCGACCCGGAGCGCGGCACCTGGAGCCAGTTCAGTGACACGTCCATAGCCGAGCACAGGCGCAAGTAAAGGCGCAGCAAGAAGCTCACCCCCTTCTTTGCGATCATGCGCAGCAGCCATTGGATGTTGTAACCCGCGGCGCACAGCACCGCATGCAGCCGGTCACCGGTTTCACCCTTCAAGTGACAGCGGTCCATGCGGTGATCGGCCTTGAGGTGGCCGATGATCGGCTCGATGGCCTGACGCCGCTTGAGCTGCTTCCTGTCTTGCTCGCTGATGCGCTTGGCTTTGCCCCAGTGCACGATGTGCACATCCGGGTTGTCTGCATCCCCCCCCCGGTAGCCCAGGTCCACAAACGCCGTTGATGGCTTGACTCTGCTGTCCTGCATCAGGATGCTCGCCTGCTCCAGTTGCTCGTTCAATGTGTGGCCGTCATACGGGTTGCCGTGGAACGCGCGGGCACCCACGATCAGGTTGTGTTTCAGCGTGCTGGCAATACTCACCTTCACGCCAAACTCGTAGGGTGTCCTGGCCTTGCCTTTGGAGATGCAGTCCACCTCCGGGGCGTGCCAAGCGTAGAGCTTGGGTTGTCCATCGGTGGCTTTGCGTTGGCCGCTCTGGGCAACGATGCGCTGGGCCTTGCTCAGGGTCTGGCCCAGTGCCTCCCGAACGGCAGCTCCGATGGTTTGCTTCAGTTCGATCCCGGCGTCCTTGGCCGCCTCCACCAGCTTGGTGCGTGCCGTCTCCAGCAAACGGCTGTCGGTGGGGTGGGCAATGGCCTTGTGCTGCACGGTGCTGTCCACGATCACGCGGGTGAGCTCCTGCGGCTGGATCAGCTTGAGTTGTACGGCCACATTGAGGGTCTGTGCCAGCAGCTCCTCCACGCCTTCTTCGCCCAGCAACTGGCGGAACTTGACCAGGGTGGTGGCGTCGCAGGGCTGGCGGTCTTCGTAGTACGCGCAGCCTGAGAAGAACTGCCAGCGAGGTGTGTCGGCCCAGCGCGCCACCACGCCCTCGTCGGATTCGTTGAAAGCGTGTTTGAGGTACAGCAGCGAGATCATGGTGCGCAGTGGCACACGTGGGCGCCCGGCGTTGCTGGACACCGCAGCGCGCTGCACTTGTTCACCGAAGAGGTCCAGGTCGGGCATGGCCACACCGGCGCGGCCTTTGCGGCTGAACACCTGGGCCACCCGTGCTTCGATCTCCTGCCAGGGCATGCGCGAAGACAACACGGCCAGCGGGTGGCGCAGGTCGATCATGTGGTCGATGCGTGAGCGAAAGAAATCGTCGGTGGCGGGGCAGGCAAACAGCACGGCAGAACTCCCAGAAAGCAGTGCCTATTGGAAATCAAACTGGGAGTTCTGCCACCACAGAATCACCCGCAAAACCAGCACTCATGCGGGTTCTCGGGGTTCTTCAGGGGTGACTAAGACGCATAGCGCCTCGCCTCCACATTCGCGTCAAGCGCCTTCACTTCGGTTTTGCGGGTACGCATTCACCGGTCATCGACACACTTGAGCAACAAATACACATAGACAGGGAGATACCACCGTGGACATATCAACGGCGTCTAGCCACGTCACTTCCAGCCCATCGCCATTGCTCCCCAGCAATGTGGAGCGCAGTGATTCATCGCTGGCAAGGTTCACAGCCCGTTTGCCGGGCGAGCACTTGGATTTGCCGGACCGCAGCCACCGCGCGCCTGACGACATGGGTGCATCCAGACGCATCGCCACCGCGACACTCGCTGCCGTGAGCACCGCCGCCACCAGCTTGGCAGATTTGCTGGGTAGGTCAGGTCGCACCACCCTGACCAGCGCCGGTGACATTGAGACAGGGAGCCTCCACAGCACGGGGTCGCCACAAACAAGTCTCGAATCAGTACAGCAAGCCAGTGGCCCCCAACGACCTGCAGCCGCAGTCATGGAACGGTTGCAAGCGGCCATCGAAGCTGCGGTGAACCGCACGATTGATGCGGCATCTGCGGCCACCCTGGTCAATGAGCTCAGGCGAGCAGCCCCCGGCAAGGTCATCAACCGCCCGACCACCAATGCCGACCTGATGAAAGGCGTCACCGACGAGAAAGTGGCTGCATGGTATGCAGCACAAGGCATGAATGAAGCCGACGTTCAAGCCTTGCGAAGTGCGGCTTTTCGATCGGGCCTGCCATACCCCACGGGCTCTTTCGTCAACAACGCCATCTTGTTCATTGCTTCGCCTTTTCTGGGTGCCGAAAAAGGCCCCTGGGCTGCTGCAGGGTTGAGCATGGCAGGGGCCGCCGTCGGTGCCCCCATGAACGCGTTTCAGCAAACCGCAGTGGTCAAACTGTGTGAATCCATCCGCGAACATGGCGGTCCGGTCATCGTTCCCGACAAGGCAAACATCAATGCCAAGCACCGCCTCCCCGATTTGGCGAAGAAGCTGGAAAACGACGTCAAGGAGCTTGCCAGCGCCCACGATGCCGTTCATTTGACGATGAACGAGATTGGGATCACACCGGACACACACCTGGAGTCAAAGCTCAAGAGCCTGGAGCCCGCTGCGCTGCAAAAACTGCGCGAACAAGTGGAACAGCTGATCGGTGCCGAAACAAAGCTGTACAGCACACAGCGCGATTTCATGATGACGCAAGGCCACCACGAACTCCAGTGGCAAGCCAATGCGCAACAAGCCATTCCCCGCACCTTGCGCGCCCCGGTGGCGGGCTACACCGGCCTTTTGGCCAAAATCACCACGAATGCACTGGTGTCCCCCACGGTGCAAACGGTCGCCTCCATGGTGCTGACGGCTGGGCAGCATGTGGCCGCAGCCTTCGACGAGCGCAACAAGCAGGAATACAACAACAAGCTCAACCTCATGTACGGCGATTTCTTCACCGCACAGGGCAACGACAAACTCCAAAAAGGTCAACCCATCGAGGCATCAGACATCGATGCCACCAAACTGCGCGGCTTCATCAGCACCCCGGCACAGTCACTGGTCAAGCATGTGTCTGACGAAATCAAGCGGCAAGTCGATGGGCTGGAAACACTGCTCAACGGATCCAATGCGCCTACGCGCTCTGCTGCAGACATCGCCAAAGACCAAGTTGCATTGCAAGCACTGAAAAATGATGCAGAGACGCTCAAAAGCGGCAAACTGACCGACTTGACCCCAGGCGGTCTGGCCGAATCGCTTCTGGTGGCGTCCGACAAGGCCGTGCTGTCGCCACAACTCTGGGCCGACGTCAAGGCCAAATACACGATGCTGGAGTTTTCGGCCCAGACCGGTCAACGGGTTGGGCAAATGTTCCATTTGGGGGTGTTTGGCAGTGCCGCATCTTCGGTCGTTGGCCGAATGACATCAGCGGCCACAGGGGGTGTCAAAAACGCCCCCCTCCACCAGGCGCTTACCGTTCCGGCGGTCTCTGGCTTCATGGCTTATGTTGGCGCCACGAGCCAACACACCGCCATTGCGGTAAAGGACAACCGACGCGAAGCAGCGGCTGACCCGGGCCTCATGTGGCAAATGAAGCGCGGCGTTGAGGGTGGCGTGGAAGAGTACCTGTCAAACCGTGCCGCCACCAATGCCAGCCATGGGGCCAACGAGTTGCTGGCGCAAGACGCCATTGGCAACACGCTGAAGTTTGCAAAAGACGTGCGCGAAGCGCTGGGCGCCTTACCCACACGCTTTGAAGTGCCACTGTCCACGCCCCCTCGCCCCGGCGATGCTTCGACCCCTGGAACCAAAGAAGTGGTCATCAACATTCCAGACTCGATGCGAGAAACGAAAACACCCAGCACCCACGCAGCGTGAGGCCATCGGTTCCGCCGTGAGTTTCATCAAAAACAATAGCTGATTACGCTTTATCCAAAAGCGATAGAACTGATTTTCTTTGACAATCCAACACCCTGCCACGGTCACGCGGCAGGGTGTTGGCGCTTTCGACGGGAAGAAAGAGCACTCCAAAAAAACGAACGGTCGTGCTATTACACGCGAACCACCACTAAAATCCATCGCACTGGCGTCAGCGGCCCTTGGCTGCGCAACGCACACTCCCCCACCAGAACCATCTGAGCGAGCCCATCATGACCCCTGAAGAGATCCTGGCGCAATACGGCCCCCGCGAGGCCATGGAATACGACGTGGTCGTGGTCGGCGGTGGCCCGGGCGGGCTGTCCACTGCCATCCGCCTGAAGCAGCTGGCCGCCGAAAAAGGCACCGACCTCTCGGTGGTCGTCCTCGAAAAAGGCGGTGAACCCGGCGCCCACATCCTGTCGGGCGCGGTGATGGACCCGATTGCGCTGAACGAACTCTTCCCCAACTGGAAAGAGATGGGCGCTCCGCTGCACCAGGAAGTGACGGGCGACGACGTGCTCTTCCTCTCGGAAACCGGCTCCACCCGCACGCCCGACTGGCTGCTGCCGCGCAACTTCCACAACCACGGCTGCTACGTGGTGCGTCTGGGCTTCCTCACCAAGTGGCTGGCCGAGCAGGCCGAAGCCCTGGGCGTGGAGATTTTCCCCGGTTTTGCCGCCGCTGAAGTGCTCTACAACGACGACGGTTCCGTCAAGGGCGTGGCCACCGGCAACATGGGCGTGGGCAAGGACGGCGTGCCCATGGACAGCTTCCAGATCGGCATGGAACTGCATGCCAAGTACACCGTTTTTGCCGAAGGGGCGCGTGGCCACCTGGGCAAGCAGGTGATCGCCAAGTACAAGCTGGACCAGGGCAAGGACCCGCAAGGCTATGCCATCGGCATCAAGGAACTGTGGGAAATCCCCGCCGACAAGGCCAAGCCCGGCCTGGTGGTGCACACCGCCGGTTGGCCCCTGGACGACCACACCTTTGGTGGCGGCTTCCTGTACCACCTGGAAGACAACAAGGTCACGCTGGGCTTTGTGGTGGGTCTGGACTACCAGAACCCCTGGATGAGCCCCTTCGAGGAGATGCAGCGCTGGAAGACGCACCCGGCCATCAAGGCCCACCTGGAGGGCGGCAAGCGCCTGTCCTACGGCGCACGGGCCATCAACAACGGCACGCCCCAGGCGTTACCGAAGCTGGTGTTCCCGGGCGGTGCGCTCATCGGCTGTGACGCGGGCTTCTTGAACGCCGCTCGCATCAAGGGCAGCCACGCGGCCATCAAGAGCGGCATGCTGGCCGCCGAAGCCGCCTACGACGCGGTCGTGGCAGGCCGCCAGCACGACGAGCTGAGCGCCTACCCCGCCGCATTTGAACAAAGCTGGCTGAACCAAGAGCTGCAACAGACGCGCAACTTCAAGAACTGGTTCAAGAAGGGCCCCACCGTGGGCAAGTTGATGACCGGCATCGAACAGTGGCTCATGCCCAAGCTGGGCATAGACACCCCGCCGTGGACCCTGCACCGCGACCAGCCCGACCACCTGTACCTGCGCCCGGCCGCGGAAATGCCGCAGATCAGCTACCCCAAACCCGACGGGGTGATCAGCTTCGACCGGCTCTCCAGCGTGTTCATCAGCAACACCAACCACGAAGAGCAGCAGCCCGCCCACCTCACGCTCAAAGACGCCAGCGTGCCCGTCAAGGTCAACCTGGCCAAGTTCGCGGGCCCCGAAAGCCGCTACTGCCCGGCCGGGGTGTACGAGTTCGTCAACAAGGACGGGGCCGACCAGCTGGTGATCAACGCGCAGAACTGCGTGCACTGCAAGACCTGCGACATCAAGGACCCCACGCAGAACATCGTCTGGGTCACCCCCGAAGGCGGTGGCGGCCCCACCTACGCCGGCATGTGACCGGGTGGGGGCACACCCCGCCCCCAAGGTGACGTCCGACGCCGATTGCGCTATAACCCGCTGGATGCCGACACCGTGTTCGGCAGCTTGCGGGGATTGCCATGATCGGTTCATCCATGTCACTGTCGGTGCTGTCGTCACAGCAACTGCAAGCCCAGCGTGACGCCCAGGCGGCACGCTCCCGGGCCGACCGCCTGCAGGAACTCAGCCGCCAGGCCCAGGACGAGGCCAGCCAGGCCACCGCCCGCTCGGAAGACCTGAACCGACAGTCCCAAACCTCCCGGCAGGACGCCGTCCAGGCCCAGCAGCGGGCAGACAAAACCCCCTCGCGCCAAACGATTCCAGCGCCCGAAGCGGCTGACACGGCCACAGACCCCAACCGACCCCAGTCCAACGGCCAAACCCCTTCCACGGTGCAGCGTGTGGGCCAGGACATCCTGGCGCAAGCCAGCGGCTACACCTCGTCGGCGGCGGCCAAGTCGGCCACCCAGGCCTACCAGCGCGTGCAGGCTGCGGTGAACCTGGCCGCGGCCTCGTCCGTGTCCCCTTCTGCCAACAACGCCACCACCGGCACAACCCTGAGCGCCGTGGTGTAGTTAGAATCCACCCCCGTCAGGAGAGAAACCCGCCGTTCACCATCGAATGCAGCGGGTTCGCCGAAGGCGCAGGAGGCCATCCGGAAACCCCGGTGGCCCTGAACGCTCAGGCAAAAGGACTGGCAACCACCGGCAAGGGCCACCACCCGAACCAGTGTTCCCCCTGGAGAGAGGCTGCACCCGATGCAGCCCACCGAAGGAGCAAGCCC
The DNA here is from genome assembly GCF_054777695.1 of Hydrogenophaga soli. Lineage (NCBI taxonomy): Bacteria > Pseudomonadati > Pseudomonadota > Betaproteobacteria > Burkholderiales > Comamonadaceae > Hydrogenophaga > Hydrogenophaga soli. The sequence goes on along the minus strand of NZ_BAAHAK010000001.1, from coordinate 482,127 downwards.
GGCATCGCCCGGGTGAATCTCTCAGGTAAAGCGGACAGAGGGGCAGTGCACGGATCCCCGTGAACCACGTCCCGGACCGAGCCCCCACCAGGGCCGGGCCGGAACCCTCTGCCCCCACAGCCTTTGCGGCCTCTGCCATGTCCGAACACCTCGACGATCTGCTGACCACCCCCTTGCACGCCCTGCACCTGGAACTGGGTGCCCGCATGGTGCCCTTTGCCGGGTACAGCATGCCCGTGCAATACCCCGCTGGCCTGATGGCCGAACACCAACACACACGCAATGCCGCCGGGTTGTTCGACGTGTCGCACATGGGCCAGTTGCGCCTGGTGGGCGCCGACGCCGCCGCTGCGTTCGAAAGCCTGATGCCCGTGGACGTGATCGACCTGCCCGTGGGCAAGCAGCGCTACGGCCTGCTGCTGACCGACGAAGGCACCATCATCGACGACCTGATGTTCTTCCGCGAAGCCGCGGATTCCATCTTTGTCGTGGTCAACGGCGCTTGCAAGGTGGGCGACATCGCCCACATCCAGGCCCAAGTCCAGGGATGGGGTGGCCGCTGCCAGGTCACGCCCCTGCCCGAGCGTGCCCTGCTGGCCCTGCAAGGCCCGCAAGCCGTGACCGCGCTGGCCCGCCTGGTGCCCGGCGTCGAGGCCCTGGTGTTCATGACCGGCGGCAACTTCCAGTGGAACGGGGTGAACCTGTTCATCACCCGCAGCGGCTACACCGGCGAAGACGGTTTTGAGATTTCGGTGCCCAACACCGCCGCCGAAGCCCTGGCCCGCGCCCTGCTGGCCCAAGCCGAGGTCAAGCCCATCGGCCTGGGAGCCCGCAACTCGCTGCGCCTGGAAGCCGGGCTGTGCCTGTACGGCAACGACATCGACGTGACCACCACACCCGTGGAAGCCAGCCTGAACTGGGCCATGCAAAAGGTGCGCCGCAGCGGCGGTGCCCGGGCTGGCGGTTTCCCCGGTGCCGCCACCGTGCTGGGTCAGCTGGATGGCACCGTGCCCGTCACCAAGAAGCGCGTGGGCCTCAAGGCCCTGGACCGCGTGCCGGTGCGCGAACACACCGAGTTGACCGACGCCCAGGGCCAGCACATCGGTGAAGTGACCAGCGGCCTGTTGGGCCCCACCATCAACCAGCCCATCGCCATCGGCTACGTGACACCGGAACATGCGACCATCGGCAGCCGGGTGACCGCCGTGGTCCGCGGCAAGCCCGTGCCCATGGAAGTGGTGGCCACCCCCTTCGTGCCCAACCGCTACCACCGGGGTTGATTTCTTAAACTTTTTTGGCATCCAGCGCTTTATTTGAAAGCGCAAGCAGCTATCTTTTCAGGAGTAAATCATGTCTATCAAGTACACCCCCGACCACGAATGGATCCTGGTGGATGGCGACGTCGCCACCGTGGGCATCACCCACCACGCGCAAGACGCGCTGGGCGACGTGGTGTTTGTCGATCTGCCCGAAGTGGGCAAGGACCTGGCCCAGAAGGACGTGGCCGGTGTGGTCGAGTCCGTCAAGGCCGCGGCTGATGTCTACATGCCCGTCAGCGGCACCATCACCGAAGTGAACGAAGCCCTGCGCGACGACCCCTCGCTGGCCAACAGCGACCCGCTGGGCGCTGGCTGGTTCTTCAAGGTCAAGCTCAGCACCCCCGCCGAACTCGACGCCCTGCTCGACGAAACCGCCTACGCCAAGCTGGCCGCCTGATCTCGCGGCCCGACCGAGACCCTGCCCCATGACCACGCCCCAACAGTCCCTGGCCGCCCTGGAAAACACCAGCGAATTCATTGCCCGTCACATCGGTGTGAGCGAAGCCGACGAACAGCAGATGCTGGCCGTCATCGGCGAAGCCTCGCGCCGTGACCTGATCGACGGCATCGTGCCCCGCAGCATCGCCCGCAGCGCGGGCATGGACCTGCCCGCCCCCCTCACCGAGGCGGCGGCGCTGGCCGAGCTGAAAGCCATTGCGGCCCACAACAAACTGTTCAAGAGCTACATCGGGCAGGGCTACCACGGCACCCACACCCCGGGCGTGATCCTGCGCAACGTGCTGGAAAACCCCGCCTGGTACACCGCCTACACGCCCTACCAGGCCGAAATTTCGCAAGGCCGCATGGAAGCCCTGGTCAACTTCCAGACCATGGTGGCCGACCTGACCGGCATGGACATTGCCAACGCCTCCATGCTGGACGAAGCCACCGCCGCCGCCGAAGCCATGACGCTGGCCAAGCGCTCGGTCAAGGCCAAGGGCGACGTGTTCATCGTCAGCGGCGACTGCCATCCGCAGACCATTGAAGTCATCCAGACCCGCGCCAAGCCGCTGGGCATCACCGTCCAGGTGGTGCGCTCGGCCGATGAATGGCAAGCCGCCATCGCGCAGGACGACTACTTTGCCGCCCTCAACCAGTACCCCGGCTCCAGCGGCTGGCTGGCCGACTGGCAACTGAGCGCCGACCTCATCCACAGCAAGAAGGCCGCCCTCATCCTGGCCGCCGACCTGCTGGCCCTCACCGTGCTGAAAGCCCCGGGCGAAATGGGGGCCGACATCGCCATCGGCACCACCCAGCGCTTTGGCATGCCCATGGGTGCCGGTGGCCCGCACGCGGCCTACATGGCCTGCCGCGACGAGCACAAACGCTCCATGCCCGGCCGTCTGGTGGGCGTGAGCGTGGACGCCCACGGCAACCCCGCCTACCGCCTGGCCCTGCAAACCCGCGAGCAGCACATCCGCCGCGAAAAAGCCACCAGCAACATCTGCACCGCCCAGGTGCTGCCCGCCGTGGTGGCCAGCATGTACGCCGTGTACCACGGCCCCGAGGGCCTGAAGCGCATCGCCCAGCGCGTGGAACGCTACACCGCCATCCTGGCCGCGGGCCTGAAGCAACTGGGCGTCAAGCTGCTGCACGGCACCGCCTTCGACACCCTCACGCTGGATCTGGGCAGCGCCGAAGCCGCCCAGGCCGTCCACGCCAAGGCCGTGGCCGCGGGCATCAACCTGCGCCGCTTCACCGGTGGCCGCGCGGGTTTTGTGGGCATCAGCCTGGACGAAACCACCACCCGCGACGACCTGACCGGCCTGTGGACTCTGTTTGCCGCCCCCGGCGCGGCACTGCCCACGGTGCAGGCCCTGGAAGCCACGGCCACGCCCCTGGTGCCCGAGTCGCTGCGCCGCACCAGCGCCTACCTGACGCACCCGGTGTTCAACAGCTACCACTCGGAAACCGGCATGCTGCGCTACCTGCGCCTGCTGTCCGACAAGGACCTGGCACTGGACCGCAGCATGATCCCGCTGGGCAGCTGCACCATGAAGCTCAACGCCACGGCCGAGATGATCCCCATCACCTGGCCCGAGTTTGCGCAGCCCCACCCCTTTGCCCCCGCCGACCAGCTGGAAGGCTACCGCCTGCTGGACGAGCAGCTGCGCGCCTGGCTGTGCCAGGCCACAGGTTATGCAGGCATCAGCCTGCAGCCCAATGCGGGCAGCCAGGGTGAATACGCCGGTCTGCTGGTCATCAAGGCCTACCACGAAGCGCGGGGCGACGGCCACCGCAACATCTGCCTGATTCCCAGCAGCGCCCACGGCACCAACCCCGCCAGCGCCCAGATGGCCGGCATGACCGTGGTCGTCACCAAGTGCGACGACCAGGGCAACGTGGACCTGGCCGACCTGAAGGCCGCCTGCGAGAAGCACAGCGCCAACCTGGCCGCGGTGATGATCACCTACCCCAGCACCCACGGTGTGTTCGAGACGCAAGTGACCGAACTGTGCGCCCTGGTGCACAGCCACGGGGGCCGCGTGTACGTGGACGGCGCCAACATGAACGCCCTGGTGGGCGTGGCCGCCCCCGGCCAGTTCGGCGGCGACGTGAGCCACCTCAACCTGCACAAGACCTTCTGCATCCCCCACGGCGGTGGCGGTCCCGGTGTGGGCCCCGTGTGTGTGGTGGCCGACTTGGTCCCCTACCTGCCCGGCCACCAGGCCGCTGCGGCGGTGGGTGCCAGCGTGGGAGCCACGCCTGCGGCCACGGCAGTCAGCGCCATTTCAGCCGCCCCTTACGGCAACGCCGCGGTGCTGCCCATCAGCTGGATGTACATCCGCATGATGGGAGCCGATGGCCTGAAGCACGCCACCGAAACCGCCATCCTCAGCGCCAACTACATCAGCAAGCGCCTGGCCCCGCACTACCCCACGCTGTACGCATCGGCCAACGGCCATGTGGCGCACGAGTGCATCCTGGACCTGCGCGGCCTGAAGGAAACCAGCGGCGTCATGGCCGAAGACGTGGCCAAGCGCCTGATGGACTACGGCTTCCACGCCCCCACGCTGAGCTTCCCCGTGGCCAACACCCTGATGGTGGAGCCCACCGAGAGCGAAACCCTGGCCGAGCTGGACCGTTTCATTGACGCCATGATCGCCATCCGCGAAGAAGTGCGCCGCGTCGAGGCCGGTGAGTGGCCGCAGGACAACAACCCGCTCAAGAACGCCCCGCACACCGCCGCCAGCCTGCTGGAGGCCGAGTGGAACCGCCCCTACCCGCGCGAACTGGGGGCATTCCCCCTGGCCAGCCTGAAAGCGGTGAAATACTGGCCGCCCGTGGGCCGGGTGGACAACGTCTACGGCGACCGCAACCTGTTCTGCAGCTGCGTGCCCGTGGGTGAGGAGTGAACATGCCCACTGCCCACACCGCGCCACCCGAACACGCTCAGCAATTTGCCAGCGACAACTACGCTGGCATGTGTGCTGAGGCCATGCACTGGTTGACGCAAGCCAACGCCAACGGCCACCAACCGGCCTACGGCGATGACGTGTGGACCCAGCGGGCCAGCGACCGCATCCGCGACCTGTTCCAGACCGATTGCGACGTGTACTTCGTGTTCAACGGCACGGCGGCCAACTCGCTGGCGCTGGCGTCCATGTGCCAGAGCTACCACTCGGTCATCTGCACGCCGGTGGCGCACATCGAGACCGACGAATGCGGCGGACCCGAGTTCTTCTCCAACGGCTCCAAGCTGCTCATCACCGAGGGCGACAGCCCCGCGGGCAAGCTGGGCAAGCTCACGCCCGACGCCATCGAACAGCTGGTGACCAAGCGCAGCGACATCCACTACCCCAAGCCCAAGGTGGTCAGCATCACGCAGGCCACCGAGCTGGGCACGGTGTACACGGTGGAAGAGGTGCGGGCCATCAGCGCCATTGCCAAGCGCCGCAAGCTCAAGCTGCACATGGACGGTGCCCGGTTTGCCAACGCCGTGGCCACGCTGGGCTGCCACCCCAGCGAAATCACCTGGCGTGCCGGGGTGGACGTGTTGTGTTTCGGCGGCACCAAGAACGGCCTGCCCATTGGTGAGGCGGTGGTGTTTTTCGACCGCGACCTGTCGGAAGACTTTGCCTACCGCGTCAAGCAGGCCGGGCAGCTGGCCTCCAAGATGCGCTTCATCTCCGCCCCCTGGCTGGGCCTGCTGGAAAACAACGTTTGGCTGAACAACGCCGGCCACGCCAACACCATGGCGCAGCGGCTGTACCAGGGCATCCAGGGCGTGCCCGGGGTGAAGGCGGCGCATGCACCGCAAGCCAACTCGGTGTTCATGCACATGCCCCCGGCGGCGGTGCAGGCGCTGTACGCCAAGGGCTGGAAGTTCTACCAGTTCATCGCCGGAGGCGGCTGCCGCCTGATGTGCGCCTGGGACACCACCGAGGTCGCCGTGGACGCCTTCCTGGCCGATTTGCGTGAGGAGTGCGAACGCGTCGCCTGAACGCGACGGATGGACTTTTCCCGCATCGGGAGAGACTGGGGCCCCACCCGGGGCCTCAGCGCCGAAGGAGCAACCGCCCCGGAAACTCTCAGGCACCCAGGACCGATGCGTGGCCCGCCGGGCTCACCACCCGGCACACAACTCTGAAGAGCGGCTGCATCGGGTTCATGCAGTCCACCGCAGGAGCAAGCAGCCCGTCACCCGACGGGCGGCGAATCTCTCAGGTTTCAAACAGAGGGGGTCGTTCTTCCCGCACAGGGTGGGGAGAACGTCTTTCTTGTTTGCGGACCGTTGTCATCACGAGAGAAAAAAGGCCATGTCTTCCTCCCCTGCATCCCGTCAGCATGCCCATTTGGCCGTCATTGGCGGCGGCATCACCGGCGTGACCACCGCCTATGCCCTGGCCCGCCAAGGCCACCGCGTCACCCTGATCGAGCGCCACCGCTACGCCGGCATGGAAACCAGCCATGCCAATGGCGGGCAGCTGTCGGCCTCGAACGCCGAGGTGTGGACCCACCCCAGCACCCTGGTCAAGGGCCTGAAGTGGATGTTCACCCCCGACGCCCCGCTGCTGGTCAACCCCACCCCCACCTGGCACAAGCTGAGCTGGTTTGCCGAGTTCATGGCCGCCATCCCCAAGTACCGCCACAACACGGTGTTCACCGCCCAACTGGCCATTGCCGCGCGGGAACACCTGTTCCAGTGGGCAGCCGATGAGGGCATTGACTTCGACCACCGCCGCCAGGGCATCCTGCACATCTACCGCACCAAGGCCGACTTCGAGCACGCCGGGCGCGTGTCCGAGCTGCTGGCCGCGGGCGGCCTGCCGCGCCGCGCCGTCACGCCCGAGGAAATGCGGGCCATCGAGCCCACGCTGGCCGGGACCTACTTTGGCGGCTACTACACCGAGAGCGACAGCACCGGCGACATCCACAAATACACCCACGGCCTGAGCCTGGCCCTGCCCCGCCACGGCGTGGAGGTGCTGACGGGCTGCGAGGTGCTGGACGTGCGCGCCAACGGTCAGACGGCCAGCGTGCGGCTGCGCCATGCCAGCGCGGACGAACACGCCGCCACCGAGGTGCGCACGTTCGACGGCCTGGTGGTCTGCGCCGGGGTGCGCAGCCGGGCGCTGGCGGCCCAGTTGGGCGACCGGCTCAACGTCTACCCGGTCAAGGGCTATTCCATCACCGTGGACCTGGCCGACCAGGCCAGCCAGCAAGCCGCCCCGCAGGTCAGCCTGCTGGACGACGCCACCAAACTCGTGACCAGCCGCTTGGGGCAAGACCGCTTCCGCGTGGCGGGCACGGCTGAATTCAACGGCCACAACCTGGACATCCGCGCCGACCGCATCCGCCCGCTGGTGGACTGGGTGAACCAGTGCTTCCCCGGTGTGAGCACCCGCCGTGTGGAGCCCTGGGCCGGTCTGCGCCCCATGATGCCCGACATGCTGCCGCGCGTGGGCACTGGCAAATGCCCCAATGTGTTCTACAACACGGGGCACGGCCACCTGGGCTGGACGCTGTCGGCCATCACCGCCCACCAACTGGCCGGGCATGTGGCCGACTGGCAGGCCCGCACGGCCCCGGTGGGCATGGCGCTGCAAGCGGCCCACTGACCCTGTTGCTGCAACCCTTTACACCTCAAACGGAGACACCCCCATGGCCATTTCGGCGTTCGACCTGTTCAAAATCGGCATCGGCCCCAGCAGTTCCCACACCGTGGGCCCCATGCGGGCGGCCCGCCTGTTTGCCCAGGGGCTGGACAGCGCCGGGCTGCTGCCCCGGGTGGCCCGGGTGAGGTGCTGGTTGCATGGCTCGCTGGGGGCCACGGGCAAGGGCCACGGCAGCCACACGGCGGTGATGCTGGGCCTGTGCGGACACGACCCCGAAACCGTGCCCATCGAGGACATTGCGCCGCTGCTGGCCCAGATCCGTGCCCAGCAGCAACTGAACCTGCTGGGGCGACACACCGTGGCCTGGCACGAGGTGGACGACCTGCTGTTCATGCGTGCGCCGCTGGCCTTCCACGCCAACGGCATGCGCCTGGCCGCCTGGGATGCCGAGGACAACCTGCTGTCCGAACGCACCTACTACTCGGTGGGTGGGGGTTTTGTGGTCACCGAAGAAGTGGCCGCCGACGGGGCCAAGCAGAAGGTGATTGCGCCCGACGCCACCCAGCTGCCCATCCCCTTTCGCACCGGCGACGAGTTGCTGCAACGCTGCCGCGAACACGGCCTGAGCATTGCCGGGGTGATGCGGGTGAACGAGCGGCACTGGCGCACCGACGCCGAGGTGCACGCGGGGCTGATGCGCATCTGGGACGTGATGCAGGCCTGCGTGCAACGCGGTTGCGCCACCCCCGGCACGCTGCCCGGGGGCTTCAAGGTGCAGCGGCGCGCCCCGCTGCTGCACCGCGACCTGACCAGCCACCCCGAAAAGGCGCTGATGGACCCGCTGCAGGTGCTGGACTGGGTCAACCTGTACGCCCTGGCCGTGAACGAGGAAAACGCCGCCGGGAGCCGCGTGGTCACCGCGCCCACCAACGGGGCCGCGGGCATCGTGCCCGCGGTGCTGCACTACTACAGCCGCTTTGTGCCCGGGGCCACCGACGCCGGGGTGGTGGACTTTCTGCTCACCGCCGCCGCCATCGGCATTTTGTACAAGGAAAACGCCAGCATCAGCGGGGCCGAGGTGGGCTGCCAGGGCGAGGTGGGCGTGGCCTGCTCCATGGCGGCGGGTGCGCTGTGTGCGGTGCTGGGCGGCACCCCCGAACAGGTGGAAAACGCCGCCGAAATCGGCATGGAGCACCACCTGGGCCTGACCTGCGACCCCGTGGGCGGGCTGGTGCAAATCCCCTGCATCGAGCGCAACGCCATTGCCTCGGTCAAGGCCATCAACGCTGCACGCATGGCGCTGCGCGGCGACGGCACCCACCATGTGAGCCTGGACAAGGTCATCAAGACCATGCGCGAAACCGGGGCCGACATGAAGGTGAAGTACAAGGAAACCTCGCGCGGCGGGCTGGCCGTGAACATCGTGGAGTGCTGAGGTCCCGGCATCTTCAGCTTGCTTGATGCACGTCAAGCAATCGGGCGCATGGAGCCAAGGGAAAACCGATACCCCCACCTAGAATCCCTTCCCCATGAGCCTGGACAGCCTGCGTTCCCGCCCCCGGTGGATGGCACTTTTCAGCAGCATCGTCCTGGTGCTGGCTGCGATGGTGCCCACCGTGTCGCGTGCGCTGGCCGCACCGCCCGGCAACGGCTGGGTGGAGGTGTGTACCGCCACCGGCATGCAATGGGTGCAGACCGAGGCCGAGGCCAGCCCTGAACCCGGCACGCCGCCCGCCAGCGGCACCCTGTCGCTGGACCACTGCCCGCTGTGCCACCTGAGCACCGACAAGGTGTTTGTCCTGCCCCCGGCCCCGGCCACGGGCCTGCTGCTGGACCCTGACACCACGGCCCATGCCGTCCCCGAGTACCACCCGCCCTTTGTCCCCGCGGGCAGACGTTTCCTGCCCCTGCTGCGCGCCCCTCCTGCCGCGGCCTGATCGGCTGCCCGGCGCTGCGTCGGGCCTTCCGGTCCTCCATTCCCCCGTTCCTGCTGACCTGACCGTATCAGGCGTCATCGGCTTCATCGACATGGCCGCCGCTGACCGCGCCTGAACGTCCTTCCACCCCCTGGCGTTGACGCCTGCCTGTCTGCCTGCCGCGCCCCCGGTCGCACGGCGGGGCGGGTGCGTCTGCGCCCCACATCCTTGGGAAACGACTGTGAACCTTCTCGCGAAAAGAACCCTGGTGGCCTCGGCCGTGTCCGTCGCCTGCCTGCCCGCTGCCTGGGCCCAGCACACCGCCAGCCCGGCGGTGCAGACCCTGAACCAGATCACCGTGACCGGCTCCACCATCGACGACCGTTTTGGTGAAGACGTGCGCTCGCCCAGCAGCACCACGGTGATTTCGGGCAAGGACATCGAGGCCCAGCACGCCGAAAACCTGATCGACGTGCTCAAGGCCATCCCCGGCATCACCGCCGACACCCAGGGCGGCGACGAGCTGAAGATCAAGTTCCGCGGGGTGGACAACCAGCGTTACATGGGCGAAAAGCCCGGCGTGGCCATCGTCATCGACGGCGTGCCGGTGTTCGAGCGCACCGGCAAGGTCAACATCGACCTGGACAACATCGAAAGCATCAAGGTCATCAAGGGTGGCGCGTCCTACCTGTTCGGGGAAGATGCGTTGTCGGGCGCCATCATCATCACCACCAAAAAAGGCGCGGGCAACAAGGGCATGGCGGTGGAGATGGACCGCGGAGCCTACGGCTACCAGCGCGACCTGGCCCGCCTGGGCGCGGCGGGAGACCGCTGGTCGGCCCACCTGCAACTGTCGCGCCGCCAGGCCGACGACTGGCACTTCCAGTCCAACTACAAGGCCGAGGCCCTCACCGGCAACGTGCAGTGGATGCCCTCCGACCGCTCGGTGCTGACCTTCGGCTTTGAAAAGGAACAGCGCTTTCGCGACAAACACGGCACCGTCACCGGCGACACCCAGGCCTGGCTGGACCCCAAGGGCACCGAGGGCCGCGACTTTGCGCGCCACTTCGACGTGGACCTGGAGCGCCTGAACCTGACCTATTCCAACGACCTGACCGACACCTCCAACCTGCTGGCCAACGTCTACCAGTTCACCGACCACACGCGGTTCTGGTCGTCGCCACAGAAGTACTCGGCCACCGGGGCCCCGGTCACGGCCAGCGACGCCTATTCCACGCTGAACGACTACCACCAGACCCAGCGCGGCCTGAAGTCCGAATACCGCACCACCGCCGGGGCCACTGCCTTCATGCTGGGCGGGGAAATCAAGCGCAACGAGTACCGCAACCACACCTCGGCCCTCACCACCTACATGCAGGACCTGCGCACGCGCAAGGTCATTCCGGTGGGCACGGTGTTCACCGACGACCTGACCCGCGAAAACGTGGAAGCGCTGTACGGCGAAGTGAAGTGGACCCCCGCCAAGGACTGGGAGCTCACCGGCAACGCCCGCCACGACCGCGTGGGGCTGGACTACGTCAACAACCCGGTGACCACCAACACCGCCCAAACGGACTACGCCCCGCGCCGCTTCAGCGCCAACAGCTACCGCCTGGGCGTGGCCTGGAGCGGGGTGGAGAACACCACCTACTTTGCCAACGTGTCCACCGGCTTTCGGGTGCCCACCGTGGACCAGCTCTACCGCGGCAGCAACGGCCTGAACGGCCGCGTGGACAGCAACCCCAACCTGCGCCCCGAACAGGCCACCAATTTCGAAGTGGGCCAGCGCCGGACCTTCAAGCTGGCCGAGCGTGACGCGTCGTGGCAGGTCACGCTGTTCCAGATCGACCGCAAGGACTTCATCCTGGACACCAACGGCCAGTACGGCAGCAGCCTGGGCAACGTCAACTCGCGTTACGAGAACATTGGCGGGGCCCGCTCGCGCGGGGTGGAACTGGCGCTGAAGTCGTCCTTCACCCCCAGCTGGGACTGGGACCTGGCCTACACCTGGCTGGACTCCTTCTTCACCCGCTACGACCGTTTTGTGCAGACCCGCGGCAACCCCTACGGCAGCCCCTGCGCCGCAGGCAACCCCAACCCCAACTGGGCCAGTTGCTACCGGCTGGTGACCTACAACAACACCGGCAAGAAGGTGCCCCGCACGCCCCCGCATGTGCTCAACCTGCGCACCGCCTGGCACCCCGACGAGCACTGGAAGTTCAGCGCCGAAATGGACCACAAGGCCAGCTCGTGGGCCGACGAAATCAACCAGGAACGCTGGAAGGGCCGCACCCTGTTCAACCTGGGCGTGGACTACAGCCGCAAGCTGCCTGTCTCGTGGGGCAAGGGGGCCAAGCTCACCGCCTTCGTGCGGGTGGACAACGTGTTCAACCGCCGCTACTACACCATTGCCCGCGGCACCAACGACGCCCAAAGCTACGCCACCGGCAAGCAGTACGACGGCCTGTACAACGCCGAAGACCTGTCCATCACCGTCGATCCGGGCCGCGTCTGGCGCGCCGGCATCAGCGTCAAGTTCTGAGCGAGGGCCACCCCATGACCGACCTGAAACCCCTGGTGGAGTACGCCGTGTTTGGCGTGCTGCTGTTGCTCAGCGTGGCCGCCCTGGCCGTGGCGCTGGAGCGCTGGCGCTTTTTCAACGCGGTGGACGCCGGGGCCTACGCCAGCCGCGCCCGGCTGGAGCGCGACCTGACGCAGCGCCTCAACCTCATCAGCACCGTGGCCGCCAACGCGCCCTACATCGGCCTGCTGGGCACGGTGCTGGGCATCATGATGACCTTCCACACCCTGGGCGTGTCCGGGCAGATGGACGTGAAATCCATCATGACCGGCCTGGCCCTGGCCCTCAAGGCCACCGCGGCGGGCATTGGTGCCGCCATCCCCTGCGTCATGCTCAACAACTGGCTGCGTCGCCATGTGGCCGAACGTCTGGCCGACTTCGACGAGGCCCACGGGGGCTGAAAGGAGCACGGCCATGAACGAGATGGACGACATCAACATCGTGCCCCTGGTCGATGTGATGCTGGTGCTGCTGACCATTGTGCTGACCACGGCCACCTTCGTGGTCAACGGGCGCATCCCGGTGGACCTGGCCCAGTCGGCCGCGGCGGCCCCCGCCACCCCCGCCCCGCTGGTGCTGACGCTGACCGAGCACCACGTGCTCTACCTGAACGACCAGCCGGTGACCGACCTGGCCCAGGCCCTGCAAGCCCACCCCACGGCCACCCCCGTGGTGGTGCGGGCCGACGGGCGCACGGCGCTGGCCGAATTCGTGAAGGTGGTGGACCAGGTCAAGCTGCTCCACTTCCCCCACGTCAGCCTGGAAGTGAAACGGCTGTGAGCACGCTGACCCACCCCACCCGCGCCTGCAACCGCGCCTCCAACCGCACCCACAGCGCAGCGGCGACAGCGCTGGGTTGGCGCGACTGGGCCACCTCGGGCGGTGTGCACGGCCTGCTGGTGGCCGCCGCCACCTGGGGCATGGCCCAGGGCTGGACGCCGCCCCCGGCGCACACCCCGCTGGAACTGCCCATGCACTGGGTGGCGCCCCCCGCCGTCCCCGTGATGCCCACCGCGAGCCCCCCGCCGCCACGCCCGCCCGTGCAGCAGGCCCAGCCCACGCCACGGCCCCGCCCCCAGGCCCTGTCCACACCCTCCGCCCCCTCCGCACCCACGCCCCAACCGGCGCAGCCCGCACCCCGGACCGAGGCCGCGCCATCCACGCCGCTCGCCAGCGCCAGCGTGGCCACGGAAAATTCTGAACAAAAAGTGGCCTCTGCGCTTTCAAATAAAGCGCAAACAGCTACAAATTCAGAAGCAACCGAAGCCCCACGCCCTGCCGCTGCCGCCGCCCCCAAGGTGGATTGGCGCGGGCTGCTCAACACCTGGCTGGTCAAGCACAAGACCTACCCGCTGTCGGCGCGGCGCATGCGCCAGGAGGGCACGGTGGTGGTGCAGGCCGCCTTTGCCGCCGACGGCAGCCTGCTGGAGTGCAACGTGGCCGACAGCTCGGGCTTTGCGGCGCTGGACGCCGCCGCCCTGCAGCTGGTGCGCACCGCCGCCCACGCGGCCCTGGCCAGCGCCCCCCCCGGTGACCGGATGACGCTGCGCATCCCCATCGTCTACGAACTGAAGGACACCTGACATGACCCCCCTCCTTGGCCTGGCCTGCGGGCTGGCGCTGCTGCATGGCCTGGCGCTGGCGCAGCCCGCCCAGCCTGTCCGGCCCACCCAAACTCCCACCCCGCGCACCCGCAGCGACGAGTTGTGGCTGAGCGACCAGCCCCCCGCCCGCGGCCGCCCGGGAGCCCACAACGGGGCCTCGCGCAGCGGCCACGGCAGCATGATGGAAGCCATGGGCGATGGCCGCAAACCGCCCGTGCGCCGCCTGTGGCTGCAGCAAGGCAGCAGCCCCGCCCGAGGCAGCGCCGTGCAGGCCAGCGGCCCCGTGCTGCTGCTGGACCCCGGCCTGCAAACCAGCACCGTTCAACCCACGGCCAACGACGACGCCCAGGCCCCCTACGCCGTGGCGTTTGAAACGCCCACCCCGGGCCACTACAACGCCGCCTACGTGCGCCGCAGCACCACACCGCAGGGCGTGCACCTGGTCCAGGTGGCCAAGACGGTGCTGGCCCGCCCCGCGGGGCACGGCACGCGCGGCAACCAGGTGACGCACGTGCGGCGCACCGACGACCGCCTACCGCTGGAGATCGTCCGCGAGCCCGTGCCCGACGAGGGCCTGAACACCCGCCTCACCTATGGCGACGCCCTGGTGTACCAGGTGCTGCGCCAGGGCCAGCCGCTGGCGGGGGCGCAGGTCACGGTCATCACCGGCCAGGGTTGGCGCAACAGCCAGACCACCGACGACGAGGGCAAGGCCCGCTTCACCCTGATCCGCGACTACTTCCCGGCCAACTGGCTGGACTTTGACCGCGCTCACCGCGAACCGCTGCTGACCACCGCCACCTGGCAGCTGGACGAGGCGGGCCAGCACGAGGGCCAGGCCTACACCCAGGTGCGCTACGTGGCCTCGCTGAGCGAGGCCTACGCCCCCTCGGTGCGTGACTACAAGTCCTACGCCTGGGGCCTGGGCGTGAGCCTGGGCGTGGTGGTGCTGACCGGCTCGGCCATCTACCTGTACCGCCGCCGTCGGCTCAAGCCCTACCGCGAGGAGGTGTTCCGTGACTGACGCCGCCCCCACACGGCTGGCGCGGCTGCGCGCTGCCGTCAACCACGTCCACTTCAACCGCTTCCGGTTCTGGTTCCAACTGGCGGCGTTTGTGCTGCTGGTCTATGGCGGGTTTGCCGCCATCGACCTGGGCAACAGCCTGCCCGCCTTCAACTGCGGCTACAACCAGCAAGGCCGCGCCGGGGTGTGTTACCTGCTGCCCTTGCAGCACCAGCTCTCCCGCCCGTGGGCGGTGCTGGTGAGCTGGGCCTTCATGTCCCTGGCCACGGGGTTTGTGTTCTTTGTGCTGTGGTTTGTGGTGCTCAACAAGGGCTGGTGCGGCTTCATCTGCCCGCTGGGCACCTTGCAGGACTGGATCACCCTGCTGCGCCAGCGGCTGGGCTGGCGCGCCAGCGGCTACCGCGAGCAGCAGTTCAAGACCCTCAGCTGGGTGAAGTACGTGCTGCTGGCCTTGACGCTGCTGATTCCGCTGGCCATTGGCGGCGGCCTGCTGTCGCACAACTGGGGGGCACCGTTCTGCCAGGTCTGCCCGGGCCGCATGATCCTGCCGCTGTTCGCGGGCGACTTCTCGCAGTGGCAGATTGACTTTTCCAGCCCCGGGGCCATCGTGCTCACCACGCTGGGCATGGCGTTCACCGGGCTGTTCCTGGTGGGCAGCTTCGTGAAGAAGCGCTTCTTCTGCTTCTTCTGCCCCATGCTGGCCTTGCAGCACCTGGTGTCCAAACCAGCCTTGCTCAAGCTCAAGAAGGACGGCAGCAAGTGCACCCGCTGTGGCGACTGCTACACGGCCTGCGACATGGAGATTCGCCCCATCGCCGACGACGTGACCACCGTGCAAATCATGACGGACGACTGCACGCTGTGCCTCAAGTGCGTGGCCTCGTGCCCCGAGAACGGGGCGCTGCGGCTGGACTTTGCCCGCATCACCATTTTCGAATCCACCGAGCAGGGCTTTGTGCGCCGCATGCGCAAAGGCCTGCCCCCCGGCAACGCCCCGGAGAACACCCCATGAACCACCCCCTTCCCCCCCAAGCCAAGCCGAGCGATGCCCCACCCCCGGCCCAGCCGGTGGCCATGCCGTTCAACCGCGGCAAGCTGGCGCGTGAGGCCGAGCGCACGCTCAACCACATCACCGACGACTTCCTCGACAACCCGAGGGCCATGCAGTACTTCTACGACCTGTTTCGCCGCGTGTTCATCCAGGGCGAAGCGCTGGCGCACACCGGCCCCAAGGTGGGCGTGACCTGCATCCACGTGCCCGAGGAGCTGATCCACGCCGCCGGGGCCACCCCGGTGCGCCTGTGCAGCGGCAGCCACCAGTTCGACCAGGCGGGCGGTGACGCCATGCCCGCCAAATCCTGCCCGCTGGTCAAGGCCACGCTGGGGCGCTTGCAGGCCCCCAAGGCCGTGCCCGACGTGGGCAAGCTGGACCTGATCGTCAACCCCAGCAGCTGCGACCAGAAAACCAAGGCCGCCTCGCTCATGCGCGAACTGGGCTACCCGGTGCTGGACCTGGAGCTGCCCCGCGCCAAGGAAAGCGAGGCCGCGCGCGAGTTCTGGCGCCGCTCGGTGAAAAGCCTGGCCGTGGCGCTGGAAAAGACCACGGGACGCAAGATCACCCGCGCCCGGCTGAAAGCGGCCATGGCGCTCACGCACCGGGCGCAGGCGGCGTTTCGGCAGTTGCACGCCTTTCGCCGCCAGGCCCCGGCGCTGCTGCTGGGCAAGGACGTGTTCCTGGTGACCAACGCCTACTTCTTCGACGACGTGACGCGCTGGACCGAGGCGGTGGAGGCCCTCAACGCCGAGCTGGCCCAGCGGGCGGCCGAGGGCTTCCAGGCGGCCCAGGGCAAGGCCCCGCGCATCCTGTTCACCGGTTCGCCACCCATCTTCCCCAACCTCAAGCTGCCGCTGCTGATCGAGCAGGCCGGGGGCGTGGTGGTGGCCGACGAAACCTGCTCGGCCAACCGCATGCTCTACGACATGACGGCGGTGGACGAGTGGCTCACCAGCCACATGATCGAAAGCCTGGCCGACAAGTACCTCAAGCCCTGCACCTGCCCGGTGTTCACCCGCAACGACGACCGCATCCGCCGCCTGCTGGAACTGGCCCGCAGCTTCCAGGTGGACGGCGTGGTGTACCAGGCGTTTTCGGGCTGCCAGGTCTACGAAATGGAGCAACGCAGCGTGGCCCAGGCGCTGCAGCAGGCGGGCATTCCCATGATTTACGTGGAAACCGACTACAGCCCCGACGACCAGGGTCAGCTGAGCACCCGCATCGAGGCGTTTCTGGAAGCCCTCAAGGCCCGCAAGCGCCAGGCCCGCGCTGCCGCCAGCGCCACAAGCGCAACCACCGCCACCACCAGCACCCCGGCACCAGCCGCCCCCGCCACCGCACAGGAGACCGCATGAGCGCCCCCGCCTACTTCGCCGGCATTGACATCGGCTCGACCGCCATCAAGGTGGCCCTGGTGGACGGCCAGGGCCAGCTGGTGGGCGACCACGTGACCGACTCGGGCAGCCTGTTCCACAAGAACGCCCTGGCCGCCCTGCAGGCGTTGCTGGACCGCCAGGGCGTGCGCCGCGAACACACCCGCTACGTCATGGCCACGGGCTACGGGCGCAAGCTGTTCAAGGAGGCCGACGACTCCATCAGCGAGATCACCGCCAACGCCATCGGGGCGCATGCAGTGGGGCAGCAGCATGGGGGCATACGCACCATCATCAACATCGGCGGGCAGGACTCCAAGGCCATCGAGATCGACGACCACGGCCACGTCGTCAACTTCGCCATGAACGACAAGTGCGCCGCGGGCACGGGCCGCTTCCTGGACGTGGCCGCCCGCAACCTGGAATTGGACCTGGAGGACCTGGGCGACTGCCACTTCCAGGGCACCGGGGCGCCGCTGTCCATCAACAGCACCTGCACGGTGTTTGCCGAGTCGGAAATCATCGGCCTGCTGGCCAGCGGCCACGGCAAGAGCGACATCGTGGCCGGCATCCACTACTCCATTGCCAAACGCACCGCCCGGCTGGCGCGCCGCGTGGGGCTGGAGGGCAAGGTGTACATGGACGGCGGCCCCGCCCTCAACAAGGGGCTGGTGGCGGCCATTGCCGACGAGCTGGAGCGCGAGGTCATCGTGCCCCAATTCCCGCAAACCACCACCGCCTACGGGGCGGCCCTGCTGGCCCGGCAGGAGTACCTGGCCGACCCCGCCCAAGGCTGAACGCCATGCCCACCGACCTTCCGCCCATGATCGTGGGCCTGCCCATGGCGTTTGCCCTGGGGCTGGTGTTTGGCATGGGCCCCTGCCTGCTGAGCTGCCTGCCCTACCTGGGCCCGGTGTTCCTGGGGCTGGGCGACGGCGGCATGCGCCAGAGCTGGCGGGTGCTGCTGCCCCTGTCGCTGGGGCGGCTGTGTGCCTATGGGGCACTGGGCGCGGTGTCGGGCTGGTTCGGGCTGCAGGTGGCCGACCAGATGCACGCCCCCTCGGTCCAGTTGAGCCTGGGCTGCGCCCTCAGCATGGTGGGCTGGGTGCTGTGGCGGCGTGCCGGGCGCGGGGCCTGCGCCGCCCCCCGCCCGGCGGTGCAGCCCATCCGCTGGATGCCCCGGGCCACGCCACAGGCCACCCCCGCCAGCCTGCTGCCGAGCGGGCTGTTCCTGATGGGCCTGGGCATGACGCTCAACCCCTGCGCCCCCTTGGGCGTGGTGCTGTTTTCCGCCGCGGCCAGCGCCAGCGTGCTGGACGGCATGGGGTTGGGGCTGGGCTTTGGGCTGGGGGCCATCACCGTGCCCTCGCTCATCTACGGCGTGGGGGTGGCCTACATGGCCGCCCGGTTGCGCCAGCAACTGGGGCGCTGGCTGCCCTGGCTGGAGCGGGCCAGCGCGGCGTTGCTGTTGCTCACCGGACTGAAGCTGTTGGGGGTGTGGGGCCTGACCATGGGCCTGAATGGCGGAGCCTGAGGGCTAGAATATTTCAAATGTTTTTGGCCTCAACCGCTTTATATACAAGCACATGCAGCTACAATTTTTAGAGTTCACCCCTCATCCCGAAGGCGACACCCACACCACCTGGGAGGCCATGGCCAGCGTGCGTGCGCCGCAGCGCGAGGCCCTGCGGGCCGAACTGCAAGCCCTGTGGGAGGCCCTGCCCCGGTGGCTGGGCGGCTCCGCCGCCCCGCTGGACGACGGCGGCGACTGGGACCTGTGGGTTCAGCTGCAATGGGAGGGCCAAGCCCCCCAAACGCTGGCCTGGCCACCAGGGAATGAGGCCTGGCGGGCGTTTGATGAGGCACCCCGGGCCGAGTGGCTCACCCTCACCGTCACCCTGAGCGTGACCGAGGGCCTGGCCCCGGTGCTGGCGCAGCGCTGGGGAGACTGAAGGCGCAACTGAAGGCCCGACTCACGCCACCCGGAAGCGGGCAATTTCCTCCTGCAGCAACTCGGCGTCTTGCTTCAAGTCCGAGGCGGAGGCCGTGGTCTGCTCCACCACGGCGGCATTCTGCTGGGTGTGCTGGTCCAGGCTCTGGATGGATTCGCTCACCTGGCGCACCCCCACCGCCTGCTCCTTGGCCGAGGCGGCAATGCCGCTCAGGTAGGTGTTGATCTGGCGGGCGTTGTCCACCACGCTGTGCATGGTGTCGCCCGCCCCGCGAACGACTTTGGTGCCATGTTCGATCTGCGCCACGCTCGTGGAGATCAGGTCCTTGATCTCGTGGGCGGCCTGGGCACTGCGTTGGGCCAAGGCCCTCACCTCGCCCGCCACCACCGCAAACCCCCGCCCCTGCTCGCCCGCCCGGGCGGCTTCCACCGCGGCGTTGAGGGCCAGGATGTTGGTCTGGAAGGCAATGCCGTCGATCACCCCGATGATGTCGTGGATCTTGGCCGACGAGGCGTGGATGTCCTGCATGGTCTTGACCACGTCGGCAATCATCTGCCCGCCCTGTTCGGCCACGCGCTCGTTGTCCTGGGCAAACCGGGCAGCCTCCTCGGAGTGTTGTGCCGTTTGGCTGATGATGGAGCCGATCTGTTCTATGGCCGCGGATTGCTGCTCCAGGGCCGCGGCAGACGACTCGGTGCGCGCCGACAGGTCGGTGCTGGCCGTGGCGATGTTGTGGCTGGCGGTGTTCACCTCACCCACCCCCTGCTGGACCTTGGCCACCAGACCCCGCAAGGACTCGTAGAGCCGTTTCATTTCGCGCACCAGCTGGGCCGACTCATCCGAGCCCAGGGGGGCGGGCGGCTCGTGACGCAGGTCGCCCTCGGCCACCTCGCGCATGTGGGCGCTGACCAGCTCCAGGCCGTCCTTGTTGGCACGGTAGAAACCCACAAAGAAGTACACCGACACCATCAACCCCGCCACGGTGGCCAGTGCCGACCAGCCCAGGCGCTGGGTGCGGGCCACGCGCAGGTCATCGATGTAGATGCCCGACCCCACCATCCAGCCCCAGGGTTCAAAACCCTTCACGTAGGACAGCTTTTCCACCGGTTGGTCGCTGCCGGGCTTGGCCCACAGGTAGGGCACAAAACCCGCTCCATGCTGCTTGATCACATTCGCCATCGCCTGGCCAATCAGGAAACCCGTGGGGTCTTTCAGCGTGCTCGTGTCCTTCCCCTCCAGCTTGGGGTTCATGGGGTTCAAGACCACCACGAGCTGCATGTCGTTGATGAGGAAGTACCCAGTTTCGTCGTAGCGCAAGGTTTGGATGGCGCTCTTCGCCAGGGTTTGCGCTTGTGCCCGGTCCATCTGGCCGCTGGACTCCAGGCTGTATGCCCAAGCCAGCACCCCATGGGCCATTTCCACGTGCTGGCGCAAGGTGGCCTGTCGGTCGGCCATGGCGTTGCGCTCTTGCCCCCACAACAGGAAGCCCAGCATCAGCAGCATGGGAAGCAAAAAGGCCAGCAGGATGACCAGCGCCTTCATCCTGAACTTCAAATTGCGCATCAACACAACGGCGGGCGTCCACACGCCATGGGACACCCTCGTTTGCCTCGACACAACGCCTGGATTCATGACAGCACCTTTTCAACAAACCAAATGCCCCTGATGTTAGGAATCGGACAAAAACCCCGATTGACACGAATCAAGAATTGATACTTCGAATGATCGAAAAGTACACACACCTCAACGCAAGTGCAGGTCCAGCACCGGGGCCAAGGCCAGCGGCAGCACGGCCGCGGCCACCACCCACAGCCGGTGGCGTTGCTGGGCCGCAACTTCCAAGGTGGTGTTCACATGACGGCCTGAGCGCAGGTCCAAGGCCGCCCAGGGCTCGTCCAGCAGGGTCAATGCGGCACCGGACGCAAACGCCGCCGCCAGCCGCAGCTTGCGGCGCATGCCCATGGACAAGGCATACAGGGGCTTGTCCAGGTGCTCCACCAGTTGAAACGCCTGCAGGTGATCCTGGGCCTGGGCATCGTCCCAGCCCGGTTGGCGGTGTTGGTGGTGTGCCAGGTAGGCATGGGCGGTCAAACCATCGAGGGTGGTGGCGTCGGGGTCGCACCAGAACACATGGCGAGACCATTCAGCCTCCCCCGGCGTGAGGACCTGGCCCGGCAGGTGCAGGCTCACCGAAGCCCGGGGCACCACGCGCTCGCCCGCCAGCAGGCGCAACAGGGTGGATTTGCCGCAACCATCCGGACCGGTCACGCCCACACAGCCAGCCGGCCACCGAGCCGACAACGGCGCACGCGCCACACCATCGGAACCCATCAGGTCCAGACGCTGCAAAGACAGGGACAGAAAGTCAGAAGAATCGGTCATGGCCGCCGATGCTAGCGCCGCCCGGGTGCCTGTCGTGTGTGCGCAGACAAACTGCGCCCTGCCCTTGCACAATGCCACGGGTGAAACTTGGACATTTTTTTCAACTGGTGGGGCTGTCGGCCCTGTGGGGGGCATCGTTCCTGTTCATCCGGGTGGCCAGCCCCGCGCTGGGGCCGTGGGTGCTGGCGGGTTCCCGGGTGCTGCTGGCCTGCCTCACCCTGGGCCTGTTGCTGCGCTGGCTGCAGCAACGCCCGCCCTGGCCGCATTGGCGACAGCTGGCAGTGCTGGGGGTGGCGGCGGTGGCCCTGCCCTTTGTGCTGTACGCCTGGGCGGCGCTGACGCTGCCCGGCAGCTACATGGCCTTGCTCAACACCACGGCGGTGCTGTTCGGTGCGCTGTCCGCGGCCTGGCTGGGCGACGACCGCCTGACCCTGGCCAAGCTGTCGGGCTGTGTGCTGGGGCTGCTGGGCGTGGGACTGATCGTGCGACTGGGCCCCATGGTCCCCAGCACCCAGGTGCTTCAGGCGGCAGGGGCCAGCCTGCTGGCCGCCGCCTGTTACGGCCTGTGCACCCCCTGGATGAAGCGCACCACGCAACACATGGAGCCCCTCACCATCGCCCTGGGCATGAACCTGGCCGCCGGTGTGGCCCTGTGGCCCATGGCGGTGTGGCATGCACCGTCCGCCCAGTTCTCCACGGGGGTGTTGGCCTCGGTGGCGGTGTTGGGGGTGGGGTCGTCCGGTCTGGCCACCTGGTTGCACCTGCGGGTGATGCGCCATGTGTCGCCGGTGGCGGCCATGAGCCCGGCCTTCATGATTCCGCTGTTCGGGGTGGCCTGGGGCCACTGGGTGCTGGACGAGCCCCTGGGGCCAGGCCTGCTGATGGGTGGCTGCCTCATCCTGCTGGCCACCGCCCTGGTGACCGGCTTCAACCCGTTGCGCCGCCCGCTCGTCCCCGGTGGTGAATGGCCCAAACCTTGAATGCGCAGCCACAGGCCAGCACCGCCGCACCCGAGGCCACCCAGAACACCGAGGACAGGCCCCAGCGGGTGCTGACCCACCCGCCGCCCACGCCCCCCAGCACCCCGGGAATGCCGTAGCCCACCACGGTGTACAGCGCCTGCCCCCGCCCGCGCAGCCGCCCCGGGAAGTGGTGCGACAACAGCGCGATGCACACGGTGTGGTGGGTGGCAAAGGTCACGGCATGCAGCATCTGCGCCAGCACCAACAAGGGCCACACCGTGGCCCAGCCCGCCGTCAAACCCAGCCGAACCGCCGTCAACACCGCCGCCAGCCACAGCCAGGCCGACAGGCTCCAGCGGGGCAACCAGCGCCCCTGAAAGAAAAACCAGGCCACCTCGCACACCACCGACACGGCCCAGAGCGCACCAATGACCGTCTTGCTGTACCCCAGGCTGTCCAAGTACAGCGAAAAGAACACGTAAATGGCGATGTGGGCCAGCACGTGCCAGAACATGGCGGCAAACAGCCAGGCCACCGCGGGCTGGCGCAGCAGTTGCCAGACCTGACCCTTGGGCTCTTCGGTGTGGTGCGGGGCCTCCTTGTGGTCGGGCATCCACCACACGGACACGGTGACCGCCAGCAGCGTGGCCACCGCCCAGGCGGGGAAGGACGCCATGCCCCGCTGCTCGAACCAGGTGCCAGCGGCCATCACCGTGACCAGGAAGCCCAGCGAGCCCCACAGCCGCACACGCCCATACAGCCGGGCATTGAACTGCCCGCCTTGGCTGACCAGGTGGGCCATGGCGGCTTCGCTCATGGGCATCATGGAACTGGTGTGCACAAACATCAGCCCCAGCACCAGCAGCAAGCCGACAAAGCTCAGGTTGAACCACAGCCCCAAGGAGCACAGCAGCGCGGCGGTGGCCCCGTAACGCAGCAGCTTGACGCGCTCACCCGTCCGATCGCTCAGCCAGCCCCAGCCATAGGGCGCAAACAGCCGCGTGCCCGACTGCACCGACGTCAACACGCTGATGGCCAGCAGGCTCAGCCCCTGGTCCTTCAGCCACAAGGGCAGGTAAGGATTGAAAAACCCGATGTGCGCAAAATAACTGGCCGACAACGCGGCAAACGGGGCCAGTTTGGCGCGGTCAAGGGCCAAGGGCGTCAGACCCCCGCCTGCACCTGGGCGGCAATGGGCTCCACCGCCTGGCGCACATCACCACATTGGGCGCGGTGCTGCAACACATGCTCCATGACCACCAGGGCCAGCATGGCCTCGGCAATGGGCGTGGCCCGGATGCCCACACAGGGGTCGTGGCGGCCTTTGGTGATGACCTCGGTGGCGTGGCCTTCCGAGTCGATGGTGTGGCGCGGAATCAGGATGGAGCTGGTGGGCTTGATGGCGATGGACACTTCCAAGTCCTGCCCGCTGCTGATGCCCCCCAGCACGCCCCCGGCGTTGTTGCCCACAAACCCCTGGGGGGTGAGCGAATCGCCATGGGTGCTGCCCTTGGCCGCCACGCAGGCAAAACCCGCGCCGATTTCCACGCCCTTGACGGCGTTGATGCCCATCATGGCGTAGGCAATGTCGGCATCGAGCTTGTCAAACAGCGGTTGCCCCAGGCCCACGGGCATGCCGCGGGCCGTGACCCGCAGGCGGGCACCGCAGGAATCCCCGCTTTTGCGCAAGGCTTCCATGTAGGCCTCCAGCGCCGACACGTCGGCCACCGGGGCAAAAAACGGGTTGTGGGGCACGTGGTCCCAACTCTCGAAGGCAATGGGCAGTTCACCGATCTGCGTCATGCAGCCGTGGAAGGTGGTGCCGTGGGCCTGTGCCAGCCATTTCTTGGCCACCGCACCCGCGGCCACCATGGGCGCGGTGAGGCGGGCCGATGATCGACCGCCACCCCGGGGGTCGCGCACGCCGTATTTGTGCCAGTAAGCGTAGTCGGCATGCCCCGGGCGGAAGGTCTGCAGGATGTCGCCGTAGTCCTTGCTGCGCTGGTCGGTGTTGCGGATCAGCAGGCAGATGGGGGTGCCCGTGGTCTGGCCCTGGTAGACGCCGCTCAGGATCTCCACCGCGTCGGGCTCGTTGCGCTGGGTCACGAACTTGCTGGTGCCGGGGCGGCGGCGGTCCAGGTCGGGCTGGATGTCCACCTCGGACAGGGCCAGCCCCGGGGGGCAACCGTCGATCACGCAGCCGATGGCCGGACCGTGAGACTCGCCAAAATTGGTGACAGAAAACAGATTGCCAAAGGTGTTGCCGCTCATGCCCGTCATTATCCCCGACGGTCTGGCCCGACCGCCGGGGTGGCCTGCATCAGCCGATCAGGCTTGGGCGGGCTGGGCCTCGTCGGGCGCACCGTCCTGGGCAGGCCAGTCGCGGATGTAGGCCTTGAGCATGCGGTTTTCGAAGTTCTGGCTGTCCACCACGGCCTTGGCCACGTCGTAGAAGCTGATCACGCCCATGAGCATGCGGTTGTCCATGACCGGCATGTAGCGGGTGTGCCGCTCCAGCATCATGGGGCGCACCGCTTCCAGCTCGGTTTCGGGGGTGCAGCTCATGGGGTGGTCGTCCATCACCTTGCGCACGGTGTAGCTGCCCACCTGACCACCGTTCTTGGCGATGTGCTGGATCACCTCCCGGAAGGTCAGCATGCCCACCAGCTCGCCATGCTCCATCACGGCCAGGGAGCCGATGTCGAACTGCGCCATGGTCTCCACCGCGTGCACCAGCGCGTCGTCGGGCGTGGTGGTGTACAGGGTTCCGCCTTTGACGCGGAGGATGTCACTGACTTTCATGGAGGCTCCTCGTTCTGGGTCGTTGTTCAGTCATCCAGCAGGGACAGGTCGCGCACCGCGCCCTTGTCCGCCGACATGGCCAGCTTGGCGTAGGCCTTGAGCGCCGCAGACACCTTGCGGGGTCGGGGCTGCGCGGGCTTCCAGCCCTTGGCATCCTGCTCCACGCGGCGGGCGGCCAGCTCGTCGTCGGACAGCAGCACGTCGATGCGCCGGTTGGGAATGTCGATGCGGATGCGGTCGCCATTGCGCACCAGGCCAATGGCCCCGCCCGCTGCCGCCTCAGGCGACACGTGGCCGATGGACAGGCCCGAGGTCCCGCCCGAGAAGCGACCATCGGTCAACAAGGCGCAGGCCTTGCCCAACCCCTTGGACTTGATGTACGAGGTGGGGTACAGCATTTCCTGCATGCCCGGGCCGCCCTTGGGGCCTTCGTAGCGGACGATGACCACATCACCCGCCTTGACCTTGTCGGCCAGGATGTTGGCCACGGCCTCGTCTTGCGATTCGGTCACGTGGGCCGTGCCTTCAAACACCAGCAGGCTGTCGTCCACCCCGGCGGTTTTCACCACGCAACCGTTCTGGGCGATGTTGCCCACCAGCACGGCCAGGCCACCTTCCTTGGAGAAGGCATGGTCGGCCGAGCGGATGCAGCCTTCGCGCCGGTCCAAGTCCAAGCTGGGCCAGCGGGCGTTCTGCGAGAACGCCACTTGCGTGGGAATGCCACCGGGGCCCGCCTGGTAGAAGGTTTTGACCGCCTCGGAGGGGTTGCGGGCAATGTCCCACTGGTCCAGCGCATCCTTCAGGGTGGGGGCGTGCACCGTGGGCACGTCGGTGTGCAGCTTGCCGGCCCGCTCCAGCTCACCCAGGATGGCCATGATGCCACCGGCCCGGTGCACGTCTTCGATGTGGTACTTGTTGGTGTTGGGGGCCACCTTGCACAGCTGCGGCACGATGCGCGACATGCGGTCGATGTCGGCCATGGTGAAGTTGATCTCGGCCTCCTGCGCAATGGCCAGCAGGTGCAGGATGGTGTTGGTGGAGCCGCCCATGGCGATGTCCAGCGCAATGGCGTTCTCGAACGCCTTGAAGCCCACCGAGCGCGGCAGCACCGAGTGGTCGTCGCCCTCGTAGTGGCGCTTGCACAGCTCAACAATCAGGTGCCCTGCCCGCTTGAACAGCTGCTCGCGGTCGGCGTGGGTGGCCACCACCGTGCCATTGCCGGGCAAGGACAGGCCCAGGGCCTCGGTCAGGCAGTTCATGGAGTTGGCGGTGAACATGCCCGAGCACGAACCACAGGTGGGGCAGGCAGAGCGTTCGATCTCGGCCACATCGGCGTCCGACACTTTGCTGTCGGCGGCCATGACCATGGCGTCGATCAGGTCCAGCTTCTTGATCTCGATGGTTTGCGTGCCCGGCACCGCCAGCTTGGCCTTGCCAGCCTCCATGGGGCCACCGGACACAAACACCACCGGGATGTTGAGCCGCATGGCCGCCATGAGCATGCCGGGGGTGATCTTGTCGCAGTTGGAAATGCACACCAGCGCGTCGGCGCAGTGGGCATTGACCATGTACTCCACGCTGTCGGCAATGATGTCGCGGCTGGGCAGTGAATACAGCATGCCGTCATGCCCCATGGCGATGCCATCGTCCACCGCAATGGTGTTGAACTCCTTGGCCACACCGCCCGCAGCCTCGATTTCACGCGCCACCAGCTGCCCCAAATCCTTCAGGTGCACATGGCCGGGAACGAATTGGGTGAACGAGTTGGCAATGGCGATGATGGGCTTGCTGAAGTCGCCATCTTTCATGCCCGTGGCACGCCACAGAGAGCGGGCACCGGCCATGTTGCGTCCGGCAGTGGAGGTTTTGGAACGGTATGCAGGCATTGAGGTGTATCGCTGGCGTTGGTCGAATGGGCGCAAATTATCTCGCACCCACCCCGCCCACAACTGGGGAAAGGAAAAGCCGTCGGGCGGGCACCCTCAACGGGTGCCACATTCATTTTTTACGACGCGGCAGCATCCCCAGCTTTTCGCGCTGACGCTCGATCCGCGCCGCTTTGCGCTGGTTTTCCCGCTCCACGGCTTTGCGCTTGGTGTAACCCGTGGCGTCTGCCCAAGCCCACCAGGCCACCGCCAGCGCGAAGGGCGACAACACCCACCACCAGTCCCACGCCGCCACGGGCCCCATGGACTGCCACTTCATCACCAGGAGGATCAATCCCAAGCCCAAAAACCACATGCACAACTCCTTGTCAAGGCCCGCAACCACGAGTGAAACAAACGGTACGCCGCTGATGAAGATCAACGAAAACCGATAAAATCAGTGTCGGCTTATCAATGCCTGCTCTACACATTCTCAGGAGATTCTCCATGAAACGCGCTCTGATTGTTCTCGCTTCCGCCCTGGCTGTGGCCGCACCTGCCATGGCCGACGAAGCCCTGGCCAAGGCCAACAACTGCCTGGCTTGCCACGCCGTCGACAAGAAGGTGGTGGGTCCCGCCTACAAGGAAGTGGCCAAGAAGTACAACAACGACGCCTCCAAGGCCGACATGCTGGCCCAGAAGATCCTGAAGGGCGGCTCTGGCGTGTACGGCGCCATCCCCATGCCCGCCAACACCAAGGTGTCGGAAGCCGACGCCAAGAAACTGGCCACCTGGGTGCTGAGCCTGAAGTGAAAACGCCCATCGACGGCCTTCTTTGCTGAAGGCCGCGATCCGTTGACAACCCGCCACTGGCGGGTTTTTTCATGGTCTTTTTGGCCTCTAACGCTTATTCCAAAAGCGCGAGCAGCTATGAAAAAAGGGGCACAAGGCCCCTTTTTGATCCCGGATGAAACCGCTCAGTTGTTCTCGGACAACTGGTCCAGGATGGCCGGGTTTTCCAGCGTGGAGGTGTCCTGGGTGATGGCCTCACCCTTGGCGATGGAGCGCAGCAGGCGGCGCATGATCTTGCCGGAGCGGGTCTTGGGCAGGTTGTCACCAAAGCGGATGTCCTTGGGCTTGGCGATGGGACCAATTTCCTTGCCCACATGGTCGCGCAGCTGCTTGGCAATGGCCTTGGCCTCCTCCCCTGTGGGGCGGGGGCGCTTGAGCACCACAAAGGCCACCACGGCTTCGCCGGTGGTGTCGTCGGGGCGCCCCACCACGGCAGCCTCAGCCACCAGTTCGGTGCAGCTCACCAGCGCCGACTCGATTTCCATGGTGCCCATGCGGTGACCCGACACGTTCAGCACATCGTCGATGCGACCGGTGATGGTGAAGTAGCCGGTCTTTTCGTCGCGGATGGCACCGTCGCCAGCCAGGTAGTACTTGCCCTTGAAGTCTTCGGGGTAGTAGCTTTTCTTGAAGCGCTCGGGGTCGCCCCAGATGTTGCGAATCATCGACGGCCACGGGCGCTTGACCACCAGGATGCCACCCTGGCCATTGGGCACGTCCTTGCCGGTCTCGTCCACGATGGCAGCTTGGATGCCCGGGAACGGCAGCGTGCAGGAACCGGGCACCATGGGCGTCACACCGGGCAGCGGGGTGATCATGTGACCGCCAGTCTCGGTTTGCCAGAAGGTGTCGACGATGGGGCAACGGCTGCCGCCCACGTGTTTGTGGTACCACTCCCAGGCGGCGGGGTTGATGGGCTCGCCCACCGAACCCAGCAGGCGCAGGCTGGACAGGTCGTAACTCTTGGGGTGCACCGCATCGCTGGCTTCCGCTGCCTTGATCAGCGAGCGAATGGCCGTGGGGGCGGTGTAGAAGATGCTGACCTTGTGGTCCTGGATCATCTTCCAGAAGCGACCGGCATCCGGGTAGGTGGGAACACCTTCGAACACGATTTCAGTGCCGCCCAGGGCCAGCGGGCCGTAGGTGATGTAGGTGTGGCCGGTGACCCAACCGATGTCGGCCGTGCACCAGAACACGTCATCGCCCTTGAGGTCAAACGTCCACTTGGTGGTGAGGGCTGCGTGCAGCAGGTAGCCACCGGTGCTGTGCTGCACGCCCTTGGGCTTGCCGGTGGAGCCCGACGTGTACAGCAGGAACAGGGGGTGTTCGGCCTCGACCCATTCGGGTTCGCAGGTGATGGGCTGACCGGCGATGGCATCGGCCATCCACACGTCGCGCCCCGCGGCCATGGCGATGTCCGCACCGGAGCGCTTGACCACCAGCACGTTCTGGATGGTTTCGCAACCGCCCAGTGCCAGCGCCTCGTCCACGATGGACTTCAGGGGCAACTGCTTGCCCCCGCGGACCTGATGGTCGGCGGTGATGACCAGCTTGGCCCCGGTGTCCTGGATACGGTCGCGCAGCGACTGTGCCGAGAAACCGCCGAACACCACCGAGTGCGTGGCACCGATGCGAGCGCAAGCCTGCATGGCAGCCACGCCGTCGATGGACATGGCGATGTAGATCACCACGCGGTCACCCTTCTGGATGCCCATGGCCTTGAGCGCATTGGCCATCTGGCTGGTCTTTGCCAGCAGTTCCTTGTAGGTGACCTTGGTGACTTCGCCGCCGTCCGCCTCAAAAATGATGGCGGTCTTGTCGCCCAGACCACGTTCGATGTTGCGGTCCAGGCAGTTGTAGGAAGCGTTCAGCTTGCCGTCGGCAAACCATTTGAAGAAAGGCGCATTGCTTTCGTCCAGCACTTGCGTGAACGGGGTCTGCCAGCTGATGAGCTCACGCGCCTGACGGGCCCAGAAGCCCTCATAGTCGGTCTCGGCCTCTTTGCACAGGGCCTCGTAAGCCGCCATGCCGGACACGGTCGCATGCTTCACGAACTGTTCGCTGGGCTGGTAGATGGGCAGCGCGGTCGCGCCTTCGGTCGCACTCATGTAGTCTCCTCTATGGGTGAATAAGCGGCACCTAATGTGCGGGGGGGCTCTTACAAGGGTCTGACGCTGTCACCGACACAACCCTACAATTCGCCAGCATTGCACAAGCGCCCTCACCCGGCAACCCTCAGACTTGGCATTTGACCCGTCCATGTCCATCCCCACGCCCCAACCACCCCGTCTCCGCGCCCTCCCTCAGCTGATTTTTGCCAGCCGCTGGCTCCAGTTGCCGCTGTACCTGGGCTTGATTGCCGCTCAAGCCGTCTATGTCGTGCACTTCCTGCTGGAACTGCTGCACCTGGTGGAAGCGGCCTTTGGCAGCCAGACTGCCCTGCAAGCCCTGGTGAGCAGCATTGGCTACAAGTCGGATGTTGAAATTCACCACCTGAACGAGACCATCATCATGCTGGTGGTGCTGGCGCTCATCGACGTGGTGATGATCTCCAACCTGCTCATCATGGTCATTGTGGGTGGTTATGAAACCTTCGTGAGCCGCATGGACCTGGACGGACACCCCGATCAACCCGAGTGGCTGAGCCACGTGAATGCGTCGGTGCTCAAGGTCAAGCTGGCCACGGCCATCATCGGCATCTCGTCCATCCACCTGCTCAAAACGTTCATCAACGCTGCCAACTACGACGTCAAGGTGTTGATGTGGCAAACGCTGATCCACATCACCTTCCTGGCCAGTGCCATGGCCATCGCCTACACCGACAAGTTGCTGAACAGCTCGCACGCGTCATCCCAGCACTGAGTTCGCTGTCAGTTCTCCGCAGGGACGGTGCATAGAATCGTCCTGCCTCTTTCCCCGGTTGATTCCCCACGACACACCATGACCGCCATCCGCCAAGCCGACCTGATCGAATCCGTCGCAGCCGCGCTGCAGTACATCAGCTACTACCACCCGGCCGACTACATCGCCCACCTGGCCCGTGCCTACGAGCGCGAACAAAGCCCAGCGGCCAAAGACGCCATGGCGCAAATCCTGACCAACAGCAAGATGAGCGCCATGGGCCACCGCCCCATCTGCCAGGACACCGGCATCGTCAACGTGTTCCTGAAGGTCGGCATGGACGTGCGCTGGGAAGGGTTCAGCGGCAGCCTGGACGATGCCATCAACGAAGGCGTGCGCCAGGGTTACAACCACCCCGACAACATGCTGCGCGCCAGCGTGGTGGCCGACCCGCAGTTCGCCCGCAAGAACACCAAGGACAACACCCCTGCGGTGATCTTCACCGAAATCGTGCCCGGCAACACCGTGGAAGTGACCGTGGCCGCCAAGGGCGGCGGCTCTGAAAACAAGAGCAAGATGGTCATGCTCAACCCCGGCGACAGCGTGGTCGACTGGGTGCTGAAAACCGTGCCCACCATGGGCGCGGGCTGGTGCCCGCCCGGCATGCTGGGCATCGGCATCGGCGGCACCGCCGAGAAAGCGGTGCTGATGGCCAAGGAAAGCCTGATGGACGACCTGGACATGTACGAACTGCAAGCCAAGGCATCCAAAGGCGAAAAACTCTCCCAAGTGGAAGAGCTGCGTCTGGAGCTGTTCGAGAAAGTCAACGCCCTGGGCATTGGCGCCCAAGGCCTGGGTGGCCTGACCACGGTGCTGGACATCAAGATCAAGATGTACCCCACCCATGCCGCATCCAAACCTGTGGCCATGATCCCCAACTGCGCCGCCACCCGCCATGCCCACTTTGTGCTGGATGGCAGCGGCCCCGCCTACATCGACCCGCCCAGCCTGGACCTGTGGCCCAAGGTGGACTGGACGCCCAACACCCAAACCAGCAAACGTGTGGACCTCAACAGCCTCACCAAGGAAGAAGTGGCCAGCTGGAAACCCGGCGACACCCTGCTGCTCAACGGCAAGATGCTCACCGGCCGCGATGCCGCCCACAAGCGCATCCAGGACATGCTGGCCAAGGGTGAGCCCCTACCGGTGGACTTCACCAACCGCGTCATTTACTACGTGGGCCCGGTCGATCCGGTGCGTGACGAAGTGGTTGGCCCCGCAGGCCCCACCACCGCCACCCGCATGGACGGCTTCACCGACATGATGCTGGCCAAGACCGGGCTGATTGCCATGGTGGGCAAGGCCGAACGCGGTCCCGTGGCCATTGAAGCCATCAAGAACCACAAGTCAGCCTACCTGATGGCCGTGGGCGGTGCAGCCTACCTGGTGTCCAAGGCCATCAAGGCCGCCAAGGTGGTCGGGTTTGCCGACCTGGGCATGGAGGCCATTTACGAGTTTGACGTGGTCGACATGCCCGTGACCGTGGCCGTGGATGCGGGTGGCACCAGTGCCCACATCACCGGCCCCGAGCAGTGGCAAAAGCGCATTGCCACCGGCGAGTTCAAAGGCATTGCCATCGGTCAAGCCTGATTCTGAGGCCGCCCGTCGTGCTGTACCGCTTCAAATCCCGTGAAACATCCGACATCGTGATGCTGGCGGCCGATGCGGAGCGGTTGTTGGCCATCCTGGGCAAGACGGCCAAAGCGCCAGGCATCATCACCTGGCCCGAGATGGGGCATTGCCTGGAACTGCTGAAACAAGAGGCTGCACTGGATGCAGCGCAGAGAGATGCGTCTTCCCGCAGCGAGGAAGACGCCTTCGACGAGACTGATGAACGCCCTCCCGCTGACCAGCAAGGGGCACCCAGGTCACGCGTTTCCCTGGCTCAGCGGATCGCCCCCCTGACCCAGGCACTTGAACGCTGCCAGCGCGCCCAAGCGGACCTGATCTGGGACATCTGACGCCCTGCTGCACAGCGGGCGCCGGGTTGTGGATTTGCGTCAGTGCAGGTGGCGAGGCTTGCGCCCACCACCGTGCCCGCCACCGCCCGAACCTTTCGGTGGACGCCCCAGTTGCATGGAGCTGACCAGCGACTGGAACCGATCCGCAAACAGCTTGTCGATGGCCTGAACGACGGGGTCCAGTTCAGAAGCGTCGAAATGCCGCTCCATCATGTGCACAACATCCCGAACCATCATGTCCCGCTGCACCTGAAGGATGGCTGCAGGTGTCGGCCCCACAAAGCACATCATGAAATCATCGCGTGAGTCATCTTGTGCGGCTTCGTCGTCCTCATCGTACTGGGTGTCGTAAAACGACACCTCCAACGGTGCCCCCTCTGCGGCGATGTCGTTCAGGGCCATGCAGGCTTCTTCCATCACCTGACGGAAATCTTCGTCCCCTGTGACGGTCCAGCAAATCTGAAGCAGGTGCTCAGCGGCATTGAAGCGAATGCCCGGCTCTTCTTCGTAGGCACTCCGAGCGGCGGCAGCCAAGGATTTGGCGCCCGCGTACGTCCAAATGGGGCGAAGCGCCTCCTGAACCTGCGCCAGCACCACGTCAGCCCTCAAAGGAACGTCGCCGTGCACATGGATTTCAAATGGCTGCTCGTACATTCAACTCACTCCTGGGTGGTGGAAGTCGTCCACCATTTCGCGGGCCATTGACCATGGTGCCTCGGGCCGGGATCGAACCGGCACGCCGCCTATTCGGCAAGCGGCGGATTTTAAGTCCGCTGTGTCTACCCGTTTCACCACCGAGGCATTGGATGATTGTGGAACAAAAAAGCCCCGACAACAGACGCTGCGGGGCATGAGTCACCAGGGCTTTTTGGAGGCGCGGGCCGGAGTCGAACCGACCTACACGGATTTGCAATCCGGTGCATAACCGCTTTGCTACCGCGCCTTGTGCCTGAGGGCTCAGGTCAATAAAAAGGGAAGCAGAGCTTCCCTTTTCAAGAAAAATGGAGCGGGAAACGAGGCTCGAACTCGCGACCTCAACCTTGGCAAGGTTGCGCTCTACCAACTGAGCTATTCCCGCGTATCAGCGTTTCGCTGAAGCCATGATTATACAACGTTTTTTGTGTTGCAAGCAAGTTTTGAAAAAATCAGTGGGGCCGAACATCCACGGCAGGCACGTCAGAGGTCTTGACCTCGGCTTTGGCAACCACTGTGTCATCGGTCGTCAACGGCACCGGCTGCCGCTCCAGTGCGACTTCCAACACCTTGTCAAACCAGCGCACCGCAACGATGTTCAAGTCTGATTTGACGTTGTCGGGAATTTCAGCCAAGTCTTTGACGTTTTCCTCCGGAATCAACACCGTCTTGATGCCGCCACGAAGGGCCGCCAGCAGCTTCTCCTTCAAGCCCCCAATGGCAGTGATCTCGCCACGAAGGGTGATCTCCCCCGTCATGGCCACATCGCCTTTGACGGCAATGCCCGTGAGGGCCGACACCAATGCTGTGGCCATGGCCGCCCCGGCACTCGGACCGTCCTTGGGTGTTGCGCCATCCGGCACGTGAATGTGGATGTCTCGCTTTTCAAACAGCTCATCCGCAATGCCCAGCACCCGTGCACGGCTGCGAACCACCGTGCGAGCGGCTTCCACGGACTCTTTCATGACATCACCCAGCGAGCCTGTGCGCAGGATGTTCCCCTTACCGGGCATCAATGCTGCTTCGATGGTCAGCAAGTCTCCGCCCACTTCTGTCCACGCCAAGCCAACCACCTGGCCCACTTGGTTCTGCTCCTCTGCCCGTCCATAGGTGTACTTGCGAACACCCAGGTAGTCCGACAAGTTGTCGGCATCCACCTTGACCAGGGGTTTCAGGGTCTTGAGCAACAAGCCTTTGACGACCTTGCGGCAGATTTTGGACACCTCTCGCTCCAGGGAGCGAACACCGGCTTCCCGGGTGTAGTAGCGCACGATGTCCCGCAACGCGGCTTCCGAGACCGACAGTTCTTCAGCCTTGAGTCCGTTGTTGTTCAACTGTTTGGGCAACAGGTACTTGGTGGCAATGCTGACCTTCTCGTCTTCGGTGTAGCCACTCAGACGGATCACTTCCATCCGGTCCAGCAGCGCAGGCGGGATGTTCATCGAATTGGACGTGGCCACAAACATCACGTCGCTCAGATCGAAGTCCACCTCCACGTAATGGTCGCCGAACGTGTGGTTCTGCTCAGGATCCAGCACTTCAAGCAGGGCGCTGGATGGATCGCCTCTGAAATCCGTGCCCATCTTGTCAATTTCATCCAGCAGGAACAGCGGATTGCGAGTCCCCACCTTGGTCAGGCTTTGCAACACTTTGCCCGGCAGTGCCCCGATGTACGTGCGCCGGTGCCCACGAATTTCAGCCTCGTCACGCACACCACCCAGCGCCATGCGCACGTACTTGCGCCCCGTGGCCTTGGCAATCGATTGCCCCAAGGAGGTTTTGCCCACCCCAGGAGGCCCCACTAGACACAAAATGGGTGCCTTCACCTTGTCCACGCGTTGCTGAACCGCAAGGTATTCAAGGATGCGGTCTTTGACCCGCTCCAGCCCATGATGGTCTTGGTTGAGCACGTCCTCGGCCAAAGCCAAGTTGTGTTTGATCTTGGTTTTCTTGGCCCATGGCAAACCCGTCAACACATCGATGTAGTTCCGCACCACCGTGGCCTCGGCCGACATGGGGGACATGAGCTTGAGCTTCTTCAGCTCGCCTTCGGCCTTTTTCCGGGCCTCAGCGGGCATCTTGGCCAGCTTGATGCGCTTCTCGATTTCTTCGAGGTCCGCCCCATCTTCCCCTTCGCCCAGCTCTTTCTGGATGGCCTTGACCTGCTCGTTGAGGTAGAAATCGCGCTGATTCTTCTCCATTTGCCGCTTGACACGACCCCGAATGCGTTTGTCCACCGTGAGGATGTCCACCTCACGCTCCAGCTGGGCAAACAGATTGGTCAGGCGTTCCGTGACCGAGGCAATGTCCAACACCTCTTGTTTGGACTCCAGTTTCAGGGGCAAGTGAGCGGCGATGGTGTCGGCCAACCGCCCCGGGTCGTCGATGCTGGCGATGGAGGTCAGGATCTCGGAGGGGATTTTTTTGTTCAGTTTGACGTACTGATCAAACTGCTGCATCAGCGCTCGACGCAAGGCCTCGATCTCGGTGGAACGGGTCTTGTCGCCCGACTCTCCCTGTGCATCGACAGGGGTGACGGTGGCAGAAAAGTGACTGGTCTGGTCGGCCACAAGGTTCAAGCGGGCGCGCTGGCCACCTTCCACCAGCACCTTGACCGTGCCATCGGGCAATTTGAGCAACTGCAAGATGGTGGCCACACAGCCCATTTCGAACAGGTCTTCGGGGGACGGCTCGTCCTTGGCCGCCGCTTTTTGGGCCACCAGCACGATGCGGCGCTCGGCCTCCATGGCCACCTCCAGCGCCCGAATGCTCTTGGCTCGCCCCACAAACAGGGGAATGACCATGTGCGGGAACACCACCACATCGCGCAATGGCAACAGGGGCAGATCCACTTGGACAGGAGGCAGAGATTTGTTTCCTGACATGATGGTTTCTTTCTCAGGCCTGCTTGGCCTCTTCACGGTATACCAACAATGGCGGCTTGCCCTCGTCAATGGTGGACTCATCCACCACGACCTTCTGCACATTCTCAATGCTGGGCAGGTCGAACATGGTATCGATCAACGCATTTTCCAGAATGGAGCGCAGCCCACGCGCACCCGTTTTACGAGCCAGAGCCTTGCGTGCAATGGCCCGCAACGCGGCAGGACGGATGTCCAACTCGGCACCTTCCAGCGCGATCAGCTTGGCAAACTGTTTGACCACCGCGTTGCGGGGCTGGGTCAGGATGTCAATCAGGGCATCTTCAGTGAGTTCGGTCAGCGTGGCCACCACAGGCAAACGCCCCACCAGCTCAGGGATCAGGCCGAACTTGATCAGGTCTTCGGTCTCGATGTCCTTGAACGCCTCTGAAACGCTGCGCTGCTTCTTGCTGCGCACCGCTGCCCCAAAGCCGATGCCGGACGCTTCCGTCCGGTTTTCAATGATTTTTTCAATGCCTGCAAACGCACCACCACAAATGAACAGGATGTTGGTGGTGTCCACCTGCAGAAAATCCTGGTTGGGGTGTTTGCGCCCCCCCTGTGGCGGAATGGACGCCATGGTCCCCTCCACCAGTTTCAGCAGGGCCTGCTGAACGCCTTCGCCCGACACGTCGCGGGTGATGGATGGGTTGTCCGCCTTTCGGGTGATCTTGTCGATTTCGTCGATGTAAACAATGCCCTGCTGGGCCTTGGCCACATCGTAGTTGCAGGTCTGGAGAAGCTTGGCAATGATGTTTTCCACATCCTCGCCCACGTAACCCGCCTCGGTGAGGGTGGTTGCGTCGGCCATCACAAAGGGCACGTTCAACATGCGTGCCAACGTCTGTGCCAGCAGGGTCTTGCCCGATCCCGTGGGGCCCACCAACAGGATGTTGCTCTTGGCCAGTTCCACGTCGTCCTTGGGAGCCGCATCCTTGTGGCGAAGGCGCTTGTAGTGGTTGTACACCGCCACAGACAGCGCTCGCTTGGCCGAATCCTGACCAATGACGTAGTTGTCCAGGTTCTGCTTGAGTTCGGCGGGCGTGGGCAATCCGTCTTCCGACTTGCCGCCACCCGCCTTCAACGCGGCCACTTCATCACGAACGATGTCGTTGCAAAGGTCAATGCACTCGTCGCAAATGAACACAGAGGGTCCCGCGATGAGCTTTTTCACCTCATGCTGGCTCTTGCCGCAGAAAGAGCAATAGAGGTTTTTTTCTGACGTGGAGCCTTTTTTATCGGCCATCGTTTCATCCTACAAAAGACTAAAGCCCTGACCTGTTTCGGTCAGGGCTGCCATGTGTTCCCAGGACCACCCACACCCAGTGAAGGTGGTGCCTACAAGCCCAGCGTCAGCTCGTCGCCCCACGCTTGGCAATCACCTTGTCCACCAAACCATAGGCTTGGGCTTCAGCCGCGGACATGAAGTAGTCACGCTCGGTATCGCGCTCAATCTTCTCAAGCGGCTGTCCGGTCTGGTCGGCCAGGATCTGGTTCAACTCGCTGCGCAAACGCAGAATTTCGCGAGCATGGATCTCAATGTCCGTGGCCTGACCTTGAGCCCCACCCAGCGGTTGATGGATCATGACCCGCGAACTGGGCAGCGAGAAACGCTTGCCCTTGGCTCCGGCAGCCAACAGGAAAGCCCCCATGCTGGCCGCCATGCCGGTGCACAGGGTGGAGACATCGGGCTTGATGAAGTTCATGGTGTCGTAGATGGCCATGCCCGCGCTCACCGAGCCCCCCGGGGAGTTGATGTAGAGCGAAATGTCCTTGTCAGGGTTTTCGCTTTCCAGGAACAGCAACTGGGCCACCACGAGGTTGGCGGATTGGTCGTTGACCGGCCCCACCAGGAAGATCACCCGCTCCTTCAACAGGCGCGAATAGATGTCGTAGGCGCGTTCACCGCGCCCCGATTGTTCGATCACCATGGGCACCATGCCCAAGGCTTCAATGTCCTTTGCGCTCATCGAAACTCCGAATGTATAGACCGTGTACTGTACCCAAACCCGCGATGCACTCTGAAATGGGGACAAACACCCGATCTGCAAGCTGGGGAACAGAAAAAAGGGCGACCCGAAGATCGCCCTTGATGCTATTTGAGCCCTTTGCCACAGGCACAGGGCCAAGACGGGATCAGCCTTGAGCCATCAACTCTTCAAAACCGATGGACTTGGTGTTGACTTTGACCTTGCTCAGCACGAACTCGGTCACGTTGTTTTCAATCACCACGGCTTCGACTTCGGCCATGCGACGCTGGTCACCGGTGTACCAGCGCACCACGTCGGCAGGCTTTTCGTAGGAAGAGGCCAGCTCTTCGACGTGTGCCTGAATCTGCTCGGGTTTGGCTTCCAGGTTGTTGACCTTGACCAGCTCTGCCAGCACCAGACCGATGCGCACGCGGCGCTCAGCCTGAGGCACAAACATTTCTTCAGGGATGGGAGCGGTGTCGGCGTCCTTCATGCCACGCTGCTTGAGGTCAGCGCGGGCACCTTGAACCAGGCGCTCCACTTCAGCCTGGACGATGGCCTTGGGCAGGTCCAGTTCGGCCTTGGCCACCAGGGCGTCCATCACCGCGGTCTTGTTGCGCGCCTGCAGGCGGAACTTGACTTCGCGCTCCAGGTTCTTGCGGATGTCGGCACGCAGGCCTTCCACCGTGCCGTCGGCAATGCCCAGGGACTTGGCAAATGCCTCGTTCACTTCGGGCAGGTGAGCGGCTTCGATCTTGTGAACGGTGACCAGGAAATCAGCCGTCTTGCCAGCCACGTCCGCGCCGTGGTAGTCGGCAGGGAAGTTCAGGGGGAAGGTCTTGCTTTCTTCCACCTTCATGCCACGCACGGCGTCTTCAAATTCCTTCAGCATCTGGCCTTCGCCCACCAGGAACTGGAAGCCGTTGGCCTTGCCACCCGCGAAAGGTTCGCCGTCGATCTTGCCCTCGAAGTCGATGGTCACGCGGTCGCCGTCCTGGGCAGCGGCGTCCATGGCACGCTGGGCAAAGGTGCGACGCTGCTTGCGCAGGATGTCCACGGTCTTGTCGATGGCTTCTTCGCCCACTTCGGTGCTCAGACGCTCCACCTCGGCTTCCGACAGGTCGCCGATCTTCACTTCGGGATACACCTCGAACACGGCGTCGAACAGCAGTTCGCCGTCGGTGCCGCCTTCCTTCTCGGAGATGCGGGGCGCACCGGCCACGCGCAACTGCGCTTCGTTGGCGGCCACGGCAAACGCCTCACCCACCTTGTCGTTCATGACTTCGTACTGGACGGAGTAGCCATAACGCTGGGCAACCACGTTCATGGGCACTTTGCCCGGACGGAAACCGTCCATCTTGACCTGGCGGGCCAGGCGCTTGAGGCGGGTTTCCACCTCGTTGCTGATCACTTCCATGGGCAGCGAGAGCGTCATCTTGCGCTCGAGCTTCTCCAGGGTTTCAACGGTCACTGCCATAGGGTTCTCCTTGGAATGGATGCAAAAGCCGATTCAGGCCCCGGCCTGAAGGCTGGATTCGTGAACGGGGCTGGTGCGCGGGGGGGGACTCGAACCCCCACACCATTGCTGGCGTCAGGACCTAAACCTGGTGCGTCTACCAATTTCGCCACCCGCGCGGGCACCGTCAACTTGCGTTGGCGTGCACACGCCAAAGCCCAAGGGCTTCAGGTGCACACCATTTTTTCGGTCAACCCGAGATTCTAGCCGCTGACTCGGGCTTCACCCGGAACCAAGCGGCGTACATGGCTGGCAAGGCCAGCAAGGTGAGCGCCGTGGCCACGATCAACCCCCCCATGATGGCCACGGCCATGGGGCCCCAGAACACGCTGCGCGAGAGGGGAATCATGGCCAGCACCGCGGCTGCAGCGGTCAGCACGATGGGGCGCATGCGGCGCACAGCCGACTCCACAATCGCGTCCCAAGCGGGGATGCCCCGCGCACGCTCCTGCTCAATCTGATCGATCAGGATGACCGAGTTGCGCATGATCATGCCCATCAAGGCAATCACCCCCAGCAAGGCCACAAAACCAAAGGGACGGTTCAAGGCCAGCAGGGCTCCGGCCACACCGGCCATGCCCAATGGCCCTGTGAGGAACACCAGCATGGCTCGGCTGAAGCTGTGCAGCTGCAACATCAGCAAGGTGAAGGTGATGAACAGCATCAGCGGCATGCCCGCGGCAATGGACGACGAGCCTTTGCTGCTTTCTTCCACCGCACCGGCCACCTGGATGTCGTAACCCACCAGGCCCTGCTCTCGCCACTGCTGCTTGAGCTGATTCAGCCCCGGCAGCAGCTCGGTCGTGACGGTGGCCCCCTGCAAGCCTTCCACCACGTCGGACTGAACCGTGATGGCGTACTCGCGCCCCTCGCGCCACATCACCCCATGCTCCCAGCCGAACACCGGACGGGCGATCTGCATCAGCGGGATGCTCTTGCCACTGGCGGTGGGCAGGTAGGCGTTGCCCAGATCGCTGATGGCGTCGCGCTCGTCCAGCGGCTGGCGCAGCACGATGTCGATCAACTTGTCGCCATCGCGGTACTGCCCCACCGTCACCCCGCTGAGGATGGTGCGAGCCGCCTGGGCAATGGACTGGCTGGTAACCCC
This sequence comes from Hydrogenophaga soli, assembly GCF_054777695.1. Classification (NCBI taxonomy): domain Bacteria; kingdom Pseudomonadati; phylum Pseudomonadota; class Betaproteobacteria; order Burkholderiales; family Comamonadaceae; genus Hydrogenophaga; species Hydrogenophaga soli. The sequence goes on along the minus strand of NZ_BAAHAK010000001.1, from coordinate 441,312 downwards.
CAGTGCGCGGGCCTTGGCCTGATCCACCTCCAGCCGCAGGGTCTTGACCGACTCGTTCCAGTTGTCGTTGACGCCACGGGTGTTGGGGCTCTGGCGCATGTGCGCCTTCACGGCGTCGGCCAGACCCCGCAGCACAGTGGGGTCGCTGCCCACCACCCGGAACTGCACCGGATACGGCACCGGCGGCCCGTTGGGCAGCAGCTTGACGCGGCCCCGCACCTCGGGAAACTCCGCGGCCAGCAAGGCGGGCAGGGACTTGCGCAGCACCTCCCTCACCTGCAGATCCTGGGCCACCAGGATCATTTGAGACACGTTGGTCTGCGGAAACACCTGATCCAGCGGCAGGTAGAACCGGGGCACGCCCGACCCCACCCAGGTGCTGACCATTTGCACCCCCTTCTCCGACGCCAGACGGGCTTCCACCCGGCGGGTGACGGCCTCGTTCTCGGCCAGGCTGGTGCCTTCGGGGAACCACACATCCACCAGGATTTCGGGGCGGTTGGAGTCGGGAAAGAACTGCTGCTGCACCTTGGTCATCCCCACCAGGCCCAGCGCAAAAATCAGCACCGTGGCCCCGATGGTGAGCCAGCGGTGCTTCACACAGGCATTCACCAGGGCGCGGAAACGCAGGTAAAACGGGCCGTCGAACACCTCGTGACTCTCACCCAGGTTGGGTTTGACCTTGAGCAAGGTCACCCCCAGGTAGGGCACGAACACCACCGCCGCAAACCACGAAACGATGAGCGCAATCACCGTCACCGCAAAGATGGCAAAGGTGTACTCCCCCACCGACGACTGCGCCAGGCCGATGGGCAGGAAACCGGTGGCCGTGACGAGGGTGCCCGTGAGCATGGGCATGGCCGTGGCGTCCCAGGTGAAGGTGGCGGCGCGGAACATGGTGTAGCCCTCCTCCAGCTTGCGCACCATCATCTCGACGGCAATGATGGCGTCGTCCACCAGCAGGCCCAGCGCGATGATGAGCGAGCCCAGCGAGATCTTGTGCAACCCGATGCCCCAGTAGTGCATGCACAAAAAGGTGACCGCCAGCACCAGCGGGATGGTGATGAACACCACCAACCCGGGCCGCACATCCAGCGTGTAGCGGCGCCAGCCTGTGCCGTGGGGACTCTTGTGCAGGCCCAGCGACAAAAAGCTCACGCCCAGCACGATCACCACAGCCTCGATCAGCACCTTCACGAACTCATTCACCGAGCGGGTCACCGCTGCTGGCTGGTCCTGCACCTGCGCCAGCGACACACCCGCGGGCAAGTCCCGCTCGATGCGATCGGTGGCCACTTTGAGCGCCTTGCCCAGGGCCACGATGTCGCCTCCCTTGGTCATGGAAATGCCCAGCGCAATCACCTCCTGCCCCTGGTGGCGCACTTTGACCTGAGGTGGGTCGATCAGCCCCAGGCGCACATCGGCCAAGTCCGACAGGCGCATCTGCACCCCATTGGCGGCCCGGATGGGCATGGCCTTGAGCTGCTCCACCGAGTTGAAGGCCCCGGTCACCCGCACCTGCACCACGTCCAGCGGCGACTGCACCGCCCCCGCCGACTCCACGGCGTTCTGCTGACCCAGTTGCACCAGCACGGCGTTCATGTCCAGGCCCAAGGCCGCCAGACGGCGCTGGGACACCTCGATGTAGAGCTTTTCGTCCTGCACACCGAACAGCTCGACCTTGTTGACGTCCTTCACCGCCAGCAGGCGCTGGCGCACGTCGTCGGCCATGCGCTTGAGCTCCGGGGCGGTGTAACCCGGCCCTTGCAGCGCGTAGATGACGCCGAACACGTCCCCGAACTCATCGTTGTAGAACGGCCCCAGCACCCCTTGCGGCAAGGTGGAGCGCATGTCGCCGATCTTCTTGCGCACCGTGTACCAGGTCTGGCTCACGTCCGTGGGTTTGGTGCTGTCCTTCACCTGGAAGATGATGAGCGCCTCACCCGGCTTGGAGTAGCTGCGGATCTTGTCGGCGTAGGCCACCTCTTGCAGCGTTTTTTCCAGCTTGTCGGTCACCTGCTCGGCCACCTGCTGGGCCGTGGCCCCCGGCCAATAGGTTCGCACCACCATGGCCCGGAAAGTGAAAGGCGGGTCTTCGTCCTGCCCCAGCTGAAAGTACGACGCGATGCCCAGAAGCATCAGCACCACCATCAGGTAGCGCGTCAGCGGCTGGTGCTCCAGCGCCCAGCGCGACAGGTTGAAACCCGATGCGGGGGCCTGGGGTGCAGGAGAGGGGCTCATGGCTGCCCTTTCTGGGCAGACGCCGCGACTTCAGAATTTCCTGATTTGATAGCAGAAACACCTTCATTTGAAAGCGAAATACCCTGTTTTGATGCTTGCTTTTCGCGGTACACCACCACCTTTTGGCCCTCGGCCAGCACGTGCACACCGGCCACCACCACCTGCTCGCCCCCTTTGAGGCCCGAGGCAATCACCGCCTGGTTGCCATCGGCCGTGGCCACCACCACGGGCTGAGCCTTGACGGTGCTGCTGGCCGCGTCAAACACCCACACCGCCGACCCCTGCCCCTGGGCCCACAAGGCACTGGTGGGCAGTTTCAGGGGAACGGAGGCCACGGCAACGGCCCCCGCGGGCCGGGCCCAGCGAACATAGGCGGTGGCCCCCAATGGCGCTTCGGCAGCCCCGCCATCCAACGCCAACTTCACGGCAAAGGTGCGCGTGGCGGGATCGGCGGCGGCGGCCACTTCACGCACCGTGCCCTGGCGCTCCTGGTCGGACGCCCACAAGCGAACCACCGCCCGCGTGCCCACCTGGACACCGGCCAACTGGTGCTCGGGCAAGGCCACCACCACATCGCGCGGGCCGTCGTAGGCCACGCGCACCACCGGGGTGCCCGCCGCCAGCACCTGGCCAGGTTCGGCCTCCACGGCCACCACCACGCCCGATTTGTCGGCCTTCAGGGTGGCGTGGTCCTTCTGGTTGACCTGTCCCTGGTTCTGCGCCATGGCCTGGTCCAGCGACGCTTGCGCTGACTTGAGGGCGGCTTCACGGCGCTCCAGCTCCGCCCCGCTGATGAAGTTCTGCGCCTTCAGTTCGGCGTAGCGTTTCAGGTCTGCCGCGGCCAGATCCCGCTGCGTGCGGGCGGCTTGCACCTGCGCCTGGGCGGCGTTCGCCGCCAGCAGGTAGTCGGACGCGTCCAGCTGTGCCAGCACCTGTCCCGCCTGAACCCGTTGCCCCACCTCCACCGACCGCGCCAGCAGCTTGCCCGCCACCCGGAAGCCCAAGCGTGCTTCGCTGCGGGCACGCACGTCCCCGGCGTACTCGTGCTCAAACACCATCGGCTGTGGCCCCACGGTCATCAGCTTGACCGCCCGAACAGGCTCGGGCGCCGGTTCGGTTTTGGCACAGGCGGCCACCAGAACCACGGCCAAAACCAAACCTCCAACATGAAACAGACGGGGGATGCCCATGGGTGCAGTCTCCAAAATCGAATCCAAACGCCAGTTAATGACCAACTGGTCAGCAATTGGAACACAAACCCCAAAGGCCCCACAAGCGGGCAGCGACAATCTCCCCATGCAAACCGGTGTGGACCATGACGAAAACTTCCCCGTGGCCTCGTGGCTGTGCCCACCGCACCTGCGCCCGGTGATTGCCGCCATCTACCACTTCGCCCGCACCGCCGACGACCTGGCCGATGAAGGCGATGCCCTCCCCGCCCAGCGCCTGGCCGACTTGGCGGCCTACCGCCAGTGGCTGCACTGGGCCACGTTGCCGGGCGACCCACCCCCACCCAACTTGGGCCACGGGCTCAGCCCCTCGGCCCAGCGTTGGCCGGCCTTGTTCCAGACGCTGCGCGTGCACCTGCGCCAATGGGCCCTGCCCCCGCTGCACCTGCATGCGCTGCTCGACGCCTTTGAGCAGGACGTGCACCGCACCGCCCACCAACAGCCCTACGCCAGCGTGGACGAGCTGTTGGCCTATTGCGAAAAGTCGGCCAACCCCGTGGGCCGCCTGCTGCTGCACTTGTACGGCGTGACCGATCCCGCCCGCCTGGCACAAAGCGACGACATCTGCTCGGCGCTGCAACTCATCAACTTCTGGCAGGACATCAGCGTGGACTGGCCCCGCCAGCGGCATTACCTGCCCACCGACGTGCTGCAACATCACGGGCTGACACTGGCGGACTTTGCCCCCACCGCCGATGCACCCGTCCCCCGCACGGCAGCCTGCCGCGTCGCCGTGGCCGAGCTGGTGCAGGATGCCGTGGCGCGCATGCACCGCGGTGCCCCCCTGGCGGTGCACCTGCCCGGGCGCGTGGGCTGGGAGCTGCGGCTGGTGGTGCAAGGCGGCCTGCGCATTGCCGAACGCATTGCCGAGCTCAACCACCAAACCTGGCTGCACCGCCCCACCCTGCAAAAGACCGACCTGCTGCGGCTGCTGTGGCGGGCGGCGCGCATGCCACAAGGCCCGGCTGCATCCCCAAGGCTGGGGGATCGGTAAACTCGCCAGCCGCTCCAGCCCTCCTTCGCATGACCCCCCAGCAATACGTCCAACAAAAAGCCGTTGCCTCGGGCAGCAGCTTTTATTACGCCTTCCTGTTCCTGCCCGCGGCCCGGCGCGAAGCCATCACGGCCTTCTACGCCTTTTGCCGCGAGGTGGACGACGTGGTGGACGACGCCACCGACCTCAGCGTGGCCGCGCAGAAGCTGGCCTGGTGGCACGGCGAGGTTCGCCAGGCCTTTGCAGGCCAGCCCAGCCACCCGGTCATGCAGGCCCTGATGCCACACACTGCCACCTTCGGCATCACGGAGGCACCACTGCAGGCCATCATCGACGGCTGCCAGATGGACCTGGAGCAAACCCGTTACCTCGACTACCCGGGCCTGCAACGCTACTGCCACCTGGTGGCCGGTGTGGTGGGTGAGGTGTCGGCCCGCATTTTTGGCCAGACAGACCCCGACACCACCCGCTACGCCCACACGCTGGGCCTGGCGTTCCAGCTCACCAACATCATCCGCGACGTGGGTGAAGACGCCTTGCGGGGCCGCATCTACCTGCCGGTGAACGAGCTGCAACGGTTTGAGGTGAAGGCCAACGACATCCTCCAGCGCCAGCATTCCGAGCGCTTCGAGGCGCTGATGCGCTTCCAGACCGAACGTGCCCACGCCCTGTACGACCAGGCCTTTGCGCTGCTGCCCGCGGCCGACCGCCGCGCCCAGAAGCCCGGGCTGATGATGGCCAGCATCTACCGCACGCTGCTGCGCGAAATCGAGGCCGAGCGCTTCCAGGTGCTGCACCAGCGGGTGGCCCTCACGCCCCTGCGCAAGCTGTGGCTGGCCTGGAAGGTGCAAGCCCTGGGCCGGATGTGAACCCCTCGGCGCTCCAAGTGGCCGTGGTGGGTGGCGGCTGGGCCGGTCTGGCCGCGGCGGTGCGCGCCACGTTGGACGGCCATCGCGTCACGGTGTTCGAAGCCAGCCGACACTGGGGCGGGCGGGCCCGAACCGTGCAGGTGGACACCCCGCAAGGCCCCCTGGTCTTGGACAACGGCCAACACATCCTCATTGGGGCCTACACCTGCACCCTGGACCTGATGCGCCGGGTGGGGGCCGACCCCGACACCCTGCTGCTGCGCCTGCCACTGACGCTGCTCAACCCCCAGGGGGAGGGCCTGAAGCTGCCCGACTGGCCCGCGCCGTTGGACATGCTGGCCGGGGTGCTGGGTGCCCGCGGCTGGCGGCTGAGCGACAAACTGGCCCTGCTGGCCACCGCAGCACGGTGGCGCTGGCAGGGCTTTGATTGCCAAGCCTCCACCACCGTGGCGCAGCTGTGCCACGGCCTGCCCGAGCGCCTGATGCGCGGCTTCATCGACCCCCTGTGCGTGTCCGCCCTCAACACCCCCGCCGCCGACGCCAGTGGCCAGGTGTTCTTGCGGGTGCTGAAAGATGCGCTGTTCGCCGGTACCGGAGGCTCCAACCTGCTGCTGCCGCGGGTACCCCTGGGGACGCTGTGGCCCGAACCGGCCACCCAGTGGTTGACCGGGCAGGGAGCGCGACTCCACCTGGGCCAGCGCGTCACCGACGTGAAGCGCCAGGGCGACCGCTGGTGCCTGCACGGCCAGGTGTTTGACCGGGTGATCTGGTCAAATTCAACAAAAAATACGGCTCTACCGCTTTATTTGAAAGCGCAAGCAGCTATCAATTCAGAAGCAACCATCGCACCAGCGTGGCGGTACGAAGCCATTGCCACGGTGTACGCACAAGGCCCGGCTGACCACACCCGGTTGGCGCAGCCCATGCTGTCGCTGGCCGACAGCCCGCAACACCCAGCCCAGTTTGTGTTTGACCGCGGCCAGCTGGGCGGCCCGGCAGGCTTGCTGGCCTTCGTGGTGAGTGCCGCACACGGCAGCGCCGCCGACCTGCAGGCCCGCGTGGAGCAACAGGCCCACGCGCAGTTGGGGTTGACGGTGCAGCCGGTGCAAACCATCGTGGAAAAACACGCCACCTTTGCCTGCACCCCGGCACTGGCCCGCCCGCCCATGCGGCTGGCCCCCGGCCTGCTGCGGGCCGGTGACGATGTGGATGGCCCCTACCCCGCCACGCTGGAAGGGGCCATGCGCAGCGGCTGGGACGCCGCCGCGGCCCTGCTCACCCCTTGAACGCCCCCATCTGAGGGCTTTGCGCTTTCACCGCCAGCACCGCCAACCGCTGGACGCTCCCGACGCTGACTTCGTGCGGACGCAAGCGAAGCATGTTGTGAACCGCCTTCACGCCATCCAGCGCCTGCACACAGCGGGTGGCACCGTCTTTCTGGTACTGCCACTGCACCTCGCCGCTCAGGTGCACACATCCGTCGACCCAACGGACCTGGACCCGGTCGGGCTGGATGGCATAGCCGTCTTGCATGGCCCACAGCGCAGAGGCTTCGAAGTCCCCTTCAGACCTCGGCGGTGCCGTCAGGGGTCCAGACTTCACGGGGCGAGACGACTGGACAGGCGGGTCAATGGACTGTGCGGCGGTCGAGGCACGAAGCAACAGGCACGGGTTGGTTTTCATGGACAAGCTCCACAGACGTGATGAGGATGAGGACGCAGCCCACGGGGGCTGCACACCCAGATTACGTTGGGGACCTTGGCCGCTCTGTGCGGCAGACCACGTGGCGCCCGTGTCGTGCGCAACCGGTCACGCGGAAGGCCACTTCTCCGACATGACCTGTTCGTAAAACGCCAGGTCCTGCGCGTGACACGGGCACGAGGTGGCCTGCAACCCCGGGCGGTCCACAATGACCATGTGGCCCCGGCTGTGGCGGATCAGGTGACGTTTCTGAAAAGCCCCGGCCAGCATCGTCACGCTGGCGCGGCGCACGCCCATGACCCGTGCCAAGCCTTCGTGGGTCACCTCCAGGTCGGGCACGCGCATGCGGTCCTGGCACATCAGCAGCAGCCTGGCCAAGCGCTGCTCCAAGGCGTGGAACTGCCCGCAGGCCGCCAGCGCACCCATTTGCTCCAGTTGGATGTACAGGAAGCGAACCATCAGGACACTCAAGAACCGGCTGTGCAGGCATTGCCGCCGCAGCACCGCCAGCGGGATGCGCCAGGCCTGCCCGGCACCGGTCACCACGGCGTCGAAGGCGGAAGCGGTCACGCCCAGGGCGCTGCTGGCCCCCAGCACCCCTTCAAAGCCGATTTGCCCCACTTCGAAGGCGCGTGCCGCGGGTTGGGTGGTGAGCAGAGAAATCATGCAGTTGGTCGGAAAGTAGGCATGGGCCAACCCCTGCCCGGCCCGCACCAGCACCTGGGCACCGTCCAGTTCCACCAGCTCGGCATGGTCGAGCAGCAACGAGCGCTCGGCCTGCTGGAGTTTGGCCAGCAGGCGGTTGGCAAGGGCTTGGTCGATGCTGGGTGTCCAGTGTGGGTTGGCGGGGTCTGCCAAGCCATTCTGGGTGTCTGCACAAGCGGTTTCTGTCTGTTGCCGCACACACGGCTGGCGCTCCGGTGTCACGCGTTGGCGACACCGTCAAGGACCGCTCGGGTGCGGAGGTAAAAGCCCAGTTCATTGATGGTGACCAGGCTTCGGTTGGAGACAAAGGTCTTGTCGATCGCCGCCAGTTGACTGCGGGCCTGCGCCACCTGCCCCTGCAGCGCGGCCACATAGCCCAGCACCGCCCAGGGGAAGGGGTCGTAACGTCCGGTTTCCCAGCCCGGGGAATGGGCGTTCAGGTAGGCCCAACCAGCTGCAAACTGCGGGGCCAGTTCGGTCACGCCAAACGCCTGTGCGTAGACCTGGCAGGTGGTGTCGGGGTAGAACGCGGTGCCCGGTTGACGGCTTGCGTCACTGGCCACAAAGGCTTGGGGCTGGGCCTGGAACAGCAGGTTCTGAATGCCCTTGGCGGTGTTGGTCGCCAGCAGGTCGTGGTAGTTGGCGTCCCGGATTTCGCTGCGCGAGCGCAGCACGGCGGCAAAGTCGCGCAGGCCCCGGTAGCCCTCGCAGTTGTCCATCAGGTAGCCAATGGCGTTGGTCTGGCTGCGGGGTGCCTGGAACACCGCCGTCAAACCCGAGGGCTTGGCCGTGAGCGCCAGGTTGCGGTAGGCCATGGTTTTCAGCTGGGCTTTGTGCGCTTCCCACCAGGTCCAGTTGCCACTGGCCACCACGTAGCGCGACGCCAGCGACAGGAAGGTGGCGGCGTAGGCGTCATCGGAGTCAGAGGGCACCTTTTTGAACACCGTTGGGTTGGCCCGCCCGTAGGGCAGGTCGATGTCGGCAATGCTGCCATTGGGCTCCAGGTTGGCCAGGTACAGGTCCAGGTAGGTGCGGATGTGGGTGTCCAGCTCGGCAGGCGACAGCAAGCGCACCAGCGGCATGAGGCCCAGGTTCACAAAGTACCAGTTCAGCTTGCCGTTGGGGGCAAGTTCGTACCCGCCCTTGTACGGTCCCGACGGAATGCGCAACGCTTTGATTTCGGCCAGGGCATCGATGCCCCCGTCGGATGGGGGTGGCACACAGGTGACCTGAGCCACCGCGTTGGCACCCGTGGACAAACCCCAGGCCAGAGCAGGCGCTCCCAAAAGCCATTGGCGACGTTGCATACAAACCCTTGAGGTTGGCACGGAACCAGCGGTGCCCAAAAGGAGCACGCCGATCCGCTGATGCCGCACTGCACAGCCATCGGGAAAGCAGGCATCCCGAAGGCCAAGCCGTTGCGGCAGGCCGGATTCTCAAGACCTTGTGGCGGTTTATGCGTTTGCGTACGGTGCCGTACAGACAGGATGGGAATGGGGGTGAATGCGCCTCCTCAGGTGGTGGCCGACAACGGGGCCTTGCTGGCGGCCCAGGCGTACAGGGCCACAAAAACCATCATGTCGAACAGCGCCCCGAAACACAGGTAGAGCGTGGGCATGAACACCACCGACAGGTGCTGCAACACCACCAGGTGAACCAGCGCCTGCTGCGGAACCATGACGGCGAAGTACGCCCAGATCAGCACCGTGTGCCACAGCTTGGTGCCCAGCCCCAGGTTCAGCGCGTAGTAGCCCAGCCCCAGGAGCACCGGGATGGCCAGCATCAGCGTGTAGCCCACCTCCAGCACATTGACCACATGACCGAGCACCCCGTGGGGAAACGGGATGGGGACCCAGACAAAGTAGACCAACGACAAGGTTTGCACCACACACCCCGTGCGGATCAGGTACTTGATGGGCAACCACGCCCCACGCATGAACAGGGTGCCGATCCACGCCAACACCGTGATGGCCAAGCCCAGCCACAGCCCTTGGTCCACCGACAGGCCCACCCCGGGGGCGTCGGCCTGCCACACCAACCCCATCTGATCGCTCCGCTCCATGGCGGACGCCACACGCAAGGGCAAGTCCATTCGCTCCGCCCACCACAGCACATAGGCGCGCCAGAACCCGAACAGGGCGGTGTGCGTGCTGTACAAACCTGCGATCAGCAGTGCAGGCAACGCCACCATGTGGAGCAGCAGCCCTGGCCGCGCCACCACATGGCGGATGGCGCGGTGGGGTTTGGTGGCCAGGTGCGCACAGGGCGAGGCCGCCAGGGTGCGGCGAGCGGCTTCAAACGCGACCTCCCGCTCGTGGCTGGAGGGCAATGACGACGCGGGTTGGGTGGGGAACACAGACGACATGGCGGCCCCACTCGGTCACTGGAAACTGTGAAAAAACGCCACCGTCAAGCCATTGCGGCTGTAGTACGGGTTGCGGTAGTGCTCCAGGCTCAGCTGCACACCGCCTTGGGGCGTCACCCAATGCTTCCACATGAGCCCGGTCTGGTGGCTTCTGATGTTGACCAGCGCCGCCTGCGCTGCAATGGACTGGTAGCCCTCCCCCCCCCAGCCGTGGCGCAGGGTGAACAGGTCATGGCGGGCGCGGCCATAGGTGGCGGCCACAAAGCGCTGCTGGGTGTTGATCTGGCCCGGGTTGCTGCGGTTGAGCCGCAAACCGGCTTCGACCACCCAGGGCTGCTCGAAGTACCAGACACCGCCCAGGCTGAGCGAACGGTCGATGTGACCATCAGGGGCCCGGTAATACCCCAGCCCCACCGAGGTGACGAAGTTCTGAGCGGGGAGCCACTTCTTGTACACCGCCGCGTCTGCACGCACACGTGGCAGGTAGAACGCACCATCGCCCGCCCCCACCGACAGGCTTGTGTACCAATCCGGGCTCAGGGTGATGGTGTCGCCCACCCCCAAAAACAGGCCCGCTTGGCCAAACTCCCGCTTGGCGGCCAACTCCACCTGCCACACATGGGCACCCATCTCGTACACGCCGTTGAGCCGCACGTCGCGCCAATGGCCGTAGCCGTTGCTCAACTGGTGCCCGCCCACGCTGACGGTCACCTCGTTCAACGGCGCAGCCGTTGGGGGACTCGGGGGTTCCCCCGCCCATGTGGACGGGGCATCGGGCGCCCTGTCCTGCGCCCAAAGGGCCAGTGGGGCAAACATCGCCAGCCCACCGACGGCGAGACACCGGACGAAAAGGCATGGACGTTGCGAACTCAGTCGGACTGTGGAGCACATGGGGTTCATGGTGGGACCTCAAACGGTTGCAGTTGTGAAAGGCACCGGATGGGCGGACACGTGCACCGGAGGCGTCCCAGCCACGGTCGGCGCTTGCACCTGCGCCCACGGCCCCCCCGCCAGCGTGGTGGCAATGCGCTGAGCGGAATGCCCGTCGCCGAACGGGCTGCGCACCAGTTGCATGGCGCGGTAGGCCGCGCCATGGGTCAGCAGCGTGGTGGCGTGACGGTGAATGCCGTCCACATCGGTTCCCACCAGAACGGCCCCACCGGCCTGCACCAGCTCCTGGCGTTCGGTGCTGTGGCGGGCAATCAGCACCGGTTTGCCAAAGGCCGAGGCTTCCTCCTGGATACCGCCCGAATCGGTCAGCGCAAAGTGGCAGCGCAACAGCAGCGCGATCAACACCGGGTAGCCCAGCGGCTCGGTCAGGCAGATGCGCACGCGGACCGATGCCGGCAGGCTGTCCAGCACCGCCTCCACATCGGCCCGCACCGCCGGGTTGGGGTGCACGGGCCACACGGCCACCACATCGGGGTGCTGGGCCAGCGTGTTGGCCAGCGCCTGCGCAATGTGGCGGATGGGCTGCCCCCAGTTCTCGCGCCGATGGGCCGTCACCAGCACCAGGCGCTGGGTGAGGTGCCGGTGCATGAACCCCCTCAAGTCGGCGGGGCAGGTGGTCATCAGATCAAAATCCGCGCGGCTGATGCGCCCACTGGTCCACTGCGCCGCGTCGATCACGGTGTTGCCCACCTCCACGATCCGGTCCGCCGCCACCCCTTCGGTGCGCAGGTTGTGGGTGCACTGTGGGGTGGGGGTGAAGTGCCAGTGGGCCAACTGGGCGATCAACTGGCGGTTTTTTTCTTCGGGAAACGGTTCTCGCTCGCCCGTGCGCAACCCTGCCTCGATGTGGGCCACCGGCACATCGTTGTAGTAGCCCACCAACGCCCCCACCAGCGCGGAGCTGGTGTCACCCTGCACCAGCAGCACATCGGGCCGCAGGGTGTGCATGGCCTGCTCGATGCCGTTCATCAACGCCACCGACAGGTGCGCCAGCGACGGGGACTGGCGCTGCAAATCGATGCGGATGTCTGGCGGCATGCCGAAGAAGGTGTAGAGCTCGTCGGCCACGGCCCCGTGCTGGCCCGTGTGCAGCACCCGCACGTTGTGCCCATGGGCTTTGAGTCGGCGGTAGACCGGGGCCATCTTGATGATCTCGGGACGGGTGCCGATGCAAAACAGGTGCGTCTTGGGAAACATGAAGGACCTCTTGTGGATGGAGAACAAGAAAAAAAACGGCCAGCCCCCTCGTCACGCCAGGTGAGCGTGTTGGCGGGGCTCACTGGCATGCCACCCCCGGTGCGGCCGCCGCCACCCGGTGATGCAGCAACACCTGGCGGGCCACTTCGTCGGTGACGATCCAGTGCGAACTGCCCCGCGCTGCCGCGGTTTCGCGCAACCAGCACCCCGCCGATGTGGTGTCCTGGAACTTCAGTGCAATCAAGGCCACCAGGCCCCAGGCAAAGTCGGTGCGGGACTGCGCCAACCAGTTGCCCCGGTGGCGCTGCATCCATCGGCGGTAGTGCGCCCTTGGGTCGAGGTGGTGCAGCTTGAAATCGAACAGCAACGGGTACAGCTGCGTCACCTGCGCCGGGTAGAAGGCATCGGGCATGGCCTTTTGCTCGGGCTGGGTGGACACCAGAAACTGCTGCGCCGGGGCATCCCAGAACGCCCGGTGGATGTCCTGCGCCAAGCGGCTGTGGGCCGCCGTCGGCGCACAAGGCGGTTTGCACGGGGACTGGTACGACAAGACCTCCAAGTTGTCCATGAACAGGCCGTGCTGGTACACGGGCGACACCATGTAGATGCCGCGCACGGGGTCCCGCAACGCCGCCAGCGCCACGCCACTGGCCCGGTGGCTGGCCATCCAGCGTGGGTTGGCGGCCAACTCGGTGGGCATGGTGTCAAGCAGGCGCAGCCACAGGGCCAGCAGGGTGTCGTCCGCATCGGCGGTTTTGCAGGGGGCCCACACGGGGCCTGCCCGGCAGAAGCGATCAAACGTGGCGTCGGGCTTTTGCCGCAGCACCAGCCAGTTGGCCCAAGGCTGGGCATAGGGGCCAATGTCCAGCCCGAACTCACGCGCCAGCAGCAGCGCTTGCAGGGTGAAATACGGGTCCACGGTGTCACCCTGGTGTTGCACGCTGATGGCGCCATCGGCACCGGCATACCCCGTCAACACCAGCGGGCCAGCGGGCGCAGCGGCCCGAGCCCACGCACACAGCGCCAGCGAACACAGCGCCGCGGCAACCCGTCCAAGCACTCGGCGGCTCAAGCGGCCCATACCACCCCCCCTTCGCGCGCCCAGACGGTGCCATGTGCCATGGCGCCCGCTTCGGCCATGATGCTTTCGGCACTGACCGTGGTGGGCGCGTCGGGCAAACCCAGCCGGACCTGAACCCCCAACAGGATGACCGACTCCGACACCACCGGCCCCAGCACCCAGGCGTGCTCCAGCAGTTGGAGCTGCTGTTCGCTGCACAGGGCCCCGTGCACCCGCGCCCGCTCGCCCATGACCACGCCGCCATGGGCTTTGACATCGCCAAAAATTTCGGTGCCCGCCCCGATGGACAGCCGCCCGGTCACGACCAGCGACCCGTGGTAGCGGTGAAAACGCGGCAACTTGCAGTTGCCCCGCACCAGGGTGAGGATGGGTGTTTGCTGCAAGGCCCCGTCCAGCTGGTTGAACCCCGCGTCGATGAGGGGCTTGGGCGCACGCGCTGGGGGAGGCGTCGCAGCCACCCCCATGCGGATCAGGGGCGCTTGAAGGCGCTCGAAACAGCACCCGGTCTCCAGCTCCAGCGAGGTGGACGACGACAAACGCCGCCAGGCGGTGCAGTCCCGCCCCAGGTGCACCACCCCATCGCCATGCGCCCACTCGCGGACCTCCGACCCCGGCGCCAGGCGGATGGACCCCAGCGCCAGCAAGGCCCCGAACTGGCTGCGCACCGTGGCCTCCATGTCGCCATGGACAAACAGCGTGGCCGCGCCTTCAATGGCCCGCCGAGGCTTCACCGTGGTCAGACACACCACGGGGCGCAGCACCTGGCTCCAGTCCATGGTGTCCAGGTCATCGGGGGCAAAGTCGAACACGTCGGTGAAAGAGGCCAAGTCACCCGACAAGCGCCCCATCACTGCGGCCCTGAACTGGTCGGAGAAGTGGTCGATGTCGCTGGTGTAGTTGGGCAGGACCTGCAAGGGCTCCGTGTCCGTGGGGTGTCGCCATTCGGCCCACGCGGGGCGGAACGCCACCCCCAGCAAGCCCAAAGAAATAAGGATAAAAAACACCTCTGTCACTTGTATTTGGTTCATTCGATGCTCGGCTTTCTGTAGCGAACTGTTTTTTCCCACACCATGTCGCGCCGCCACAAACGGTCCATGAACAAATCCCAGACGGACACCGAGATGGCCACCAGGCTCACCACAAAGCCCAGCAGGCTGAAAGGCAGCAGACGCAGCCGGTTGCGCTTGCCGTCCAACAGCACCGCCACCGCAATTTCATGGAAGGCCGCAAAGTTGCCCAAGGTGCCGTAGGCCATGAGGGCGAACACGGAAATGAGCTGCGTGAGCAAGTCCCCGGCGTTGAAGAAGTACAGGCCGATGGCCAGCAGCCAGCCCAGCAGCAGCACGGGCGGCAGCACAAACACGAACAGCAGCAACAGGCCGTCCAGACGTTCACGCCAGCTCAGGAACGGGCTGGAGGCAAACCGGTAACCGTGGCGCAGCATCACTTGGTTGTGCCCCTTGGCCCAGCGCTTGACCTGCTTGATGCGCACGGACCAGTCCTCGGGCACTTCTTCGTAACACTCCGAGCGGTTGGTGTAGACCGTCTTCCAGCCGCTGAGCAGCAGGCGGTAGGTGATGTCGGTGTCCTCGGCCAGCGTGTCGTCGTGCCAGCCCCCCACGGCGGCCACGGCAGACAGTCGAACGCCCCCCACCGTGCCGCCGTACTGGGGCACCAGCCGCAGGTTCATGCGGGCCTGTTGATCGACTTGGTAGCCCCCCGCACGCTCCAGGTCGAGCATGCGCGTGAGCAGATTGGCCCCGGTGTTGAGGGGCACCACCCGCCCCATCACCGCCCCCACCTCGGGGTCGAAAAACGGGGCCACCAGTTGCTTGAGCAGGCCCCGACCCGGCATGTAATCGGCATCGAAGATGATGGCGATGTCGCCCTGCACATGCTGCAAGGCGTCTTTCAGCGCTGCCGCCTTGCCTGACTTGCCCGTGGTGCGGTGGAACGGGATGATGCGCCCGGGGTAACGGGCGCTCCACGCGTCGATGATGGCCCGGGTGCCGTCGCTGGAGCGGTCGTTGACCGGCACGATCTTCAACTGCGGCGGCGGGTAGTTGGAGTTGAGCAGCGCCTGCAAACAGCCCGCAATCACCTTTTCTTCGTTGTGCGCGGCGATGAACACCGTGATCAAGGGCCAGGTGGCCTGGTCGATGTCCAGGTAGGGGTGCCGTTGCCGACCCAGCAGGCGGTTGAGGGTCAGCACACCATGGCGAACCGCGTACACCGCCATCACCGCAATCACGGCGAACAACAGGGCCGCCACGGTGGACAAGGCGTGGTAGGCCCACGGCCCGGGCTGCCAGATGGGGGTGAGGTTCACATCCACAGCACATGCTCCCGGTTTTGTGCAGGCCTGCGGCCAGCCCGGGGGGGTTCACCCCAGGGCCGCGGCAAGGCCACCACCAGCACCAGGTAGCTGGCCACCCGATGGGCATGCAACAACGCCATGAGCTGCTGTTCGGCTTCGGCATCCGCCATCTGCCAGAAACACAGGGCCTGCGGTCGCCCTCGTCGAGAAGCCATCAGGACCTTCAAGTAGCGGATGGCACCGTAGGGCTTGCAGGTGGCCACCAGCTCGGTGGTCAGCGACTGCACGTCGGTGCATGCCTGCAGCCGTTTCTGTGACAAGTTCATGGCATTGCCTTGCGAGTTGAACCTCCCCCGGGTCACCAGGGTGCCGCGTGGCCCGTCGCATCCATCCCGGAAGCCGACCACGTGGACCGGACTTTGGAGGCCCGGCCCCGCCCCGTCCGTACGCCCCCGCACAGACCGTGAGTGCCCTTGCGCCTACAAACAGGCTCCATCCACCGGGAGCCCCCATGTCACAGGTCACACCCCAAGCCCCACGCTGGTACACCGCAAGCGCCGGTCGCACCGCCGACGTGTCCATCCCAGAACAATCCGCGCTGCAAAGTCACCTGGCGCTGTGCCGAATGCGGCACAGCCACCTGGCCATCCTGGGCAGTGGGGCGTCGACCATGCAAGGTTGGATGGCCACCCGGTTTGCGACGGTGACCCTGGCGTTGACCCTGTTGATCGTGGGCGGGCTGTGGCTGAGCTGAGGCATGCAAGCCCCCCACCGCTGGCGCCTCTGGACCGGGTGGAGCCCCAAGCTGGCGCCTGTGCTGGAGCGGACCCATGGCCTTGCCAGTGCGCCCATCCGGTCTGAAATCTTTGGCCTGGAGCGGTTTGCGCAGCACGGCATCAGCCTGGGACAAACCCACCATGCCGCCAAAGCGGTGTTCGGGCAGGCCACGTTTTATCCACGCCTGCGCCACAACATCCGCTTTCTGCAATCCGCCCATCGCTACATTGCCGAGCAAATCCACGAGGGCCATGGCCTCTCCCCTGCCGCCGACTGGCTGGTTGACAACTTCCATGTCATCGAAGACCAGTTGCGGGAAATACATGCAGGCCTGCCACGCCGCTTCTACCGCAGCCTGCCCGTTCTGCAACAAGAGCCCCTGGCGGGGCTGCCCCGCATCTACGGGGTGGCGTGGGCCTTTGTGGCGCACACCGACAGCGCCTTCGACGAAGCGCTGCTGGTCCACTTCCTGCAGGCGTACCAAACCCAGCGCGAACTGACGCAGGCCGAGTTGTGGGCCCTGCCCACCACCTTGCGGGTGGTGCTGGTGGAAAACCTGCGCCGCCTGGCCGACCGGCTGGCCGCGCACAAGGCGGCCAGCCTGTTGGCCCAGCACCATGCAGACCAGGGAGAGCGCATCGACCTGGACGCGATCCAGCGCACCGTGAGCGCGCTGGCGTTGCGGGGCGTGGAGCGGGTGTTCACCGCCCAGTTGGCCCAAGCCCTGGCGGGGCGACGAACCCTGGACCCTGGCTCGGCCCTGGCCCGGACCCGGTTGTGGCTGCAGGGACAGCTGCCGGACTTGGCCACAGCCCAGGCGCAACAACATGCCGATCAGGCCGCCGACAACCTCAGCATGGGCAATGCCGTCACCTCGCTGCGGTTGATGGGCTCCACCGACTGGCCCGACATCGTCACCCGCACCAGCCTGGTCATGCAAACGCTGCTGGCCTCCCCCGTGTTTTCGGCGGAAGATTTCGCCACACGGGACCACACCCTGCACGCCATCGAACGCCTGTCGGCCCGCTGCGCACAGGACGAATCGGCCGTGGCGGCCCGCCTGATGAACCACATGCAGGCCCACACCGGCCCCGAGGCCCTGGCCCAACACTGGCTCCATGGCCCCGGACGCGCCACGTTGGATGCCGAGCTGGGGCTGGATCGGCGGGCGGCGGGGGCGCTGCACACCCTGCGCACCCTCTCCCGCCTGCCCACCTACCTGCTCGCACTCCTGCTGGGAAGCGCCACCCTGGTGTGGATCACCCAGTCAAGCGCCCCGGCCCTGAACATGCTGGCCTGGGCCTTGTTGTGGTTCCCTGCTTCGGAAACCGTGGTGGCCGTGGTCAACCGCCTCGTCAGCGAGTCGGTGAAACCCACGCACTTGCCGCGTTATGAACTGGCACAGGGCATCCCGCCCGAGCAGCGCGTGCTGGTGGTCGTGCCCGCCCTGCTCAGCGATGCCGCCACCATCACCCAACTGGTGCACCGCCTGCACCTTCACCACCTGGCCAACCCCGAGGCCCATGCCCAGTTTGCCCTGTTGAGCGACTGGACCGACGCCGACCGTCCCAGCATGCCCACCGACGCGGACCTGCTGGCCACAGCCCAAAAGGCCATTGCAGAGCTGAACCGGCAACACCCGCCTTCAGATGTCGGCGGTTTCTCCCGCTTCCTGTTGCTGCACAGGGCTCGCAGCCCCTGTGAAACGCAGCAAAACTGGATGGGCTGGGAACGAAAGCGCGGCAAGCTCGAACAGCTGATGGCCACCCTGGCCACCGGTGCCCCCTCGCCCTTTCTGGCCCTGGGGGCCCTGAGCACCCCCGCACCGGGCGTCCGTCACCTCCTTACCTTGGACAGCGACACCCAGTTGCCCCCCGGCCAACTGCGGGCCTTGGTCGGGGTGGCGGCTCACCCACAAAACCACCCGCGGCTGGACAGCAGCGGGCGGCGTGTGGTGGCCGGGTACACCCTGCTGCAACCCCGTGTGCGGCCCCCCTTGCCCTCGCGAACGGAGAACACCCTCTACCACTGGCTGTTTGCCGGGGTGGGCGGGATCGACCCCTACAGCGCCATGTCGTCCGACGTCTACCAGGACCTGTTTGCCGAGGGCAGCTTCCACGGCAAGGGCTTGATCCATGTGGCCGCCGCGCACGCGGTGTTGGGCCGCGGGCGGCTGCCTGCGGAGCAGATCCTGAGCCACGATCTGCTGGAAGGGGCCTTGGCCCGCTGTGCCGTGCTCAGCGACGTCACCCTCATCGAGTCCGATCCCTCTCAGCCCGACGTGGCCAGTGAGCGCCTTCACCGCTGGACCCGGGGCGATTGGCAGCTGCTGCCCTTTGTGGTTTGGCCCAGCCGCTGGCCCATGGCGGGGATCAACCGCTGGAAGTTGATCGACAACCTTCGGCGATCGCTGTGGGTGCCGGCATCGGCGTTGTTGCTGCTGCTGTCCATGGTCGGCATCGGTGCCACACCACAGGCCACATTGGCCCTGGTGCTGTCGGCCCATTGGGCAGGCCCGGTGCTGGCCGCCGCGGCCGACTGGGTGCCTGCACAGGGCAGTTTTTCCTGGCGGCGGTGGTACGGACAGGCTGCGTTGGACATGACCCGGGCGTTGGCCGGGGGCCTGTGGCAGCTGAGTCAATTGCTGGTGCAGGCCCTGCGCCACACCGATGCGGTGGTCCGCACCCTGCACAGGCTGGCCATCAGTCGCCAGCAGCTGCTGGCCTGGCAGACCGCCGCCAGCCTGAGCACACCCACCGTCGGCCCCCAGATGGCCCGCCGGGTGCAACACCTGGCCCCTGCGGGTCTGGCCTTGGGCCTGTTGGCGGGCCTGTGGTGGATGCAGGCCCCGCTGGCATGGCCCGTGGTGAGCGTGCTGCTGGCCTGGGGGGCCGCGCCCGCGTTGTCGTGGGCCGCAGGCCAAAGGTTGCCGCGCCGCGCCACCCCCCTCAGCCCGGACGATCAGCGCACCCTGCACGGGGTGGCGCGGGACACATGGCGACTGTTCGAACGCACCGTGGACGCCAGCAGCCACCACCTGCCGCCGGACAACCTGCAAACCTCGCCAGTGGACATGGTGGCCACCCGCACCTCGCCCACCAACGTGGGGCTGTACCTGCTGAGTGCCGTGTGCGCCCGCCAATTTGGCTGGCTGGGCACGCAAGACCTGCTGGACCGGCTGGAGGCCACCTTGGCCACCCTCGACACCCTGACGCGCCACCGCGGCCACTTCATGAACTGGACGGACACCCACACCCTCCAGCCGCTGTACCCGCGCTATGTGTCCACCGTGGACAGTGGCAACCTCAGTGCCCACCTGCTCGCCACCGCCCAGGCCTGCCGCGAATGGGCCAAAGCCCCGTTCGACCCCAGACCCGGCGCTCAAGCCCTGCAGCGGTGCCATGCCCGGCTGCAACCGCCCGCTGCGCCCCGTTCGGGAGACGCACGGGCCCGATTGCAAGCGGACCTGCAAAGCACGCTGTCGTCGGCGCAGCGCGATGTCCTGGCCAGCCAAACGCCGGACGGTTCGGCGCGCGCATCCCAGCGGCTGAACGACGTGGCCAGCCACCTGGAGACACTGGCGTGGGCCCCCGACTACACATTTCTGTACCACCCCAAAAGGCACCTGTTCCACATCGGGTACCGGGTGGAAGAGCAGGCCTTGGACAGCGCCTTCTACGACCTGCTGGCCTCCGAGTCGCGCATGACCAGCCTGCTGGCCATCGCCAAAGGCGATGTCCCCGTCATCCATTGGGCGGCCCTGGGGCGGCCCTGCTTTGCGGTGGGCATGCGGGCCGGATTGCGCTCGTGGTCGGGGTCCATGTTCGAGTACCTCATGCCCGGCCTGATCCTGTCAGAGCCCCGTGGCAGCGCATTGCGTGAGGCGGGCCAGGCCGCCGTGACCGAGCAGGTGGCGTTCGTGCGCCACCTTCACATGCCCTGGGGCATGTCCGAGTGTGGTTACGCGGAGCGCGACACCTCCCTGGCCTACCAGTACGCGCCGCAAGGTGTGCCTCGCCTGGCCTTGCGCCGCACACCGGCCGCCGAACGGGTGGTGGCCCCCTATGCCACCGCGCTGGCCGCACAGGTGAACGCCCCGCTGGCCTGCGCCAACCTGCATGCGTTGGAAGCGCTGGCCGCCCGGGGGCCGTACGGCTTTTGCGAGGCGCTGGACTTCACCCCATCCCGCCAGACCGGTGGCAGACAGGTCATGCGTGTGCAAACGCACATGGCCCATCACCAAGGCATGACCATCGTGGCCTTGGCCAACGTGCTGCTGGAACAGGTGGCCCAGCGCTGGGGCATGGGCCATCCGGCCCTGGAGGCGGTGCAGTCACTGCTGCACGAGCGTGCCCCCCGCCAGGTGCCCGTGCTCCGGGCCCCGCCGCCCGGGCTGCCCGCGGCGGCGTCGCTTCGCCGACCGGCGGATCACACCCAATGGCTGGCACCGGGAGAAAGCGCCGTCCCCCCCACGCTGCTGCTCTCCAATGGACGCTACAGCCTGGGCTTGAGGCCCAATGGGGCCGGGCACAGCCGGTGGGGCGACACCGACATTCACCGCTGCCGCGACGATGTCCTTCGCGACACGTGGGGCCAGTTTCTGTACGTGCGCACCGATGCCACCCCGGGGCCTCGTTCGCTGACCCTGCACCCCGCACCAGACCCTCAGGCAACGTACCAATGTGAGTTTCACGCAGACCGTGTTCAGTTTTCCGCCCAGTGGCCTCACATGCGCGCCCAGGTCAGCGTGTGGATCAGCCCGGAAGACGACATCGAACTGCGCCGCGTGCTGCTGTGCAACACGGGCGATCAGGCCTTGGCGCTGGACTTGATGGCCGCGTTCGACGTGACGCTGACCTCCCGCCGGGCCGACGAAGCCCACCCCGCGTTTTCCAACCTGTTTGTGCAGGCCCACTGGCATGCAGCCACCCAGGCCTTGGTGTTTCAACGCACCCCCCGGCTGACCACCGAAAACCCCATGCATTGCGCCCACTTCGTGGCCCACACGGAGGGAGAAGTCCTGGGTGTGCAGCACCAGACGGACCGCCAGCTTTGGCTGGGGCGCAACCATGCGCCCAGTGGCCCCCAGTGCATCCTCCAGACGGCCTCACAGGCGTCAGGCCCGTTGACCACCGGGCTGGACCCGGTGTCGGTGCTGTCGGTGCGGGTGCGGGTGCCGCCGGGTGGGCAAGTGGTGGTCACGTTCGGCACCGCGGCCACCGACCACCACGCCACCTTGCTGGCCGTGTTGGACAAATACCGGCAACCCAGTTCGGTGGAGCGTTCCTCGGTGATGTCCGCCACGTTGGCGGACATCCGATCTGGCCCGCACCCCATGCGACCCGACTTCTGGCCCGTGCTGCAAACGCTGGTCACGGCGCTGCTGTTCACCTTGCCCAAACAAGCGTCCAACGCAGCCCCCGGACCCACCTGCGACCGCCGCCAGCTGTGGCCGTTGGCCCTGTCCGGTGACCAGCCCTTGCTGCTGGTGGAGATTTCCGTGCTGCAAGGGCTGGGTTTGCTGCGCACGTTGCTGCAAGTGCTTCGCGGTTGGGCCCGCTGTGGGCTGGCTTGCGACGTGGTGATTCTGAGCAGCGAGGCCCACTCGTACCACATGCCCTTGCACCTGGAACTGATGGCCCTGCGTGAAAGCTACATGGCGGACCAACGCGCCATGCCCTTGGGGTCGTCGACCCACTTGCACCTGCACCGCGCGCAAGACCTCACGGAAGGACAGCTGACCACCCTGGACGGTCTGGCCCGCATTCGCCTGCAAGCGGATGGCCGCCCCCTGCGCCACCATGTGCTGGCCTGGCTGGCGTGGCAGCGCGACAGCCGCCTGCCCGCCTTCGAAGGTCCAGGCCACTGGCCGGGCAGCGTGCCGGTCCGCATCCCCGCCAATCGCCCCGCCCTCCCCCCATCCACCTGCACCGGCCAGTTTGCCGATGGCGGTCGCAGCTTCACATTTGAAACAAGCGCTGACGGTCGCCCCGCGCGGCCCTGGGTGAACGTGCTGGCCAACCCGGAGTTTGGGGCCCTGGTGTCCGAGGCCGGGGGCGGCCACACCTGGGCACGCAACAGCCGCCTGCACCAGCTGACCCCCTGGGCCAACGACCCTGTGGCCGACCCACCTGGCGAGTGGTTGGTGCTGCAAGATCGGCGCAGCCAGGCGGTGTGGAGCCTGAGCCCCAGTGCCTGGGGCGATCCCCACGTGGCTTACCGAGTGTCCCACGGCATGGGCACCACCCGGGTGACACACCGGCGTGGGGATCTGGCCGTGAGCGTGGTGTGGTGTGTGGACCGCTTGGCCGCCGTCAAACATGTCCGCATCGAGCTGACCAACCACGGCGCCACGCGCCAACACCTGCGGCTGCTGGGCATGGTCGAGTGGCAAATGGGCGAGCACCGCACCGACCGTGCCACCACCGTCACCTCGCGAGCCCACCCCGCCACCGTGCTGCTGTGCACGCAGGCGGAAGAAGCCGCTGGCTTCGGCGGGAACACCGCGTTCTTTGCCATGCCCACCCCCGACGGCCCGCCCTTGCCAGAAACCGACCGCCCCGAGTGGACGTGCGACCGACGGGAGTTTGTGGATTCGCAAGGGCACATGGTGCTGCCCCATCGCCTGGGTGAGCACAGCGGATGGGGGCTGGACCCGTGTGCCGCCTGGGCGCGACGCCTCACGCTGCATCCCGGGCAACAGGTGAGCCAGGTGTTCCTCCTGGGCCACGCCACCACCCCGGCCGCAGCGGCAGCACTGGCCACACAAGCCCTGTTGAACCCGCCCACCGAGCGCGAACGGGCCACATCCAACGCGTGGGCGGATCTGCTGGGCACCTGCCAGGTGCAAACACCGGACCCGCTGTTTGACGCCCTGCTGAACCACTGGCTGCTGTACCAGACCGTGTCGTGCCGCTTGTGGGCCAAAGCTGGGTACTACCAGGCGGGTGGGGCCAGCGGGTTCCGCGACCAGTTGCAAGATGCCATGGCCCTCGCCTGGGCGCGCCCCGACATGCTGCGCGCGCAGATCCTGCTGGCCGCCTCACGCCAGTTCGAGGCGGGAGACGTGCAGCACTGGTGGCACAGCCCGGGCGGGGCCGGCGTGCGCACCCACTTCTCCGACGACCTGCTGTGGCTGCCGTTCGCCATCCACCATCACCAGCGCACCACGGGGGATGCCAGCTTGCTGGACGAGGCCGTCCCTTTCCTGCAGGGAGCCCCCATCCCCGAGGGGGCCGAGGACAGCTACACCACCCCCGTGGCCGGTGACACCCCCGCCAGCGTGTACGAGCATGCGGCACGGGCGTTGGACCACAGCCTGGGCACCGGAGCCCATGGCCTGCCCCTCATGGGAACGGGCGACTGGAACGACGGGATGAACCGCGTGGGCCATGGGGGCCGGGGCGAATCGGTGTGGCTGGCCTGGTTCTTGTGCGCCATCACCCCCGACTGGGTGACACTGGCCCGGAGCCGGGGGGACACCGCCAGGGCGGAGCGATGGGCACGGGCCCTGGTCGGCTGGCACGAAGCGCTGAACGGTGTCGAACCCCACGCACCGGACAGCGATGCCAGGGAGGGTGCCTGGGATGGGGCCTGGTACAAGCGGGCCTACTTTGACGACGGCAGTCCATTGGGGTCACACACCCAGCCCGAAGCCCGCATCGACCTGCTGGCTCAGGCCTGGGCCGTTTTGTCGGATGCAGCGCCGCCGCAGCGTCAACTGACGGCCATGACCAGCGCAGACAGGCTGTTGGTCAACCCGTCGTTCGGGCTCGTGCAGTTGTTGGCGCCACCGCTGGTCACGGCCCGACCTGACGCCGGGTACATCCAGGCCTACCCGCCGGGGGTGCGGGAAAACGGCGGCCAATACACCCACGCCGCGGTCTGGGCCCTGATGGCCAGTGCACAACTGGCACGCGAACAGGGGAGCGATGCCGAAACGCCGTACCGCTACTTCACGTACCTCAGCCCCGCCCACCGGGCTGCACACCCGGTTTGGGGTGCCACCTATGGCCTGGAGCCCTACGTGGCCGCGGGTGACGTGTACAGCCACCCCCCCTATGTGGGCCGAGGGGGCTGGAGCTGGTACACCGGCGCGGCGGGCTGGATGCACAGAGCGGGGGTGGAGTCCATCCTGGGCCTGCATTGGCAGGCGGACACCTTGCGACTGGAGCCCTGCCTGCCCAGCCATTGGCCACGTGCGCAGCTGACCCTGGTGCGAGACGCCCGCCGCCTGGTCTTCACCCTGCTGCGGGGCTCGCCAGCCGACGTCCATCAGGCACTCGCCGCAGGGCAGGCCCAATTGCTGTGGCCGGGCCAGCCCCTCGCGTGGGCGCCATTGACCGGTGAGCATCACTTTGTGGTTCCGCTGACACCGCCTGGCCGGTGACCCCCTTGCCCCATCACACAGAAACGGGGGCGACAACCGGGAAACGATGTGTACGGTAACGCACAGTTCTTCCAGCCAAACCACGTACAGTGAGCGGCAGACCCTCTCGCCACAACACGGGTCAGAGGACGGATCTGCCAAAGGAGGGAAACACATGAAACTGGCCCACGACCCCAGAGCCAACGATCTGCTCGCTTCACTGCCGGAGACCGATTGGGAACGCTGGCATTCGCAGCTGGAAAAAGTCGAGCTCAAGCTGGGGCAGGCGTTGTACGAGTCCGGCACCACCATGCACCATGTGTATTTCCCGACCAACGCCATCGTGTCCTTGCTGTACGTGATGGAAGATGGTTCGTCCGCCGAAATCGCCGTGGTCGGGCATGAAGGGGTGGTGGGCATTTCCATCTTCATGGGGGGCGGCTCCACCCCCAGTCGCGCCGTGGTGCAAAGCGCAGGGTGGGGCTTTCGCATGCGGTCGGCGGTGATCAAAGACGAGTTCGACCGTTCCAGCCCGGTCATGCACCTGATGCTGCGCTACACGCAGGCGCTCATCACCCAAATGGCCCAAACGGCCGTTTGCAACCGCCACCACAGCCTGGACCAGCAACTGTGCCGCTGGCTGCTTCTGAGCCTGGACCGCCTGACCGGCAACGAACTGGTCATGACACAGGAGCTGATTGCCAACATGCTGGGGGTGCGTCGGGAGGGGGTGACCGAAGGGGCCTTGAAACTCCAGAAAGCCGGCCTGATCAGCTATGCACGCGGGCACATCCATGTGCTCGACCGGGCGGGCCTGGAGCGGCGCACGTGCGAATGTTATGCCGTGGTCAAGAAGGAGTACGACCGCTTGCTGCCCCCCACCGAGGCGGTGTGACACGCGGGCTCCATGCGCCTTTCGCAGGGCATGCGTGCGCTGACAGACAGTCGAACGTTGGACACAAGGTTCCAATGGCTCCAGACGCAGCGCAACACCCCACCACAAGGAGCTCCCATGTCCCTCGGCAACATCCTGTTGATCGTCCTCATCCTGATGCTGGTGGGCGCACTCCCCACGTGGCCACACAGCAACCAGTGGGGCTATTGGCCCAGTGGCAGCATCGGCATTCTTCTGATCGTGCTCTTGGTTCTGGTTGTCTCAGGTCGGTTGTGAAACCCCGCACCCGCGGCGTTGTGAGAGTGCCAGATGAAGCACGACCATCCCCATGAAACGGGCCGTTTGTGGGTGCCACAAAGCCCCGAGGACAGCCCAACCACCCAAAGCCTGAAGGACTGCCTGCTCCGTTGCGAGCTCCTCCAGGCACAAGTGCTGACCGCACAGACCGCCCTGGCTGCCGTCCACCGGGAACTGGAGGGCACCCGCGCTGGCGAGCGCCGTGCACACCACCTGGCCATGCACGACGGTCTCACCCACTTGCCCAACCAAAGGCACTTCATGGCGCGTCTGACCCAAGTGCTGGCGGCCTGGGACGCACCCTCGCCCAAGGACACATCGGACATCCCCGCCCCTTGTGTGGTGTTCCTGGACCTGGATGGCTTCAAGAACGTGAACGACCAGCACGGACACGTGGTTGGCGACAGCCTGCTCAAGGCCGTGGCCACCCGGCTGTTGGCCGCGGTGCGGGCGGGCGATGTCGTTGCGCGTGTGGGTGGAGATGAGTTTGCATGCCTGCTGGAAGGCACTCAGACCGATCAGCAGCTGGCGCTGCTGGCTCACAAAATCCATGACAAGCTGGCCAGCCCGGTCACGTTGCCGTTGACGGGTGGCGGATGGGTCAAGCTGCGGGTGACCCCCAGCATTGGGCTGGCCCGTTGCCCCCAGGACGGCACGTCGCCGACGGCGCTGCTGGCCGCCGCCGACAGGGCCATGTACCAGGCCAAACGGGAACGCAGCCAGGTGGCCTTTGCCTCAGCCCTGCGGGACTGACCCTGGCGCGGCAAGCCCCCCTCAATGGGGCCTGTCTCCCCGGCGGCCCACCCAGTTCAGCACCACCACGGCCAGGGCACCCAGGGCCGCGGCCATCAATACCGCTTTCAGTGGCTGGGTTCGAACATATGCCGCGGTGCAGTCATTGGCGTGCTGCATCCTTTGGCGAACCTGCTGCGCGGTGTCCTGGACCGCATGCACCCCCTGCCGCGACAGATCCGCCACCTGTTCCGTCAAGTGCACAACCGAACGCTCAGCCGCTTGAAGGGCATGGGCCACAGGCGCTGTGTCAGCGTTGGATGTGGGGGGCGCAGGCAAAGGGGTGTGCGTGGTGGTCATGGTGGACTCGCTGATTCGGTGGAAGAACAAGGGGAATGGGCAGTGTCAGGGTCGGTGGAATGGGTGTCTGTTTGCTGACGCACAGACCCCGGACACGCGAGCCTCTAAGGTCACCCTACCCCGTCCAGATGTTCACGGGGACATTCCCTTCCTCCACTGAAAGCAACCCATGACCACCACTTCATTCCGCTCCATCGCACACCGTTCGCCCAGCAGCGCGGCCCTGTCGGTGATTGCGTTGACCTTCACGTTGTGGATGGCAGGCTGCTCGGGCATGACCCACCAGGAAAAGTCCACCGCGGTGGGCGCGGGGGTGGGTGCCATTGGGGGTGCCATCCTCACCGGCGGGAGCACCGCAGGCACCCTGGGCGGTGCCGCGGTGGGCGGTGTCATCGGGCACGAGGTTGACAAGCCCAAGTGAGGGCTCAGGGGCGCACGGCAATCTCGTTCTTCACGGCTTTGACGCCCTTGACCTCCCAGGTCAGCTTCTCGGCGGTGTTTCGCTCGTTGGTGCTTTTGGCAAATCCGGAAAGCATCACCGTGCCATTGAGCGTTTCCACGCTGATGGCGGTGCCGTCCACAAACCGGTTGTCAAAGAAGCGGCTCTTCACACGGGTGGTGATGCCACTGTCGTCGAGGTAGACCCCCATGGTTTCCTGCCCACGCTGCACGGCACAGCCCGACGCCAGCAGCAGCACGCCACTGGCCGCAGCAAGCAACAGGGTTTGCAGACCCTTGCGACGCACGCCACCGGGGTTGGACAGGGGAGCCGAAACATGGAACTGGATGTGGGTCATGAAAACTCTCCTTGAAGCGGATGGCCTGCCGGGACGGCAGCACAGATCCCCCAACCCAATGTAGGCAGCCCACACGCGCGGGTCTGTGCGCCCTCGCACAGACCCGCGCTGCCAGCCGTTCCACGATGAACGACCCACACACGGAGGATTCCATGCTCTACCGATTCAAGTCGCAGGCGGCGGCCGAACTCATCATGTTGCACAACGACGGCGAGGAAGTGCTGCGTCTTCTGGGCAAGGACATCACGCCCAAAGGGGTGATCACCGTCGCACAGATGCCCAACGCCATTCACGCCCTCCAAAAGGCCATGCAACCCTCGGAGACTCCGGAAGCCTCGTCGCAGCCGGAGACGGAAATTCGCCTGCTGGACGACACCGAAGACGCCGTCTCTCTGGCCCAGCGCTTGCGCCCCATGCTGGCACTTCTGCACGCCAGTGTCGCGGCGGGTCAGGACGTGGTGTGGGGTGTTTGACGCGGCGCTGAGTGTGTGCCACAGCACCGACAGGACGCGGCGGATGGCTCAGGCTCAACTCCCATCAACGGAGTCCCAACATGTCCATCCCCCACGCCAGCACCCGCCCAGCGCCCACCCCCCATGGCGACGCACCCCACCGACCCGTCCTCCAAAGGGGATGGCGGGGACTGTGGATCGTCACGCCAGCCTTGATCTGGGCCTGCGCCAGCAAGGTGCCCATCCCCTCCGAACCGCTGGCCATGGCCCAAGCCGCCGTGACCAGTGCGGCCAGCGCCGGTGCGGCAGAGTGGGCCCCGACTGAACTTCAGCTTGCCCGCGACAAGCTCTCACGGGCCAAAGTGGCGGCCACTGAGGAGCACAACCTGTATGCGACCCACCTCGCTCGAGAGTCGCATGCGGACGCCAACTTGGCGGAGGTGAAGGCGCGCAGCCTCAAGGCACAAAAAACAGCGGGGGAGCTGGGCGAAGGCAACCGCGTGCTGCGTGACGAGTTGCAGCGCTCTGTCAAACCATGAAAGCCCCTCCGCGCAACGCGCTCCCACTCCAAGGAATCACCATGCATGCCCGTACCCCATCCATCTGTTCCCTCACCCTGGCCCTGCTCGGGGTGTCCCTTCTGTCGGCCTGCAGCAGTGTGCCGACACCCAATGCGCAACTGGGCCAGGCCAAGGCCGATTACCAGGGTGCCGCGGCGGACCCACGGACCACTCGCTTGGCGGCCACCGAGCTGAAACGGGCTCAGGACGCACTGAATGAGGCCCAAGCGGCGTGGGACCGACAGGACACACCGGAAGACGTCAATCACCTGGCCTACCTGGCCCGGCAGCGTGTCGCCATTGCCCGAGAAACGGTGGCCTTGCGCAGCGCGGAACAAACAGCCGCCTCCACCGGTGCCACCCGCGCCAACATCCAGCTGGAGGCACGCACCCAGGAGGCCGATGCCGCACAGCGAAAGACGGATCAAGCGCTGGCCGAGGCCACTGCCGCCAAGCAACAGTCCGACAGGGTCCAGGCCCAGAACCAGGCGCTGCAAGAACGCCTGCGCGAACTCAACGCCCAACCCAGCCCCCGAGGTCTGGTGCTGACGCTGGGCGACGTGTTGTTTGACATTGACAAGGCACAGCTCAAGCCCGCGGGGCTGCGCCTGGTCCGCCAGCTCTCCATGGTGTTGACCGATTACCCGCAGCGACAGGTGCTGATCGAAGGGTTCACCGACAACACGGGCTCCACGGAACACAACTTGGGCCTGTCGGGGCAACGTGCCAACGCCGTGCGCACCGCGCTGTTGGGCGAAGGCATTTCAGCGGCGCGGGTGAGCACCCAAAGCCACGGCGAGGCCCGCCCCGTGGGCGACAACAACAGCGCCGATGGACGCCAGCTGAACCGCCGTGTGGAGATCGTGCTGTCTGACGAGCGTGGCCTGATTTCCGGACGCTGAGGCCCACGGCGCCCGTCTGGGCACCCGCCGTCAAACCTGCGATTTGAAGTAGCTGAACGAGTGCACGAACGCATCGCGCACCTTCTCCATCTCCGTCACCATCGCATCCCAGCGGTCTTCGCCGACGGATTTCAACTCTTCCATCTTGGCCCGGGCGTGAGCCGACTGCTCGCGCAGCTGCTCCATGTCCTTCTGGTAACTGGCACGCATGCTGGCTTGTGCTTCTGTCGCTGTGTTGCCCAGGCGTTCCATGCGGGCGTTGAGCTCGTCAAGCTGGGTTTTCATTTTTTCGATGTAGGCATCTCGGGTGGTCATGGATCGCACTCCTGGTGGTGGTTGGGTTCATTGGGGATCCACAGACTAGGCCCCCCGTCACACGCCGTCTGTGCGCCATCCCACCCGGACAGCGGCCCGGCGGTGCCACGTGGTGCCGCGGCAGGCACTTGTGGCTTGCGGGCGTGCCAACGCCCATGAGCGTTCGACAACGCACAGACCCCCGGCGGAGATCCGCCTAAGGTGGACTTCGGTCCCCACGGATCGGCCCGCAAGGCCGACAGCCTCACCCGTTGGGGGCCCGACCTTCCCTCCACCTTCGTCAGGAGAACCCATGACATCCAACTACGTCACTCGCGACAACTACGGCATGTACGCCCACAGCAGCAACGGGCCCGGCCCGACGCTGATGGGGGCTGACACGCTGCTGGGCAACGACGTCTGCAACAAGGACGGCGACAACCTGGGGGACATCAAGGAACTGATGATCGACATGACCTCCGGCAAGGTGGCCTATGCGGTGCTGTCTTTCGGTGGGCTGCTGGGCATGGGGAACAAGCTGTTTGCCGTGCCGTGGGAAGCACTGACGCTGGACACCCTCAACAAGCGATTCACCCTCAACGTCTCCAAAGATGCGCTCAAGGAAGCCCCAGGCTTCAGCAAGGAGCACTGGCCATCGATGTCGGACGCGACCTGGGCCGGTGGCGTGCACAAGTTCTACGGCACGCCGTACACCACAGCGCAATGAACATGCACACGCGCTGCAACCACCCCTTTCTCACCCTGAAAACGGAACCCATCATGAACAAAGAACAGTTGAAAGGTGCCCTCAAGGACGCCGCAGGCAAGGTCCAGGAGCAGGCCGGCAAAGTCACCGGCAGCGCGGAACAGCAGCGCAAGGGCCTGCACAAGCAGGTCGAGGGCAAGGCGCAGAAGGCCGTCGGCGATGTGAAGGAAATGGCCAAGGACATGGCCCACAAGTAGCCAACCCCTGGAGAGTGCCCCGGGGCCGCTGCCTGCATGGGCAGTCGCGGCCACGGGGCACGTTCATTGGTAGCCGACGCCCATCACGTAGTTGCGCAACAGTGCCTCCTGGTGGTTGCCTGCGGCCAGCAGCACACGCAGCCCATCGCGGGCATTCACAACCCCCAGCAAGGTGCCTTGCGCATTGACCAGCAGCACATGGATGAGGCCGCGCTGGTGCATCATGGTCATCACGTCAGACAGCAGGTCCTCGGGCGCACAGACCACAAACTCACGGGTCATCACGTCACCCGCCAACGTGGTGAAGAAATCGGACAGCCCCCAGCCCAGGCGCTGGATCAGCACGGTCTCGGTGAGGGTGCCCAGGGGTGCACCCGCCCCATTGCAAACCACCACCACGCTGATTTGGGCACTCGAGAGCAGTTCCGCCACTTCCGCCAGCACGCTGGTGACCGACACCGTGTGCAACCGTGAGCGGGCCACCGCCTCCATGCTGCCCACCAACAAGGGGGCCACGGTGCGGGCTTCCACCGCGAACACGGAGGGGCTTTCAGCCCCCAGCTCGGGCGGGTTCTGCTGGGGCGATGCGTCGGTCATTCGAAGGCATGGGAGGTTGCTGCTTGCGCACACGGTTGCTGGCGGCATGACGGTTCCTTGGAAGATGGAAGCCAAATGGTGCGGCCCCACGGCTTGAGCGTCTGTGCCCGAACCCACACAGCACGGCAACACCCCCCAGCTGGCCCACCCCCGCTCAGCCCGCCGCCCCGCCAGGGCTTGCCGGAAAGGTTCATCGCCCCAGGATCATTTCTTCCACTTCCCGTGCGCCTTGGGCGTAGAGCACGGCTTCGTCCGGGGCCAGCTCCTGCAGCAAACGCAGAAGCTCCCCGGCGTGAACCCGTTCCTCGTCTGCGATGTCCCGCAGCACCTGGGTCGCCAGCGGGTGGGCCGAGGCCTCGGCCAGCTGCACATACATCTGTGTGGCTTCGTATTCAGCGGCCACCAAAAAACGCACGGCGCGGATGAGCTCCGGCGCGCTGAGCGTGCGGCCCAGGGCCAAGCCTGAAAAGGCGGTTCCGAAGTCGGGCATCTGAAAGCTCCTGGTTGATGGAAAACATCCGCCCCACGGGGCCGGGTGAAACAAACCCATGCATCACTATTATTTTTATAGCTGCTAGCGCTTTTAAATAAAGCGCTAGGCATCAATTTTTCATAAATTTCAAACAAGCCTGCCCAGGCCCTCTGGCGCAGAGGGGCCCAGCATCCGCTCGGGGCGGACCCAGGCGTCAAACTGCGCCGCGGTGACCATGCCCAACGCCAACGCGGCCTCGCGCAAGCTGGTTTGGTGGGCTTGGGCATGTCCGACGATCTGCGCGGCGCGGTCGTAGCCCACGTGGGGAACCAGGGCGGTGACCAGCATCAGCGAGCTTTGCAACAGCGCATTCACCCGCTCCACATTGACCACCAAGCCCGACACGCAATGCCGCGCAAAGCTGCGCATGGCATCGGCCAGCAGGCGCTGGCTGTCCAGCGTGTTCAGGGCGATCAGGGGCTTGTAGGCGTTCAGTTCGAACTGCCCCTGACTGGCCGCCAGGCCCAGGGCCACGTCGTGCCCCATGACCTGGGCGCACACCATGGTCAGGGCCTCCACCTGGGTGGGATTGACCTTGCCGGGCATGATGGAACTGCCGGGCTCGTTGGGGGGCAGTGTCAACTCCCCCAAACCCGCCCGCGGCCCGCTGCCCATCAGGCGGATGTCGTTGGCCATCTTGGTCAAGGCGATGGCCAGCATCCGCAGCGCACCGTGAAACGCCACCAAGGCCTCGTGGCCGGCCATGGCGGCAAGCAGGTTGTCGGCCTGACGCAAGGGCAAATCCAGCCGCCACGCCAGCTTGGCGACCACCCGGGGCCCGAACTCGGGGTGGGTGTTGAGGCCCGTGCCGACCGCCGAGCCCCCGATGGCCAGTGCAAGCACACCTTCCAAGGCCGTCAGCAGGCTGTGTCGGCACAGCACCAACTGGGCACCATAGCCCCCCAGCTCCTGCCCCAGCGTGACGGGGGTGGCATCTTGCAGATGGGTGCGTCCCGTCTTGATCACCGGGGCAAAGGCCATGGCCTTGGCCGCCAGAGCCCTCAGCAGTTCGTCCAGCGCGGGCAACAGCGTGGCGCGGGCGTTCAGGCCCACCGCCAGGTGCATGGCGCTGGGAAACACGTCGTTGGACGACTGCCCCAGGTTCACATCGTCATGGGGGTGGACCGTGGTGCCCGCGAGCGCCCCCTGCGCCAGGGACTGGGTGGCCAAGGCGGCAATCACCTCGTTGACGTTCATGTGGCTTTGGGTGCCCGAACCGGTCTGCCAGACCGACAGGGGAAACTCGGCATCAAACTCGCCCGCGGCCACCCGCTCGGCAGCGCGTGCAATGGCCCCGGCCAACGCTGGCGGTTGCTGGTGCAGATCCTCGTGGACGCAGGCGGCCGCCCATTTGAGCCAGGCCATTGCGTGAATGATGTCCAAAGGCATGCGCTGTTCGCCAATGGCAAAAAACCGCAGGCTGCGCGCGGTGTGAGCCCCCCACAGCACGCCCGCAGGCAGGCTGACCGAGCCCCAGCCGTCGGCCGCCATGCGTTCCAGGGGAGGCACCGCGCTCGATGCAACAGTCTGTTCGGGTGGCAGGATATTCATGGGCATCCATGCTCGTGCCCAGGTTTCACACCGTCTGTTCGGCTCCGCACGGTGAGCCACGGGCTGCTGGCGCACCATCTCGGCACGATCTCCATCGCCTCGGTCGCGTTCACCTCAAACGCCTTGCCATGCCATGGATCCAACACAGGATGGACACCCCATGAACAACGCCATTCACCGCTTCAGCGATTTGTTTTCGCAGCTGGGGTTGCCCAACGACCCCGAGAGCATCGCCAACTTCCTGGCCGGAAACCATGGCATGGCCAACGGCATGCGGCTGCCTGAAGTCCCGTACTGGAATGTGGCGCAGGCCCAGTTTCTGAGCGAATCGCTGCTCCAGGACGCCGACTGGACCGACTGGGTGGACCGCCTCAGTCAGGCGCTGCAACACCGACCGTATTCCCCCATGGCTCCAGGGTCTGAAAACTGACCCCATCGGCAGACGAGGACCTCCCGGCACAGGGATCAGCGCCTGCTGTTCGCCCCTCTCCCGGTGCTTCGCAGGCCCTTTGCGGCGAAGGCACTCAGGCGAAGACCCCATTTCTTGTCACCCCCCAGAAAGCACCCATGAAAAACGCCCTTCTTGTCAGCGCCCTGCTCACCGCAGGCAGCCTAGCCCCCCTCGGGATGGCACAGGCCCAGGTGGCCGGTTCCACCACCACCGCCATCACCGTGACCGAGGCCACGCAGGTGGCCATGGGCTGGAGCGTGAAGAAGTCATTGATGGGCAAAACGATCTACAACGACGCAGGCGAAAAAATCGGCAAGGTCAGGGACCTGATCATTGACCCCGAGCGCAACGTGTCGTTCGTGATCGTGGGCGCCGGTGGGTTCATCGGCATCGGCAGTCACGACGTGGCCATTCCGGTCCAGCAGGTTCAAAACCGCAATGGCAAGCTGACCATTCCCGCGGCCACCAAAGGTTCCATCAAGGCCATGCCTGCTTTCAACTACAGCGACGACACGGCTCAGCGTGATCGGTTCATCGCCGACGTGGAGCGCGACATGGCCCGCGCCCGCAGCAAGTTGACCGAACTGAAACAACGGGCAGGGACTGCAACCGCCGAAGCCAAAGGCGCGATCGAGCAGGACATGGACCAACTGCAAATGGACCTGAACAGCACGCAGGAAAAACTCGATGACCTGAAGCAATCGGGTGCGGCGCGCTGGCACGACTTCGAATCGGCCGTGAACACCGCCCTCGCCAAATTGCGCAGGAAACTGGATGCGGTTTGAAGCCTTGGTTCGTGCCTGGCATGGAGGGTCAGGCCGCACGGCGAACGAAGCAAACCGAGTGAGGCCTCGTCTTCAGGCAAAAAAAATGGACCCTTACGGGTCCACTTTTTCTTTACCTGGCGGAGTGAGAGGGATTCGAACCCTCGATGAGGCTCTACACCCCATACTCCCTTAGCAGGGGAGCACCTTCGGCCACTCGGTCATCACTCCGGGAAACCAATATTATGCCTCAATCTGGCGACGTTTTTTTCTGACCACCCACACCCGTGGCATCGGGCACGTATTTCAGACCATCCCCCACCCGACACACCCGGCCCTGGGCCACCCTCAGCTCCAGGCGATGGCCTCGGGTGGTGGCCGCCAGCACCTGCTTCATCAACTGATCCAACTGCGCGGCAGACGGTCCCTTGGCCGAACAGCGTCGCAACCACAGGCGCAGGGCATTGGCCAATCGGTCCGAAGGCAAGGCCTGCAATGCCCGGAGTCTGGGGGGCTCCCCCGCCGCCAGCAAGTCGTCCGCCGCCAACGCGTCCAGCAGGCGACTGGCCTGGGCGCAATGCCTTGCCGTGCGAGACACCGTCTGGGCCATGGACGGAAACACCTCCCGCAGCACGGGCAGCACCTGCAACCGAATCCGGTTGCGGGTGAAACGCAAATCGGCATTGGTCGGGTCGACGATGTGAGGCAACCCGTGGGCTTCCACATGCGACTTCAGCGCAGCCCCCGGCAATGCCAGCCAGGGCCGGCCAAACCGCACGCCGTCCAACACCCAGCTCGACGGCATGGCGGCCAGCCCGGGCACACCAGCGCCACGGGACAGGGCCAGCAACAGGGTTTCCAACTGGTCGTCGGCATGGTGGGCCATCCACACCCCCGAGGCATTCAAGTCGCGAGCGGCTTCGGTCAATGCGGTGTAGCGATGCTCTCGCGCCACCGCTTCCACGCTGTCACCGGGTGACACCCGCACACACGGGCGCACCACCCGCAAAGGCAGCCCCCAGGCTGAGCACACCTGTTGGCAATGGCGCTCAAAATCGGCCGCTGCCGCCTGAAGCCCATGGTTGATGTGCACCGCGTGCACTGCACCGGGCCAGCACCGCTGTGCCACATGGAGCAAGGCCGTGGAGTCGGCCCCACCACTGAACGCCACCACCAAGGGGTGCAAGGCGGAGGGCGGGGCGGACTGCAGCACCACCCACTGCCGGGCCGCCAACACCAGGGGTTCGGTCACGGCAAGGCCCGGGAACTGCCAAGCGGCAGTGAAAAAGCGGCTCGGCTCAGCGGGCAGCCCGCTCGGCCTTGGTGTCCCCAAAACGGCCGTAGGACTGCAACCGTGCGTAGCGCCGGTCCAGCAGTTCCTTGGGTTTGAGGTCGGCCACCTGACGCCAGGCATCGCCCAACGCACGTTTGAGGTAGGCGGCCATCTGCTTGTGGTCGCGGTGGGCACCACCCACAGGCTCATTGACGATTTTGTCGATCAGCCCCAGCGCTTTCAGCCGATGGGCGGTGATGCCCAGGGCCTCAGCCGCGTCTTCGGCGCGGTCGCTGGTCTTCCACAAGATGGAAGCACAACCCTCGGGGCTGATGACCGAGTACACCGAGTACTGCAGCATCAGCACCTGGTCAGCCACGGAAATGGCCAGGGCACCGCCCGAGCCACCTTCACCGATGATGGTGCTGATGATGGGCACTTCCAGCTGGGCCATCTCAAAGATGTTGCGGCCAATGGCCTCCGACTGACCACGCTCTTCCGCATCCATGCCCGGGTAGGCGCCCGGGGTGTCCACGAAGGTGAACACCGGCAACTGGAATTTCTCGGCCAGCTTCATCAGGCGCAGGGCCTTGCGGTAACCCTCGGGCTTGGTCATGCCGAAGTTGCGCAACGTGCGCTCCTTGGTGTCTCGCCCCTTCTGGTGACCGACAACCATGCACGGCTGTCCGTTGAAGCGGGCCAGCCCGCCCACGATGCTCAGGTCGTCGGCAAAGTGGCGGTCGCCGTGCAACTCCACGAAGTGCGTGAAGATGTCGCGCACGTAGTCCAGCGTGTAGGGACGGTCCGCATGGCGGGCAATCTTGGTGATTTGCCAGGGACTCAGGTCACTGTAGATGTCTTTGGTGAGCTGCTGACTCTTTTTGGCCAACTGGTCGATTTCGGTCGAAATATCAACCGCCGACTCGGTTTGCACGTAACGCAGTTCTTCGATCTTGGATTCCAGTTCGGCAATGGGTTGCTCGAAATCCAGATAGGTTTTTTTCGCCAAGGTGTTGCTCCTTCGGTGGGGCGGGCGGTTGCTGAACGAAGGCTCAGAACCGCAGGAAGGCTGTGCTCAATACGTGACAGCCACCGGATCCAACGAGCGCCAAATATACCAAGTGGCCACCGTGCAGTACGGAGCCCACCCGGCGGCCACTTCTCGGATGTCGCTGCGGCTGACCGGCTCGCCCGAAAAATAGGCTTGGCTGACACCGTTGATCAGCCCCGCGTCGTCCAGCGGCAGCACGTTGGGTCGCATGAGGTGAAAAATCAGGAACATCTCCGCCGTCCAGCGACCAATGCCCCGAATGGCCACCAGCTCCTGGATGATGTCCTCGTCGGACATGTCGGGCCAATGGTCCACGTTCAAGCGCCCGGGCGAGGAAAAGTGCAGCGCCAAATCCACCAGGTATTCGACCTTGCGGGCGCTCAAGCCCGCCAGCCGCATGTCGTCCACCTTCAGGCGCAACAGGGCCTGGGGGGTCATGGTGTCGCACAACTGCTCGAAGCGGTTCCACACCGATTGAGCGGCCTTGGTGGAAATCTGCTGACCCACGATGCTGCGAGACAGGGTGGTGAAGGCATCGCCCCGGGTTTGCAACACCGTGCTGCCGTGCTGGGCCACCAGCTTTTTCATCACCCGGTCCTTGCGGGACAGGTGGCGGCAGGCCTCCGTCCAATAGGCCGGACCACCGGCCAGGGCCACGCCGGTCATTGACGCTCCCAGGTGGTGCCCGCAGGGCCATCCTTGAGCACCACACCTTGGGCGAGCAGCGTCTGGCGAATCTGGTCGGCCTTGGCGAAGTCCCGGGAGGCCTTGGCCTCGGCACGATCGGCAATCAAGGCCTGAATGGCCGCTTCATCCAACCCCGCCCCGGCCTGCAAAAACTGGTGTGGAGGCTGCTGCAACAGCCCCAACACCCCTCCCAGGGCCCGCAATTGGGCCGCCAGCTCGGGCGAACGCGTGCGGTTGACCTCCGACGCCAGCTCGAACAGCACGGCCACCGCCTCGGGCGTGCCAAAGTCTTCGTCCATGGCGGCGCGCAGGCGCTGCGCGTGCGGCTGGGACCAGTCCACGGCCACCTCGGGCACGGTGTCGCACACCGACAGGGCGGTGTAGAGCCGCTTGAGGGACTGACGCGCATCGTCCAGGTGGGCGTCGCTGTAGTTCAGGGAACTGCGGTAGTGCGCACGGATGATGAAGAAGCGCACCGTTTCCGCGTCGTACTTGGCCAGCACCTCGCGGATGGTGAAAAAGTTGCCCAGGCTTTTGGACATCTTTTCGTTGTCCACCCGCACAAAACCGTTGTGCATCCAGTAGCGGGCCAAGGGCTGACCCGTGGCGCCCTCGGATTGGGCGATCTCGTTTTCGTGGTGAGGGAATTGCAAATCGGCCCCACCCCCGTGGATGTCGAAGGTTTCGCCCAGCAGCTCGCAACTCATGGCCGAGCATTCGATGTGCCAGCCCGGGCGCCCCAAACCCCAAGGGCTTTCCCATTTGGCCTCGGCGGGCTCGTTCTCCTTGGCCGATTTCCACAGCACAAAGTCCAGCGGGTCTTGTTTGCCATCGGCCACCGCCACGCGTTCCCCGGCACGCAGTTCGTCCAGGCTCTTGCCACTGAGCTTGCCGTACCCCTCAAACCCGCGAACCGAGTAGTTCACGTCGCCGTCGCTGCCCTGGTAGGCCAAGCCTTTGGCCGCCAAGCGCCGGATGATGTCGAGCATGCCCGTCACATGGTCCATGGCGCGGGGCTCGTGGTCGGGCCGGGCGATGCCCAAGGCATCGGCATCCTGGTGCAAGGCGTCGATCATGCGATCGGTGAGGCTGCGAATGGTTTCACCGTTCTCGGCCGCCCGCTTGATGATCTTGTCGTCGATGTCGGTGATGTTTCGCACATACGTCACCCGATACCCCGTGGCCTTGAGCCAACGTTGAACCACATCAAACGCCACCATGGACCGGGCATGCCCCAAGTGGCACAGGTCGTACACGGTCATGCCGCACACGTACATGCGAACGTGCCCAGGCTCCAGAGAAACAAACGGTTCAAGCTGCCGTGACAGGCTGTTGTGGATGCGCAGGGACATCGGGAAAATGGAGTGAAGAAATCAGGAAAAAGCCACAGCGCGAACGGCTGGGCAGGAGGAGATGCCGCCCAGAGAATCTGGACCCCCTCAGCTACAATGAACCAGTATATCGGCACCCACCCCGTGGCCGGATTGCCTGCTTCGACGGTATAAACCGTCACCCGCCCTTCTCGACCACTCACGCCCTGTTGTTGCCATGAGTTCATTGTCCTTCGCCGTCCTGTCCAAACCCCTCAAGGCCCATGTGGTGCTTTGGTCCCTGGTGGGGAGCCTGTGGTCTGGGCACGCCTTGGCCGACGATTACGCCGATGTCAACCGCTTGATCAAGGCTGGGCAAAGCGCCGAAGCCCTCAACAAGGTGGATCAGTACCTGGCCAACAAGCCCCGCGATCCCCAGATGCGCTTTCTGAAGGGTGTGATCCTGGCTGAAACCGGCAAATCCACCGAAGCCATCGCCACCTTCGTCAAGCTGACCGAAGAATTCCCGGAACTGCCCGAGCCCTACAACAACCTGGCCGTGCTGTACGCATCGCAAAGCCAGTTTGACAAGGCACGGGTGGCCCTGGAAATGGCCATCCGAACCAACCCCAGCTACGCCACCGCCCACGAGAACCTGGGCGACGTGTACGCCAAGTTGGCCAGCCAGGCTTACAGCAAGGCGCTGCAACTCGACAGCACCAACGCCGGGGTGCCACCCAAGCTGGCCCTGATCCGCAACCTGTTTGCCCCCGAGGCCAAGGGCGTGCGCCCGGCCACCGCCCCGACTGCGGCGCCCGCCCCTGCCCCACAAGCCCAGGCACCGGCAGCCCCCGCCCCCGCCCCCGCGGTGCAGCCTGTGCCTGCCAAGGCAGCCGATGTCGGCAACACCAGCAAACCCGTGGCCGCACAACCGGCCACAGCCCCCGCCGAAGCAGAAGACGTGGTCGGCGCCGTGAAGGCCTGGGCCAAGGCCTGGTCTGCCAAGGACATGGACGGCTACCTGTCGGCCTACGGCAGCAAGTTCGACCCGGCGGGCAGCCGTTCGCGCAAAGACTGGGAACAAGAACGCAAAGCCCGCATCGTGTCCAAGGGCAGCATCTCCGTCGAGGTGTCCGACTTTGACGTCAAAGTGGCCGACACCAAGGCCACTGCCGTGTTCCGCCAACATTACAAGGCTGGTTCCCTGGTGTCCAACAGCCGCAAGACCTTGGAAATGGCCAAGGAAAATGGCCGCTGGGTCATCGTGCGTGAATCGACTGGCGGCTGAGTTTCCCGGGAACTCTCAACCTCCGTGCGGGGTCCTGCATGTCAGGTGGCGATGACGTTTTGCGCCACCCCTCCCATCCACAGTGACCCCGCAGGGTCACTTTTCTTTTGTCCGGATTGACGTTGAGCAGAAAAGCACTGACCGGCCTGACCGTCGGACTGTTGGTTGTCCTGGGATTCGCCCTGTTGGTGCTGGGCAAGCCGCATGGCGGGTGGCTGGCATCGGTCACGCCCAAAGCAGCACAGCAACCGACGCCAAGCCCGGCCCCGCAGCGCCCCCAACCGTCCGCCTCAGTCCAGGAAACGGCTCCTGCCACCGCCCCGTTGCACCCAAAAGCCCTTGCTCCCACGGAAGGGGCAACGGTTTCTGCCACCCAACTGCTGCAATCGGGCCACCTGCCGGAAGGACATCCGGAAAAGCGCCTGATTGAAATTTATGCCCTGATCGAAAGTGGCGACCTCTCCACCGCCTTGGACCGCTCGGGCAAGCTGGTGCACGACCACCCCAACTTCCAACTGGCGCAACTGGTTCACGGGGACCTGCTGCAGTTGCGCTACAAGCCCGCGCCCGACCCCGACAGCCTGGGCTTGACGGTGGGCGCCAGCGCCCAGATGGCCGCGTTGCGCGCCGAGTCCCGCATGCGTCTGGATGCGCTGCGCAACCGCCCCGCCCCGGGCAGCGTTCCCCGGCAATTGCTGGCGGTGTCCAGCCAGACGCGACACGCCATTGCCATCGATGCCTCCCGGGGGCGCTTGTACGTGTTTGAAAACCAGGGACCCAACGCCAACGATGGCTCGCCAAGGCTGAAGCTGCTGGCCGATGCCTTCATCTCGGTGGGCAAATCGGGCATTCGCAAACAGGTGGAAGGCGACGGACGCACCCCGCTGGGCAACTACTACATCACCTCGGTCCGGGACCGCAAAAGCCTGCCCGAGTTCTACGGGGCCGGGGCCCTGCCCATCAACTACCCCAACGCCTTTGACAACCACCGCGGCCGCACGGGCAGTGGCATCTGGTTGCATGGCACGCCCCCCAACCAGTTTGTGCGGGCCCCGCTGGCATCGGACGGCTGTGTGGTGCTGGCCAACCCCGACATGCAACGCCTGCTGGACATGGTGGCCCCCCGCTCCACCCCGGTGGTGATTGCGGAACAGCTGGAGTGGGCCAACCCTTCGGCCCTGGTGCCCGAGCGGCAAGCATTTGAAGCCGTGCTCCAACGTTGGCAGGGTGACCGCGGTCGTCTGACCCACCAGGAGCTGGCGCAAACCTACCAAGTGCCCGCCCAGGGCCTGCAACGCGTCAAGGCCACCGAAGCCGACTTGGCCGTGGACCCCTCGTTCCGCCTGGGGTTTGCCCAACTCTCGCTGCTGCAATCGCGCCAACCCGATGAAGGCATGGTGGTCACGTTCGAAGAAACGGTGAACGACCGCCCCTCTGGCGTGGTCCGCCGCCAGTACTGGTTGAAGCAGGACGACCAATGGAAGCTGCTGCAAGACAGCATCCTGTCGGGCACGCCGTCGGCACAGCTCAAGCGCCAGCCGCCCAAGCTGGAAGCGGCCGTCACCCCGTCCAAGCCCGACGCAACCACGGCACAGGCCAGCGTCGCAGCAACGCGCGGCACGCCTTCGGGCGACACGCCCACAGGACCACGGGGTCAGGACGCCGCGGTGCACCAGGCGGTGATGGCCTGGTCCAAGGCCTGGAGCCAGAAGAACATGCCGGCCTACCTCAAAGCCTATGACAGCAGCTTTGTGCCGCCGGGCGGTGCCTCGCGCAAGGCCTGGGAGAAGGACCGCATCGACCGCATCATCTACAAATCGTCCATCTCGCTGAAGCTGGCCAACCTGAAAGTCAGCACCCAGGGCGACCACGCCACCGTCACTTTTGTGCAGCACTACAAGGCCGACCAACTGCAGGTGTCTGGCCGCAAAACCCTCAAACTGGTGCGCCGAGGCAATGACTGGCGCATCACCCACGAAAGCGTGGGCTGACCCAAGGACTTTTGCATGACCTTCTCGCTGTTTTTCACCCCATGGCGGCACACCCGCCGCCACCTGTTGGCCCTGGGCGTCGGCATTGCCCTGAGTGGGGGCGCCTGGGCCGCCGATGCCCCAGCCCCCGTGCGGGTGAAGCTGGCCACGTCAGCGGGTGACATCGTGCTGGAGCTGTACCCACAGCACGCGCCCAAGACGGTGGAAAATTTTGTCCAGTACGTCAAGGACAAGCACTACGACGGCACGGTGTTCCACCGCGTGATCGACAACTTCATGGTCCAGGGCGGCGGCTTCGATGCCACCCTCACCCAGAAGAAAACCCGCGCCCCGGTGGTGCACGAAGGGCGTGAAGCCCTGGCCAGCGGCGGTCTGCGCAACACCGTGGGCACCGTGGCCATGGCGCGCACCAACGATCCGCAATCGGCCACCGCCCAGTTCTTCATCAACGTGAAGGACAACGCCTTCCTCGACCCCACCCCCATCCCCCCCGGCGACCCGGTGCCCCGCTTCGAGTACCAGGGCCGGGTGTACGAAAACACGCCACGGGCCACCCTGCTCAACGCCACGCAGCTGTACGGCTACACGGTGTTCGGCAAGGTGGTCAGCGGCATGGACGTGGTCAACAAGATCAAAACCACCCCCACCGGGGCGTCAGGCCCGTTCCCCTCGGACGTGCCCAAAACCCCCATCACCATCCTCAAGGCCACTCTGGAGAACTGACATGAGCCAACCCAAAGTTGAACTGCACATCGCCGACCACGGCGTCATCACACTGGAACTGGATGCTGAAAAAGCCCCCAAGTCCACCGCCAACTTCCTGGCCTACGTGGCCAAGGGCCACTACGACGGCACCATCTTCCACCGCGTGATGGACGGCTTCATGATCCAGGGCGGCGGCTTCGAGCCCGGCATGAAGCAAAAGCCCACCGACAAGCCCATCGAGAACGAGGCCAACAACGGCCTGAAGAACGACAACTACACCATCGCCATGGCGCGGACCAACGACCCGCACTCGGCCACGGCCCAGTTCTTCATCAACGTGACCGACAACGGCTTCCTGAACCACACCTCCCCCACCGCCAGCGGCTGGGGTTATGCCGTGTTCGGCAAGGTGGTTGCAGGCACCGAGGTGGTGGACGC
This sequence comes from Hydrogenophaga soli, assembly GCF_054777695.1. Lineage (NCBI taxonomy): Bacteria > Pseudomonadati > Pseudomonadota > Betaproteobacteria > Burkholderiales > Comamonadaceae > Hydrogenophaga > Hydrogenophaga soli. The sequence continues at coordinate 397,627 of NZ_BAAHAK010000001.1, read as the reverse complement.
CATCCGCAAGGTGCGCACCGGCCGCAGCGGTTTCCATGAAAACGTGCCCAAGGACGACGTGGTCATCACCAAGGCCGTGGCCGTCTGAGCCCTGCCATGACGCCCAGCCCCGGCCCCACAGCCCCGGTGCTGGAGGCGAGGGCCTCCTGGCAGACCTTGGCCTTCCTGTCGGACGTGCACCTTCAGCCGTCCGACCCGCTCACCCACCAGGCGTGGACCCACGCCCTGCACCACCTGCAGGCCGACGCGCTGTTCATCCTGGGCGACCTGTTCGAGGTGTGGGTGGGCGACGACGTGCTGGACGACCCCGAGCACGGCCCCTTCTGGCGCACCTGCGCCAACACCTTGGCCGCCACCGCCCGGCGCATGCCCGTGTACTTTGTGGCGGGCAACCGCGACTTTCTGGTGAGCCACCACTTTCTGGCCCGCACCGGCCTTCAGGCGCTGGATGACCCCACCGTGCTGCACTGGCAAGGCCAGCGCTGGTTGCTGTCGCACGGCGACCTGCTGTGCACCGACGACTTGCCGTACCAAGCCTTTCGCCAGCAGGTGCGCCAAGCCGACTGGCAGCACACCTTCCTGGCCCGCCCCCTGGCAGAGCGTCTGGCCGTGGCCCGCGGCATGCGGGACGCCAGCGAGCAGCACAAGACCCAAGCCACCACCCCGTGGGTGGACGTGAACCCCTCCACGGTGGACCAATGGATGGCCCACCATCACGCCCAGGTGCTGGTCCACGGGCACACCCACATGCCCGCCTGCCACGCCTTGCCAGAGGGGCGCGTGCGCTGGGTCTTGAGCGATTGGGATGCCACCGCCCAGCCGCCGCGTGTGCGGTGGCTGCAGGCCCAGACCAGCCCCACCGGCGCGGCGCCAAAGTTTCAAGAAAAATCAGCCCCTAACGCTTGATATCAAAGCGCAAGCAGCTCACTTTTCAATAGCAAAAGCAGATCAGCGGCAAACTGGCCAGACCCGGGCTCCCCGGCGCTTGGCCAGCCTGCTTGTGATGCGATCAGGCTTTGCGCACCAGCGCCTTCAGCGCGTGCTGCAAGCGGCGTGCGGCCTCGGCTTCCCAATCGGCGGCCAGCACCGTGGCGGCGTCTTGCGCCCAGGTTTGCACCGGCGCGGGGTCGTTGCGGCGGGTCAGCAGCTTGAGTTGCAAGGCCCGGCGGGCGTCCAGTTGGGCAGCGGGCGTGGGCACTTCGGCGGCCATTTCCAGGCGCAGCAGGGCTTCGTCGACCGAACCCTTGGCGGCGGCACCGAGGGCTTGCACCCAGCCCTGGCGCACGCCAGCGTTCACCCGGCCACCCAGTTCCTGGGCAGACGGCACGGCCTGCGGGTCGCGGGCCTTCCAGGCGTCCATCAACTGCGTGAGCGACTGGCCATGCGCCTGTGCTGCCAGCTTTTTCAGTGCACCTTGGGCCTGCTCGATGGCGTCGCGGCGGGCGCGGAACGCAGCGTCACCCAGGCGAGGACCGCGGGGGGCCGCATCGCGGTCGCCAAATCGGTCACCAAAGCGTCCCCCTTCACGACTGCCGTCGCGGCCATCGCGTCCACCATCACGTCCACCATCGCGGCGACCGGGGCCGCCACGGTCATCGCGTCCGGGGCGTGCCCCGGGGCGCGACGCGGCAGCCGGTTCGGCGCGCTTCATGCCCGGACGGTCATCACCCCGCACGGCCACCAGCTTGCGTGCCGGGGCCGCGGGCTTGGTTGCTCCTGAATCAGAAGCACCTTCCGCTTGTTCTTCAAGCGTGGGAGTGGATTTTTGTTCTGCATTTTGAGGCGCAGCGGCTTCACCGCTGTCGCGGCTGGCCTGTTCCACAACGACCATGGCGGCCTGGATGCGCTGGGCATCGTGGCTTTGGATGGCGTCTTGCAGCTCGCGCACGGCGTCCAACACCCGCTGGTCCACCGCATTGAGGGCCTGGGCCTGCTGGACACGGGCCGCGTCCTTGCGCTGGAAGGCCTGGTCGATGGGCTGGCGGAAGGCTTCCCACAGCTTTTGTTCCTGACGGCGGTCCAACGGCACGGCCTGGGCCAGGTGTTGCCATTCCTGCTGAATGGCACGGATTTCGTCCACCTTGAGCTGCGGGGCGGCACCCAGCTCGGTGGCGCGGGCGATCAGGGCCTGGCGCTGGGCCAGGTTGGCAGCCTGGGCGGCCTCCAGGGGCGCACGAGCCTTGTCCATGGCGGCTTTCCACTGGGGTTGCAGCTCGGCAAACTGCTTTTCGCTCAGGTGACCGGCGTGGCGCCAGGTTTCGGACAAGCGGTGCAGCTCGCGCACGTGCAAGCGCCAGTCGGTGTTGTTGGCATGGGCCGCGGCCCAGTCGTTCACGTCTTGAATCAGGGCCAAACGCTGGGCGCGGTGTTCGGTGGCTTCCTGGCGGATTTTGGTCAGCCACTCTTCCACCAGCTTGTGGGCACGGTTGCAGGCCTCATCAAAGCGTTTCCACAAAGCGTGGTTGGGGGCACCGCCCTGGTCGGTCTGCTTCCACGACTCGCGCAGGCCTCGCAGCACCTCTTGCATCTTGCGGCCACCCAGCCGCTGACCTTCGGGCGCGGTGGTCAGGGCTTCGGCCTTGGCCACCAGCTCCTGGCGCAACTGGTCGGCGCGCCAGCGCTGCCAGCCTTCCATGTCACCGGCCTGGGCCAGCAGCGCCTGGGCGGGACCTTCCACTTCCGGGGTGAGCCAACGGTGCTGCTCTTTCAACACCTGACGCAGCTCCTGGGACAAGCGGGGAATGACCTTGCTGTGGCCTTGCTCCAGCTCCTGCGCCAAGCGTTGGGCAGCGGCTTCGACCAGCTCGCGGGTCTTGGCACGGGCGGCCTCGATTTCTTCGCGGCTGGCCGATTGGGCGGCGGGCTCGGGCACGGCTTCACCACGGGCCTGGCGAATTTCGTCGGCCCATACGGGCACGGCTGGCAAGGGAGCGGCGGCATCGTCCTGAGCCGCCACGGCCAGGGCCAATGCAGCCTCAAAGGCATCCCACACCAGCGCCAGCTGGGTGCGCGCAGCCTCCAGCATGGACACGAACCGCTGCTCGATGCTGCCCCATTGGGGGTCCTGGGTCAGCGTTTCGGCCTGGGCTTGCCACTGCTGCACGTCCTGGCTCAGGCCGGTGTTGACCTGACGGGCGTCGGCCAACGGTTTGGTGGACAGCACTTCGATACGCTGGGCCAGCAGCACGGCGGCTTCGCGCGACACCTGGATGCGGTGCTGCAAATCGTCCACGGCCTTGATGCGTTCGGCCAATTGTTGTTTGAGCCCCGCCAAGGGCTCGCGCGACAGCGGGGCCCCGGCCTTGGCGGCGTCCCGCTGCCAGGCCATGGCGTCGGCGACGTTCAAACGGCTCAGGTCCAGCAGGCTCTGTGCCTTGACGGCCCACTCGCTCACCAGTCCTTCTTGCAGCCGGGCGCGCTTGAGTTCGTCCAGCTTGTCTTTCAGGGCACGGGCCGCGCCTTTGTCGCGGTTGGACAGTTCGCGGTGCACCTCGTTCATCAGGTCCACAGACGGGTCCGTGGCCAACCAGTCACGCACGCGGGCAGCACGCTCGCTGGAGGTGGGGGCGGTGAAGGCGCCCCCGGTGACTTGGTCCAGGGAAGCGATGTCCATGGCGGGGCGGGCTTGGGAAGGGGAACGTTCGGATTTCACGTCAGGCACTCTCGGTCATCCATGCAGCGGGCCCTGTAGGCCAGCGCCGGGTTCAGGCACAACCCTCTATTGTCTCAGCAGGGAACCGGGGTGGGCTGCGTTGGCTCAAAACTGACCGCAAAATCAGCCAAACATCAGACTCGTTAGTTATAACAAAATCAATTTATATGATTGACCAGTCATTTAACGCCCCATAGAATCCGCCAAATTCCTGACCCGGGGGTTTTCCCTCAATGCCGGGTCATCGTTCGCTCCACGCCTCTTCAGGCGTTTTCCGGTCCCTCAGGCACACCCACCGCCCTGAATCGGAGGTGCGCCTCAGCAGATAAGAAAGGACAACGAATGATTGCAAACGCAACCACTCCCCCTTTGCACGCCCGTTCCCTGGGCGCGCTCAAACGCAGCATCCAGTGGGCCGTTGGCCTGGTGATGGATGTCACCCACAGCGGCATTGCTTTTGTGGGCCTGACCATCGCCGGCTTGGCCTTGGCCCTGATGGTGCATGAACCCCTGCGCGACGCCGCCGAGCAGAAAGTGCTCACGTGGCTGCTGCAACGCCAAGAAGCCCGCAACGACGGCCTGCCCCTGATGCAAGAGCCCCAGGCCGCCGAGCGCGCCACGGCGGGGTCGCCCACAGCGCTGCCCAAGGCGCAAGCCAACGTGACCTTCTGGCTGTCACGCAAATACAGCGTGGCCCCCGAGCCCTTGAGCGTGCTGGTGGCCGAAGCCTTCAGCCTGGGGCAGAAGATCAAGTTGGACCCCACCCTCATCCTGGCCGTGATGGCCATTGAGTCGCGATTCAACCCGTTTTCTCAGAGCACATACGGCGCCCAAGGCCTGATGCAAGTGCTGACGCGGGTTCACACCGACAAATATGAAGACTTCGGCGGCACGCTGGCCGCGTTCGACCCGGTCACCAACCTGCGCGTGGGTGTGCAGGTGCTGGTGGAGTGCATCCGCCGTGCAGGCAGCATCGAAGGTGGCTTGGGCCTGTACGTCGGTGCGGTATCGGTGGACGCCACCGACTACATCACCAAAGTGATGGCCGAACATGTGCGCCTGAAAGACGTGGCCAATGGCAAGGCGGTGTCCGTGCTGGACAACCGGGTGCCCCCCCCCGCGTCCGCCCTGGCCCCGGCTGCGCCCTCCACCCCTTCCGCGGACCTCACCCAGGCGTTGCCGCCCACGGCAGCCGGAACTGCTGCCGAGCCCGCAGCGTCCTGACCCTGCCCAACAGACCTGCCCGGTTTGCCGAGGCTTGTGCCCAGGGCATCGCGTACACTCGCCGTCGCGCACGACTGGCGATACACCCTGCGGGTCCGATGTTCCGGCCCGCCGAGTGGACGTGGAACACCACTGGGAAGTGCGCCGCCTGCCACCGCTGAACCTCAGCGGACCGATTGGCAGTGCGATCGGCCGTTCGCCTGGGCAGTCCTTGTTCCCCCACCCTGCGGGTCAAGGTCCCTCGTCACTGAAAGACTGCCATGTACAACCGCAACATCCTGATTGAACAAACCGACCCCGAGCTGTTTGCCGCCATCCAGGCCGAAAACGCCCGCCAAGAGCACCACATCGAGCTGATCGCCAGCGAGAACTACGCCTCGCCCGCCGTCATGGCGGCCCAAGGCACGCAGCTCACCAACAAATACGCCGAAGGCTACCCCGGCAAGCGCTATTACGGCGGTTGCGAACACGTGGACGTGGCCGAGCAACTGGCCATCAACCGCGTGAAGGAGCTGTTCGGTGCCGACGCGGCCAACGTGCAGCCCCACTGCGGAGCCTCCGCCAACGAAGCCATCTTCCTGGCCTTCCTCAAACCCGGCGACACCATCATGGGCATGAGCCTGGCCGAAGGCGGCCACCTGACCCACGGCATGCCCCTGAACATGAGCGGCAAGTGGTTCAACGTCGTGTCCTACGGCCTGAACGACAAGGAAGAAATCGACTACGACGCCATGGAGCGCAAAGCCCATGAGTCCAAGCCCAAACTGATCGTGGCCGGCGCTTCGGCCTACAGCCTGCGCATCGACTTCGAGCGCTTTGCCAAGGTGGCCAAAGATGTCGGCGCCATCTTCATGGTGGACATGGCCCACTACGCGGGCCTGATCGCCGCCGGTGTGTACCCCAACCCCGTGCCCTTTGCCGACGTGGTCACCAGCACCACCCACAAGAGCCTGCGCGGCCCGCGCGGCGGCATCATCCTGATGAAGGCCGAGCACGAAAAGGCCATCAACAGCGCCATCTTCCCCGGCCTGCAAGGCGGCCCGCTGATGCACGTGATCGCAGCCAAGGCCGTGGCCTTCAAGGAAGCGCTGACGCCCGAATTCAAGGCTTACCAACAGCAAGTGGTCAAGAACGCCCAGATCGTGGCCGAAACCCTCACCCAGCGCGGCCTGCGCATCGTGTCGGGTCGCACCGAAAGCCATGTGATGCTGGTGGACCTGCGCGCCAAGGGCATCACCGGCAAGGAAGCCGAGGCCGTGCTGGGCAGCGCCCACATGACCATCAACAAAAACGCCATCCCCAACGACCCGGAAAAGCCCATGGTGACCAGCGGCATCCGCGTGGGCACCCCGGCCATGACCACCCGTGGCTTCAAGGACGAGGAAGCACGCCTGACCGCCAACCTGGTTGCCGACGTGCTGGACAACCCGCGCGACCCAGCCAACATCGAAGCGGTTCGCGCCAAGGTTCACGCCCTGACCAGCCGCTTCCCTGTTTATAGCAACTGAATCAGGCAGAACAAGCGGAGAGGCCACTTTTGATGCTCAATTTTGACCTCTCCCCCTGCCGCGGCCCGCGGACGGCACAACCATGAAGTGCCCGTTCTGTGGCCACAGCGACAGCCAGGTGATGGAAACACGCCTGGCTGAAGATGCCAGCTTCATCCGCCGCCGACGGCAGTGCCAGAAGTGCGACAAGCGCTTCACCACCTACGAACGACCTGAAGTCAGCTTCCCCGCCATCGTCAAGAAAGACGGGCGTCGCATCGACTACGACGCCGACAAACTCCGTGCCTCGTTTTCGCTCGCACTGCGCAAACGCCCGGTCAGCACCGAGCAGGTGGTGAGCGCCATTGAGCGCATCGAAGAAAAGCTGCTCAACCTGGGGGCCAGGGAAGTGCCCTCCAGCCAGTTGGGTGAAATGGTCATGCGTGAGCTGAAAAAGCTCGACCAGGTGGCCTACGTGCGGTTTGCCAGCGTCTACCGCAGTTTTGAAGACATCGACGAGTTCAAAAACCTGGTGGACGAAGTCCGCCGTTGACGCCCTTGGGCGTTGAGCCTGCCAGCACCGACCAACGATGCATTTCGGCTGACCAGCAGCATGCCGGACTCCGGCAAAGGCCCGATACTTGGCGGCATGAAATGCCTTCGCACACCCTCCTCCCAACCCTCGGTGCGCCATCGGTTTACGGCGGGTTTCACGCTGATTGAGCTGATGGTGACCATCGCGGTGCTGGCCATCCTGATGGCCATCGCCGTGCCCAGCATGCAAGACCTCATCCGAAGCAACAGCATGCGCAACCTGGGCAATGATTTCACCCTCTCCATTCAGCGTGCACGCGGTGAGGCCATGGCCCAAAACCAATGTGTGGCGCTGTGCAAATCAGCCGATCCCACAGCCGCGATTCCGGTGTGCGATACCGCCAATGACGATTGGGCCCGGGGTTGGATCGCCTATCGAACCCCCACGTGCAATGCCCCCACATCGGCAGCACAGGTCAACAACGACAGAGCCACGCTGCTGTTCATTCAAGAACCGTTTGCACCATCGTTCAGGATCATGACCACCAACTCGGTGCGAAGCATCGTGTTCACCCCGCGGGGCATGACCAGCCTGGGCAATGCAGGCCAATTCAACGTTTCGGACACCAATGCCAGCAGCGCCAAAAACACCCAATACGGGCGAACGGTCTGCGTTGACATGGTGGGCCGCACCCGAAACATCACCTTCTTGGCCAATTGTTGAACACCATGGCTTCACACACCACCCAACGCGGTGCCACCCTCATCGAGGTGCTGGTTTCCATCATGCTGATGACCTTCACCCTGGCCGGCATGGCCGGGCTGCTGGGCGTCGCCACGCGCACCCAGCTGGGTGTGGAGACCCGCTCCAACATCAACAGCGCCCTCAACGACTTGGCCAACCGCATCCGCGCCAACTTGAATACCACCAACCCGGCAGACCGCACCACCTGGGCGGCGCACTACACAGGATTGACAGTGGCATCTCAAAGCTGGGACGATCAACAGGGGACCTCCACCACGCCCAACAAAGACTGCCTGACTTCAACCTGCAGCCAAGATGAACTGGCCGATTTTGACGTGGCCGAAGTGCGTGCCCGTTTGGCTCGCACCATGGCACAACCAGCACTTCAACTCAGTGGCGACGCCTCCGCCGGAATCCGCGCCACCTTCATGTGGTTTGACAAGGACTTCACCACAGTCTCCAGTTCAGGTGTGACGCTGAACACCTCGCCCACCTGCTCCACAACCGCAGCCACCACCACCGGCCAGTGGCTGCAAGGCCAAACCTGCTGCCCCACCGCCGCTGGCGTGGCTTCCACCCCCGGTGTTCGCTGCCTGAACCTGATGTTTTTGCCATGAGCCTCTTTCAATCATCCCCCCGCCCACTTCGCTTGCAACGCGGCGTCACGCTGATTGAGCTGATGGTGTCTGTCACCATCGGCCTGCTGGTGGTGGCAGGCGCAGGTGCCATTTACCTGTACGCCAGCCAGACGCAACGAGTGCTCACAGAACGCCAAAACATGTTCGAAGGTGCCAAAGTCGCCCTGGACATCATTGGTCGGGACCTCGAAAACGCGGGCTACTACCCGGCAGAAAACAGCCCGGCCCTGAGTCCCACCACCGTAAAAGTGGTGGGTTATGGCAACCCCTGCGACAACCCGCGGCACGACACGGTTTCCTTGTGCGACTTTGCCAACCCCGGTGCCTTCAACACACCGGTTTTTGGTTGCAGCGGACAGAGGTTGGTGCGATCGGGTTCTGGCTCGTCGGTCACCTATGCCTGTGGCGCATTGAGTGGGGTTGCCGCCGCCAATGTCGACTCACTGGTGGTCAACTATTTCACCAACGACGCTGAATCGTTGACCACAGGGCAACGCGCAGACTGCCAGGGCCAAGACGTGGTGCGGGACGCCATCAACAGCCGCAACGGCGTCACCCCCACGGCTGGGGCCACCGCGGCAGACCCTCCCACCAACCCCAACCGCCTGACCTATTCACTGGATTACAGCACCTACAACACCCCGACCCAAAAAGTCAATCCCAGCAACATCTCCAAACGCAATGCAAGCAGCGATACCCAGGGGGGAACCAGCATTCCTGCCCTGCCATTGTTTGTCTCCAATCGGTACACCTTGGTGCCGGTGAACGGCAGCATTTCAACCGATGCCAGAAAAGAAATGATTGATGGTCAATTGGTCACCACATTCTCCATGGCCTGCGATGGCAATGGAAATGACAACGACGCCAATGCGGCATTGGCCAGTGTGGCCCAACCCATGGTATCAGGCCTTGAGCAACTCAAATTTCAGTATCTGATCAATGGTCAGTACCGAAATGCCCCCATCTTGGGCGCACCCGATTGGTCATTGGTGACTGCCGTGCGCGTCTGTATATTGGCACATACCTACCGTTCAGCGCAAGCTGCAGTTATCAAAGACTGCAATGGCAATGACACCCCCGACGACGGTCGACTGAGAAAGGTGTTCACTCAAGTGTTTGCATTGAAAAATGCACTGATGTGAGAATCTCATGTGCAAAAATATACATCCAAAATTCCACCCCACCGTTTCGACCATCAGACGCCATCACCAGCAAGGGATCTCTTTGGTGATGGTGTTGATTTTCATGCTAATCTTGTCAGGCTTGGCGGCCTTTGGCGTTCGAAATGTGACCCTACTGGAAAAACAGGCCCACAATGAATTGGAATACCAAGTCGCTCGACAAGCTGCTGAAGCTGCTTTGCGCGATGCCGAACTGGACCTTCGAATTCCTGAACCCGACGGGCTTTTCACGCTGACAGGTGCAAAATGCGGGCGGGAAGCCAGCCTGATGCGAACCAAAGGCATTGCATCTGCCACCGATTCCGCTGAGTTCACCAACAATTGTCTGGAGGGTCAGTGCGGCATCTCCTCGGCCACCAGATACGCCGTTCAATGGGATGACGCCACACCTGCCAACAAAGGCGCCCCCTGGTGGCCCAACAACAAAGGAGGTGATTGGGGCAACAATGTTAATGCAGACGGATCACCCAATTTCACCTGTGGGAGCGGCACCGGTGGTGTGCCACTGGGTACGTACACAGGCACCCCCTCCATGGTAGGCGTGGCCCGCCAGCCTGAATACCTGATTGAAATCATGTCCCCAGAAGCAATGGGGGCCGCAGCTGTCGAATCCAAATTTGAATGTACATCGCGCACGAGCTCAGGTGGATCCAGCAAAGCGTCTGCTGACGAACAAGGGCTTTCCCCAGGAAATGCCAAAGGAACATGTTATTTGTTCCGCATCACCGCCAGAGGTTTTGGTGCCTCATTGCAAGACACCGACATCGACGGAAAACCTAACCCAAAAGTTGAAGTTTTGCTGCAAAGCTATTTCCAATTGTTTGTGAAGTGAGACCACCATGCTGAAAACAACCTCCATTCACAGCAGAAATCTTGCAAAACATCTGAGTGCCTTGGCCTGTGTGGCCTGTTTGGTGACAACCCACGCAGCCCCACCCAACACATCCACGGCCATGTCACCCACCGTTCCACCCAACGTGGACACGGCAGGCAACAACAAGCCCATGATGATGTTGACCGCCAGCAAGGATCACACCTTGTTTGGCCCCATGTACACCGACTTTGAAGACCTTGATGGCGATGGCGTTCTCGACGTCACCTTCAAGCCCACCTTCAAGTATTACGGCTATTTCGACGCCACCAAGTGCTACACCTACAGCAGTGGCATGTTTTCCCCGTCGGCCAATGCGTCGATCAACGGGGGGCGATACGTTTGTGGAGGATCGGGCCAATGGGCAGGTAACTTTCTGAACTGGGCGTCCATGACACGCTTGGACATCATTCGAAAAATGTTGTACGGTGGTCAACGTTCCACCGATTCCACCACCGACACCGTGTTGCATGTGGCACGGCTGTCGCGGGACTCTCACTCGTTTGTGAAATATTACAACGGCACCGACATTCGGGATTACACACCCTTCACCACCGCAAACCTTACCAAATCCACGGGCACCAATGCCAACACCTACGCCGGTTTGACCATGTGCATCACCGGCAGCGCACAGGACACAGGTTCCTCCAGCACGGCGCAAATGCGGTTGGCCAAAGGCAACTATCGTTTATGGTCTGTGATTGAAGGCACTGTTTGCAACTTCAGAGACACAGACAACTACACCATCGCGTTTGATTTCAGGTCCAAGCTGAGTCGATATTACGCATCTTCTCAAAGTTATTACGGCGGCGGGTCGGTACCTCACGAAACCAACATTCCGTCTGCCAACACCGATGGTGCCACTTACAGCTCCATTGGCCCCATCCTTAACCTCAAGGTCAAAGTTTGTGTGGATGGCCAAATCGGAGAAGAGCGCTGCCAAGCCTACACCAATGGTTCCACCACGGTCCACAAGCCCATTGGGCTTTTGCAGAAATATGGTAGCGCGCCGTCGGGTACATTACCCTCCTCGGCCAGAGCGGAATTTGGCCTGATCACCGGGTCTTACGACTTGAATCTGAAGGCAGGTGCGCTCAGAAAGAACATTGGAGATCTTTCTGACGAAATCAACCGACTCACAGGGCAATTTTGTTTCAGCAGCGGCGCCAATTGCAGCGGCACCTTGACCGATGGAAGTGGTCGAAACTACACCTCCAGTGGCCTGATCAAAGCGCTCGACTCAATCATCTTGTTTGGCCGTGAATCAGGCAATTATGTTGGTAATGGATATGGAACCTACCCAGACTCTCTGACCAACGGCACCTTCCCGGCTTGGGGAAATCCCTTGGGTGAAATGCTGACACAGGCTTTGCAGTACTACGCCGGTTTGTCATCCACCAACCCGACAAGCACCAGCAATGACAGCGGCGTCGGCATGCCCATTGCCACGTGGAAGAACCCTCTGAGCTATGCCATCAATGTCACGGACAATGGCACCACCTTGGATTGGCGGAAAAAGAACTACGGTAAAGGGGTGTGCCGCCCCTTGAACATGCTGACAATCTCCAGCAGCGCCCTGAGCTACGACGGTGACGATGCTGAAAGCGCTTTTGCGACGCTGCCCAACCGCAGCAGAGGCAGCTTGAGTCAGTTCACCGACGTGATCGGAGTAGCCGAGGGCATTCAAGGAACACTGCGGTCAGTTGGCAACACCAGCTCAGGTTTTGGTGAGGAATGTTCCGCCAAAACCATTCCCTCCCTCAGTGCTGCGTCCGGCATCTGCCCTGTGGCTCCTGCATTGAAAGGGGGCTACAAGATTGCAGGTGCCGCCCTCTACGGAAACACCAACAAAGTCAGCACAGCAAGTCTCCCGTCAGACGCTCCTGCTCATGCCCTCAAAGTGAAGACCTATGCCGCCGCCATGGCTGGCGGGGTTCCACGCGTGGAAGTTCCCATTCCCGGGACATCCCCTCAAAAATACGTTTACATCACGCCGGAGTCCCTGTTCAACCACAATGGAACCCAAGCCATGCCGGGGGCCGTGTTGACTTTTTCGTCCATCAGCTCGTCTGCCACCCACGGTACGTTTGTGGCCACAGTCAATGACGTGCAGTTTGGGGGAGACTACGACGGTGACTTGGCAGGCTTCTTGCGGTATGACTTGATTGGTGGAAACCAAATCAAAATCACAACCGACATCATGGCGGGCATGGGTGGTGCCTCGGCTACCTTCGGATATTCCATCATTGGCACAACCAAAGATGGGCGTTACTTGACGCACGATTGGTTATCACCCGGCAACTATTTCGCCACCCGCACACCCAGCTCGCTCTGTGGATATGCGGGGTACAAGGCATCCACCAATTTGGCGACCGTTTCCCTGGCCTCTAACGGGGTTTTCCCCGGCATCGCGGCGGGGGCCATGGGCACGGGGCAAAGTGGCGTCAATGCGTGCGCGACCGCATCTTCCAACGTCAACACCGACTGTGGCTCGTGGGGTGTTCCCGGCTATCTGTGTGTGAAGAACCAGGACTCACCTGTCTCCATCACGTTTGACATGACTGGAGCTGCCTCAGTGACATTGGAAGATCCTTTGTGGTACGCCGCGAAATACGGCAGCTTCACCCCGGATAGCGAGAGCAGCACTGAGATGCCAGACGCATCTTCAAAGTGGGATGTTGAAAGCAACAACGGTGTCGCATGCAGTTCCAGCGCCTGTCCTGACGGCATTCCAGACGGTTATTTCCTGGCCCGCCGCCCGGACCTGCTGGAAAAGCGTCTGGATGCCCTGTTCGACAAAATCACCTCCAATTCCAACGCGGCACCGGCTGTGTCTTCGGCGCAACTCACCGCCGGAGGCTATGTGTACACCGCAACCTTCAGCAACGACCATCGCTGGGGAACGGTGCTGGCCTACAAGCTGAAGTCCGATGGCAGCTTCGAGACCAGCCCCACCTGGGACGGCTCCAAAACCCTGGCGCAAACGCCCGCCAGTTACCGTCAGGTGATCACCAACATCGGGACGTCGGGGGCTGTATTCACGAAATCTGGCTTGGGCGGCAACGCCGCCGCCCCCTATTTGGCCCTCAAGTCCACGGGAACCGAGACCGAAACGGACAGCCTGATCGATTACATCCGTGGCGACACGACTCACGAAAAAACCCCCGGCAGCACCGAACTCTGGCGTTACCGGGTGCAAGACACGTCATTGCCCGTCAGCTCCACCACCCGTTATCTGATGGGTGCCGTGATCAACTCATCCCCTTGGTTGCAATCCATCCCGGCAGCGCGGCAGTTGCCCAACTTCGGCGCAGAGCCGAAATACAGCACCTTCGTCACGGCTCAGCGCAACAGGCGGGACATCCTGTGGGTGGGCGCAGCCGATGGCATGCTGCACGGTTTTGCCGCTTCGGGAACCGGACTGGGCACACCCGTATTGTCTTATGTGCCTTCGCCCCTGCTGGGACAATTGCGCAGTTTGTCGCTGCCCACGCCCAGCACCGCGAAGAATGCAGGCCCCGGGATGGACGGCAGCCCATTCACCGCAGACGTTACGGTGGCCGGGGCTTGGAAGACGTATTTGTTCAGCAGCCTGGGCCGTGGCGGCAAAGCTGTTTTTGCATTAGATGTGACCAATACGTCCAGCCTGAATGAGTCCAATGCAGGCAGTGTGTTCAAGTGGATGTTCACCTCGAATGACGATGCCGATTTGGGTTATGTGCTTGGAGACGCCAAAACTCACCCGGACTCTGGCCAAGCCACACCCGTGGTTCGAATGCAAAATGGGAAATATGCCGTATTGATTCCCAACGGCGTCAATTCCACGAACGGCAAAGCCTACCTGTACATCTTGTTCGTTGACGGCCCCACAGGGGGCAGTTGGACGGCAGGAACGAACTACGTGAAGCTGGCCACGGACAACGAAACAGGCAACGGTTTGATGGGTGTCACCTGGGCAGACACCGACCGCGATGGCAAGGCGGACACCCTTTACGCCACTGACCTGCTGGGTCGGCTGTGGAAGTTCAATGTCAGCAGCAGCTCTCCTGCCTCGTGGGCGGCTGTGAATGGCAAACCCTTGATGGAAGCCAAATCAGGTGCCAGCCGCATACCTGTGACCACAGCCCCCGTGATCTCATTCCCCAGCGCAGGGGGGGTAATGGTCGGGTTTGGGACCGGCAAGGCCATTGGCACAAACGACTTTCCCGACAGCTCTCTACCTCAGCGGTTCTACAGTGTGTACGACGAAGGCACCACACGTTATACAGCCACAAACACCCCCATTCCTCTCACCAAGATGGTCAAGCGCACAGCCAAGCGTGTGGGCAATGTGACCTACATCGACATTGCGGCCGAAATATCGGGTTCGGTGAAGGTCTCTACCTTCAACAAGGCGTTGTACGACGGCTGGTACATTGAATTCCCACCGTTGTCCTCCTCGTCGTCGGCCACCAACGAGGTGCTCATCAGCACGCCTGAAATTGCGCTGGGCACCTTGTTTTTCACCACGGTTCGGGGAAGTTCAGGCACTGCTGACAAGTGTTTTGGCGATGCCCCGCTGACGGCATTCTGGGCAGTGGACCCTTACGTGGGCACACCCAAGGTGAACAATTTGGGCACCATCACCGTGGGAGGAGACCCGGTCAACATCGTCTCCGTCGACGGTGGTGGTAGCGGCGATCCGACACGCGGTGGTCCTGTGCAAAAGCGAACCGTGGGCATCATGGTGATCAACGGCAAGCGCGTGGTGGTCGGTTTGGGTGCGAAGGCAGATGGCGCTGGAGTGGACACACTCACAGGTGCCGACGTCACACCCTCCCGCAGCCACTGGCGCGAAATCCCCAACATGCGAACCTTGAACTGACATGCGTAACCGTCCCTCATCTGGAATCACCATGACTCAAGCACGCGCTTTCAAACCGGTCCATCAGCGGGGGTTCACGCTGATTGAACTCATGATCACGGTGGCCATCGTGGGCATCCTGGCCAGCATTGCCATCCCAAGTTATGCCGAATTCATTCGCAGAGGAAAGCGCGGCGACGTGCAAAAGCAATTGCTGAACGCACAGATGTGGATGGAAAAGTACTATTCGCAAAACTATCGCTACGACCAAACACCAGCCGGCGTTGCGGTGGTATTGCCCTTCACCCAGTCCCCCGAATCAGGCACGGCAAATTACACCATTGCCTTTGACACTCCGCCAACACGGAATGCCTATAAGCTGAAAGCCACCCGAGTAGGATCCATGGCCTCCGATGCCTGCGGCAACTTCACACTCACCAACACGGGCGTGAAAGACGTGGCAGGCGGCACCAAAACGAAAGACGAGTGCTGGAGCAAGTGAGTCCCCAACCTGCGACAATCGCAGGATGTTCACCGGAATCATCACCGGCGTCGGGCGCATCACCGCCCTTCGCCCTTTGGGCGACAGCGCCCAACATGGCAAACGCCTCACCATCACTGCACCGCCCGGGTACCTGAGCGATGTGAGCCTGGGCGACAGCATTGCGCTCAACGGCGCGTGCATGACGGTCACCACGCTCACCCCGGCCAGCGATCAGTTCACCATCGACATCTCCGCCGAGTCACTGGCCCGCACCAGCGGCTTGGCCGACGAAGGCCGACGGGTCAACCTCGAAAAAGCCCTGGCGGCGCACGAGCGCCTGGGTGGGCACATCGTCTCCGGGCATGTGGACGGGGTGGGCCAGGTCACCCGGTTTGCCCAGGTGGGCGAGAGCTGGGAGCTTCGCGTCCTGGCCCCGCAGGCCCTGGCACGCTTTCTGGCGTACAAGGGCTCGGTGGCCATCAATGGCGTGAGCCTCACCATCAACCAGGTGGTGGATCACGTGGCGGATGGCCCCCAAGGGTGCGAGTTCAGCATCAACCTCATCCCGCACACCGTTGAAAACACCACCCTGGGCGACCTCACCGAAGGTGCCCAGGTCAACCTCGAAATCGACACCGTGGCGCGCTACGTGGAACGCATGCTGCAATGCGGCGCGTTTCCCGCCACCCCCAAGGACATGGCATGACCGCTCCCACTCCCCTGAAACCCGTCCCCATCTCGCCGGTGGAAGACATCGTGGCCGACATGAAAGCCGGTCGCATCGTCATCCTGGTGGATGAGGAAGACCGCGAGAACGAAGGTGACCTGGTGCTGGCCGCCGACCATGTGTCGCCCGAAGCCATCAACTTCATGGCCCGTTATGGCCGGGGCCTGATCTGCCTGACCCTGACCCGCGAGCGTTGCGAACGCCTGCAACTGCCCCCCATGGTCCCGCGCAACGGCACCAAGATGGGCACGGCGTTCACCGTGTCCATCGAGGCCACCGAGGGCGTGACCACCGGCATTTCCGCCGCGGACCGTGCCCGCACCGTGGCCGCAGCGGTCGCCCCCAACGCCCAGGCGTCCGACCTGGTGCAACCTGGCCACATCTTCCCGCTGCAGGCGGTGGACGGCGGTGTGCTGATGCGCGCCGGTCACACCGAAGCCGGCTGTGACCTGGCCGCCATGGCCGGTTGCACGCCCGCCGCGGTGATTTGCGAGATCATGAAGGACGACGGGACCATGGCCCGCCTGCCTGACCTGCAACTGTTCGCCGCCGAACACGGGCTGAAGATCGGCACCATTGCCGACCTGATCGAACACCGCAGCCGCACCGAGTCGCTCATTGCCCCCGTGGGCCAGCGTCCTTTGCAAACTGCCTTTGGCACCTTCACCGCCCATGCCTTCCGCGACAAGCCCAGTGGTGCCTTGCACCTGGCCCTGGTCAAAGGGCAGTGGACTCCCGACACCGTGGTGCCGGTGCGGGTGCACGAGCCCCTGTCGGTGCTGGACACGCTGGAGGTGGGCCGCTCCATGCACTCGTGGAGCCTGGAGTCCAGCCTGCGCTACCTCGACGCCAAAGGCTGTGGCGTGGCCGTGCTGCTCAACTGCGGTGAGTCGGCCGAACAACTGCTGGCCCAGTTCCAGGGCACGGCACGTTCCGCCCAGGCGCCCGAACGGGGCCGCATGGACCTGCGGACCTACGGCGTGGGCGCGCAAATCCTGCGTGAATGCGGCGTGCACAAGATGGAATTGCTGAGCCAAGCCCGCCGCATGCCCAGCATGGCCGGGTATGGCCTGGAAGTGGTGGGTTTTGTCTCCAAGGAAATGAACTGAACATGTTTGGCGCAGAAAAAGGCAAAGCCGACCGCCTCGACGGCAAGGGACTCCGCATTGGCATCGTGCAGGCGCGGTTCAACGAATCCATCACCAACGCCCTGGCCGACGCCGTCACCGGCGAATTGAAGGCCCTGGGCGTGGCCGCCGACGACATCCAGTTGGTGAAGGTGCCCGGCGCCCTGGAAGTGCCCGTGGCCCTGCAGGCCATGGCCGACTCCGAGCAGTACGACGCCCTGGTGGCCCTGGGCTGCATCATCCGCGGCGAGACCTACCACTTTGAACTGGTGGCCAACGAATCCGGTGCCGGGGTGACCCGTGTGTCGCTGGACCACCAGTTGCCCATCGCCAACGCCATCCTGACCACCGAAAACCTCGAACAGGCCGTGGCCCGCCAGACCGAAAAAGGCGTGGACGCCGCCCGTGTGGCCGTGGAAATGGCCAACCTGCTGGAAGAACTGGGTTGAACGCATGACCGACACCACGCCCGACACCGCCTCCCCCTCCACCCCTGCCCCTCAAAGCAAGCGCCCCCGCAAGGCCGCCGACAAATCGGGCCGCACCCGCGCCCGCGAATTTGCGCTGCAAGCCCTGTACCAGCATTTGGTGGGCCGCAACGAAGCGAGCGACATCGACCTGTTCACCCGCGACCTGAGCGGCTTTCACAAGTGCGACAGCGCCCATTACGACGCGCTGCTGCACGGCTGCATTGCCCAGGCCACCGAGCTGGACACCGCCCTCACCCCGCTGCTGGACCGCCCCATGGTCGAGCTGTCGCCCATTGAGCACGGCGTGTTGTGGATCGGGGCCTACGAGCTGAAACACTGCCTGGACGTGCCGCTGCGCGTGGTCATCAACGAGTGCATCGAACTGGCCAAGTCCTTCGGCGGCACCGACGGACACAAGTACGTCAACGGCGTGCTGCACCAGTTGGGGCAGCAATGGCGCGCGCTGGAAGCCGCTGCGCAGCGCAACGGCAGCAAAGCCTGAACGCCCACGCAGCCAGACCGACACCCCATGAGGATTGCCCGCCGCGCCGAGCGCATCGACCCGTTTTACGTGATGGAAGTGGCCAAGGCCGCCAGCCAGATGGCGGCGGGCCTGGGTGCCGATGACGCACCCATGATCTTCCTGAACATCGGGGAACCCGACTTCACCGCCCCGCCCCTGGTGCAACAGGCCGCGGAGCGCGCCGTGCGCGACGGGCTCACCCAGTACACCCAGGCCACCGGCCTGCCCGCGCTGCGCCAGGCCATCAGCGACTGGTACGCCAGCCGCTTCGGGGCCCAGGTGGCCCCCGAACGCATCGTGCTGACCGCGGGTGCTTCCGCCGCGCTGCAGCTCGCCTGCCTGGCCTTGATCGACGCGGGCGACGAGGTGCTGATGCCCGACCCCAGCTACCCCTGCAACCGGCACTTTGTCAGCGCCGCCGAGGGCACGGCGGTGCTGCTGCCCTGCGGGCCGGAACAGCGTTTCCAGCTCAGTGCCGAGCAGGTGCAGGCCGCCTGGGGGGAGCGCACGCGCGGCGTGCTGCTGGCCTCGCCATCCAACCCCACCGGCACCTCCATCCACCCCGACGAGTTGCGCCGCATCGCCCAGGTGGTGCAGGCCCACGACGGGGTGACGCTGATCGACGAGATCTACCTGGGCCTGAGCTTTGACGACACCTACGGCCACACCGCGCTGGGACTGAAGGGTGACGACGGCTCCGCCCTGGGCGAGCACCTCATCAGCATCAACAGCTTTTCCAAGTACTTCAACATGACCGGCTGGCGCCTGGGCTGGCTGGTGGTGCCCACGGCCCTGGTGCCGGTGGTGGAGCGGCTGGCGCAAAACCTGTACATCTGCCCCAGCACCGTGAGCCAGCACGCCGCCCTGGCCTGTTTTGAAGCAGACAGCCTGGCCGAGTACGAGCGCCGCCGCGCCGAGTTCAAGGCCCGGCGCGACTACTTCATTCCCCAGCTCAACCGCCTGGGGCTGACCGTGCCCGTGATGCCCGATGGCGCGTTCTACGCCTGGGCCGACTGCACCGCCGCCTGCCAGGCCTGGGGCCTGCGCACCGACGGCGCCGCCCACGGCAGCTGGGACTTTGCGTTTGAGCTGATGCGACGCGCCCACCTGGCCGCCACGCCGGGGCGCGACTTCGGCACGGCCAACCCGCAGCGCTACATCCGCTTTTCCACCGCCAACAGCATGGCGCAATTGCAGGAAGCCGTGCATCGGCTGCAGCGGGTGCTGGGTTGAATTTCAAGCAAAAACTGCCTCTAGCGCTTATGAATAAAGCGCAAGCAGCTCCTGTTTTTGACATTCCTGTGCGCGTCTACTGGGAAGACACCGACGCCGGTGGCATCGTGTTCTACGCCAACTACCTGCGCTTTTTCGAGCGTGCCCGCACCGAGTGGTTGCGCCACCTGGGCCTGGGCCAGCAGGCCCTGAAAGACCAGCACGGCGGCATGTTCGTGGTGTCGCAGGTGGACATCCGCTACCTGCGCCCCGCCCGGCTGGACGACCGCCTGCGTGTCACCGCCCAACTGACCCAGGCGGGCCGCGCCAGCCTGGACCTGCACCAACAGGCCTGGTTGCTGCCCCCTGAAGACGCAGCCAACACTGCCCCCGTGCTGCTGAGCGAGGCCAAGGTGCGCGTGGGCTGGGTGGACACCCACAACCTGCGCCCCCAACGCATCCCCGCCTTTGTGCTCCGTCTGCTGTCGGCCTGCCAGCCCGGCTGAACTTTTTTGACCCAACACCCTCTGTCATCCCCATGAGCAACAACCTCTCCATCGTCCAATTGCTGATGCACGCGAGCTGGGTGGTGCAGGCCGTGGTGGCCTTGCTGATCCTGGGCTCCATCGCCAGCTGGGCCGTCATCTTCCGCAAACTGTTCGCCCTGAAGCGCGTGGTGAACCTGAACGACGAGTTCGAGCGCAACTTCTGGTCGGGCACCAGCCTGAACGAGCTGTTCGCCACCGCCAACGAAAGCGGGCGCAACGGCGGCCCCATGGAACGCATCTTTGCCAACGGCATGCGCGAGTACCAGAAGCTGCGTGAGCGCCGCATCACCGACCCCGGTGCCCTGCTCGACGGCGCCCGCCGCGCCATGCGGGCCAGCTTCCAGCGCGAGCTGGACACCATCGAAGCCAACCTGGCCTTCCTGGCCTCGGTCGGCTCGGTGTCGCCCTATGTGGGCCTGTTCGGCACGGTGTGGGGCATCATGCACGCCTTCACCGGGTTGGCCAGCATGCAGCAAGTCACCCTGGCCACCGTGGCCCCCGGCATTGCCGAGGCACTGGTGGCCACCGCCATCGGGCTGTTTGCCGCCATCCCGGCGGTGGTGGCCTACAACCGCTATTCACACGACATCGACCGCATTGCCAACGGGCTGGAAACCTTTCAGGAAGAGTTCTCCAACATCCTGCACCGCAGCCTGGGTGCCGCAGCCGCCAGCAGCCAGAGCCCCTCGGGCCGCTGAACCCGGAACCCCCCATGCCCGCCGTTGCATCCCGAGGCCGAGGCCGTGGCCGCCGCGCCATGGCCGACATCAACATGGTGCCCTTCATCGACGTGATGCTGGTGCTGCTCATCATTTTCATGGTGACCGCACCGCTCATTTCGCCCAGCGTCATCAACGTGCCCAGCGTGGGCAAGGCCGCCAAGGCCCCTGACCGTTTTGTGCAGGTGCAGATCGACAAGGACGAAAAACTCCAGGTCAAGGAAGGCACCACCAAGCGCACCGCCACCCTCACCTCGGTGGCCGAACAGGTCAAGGGCCTGATCCAGGACACCGGCCTGCCCAACACCGAGGTGCCGGTGATCATCGCCGCCGACAAGACGGTGAAGTACGAGGTGGTGGTCAAGGTCATGGACACCCTGCAACGCAACGGCGTGCAGCGCGTGGGCCTGTCGGTGCAGACCACCCCCTGAACACCCGCCCCATGACCCCCGCCGCCACGCCCGACAGCCTGCTGCCGCCCGACCCACGTCGCTGGGGCGGGCCCTTGCTGCTGGCCCTGGTGGCCCATGCGCTGCTGGTGGCGGCGTTGACCTGGGGCATTTCGTGGAACAAGGACACCCCCACCGTGGTGGCCCAGGCGGAACTGTGGTCCGCCGTGCCCCGCGTGGCCGCTCCGCGCCTGGTGGACGAGGCCCCCGAGCCCCCTCCGCCGCCGCCGCCCCCCGTGGACCGCACGCCACCGCCGCCTCCGCCCGTGGTGCAACCGCCTGCACGCCCCACACCGCCCACCCCCACCGTGGACGAGCGGGAGGCCGAAATCGCCATCGCCCAAAAGAAGAAGCGCGAGAAGCTGGAAAAGGAAGCGGCTGAAGCGGCACGGCTGAAGGCCGAGAAAGAAAAGGCGGATAAGGAAAAAGCCGAGCGCGAAAAAGCGGAAAAGGCCGAAAAGGACAAGGCCGCCAAGCTCAAGGCCGATCGGGAGCGCCAGGAGAAGGAGCGGGCAGACAAGGCCGCCAAGGACAAGGCGGACAAAGAGAAAGCGGAGCGCGACAAAGCCGCGAAAGAAAAGGCCGATAAAGCCGCCAAGGACAAAGCGGCGAAAGAGCTAGCAGCCAAGGAACAGGCCGCCAAAGACAAGGCTGACAAAGCGGCAAAGGACCAAGCCGCAAGCAACAAAGCGGACTACATGAAACGCATGGCCGGCATGGCCGGGGCCACGGGCGCGGCGGGCAGCACGGGCACCGACACCCAGTCCGGCGGACCGTCCGCGGGTTACGCCGGGCGCATCGTGGGTGCGGTGCGGCCCAACATCGTGTTCACCGACACACCGGTGGGCAACCCCGCAGCCGAGGTGGAGGTGCGCACCCTGCCCGACGGCACCATTGCCTCGCGCCGCATCGTCAAGAGCAGTGGCAACGCCGCCTGGGACGAGGCCGTGCTGAAGGCCCTGGACCGCACCGCCAAACTGCCCCGCGACACCGATGGCCGCGTGCCCGGCACCCTGAACATCACGTTCAAACCCAAAGACTGACCGGGGCCGCTTCCCGCGCCGCAGGCACCGTCATGGTGTGCCGCACCCTGTCGCGCGCACCGCTTTGCCCCCTGACGCGGAGATCACCCCGCCAACGGCACAAGCACGGTGCACCGATCTTGCATACAAGATTGGCATGCGGTTGGCACGGTTTTCGCAATCACGCAGGTCAGAGCGTGTTTCAACCTGACCGGCCCCCCGCGTGAACTCCACCGACATCGCCAACCGCATCGTCGAAGCCATCCTGGCGCAGCGCCTGCAGCCTGGGGCGCGGTTGGGTGAGCAAGCCTTGTCCATGCTGTTCGATTGCAGCCGCACCCTGGTGCGCGAGGCGCTGATGCAGCTGGCTGCACGCGGCATCGTCACCGTCAGCTCGCGCCGCGGCTGGTACGTGGTGCAGCCCTCGCAGGCCGAGGCCCGCGAGGCCTTTGAAGCCCGCCGGGTGATCGAAATGGGCTTGATCCGCAGCGCCGGGCGCATGGGCGGTGCTGCGCTGGACCGGTTGGACGCCCATGTGCGTGAAGAACAGGCCGCCCTGGACGGCGAGGACGTGGGCCAGCGCAGCTACCTGCTGGGCGATTTCCACGTCTGCCTGGCCGAATGCCTGGGCAACCAGCTGCTGGCCGACACGCTGCGCGACTTCACCGCCCGCACCACCCTCATTGCCATGCTGTACCAGTCCACCCACGACGCCCGCCAGTCGTGCGCCGAGCACGTGGCCATCGTTGCCGCACTGCGCCGGGGCGACCACGCCGAAGCCGAGCGGCTGATGGACGCCCACATCGGCCAGGTGCAGTCCGCCCTGAACGTGCAGGCCGACACCGACCCGCTGGCCAAGCTGCGCGCCGCCCTGAGCCCGGTGGACCGCCCGGTCCCACCAGCCGCCCCCCTCGCCGACACCACGGCGTCCGATTCCGCCCCTTCCACCCCCTCGACCTACCTAGGAGCCTTGTTATGACCGCCACCCTCTCCCGCACCAAACGCAGCCTGCTGGCCCTGGGCCTGTGCAGCGCCCTCGCCGCCTCCCTGGGCACGGCCCACGCCCAATCGGCGCTGGACGGCATCAACCACGCCAAGCTCATCAAGATCGCCATCCCCACCGACTTCCCGCCCTACGGCTTTGTGGGCGTGGACCTGCAACCCCAGGGCCTGGACGTGGACATGGCCAAGCTGATCGCCGACAAGATGGGCGTCAAGCTGGAGCTGGTGCCGGTGAGCAGCGCCAACCGCATCCCCTACCTGCAGACCAAAAAGGCCGATCTGGTCATTTCCACCCTGGGCAAGAACCCCGAGCGCGAGAAGGTCATCGACTTCACCTCGGCCTATTCGCCTTTCTTCCAGGCGGTGTTTGCGGCCAAGAGCCTCAGCATCAAGAGCTGGGCCGACCTGGGCGGCAAGACCGTGGCCGTGACCCGCGGCGCCATGGAAGACCAGGAGCTGGGCAAGGTGGCCCCGGCCAACACCGACATCAAGCGTTTTGAAGACAACAACGCCACGGTGTCCGCCTTTGTGTCGGGCCAGACGCAGCTGATCGCCACCGGCGCGTCGGTGGCGGGCAACCTGATGCAGAAGAACCCCCAGCTCAACGCCGAATACAAGCTGCTGCTGAAGGACAGCCCCAACTTCATCGGCGTGGCCAAGGGTGAGGATGCGCTGCGCACCAAGGTGAACGACGTGATTGCGGCGGCCAAGAAGTCGGGCGACCTCGACAAGCTGGCCCAGAAGTGGCTGGGTCGCCCTGCCGGCGACCTGCCCCAGTGAGCCTCCGCGCCTGATCCGCACGTTTGAGCACCCAAGACGGCATGGCCCTCTCGCTTGACTTTGCTGCGGTCACCGCCGAGTGGCCCTTGCTGCTGACCGGTGTGGCCTGGACGCTGGGCCTCACCGCCGTCTCAACCCTGCTGGGCCTGACCCTGGGCGTGTTGTGCGCCTGGGGCCGCACCCAGGGGCCCGCCCCCCTGCGCTGGGGGGTGGCCAGCTACGTGGAGTTGGTGCGCAACACCCCCTTCATCGTGCAGTTGTTCTTTGTGTTCTTTGGCCTGCCCGCGGCGGGTGTGAAGCTCACGCCCGAATGGGCCAGTGTGATCGCCATGGTGATCAACCTGGGGGCCTATGCCGCCGAGATCGTGCGCGCCGGGCTGGACGCCACGCCCAAGGGCCAGATCGAAGCCGCACAAAGCCTGGCCATGACCGAGCGCCAGACCTTTGTGCACGTGGTGCTGCCCCCCGCGCTGCGCAAGGTGTGGCCTGCGCTGGTGAGCCAGATCGTGATCGTCATGCTGGGCTCGGCGGTGTGCGGACAGATTTCCACGCCCGAGCTGTCCTACGCCGCCAACCTGATCCAGAGCCGCAACTTCCGTGCGTTCGAGGCCTTCATCATCGCCACGCTGGTGTACCTGGCCCTGGCCATCGCGGTGCGACAGGCGTTGAACTGGGCGGGCCCGCGTTTTCTGTTCGGAGGCCGCCGTGGTTGATTTTTCGCTGTGGGACATCGTCCGCAACCTGCTGCTGGCTGCCCGCTGGACGGTGGCGCTGTCGCTCATCGCCTTTGTGGGCGGTGGCCTGGTGGGCCTGGGCCTGCTGCTGGCCCGTGCCGCCGGGCTGCGCGGCGCACGCCGGGGCGTGGCCCTCTATGTGCAACTGTTTCAGGGCACACCGCTGCTGATGCAGCTGTTCCTGGCCTATTTCGGCATGGCGCTGCTGGGGGTGGACACCTCCGCCTGGACCGCCGCCGCCGTGGCGCTGACGCTGTACAGCAGCGCCTTCCTCACCGAAATCTGGCACGGCTGCGTGCAGTCGGTGCCCAAGGGCCAGTGGGAGGCCGGGCAAAGCCTGGCCCTGTCCACGGGGGAGCTGCTGCGCCATGTGGTGCTGCCGCAGGCCGCCCGGCTGGCGGTGGCACCCACGGTGGGGTTTCTGGTGCAGGTGGTCAAGGGCACGGCCCTGGCCTCGGTCATCGGGTTTGTGGAGTTGACCAAGGCCGGCACCATGATCACCAACGCCACCTTCAAGCCCTTTCTGGTCTATTCGTGCGTGGCGCTGATGTACTTTGCGCTGTGCTTCCCCATCAGCCTGTACGCCCGCTTCCTGGAGAAAAAGCTCAATGTCCGCCGTTGAAACCCCCTCCACAACCCACCCAGCCTCCGCCGCCACCCCAGCGGCCACCGCCCCTGCAGTGGCCATCCGCGAGTTGCGCAAGTCCTACGGCTCGCACGAGGTGCTCAAGGGCATCACCCTGGACGTTGCCCCTGGCGAGGTGGTGGCCATCATTGGCAAGAGCGGTTCGGGCAAAAGCACGCTGCTGCGTTGCATCAACGGGCTGGAGGTGTTCCAGCACGGCACGCTGACGGTGGACAGCCAGCCCCTGCTGCACGCCGACCCGGTGGCCATGCGCACCCTGCGCCAGCACGTGGGCATGATTTTTCAGCAATTCAACCTGTTCCCTCACCTCAGCGTGGGCCGCAACGTCATGCTGGCCCCGGGCCTGGTCAAGAAGACCGACGCCAAGGCCCTGGAGCAACGCGCCCGCCAGTTGCTGCAGCGTGTGGGCCTGGCCGACAAGTTCGACGCCTACCCCGACCAACTCTCCGGCGGCCAGCAGCAGCGCGTGGCCATTGCCCGCGCACTGGCCATGGACCCCGCCGTGCTGCTGTGCGACGAAATCACCTCGGCCCTGGACCCCGAGCTGGTGGGCGAGGTGCTGAGCGTGGTGGAAAGCCTGGCCGCCGAAGGCATGACGCTGCTGATGGTCACCCACGAAATGAACTTTGCCCGCAAGGTGAGCGACCGGGTGATCTTCATGCACCAAGGCCGGGTGCATGAAATGGGACCGCCTCAAGAGCTGTTTGGCCACCCGCAAACGCCGGAACTGCGGCAGTTCCTGGCGTCCATCCACGGCTGAACGCCGGGGGAAGCGCTCAGCGCGCCACGCCCACCAGGGCGGTGTAGGCGCGACGGGTGCCCTCAGACACCGCACCCAGCACCTGCTGATAGCTGGTCTTGTGGCGGGCCAGCAGGCGGGCGCTGGCGGTGTTTTTGCTGCGGCAAAACCATTGGCAGCTGTGCTGCATGAGGTAGAGCTCGGCGGTCAGGGTGTAGGCCTTGTCGCGCTGGCTGCGACCCGCCTGGTTGGCCACCACGTCGGCAATGCCGCGGGCGTGCAGGCCCAACAACTGGCGCAGGTCGATGGTGGCCTTGGGAAACAGCTGGGTGGCCCGGGGCAATGCAAACGGCAAGCGGCTGACCAGGGTGTGCCCGCCATACACCTTGGCAAAGGCTTCGGCAAAGGCCGAGAACTGGCGGCTCAACTCCTGCTCCATGGATTCCAGTGCGCCCCACAACTGGCGTCGGCGGTCGGCGTCGGTGGTGTCCAGCGCACGCAAATACCCTTCGGTGAGCTGGCCCATGAGGTTTTCCACATGGAAACGGCTGAGGTGCTGCGCCAGCAGGGCCACGCGCCCGGCCTGCTCCATGCGGTTGATGCCCTGCACCGCCAACACCACCAGCATCAACAAACCTAGCCATTCCATGGCGGCACCTCCAAAACTACATTTTTCATAGCAACAACCCCAACGATATAAAGCGCCAGATGCCAAAAAACCTCAAACCCTTCAGTCGTACACCAGCTCGGCCTTGAGCGGGTGGGCCTGTGCGGTCCACATGGCCAGGGCGGCGTCAGAGGGGAAAAACAGCGAGCGCTGGTCCAGCGCCAACTCGCAACGCAGGCCGGGCAGCTCCAGCGCCACCCGCACGGGCAGGCCGCGCAGCAGGTCGCGGGCGTCGTCGCTCCATTCTCCGGCCCCATCGTCGGGTTGGCGCTGCGGCGGGTGGGCGGCCACCAGCTCGGCCACCGGCAGTTCGCGGCCCTGAACCTGGGGGTTGACGCCCACGCGCAGGTACTTGCCAAAGCGGCAGCGGGCCTCGGGCAGGCTCCAGAGTTTTTGCACCTTGAAGCGCAGCCCGCCCGAGAAACGGTCGTTCTGCACCACGCCCTGGGCCAGCACCAGTTCGTCGTCCTTCAGCAGGTCGCGGTACTGGTTGAGCATGTTTTCGTCGGCGCTGGCCTCGATGGCACCGGACTTGTCGTCCAGCTTGAACAGGCCCAGCTTGCCGCGCTGGCCGTTGATGACGCGCAGCTCGGTCACGATGCCGGCCAGCAGCTGCGGGTCGCGGCTGTCGGCCACCTCGCCGATGCGGATGCGGGCAAAGCGGCGCACCTCGGCCTCGACCTCGTCGAACAAATGGCCCGAGAAGTAAAACCCGATGGCGGTTTTTTCGTGCCCCAGGCGTTCGCGCACGCCCCAGGGGGCGCACTCGGCCAGTGGCGGTTCGGCCTGGCTGCTGCCATGGGCGTCGCCGTCGTCGAACACGTCGAACAGCCCGCCCTGGTTGGCATTGGCGGCGGCGGCGGCGGCAAATTCAAACGCCACCTCCACGCTGGCCAGCAGGGCAGCGCGGTCCAGGTGGATGCTGTCAAACGCCCCGGCCTTGATCAGGGCTTCCACCGTGCGCTTGTTGACTCGGCCTTTGTCCACGCGCAGGCAGAAGTCGAACAGCGAGCTGAACGGCCCGCCCGCCTGACGTGCGGCCACGATGGTTTCGATGGCCTGCTCGCCCGTGCCCTTGATGGCCCCCAGCCCATAACGCACGCAGGTGTTGCTGACGGGCTCGAAGCGGTAGGCCCCGCGGTTGACATCGGGCGGCTCGAAGGAGATGCCGAAGGTGCCCGCGTCGGCGTGCAGCACCTTGAGCTTGTCGGTGTTGTCCATTTCCACCGTCATGTTGGCGGCGTAGAACTCGGCGGTGTAGTGGACCTTGAGCCAAGCGGTGTGGTACGCCAGCAGCGAGTAGGCGGCGGCGTGCGACTTGTTGAAGCCGTAGCCCGCGAACTTTTCCATCAGGTCAAAGACCTCGTCGGCCTTTTCCTCGCTGATGCCTTTTTCCGCCGCGCCCTTGCGGAAGATGGCCCGGTGTTCGGCCATTTCCTCGGCTTTCTTCTTGCCCATGGCGCGGCGCAGCATGTCGGCGCCGCCCAGGCTGTAGCCGCCCATGGCCTGGGCGGTCTGCATCACCTGCTCCTGGTAGACCATGATGCCGTAGGTCTCGGCCAGCACCTTCTCCACCAGCGGGTGGGGGTAGATCACCTCCTCGCGCCCGTGCTTGCGGGCCACGAAGCTGGGGATCAGGTCCATGGGGCCCGGGCGGTACAGGGCGTTGAGGGCGATCAGGTCTTCCAGGCGGCTGGGTTTGGCGTCGCGCAGCATGCCCTGCATGCCGCGGCTTTCAAACTGGAACACGGCCTCGGTGCGCCCCTCGGAAAACAGCTTGTAGGTGGCCCGGTCTTCCAGCGGCACGTTCTCGAACGCAAACTTCTCCTGCCCTGGGTGGCGCTTGCGGATGAACTCGGCAGCAATCTCCAGGATGGTGAGCGTGGCCAGGCCCAGGAAGTCGAACTTCACCAGGCCCACGGCCTCCACGTCGTCCTTGTCGTACTGGCTCACGGCCGATTCGCTGCCGGGCTGCTGGTACAGCGGGCAGAAGTCGGTGAGCTTGCCCGGGGCGATCAGCACGCCCCCGGCGTGCATGCCGATGTTGCGGGTCATGCCCTCCAGCTTCTGCGCCAGCTCGATGAGGGTTTTCACGTCCTCTTCCTGCACCAGCCGCTGGGCCAGCACCGGCTCCATGGCAATGGCGTAGTTGTTCTTGTCGCCGTCCACCGGCGGGTCGGGCGGGTATTGCAGCGTCACGCTCATGCCCGGCTTGTTGGGGATGAGCTTGGAAATGCCGTCGCAAAAGCCGTAGCTGAAGTCCAGCACCCGGCCCACGTCGCGGATGGCGGCACGGGCCGCCATGGTGCCGAAGGTGGCGATCTGGCTGACCGCGTCCTTGCCGTACTTGGCCTTCACGTAGTCGATCACCCGGTCGCGGTTGGACTGGCAGAAGTCGATGTCGAAGTCGGGCATGGACACCCGCTCCGGGTTCAGGAAACGTTCGAACAGCAGGTTGTACTTGAGCGGGTCCAGGTCGGTGATGAGCAGCGCATACGCCACCAGCGAACCCGCCCCGGAGCCCCGGCCCGGCCCCACGGGGCAGCCGTTTTCCTTGGCCCACTGGATGAAGTCCGACACGATGAGGAAGTAGCCCGGGAACCCCATCTTCAAGATGGTGTTCAGCTCGAACTCCAGCCGCTCCACGTAGCGCGGGCGCTCCTTCTCGCGCTCGGCCTCGTTGGGAAACAGGTGGATCAGGCGGCCCTTCAGCCCCTCGTGCGACACATGGCGGAAATAGTCTTCCACCGACATCACCACCCCATCGACCGGCGGAATGGGGAAATTGGGCAACTGGGGCTTGCCCAGCACCAGGGTCAGGCTGCAGCGTCGGGCAATTTCCACCGTGTTGGCGATGGCGCTGGGCACATCGGCAAACAGGGCCTCCATCTGGGCGCTGTCCTTCAGGTACTGCTCTCGGGTGAAGCGGCGCACGCGGCGGGTGTTGGCCAGGATTTCACCCTCGGAAATGCACACCCGGGCCTCGTGGGCCTCGTAGTCATCAGGTGTCAGGAACTGCGCCGGATGGGTGGCCACCACCGGCAGGCCCAGGCGGGCGGCCAGCGGCACGGTGGCCTGCACCAGGCGTTCGTCTTCCGGGTGGCCGGCGCGTTGCAACTCCAGGTAGAAGCGGTGGGTGAACACGCTGGCGGCCTGCAAGGCCACGTCGGCGGCGCGGCGCTCGTCACCGGCCAGCAGGGCCTGGCCCACCGGACCGCTGCCCGCACCACTGAGCATGATGAGGCCGCCGTTGAGCTCCTGCAGCCATTCCCAGGTGATGACGGCCTGCTCGCGGTGCACGTTGCGCGTCCAGCCCCGGGCCAGCAGCTCGCTCAGGTTGAGGTAGCCCTGGCGGTCCTGTACCAGCAGCAGCACCCGCGGCAAGGCCTGTGCCGACGGCGGCACCACCTGCCCGGGCAGCGGGGCCTCGGGCCCGCCCAGGCCCTGCACAAACACCTCGGTGCCCAGCACGGGCTTCACACCCGCGCCGCGTGCGGCCTTGTAGAACTTGATGGCCCCGAACATGTTGGACAGGTCGGTGATGGCCATGGCGGGCTGGCCATCGGCGGCGGCGGCGGCCACCGCATCGTCGATCCTCAGGGTGCCGTCGACGACGGAAAACTCGGTGTGCAGGCGCAAATGGGCAAACATGCGGTCGATTGTAGGAAGCCCGGCAAAAAGTCCTTCAGCGCCCCCGTTTTTGGCCGAAGTGATGGACAAGAATGCCACCGTTCAACCCAGGAGCCCCGATGTCCCGCCTTGCCTTTGTTTCCCTGACCGCCGTGGCCGCCTTGCTCCAGGGCTGCGCCCAGCGCCCCCTGACCATGCCCTACGCCACCGCCGCCACCAACGCCGCAGCCCCCGTGGTGGCCCCGGCCCCGACGGCCCCTGCGCCGACCGCGCCTGCCACGGTGCATGCCCAACCCACACCCCCTGTGGCACCGATGGTCGCGCCCATGCCCATGCACGCGTCAACCCCTTCGGGGGGGGGCGGCCACACCATGAATTGCGCCCCCATCACCGAGTCGCAGGTGGCCCAGCTGTTTGACCGCTGGAACGCCTCACTCATGACCCACGACCCGCGCAAGGTGGTGGAGAACTACGCCCCCCACTCCCTCCTGCTGCCCACGGTGTCCAACAAGCCGCGTTATTCGGTGGAGGACAAAATCGACTACTTCGTGCACTTTCTGCACGACGGCCCGGTGGGCAAGATCGACCAGCGCTTCATCCAGGTGGGTTGCAACACGGCGCTGGACGCCGGGCTGTACACCTTCACCTTCTTCAAGACGGGCAAGGTGGTCAACGCCCGCTACAGCTACACCTACGGTTACGTGAACGGGCAGTGGCTGATCACCAGCCACCACTCGTCGGGCATGCCCGAACCCGTGGCACCGCCCCCCGAGGCCGCCCCGGTCCACGCCCCCGCCGCGGACGCCCACACCCCGGCCCCCGCCAAGGCCGCCCCCAAGGCGGCGGCCAAAGCGCCCGCGCACTGAAGCCGCCACACCCGCCAACCCTGCCGATCCAAGCAAGGCACAGGTGGGCCGAGGCGCATTGGATTATTCATAAGAAAAATTGCCTCCAGCGCTTTCATTTAAAGCGCTGGCAGCTATCATTTTTAATGAACCACGCGTTGAAGGAAATGGTTCGTGCGAGCGCAGTGAGGCCCCCTTTCCCAGGCCTTTGACCTGCGCCCGGACGTCGCATTTCGACGCATTCGTTCGCCCACAACCCATGGATTGAAAACCCATGCTGCCCAATGGCTTTTCCTGCTTCTTGAGAGGGAAAGACGATGGGAAACACATGCGCCCGTGGTGTCGGCGGTTCTCATGCGCCCACGATCCGCGAAGACCCTTTGCAAAGGACGCCTCGCAACACCCCCGCACCGGGGCAATTGCCATGGCATGAGCTGAGCCGCCGCCCACCCCCCTCCTCAGCCGACAGTTCGACCGCCCCCCGTCGGTATGTGTCGCTGTCGAACGCCGACGATCCGCGCCTCGATGCGTTGTCGGCGGGGCGACATGGAAAAGAGGTCATGCAGGTGTCTGCCGAGACGTTCGACAGGATGTCTTTGGCGCACGACATTCTGTTGAAAACCGCCTTTGAAACCTTTCCGGATGGTCCGGGGAATCAAGCGGCCCATGTCTGGATGAGTGGCGGACGCAGTTGGATGCGCAAGGAAATGTGCCGCAGCCGTGTCGATGAACAAGCCAGCCAGGACCAACAGGTCAAGGCCACCAAGGAGACGGGTGGGGGCAATTGCGGTGAATTCGCCAGAATGGTCTTTGCGGAATTCCAGCGCCACCCACGGGACCAGCCGGTGCTCAAGGTGATGGAATCGGGCGAGCACAGCCTGGTGATCGTGGGGGATTGGCGTGCGCCGCAGGCCGGCGACCATGCCGTGGTGGTGGACCCCTGGCAAGGCCTGCCAAAAGTACACACCTATGGCGAGAGAAGCAACCCCACACAGCCTTTGATCACCGCGACCCAAGAACCCGGTGCGCCCCTGCGGGCTCCGGCCAAGCTGAAAGCCGCATTCGCCCTCAGCCCTGTCTCCAATGAAGCGGTGGATGCGGAAATCAGGAAGAAGTCCAATGTCGGTGTGGCCAGCGGCCCGCAATATGCACGCGAGGTGCTTCGTCAGCACAAACAGGTCCTGTTCGACAGCATCGCCAGCACCGAAAACCTGCACACGGTCTATCGAGATCCGAATGGGCGGGAGTCGGCTTTCAACAGCTTGCCACCCGCCTACCTTGAAAACTATTTGAGTGGCCGTGACGCCATTGTCAAAAAGTTTGGTTGAGTGGTTCCACGGCGAGGCCCAGCACAGGCCCTGCGTCTGGCGAGAGAAGCCGCTGGACTGCGTCGGCCAAATCCATCTATTTTTTGATATGTCAAGGTATTAAATCAATATTTGACGCATATCAATAATGGTTCATACCATGCGTCACTTTCCGGTGTCGTGTGGAGCCCCCTGCGGGCGTTTGATGTGGCAGCGGAACAGGTTGTGAAAGCGCAAGCGGGCGGCTTCACAAGGTCTTTTCTGCCCGCCGACAAACCCAACAGGAGACAACGCCATGACCCAGAACCGTCGCACGGTCCTCAACACACTGCTGGCCACTTCCGTGGCCGCCACCCTGCCCTTGCATGCCTTTGCACAGAAAAAAATCGTGCTGGGCTTCAGCCAGATCGGGGCCGAAAGCGAATGGCGCACCGCCAACACCAACTCCATCAAGGAAACCGCCGCCAAGGAAGGCATTGACCTGAAGTTTTCGGACGCGCAGCAAAAGCAGGAAAACCAGATCAAGGCGCTGCGCTCCTTCATCGCCCAGAAGGTGGACGTGATTGCGTTCGCGCCCGTGGTCGAGTCGGGCTGGGACACGGTGCTCAAGGAGATCAAGGCCGCCAAGATCCCGGTCATCCTCACCGACCGCTCAGTGGACTCCAAGGACACCTCGCTGTACGTCACCTTCATGGGCTCGGACTTCACCGAAGAAGGCCGCAAAGCCGGTCGCTGGTTGCTGGAGAAGGTGAAGAACACCCAGGGCGACATCAACGTGGTGGAGTTGCAAGGCACGGTGGGCTCGGGTCCGGCCATCGACCGCAAGAAGGGTTTTGAAGAAATCATCAAGGCCGAGCCGCGCATCAAGATCATCCGCTCGCAAACCGGTGACTTCACCCGCGCCAAGGGCAAGGAGGTGATGGAGGCCTTCCTGAAGGCCGAGGGCAAGAAAATCAACGTGCTGTACGCCCACAACGATGACATGGCCATTGGCGCCATCCAGGCCATTGAGGAAGCGGGGCTGAAGCCGGTGAAGGACATCACCATCATCTCCGTCGACGCGGTCAAGGGCGCCTTCGAGGCCATGATCGCCGGCAAGATGGACGTGTCGGTCGAGTGCAGCCCCCTGCTGGGCCCGCAGCTGATGGCCGCCGTCAAGGACCTGATGGCTGGCAAGACGCTGCCCCGCCGCATCGTGACGCAAGAAGGCATCTTCCCCATGGAAGTGGCGGCCAAAGAGTTCCCCAACCGCAAGTACTGATCGCCTTGACCCATCGGGCACGGTCCCGGCCCCGTGGCCGGGCGGCGATTGCACATGACGCGGCAGGAACGCCATGACACACCCTTCGGTGTCACCCCCCACAGCCCCCCGTCTGGTGCTGGAGCTGTCGGGCGTGGCCAAACAATTCGGACCCGTTCATGCCCTGCGAGGTGTGGATCTGCGCCTCTATGGCGGCGAAATCCACGCCCTGATGGGCCAGAACGGCGCAGGCAAATCCACCCTCATCAAGGTGTTGACCGGGGTCCATCCGGCGGACCAGGGCGAGATGCGGCTCAACGGGCAGGCCATCCGCGCCACCTCCACGCTGCAGGCGCAGCAACTGGGCATCAGCACGGTGTACCAGGAGGTCAACCTCTGCCCCAACCTGTCGGTGGCTGAAAACATCTTTGCCGGGCGCTTTCCCCGCCACAGCTGGCGGGGTGGCTGGGGCATTGACTGGGGGCGCATGCACCAGCAGGCCCGCGAGTTGCTGGCCCGCCTGAACCTGGACATTGACGTCACCCAAGCCCTGTCCACCCACTCGGTGGCCGTGCAGCAGATGGTGGCCATTGCGCGGGGGCTGGCCATTTCGGCCCAGGTGCTGATCCTGGACGAGCCCACCTCCAGCCTGGACGACGACGAGGTGGAACGCCTGTACGGCGTGTTGCGCCAGCTGCGTGCGCAGGGCATGGCCATCCTGTTTGTCACCCACTTCCTGGACCAGGTGTACGCCGTGAGCGACCGCATCACCGTGCTGCGCAACGGCGAACTGGTGGGTGAATACCCCGCCGCCGAGCTGGGCCACAACGCCCTGATTGCCGCCATGGTGGGCCGTGAACTGGCCCCCATGCCACACACCCCGGCCAGCCTGGACGCCGCCACCGCACAGCCCGCCACGGCCCCCGCCTGGTTGCAGGCCCAGGGGTTGAGCCGACGGGGCCATGTGAAACCCATGGACATGGACATCCGCCGCGGCGAGGTGGTGGGCCTGGGCGGGCTGCTGGGGTCGGGCCGCACCGAGCTGGCCCGCCTGCTGTTCGGCCTGGACCGCAGCGACGGCGGCAGTGTCCGCATTGACGGGCGCGAGGTGCACCTCGACTCTCCAGCCACCGCCATCCGACTGGGCTTGGGCCTGTGCCCGGAAGACCGCAAGGCCGAGGGCATCGTGGCCGAGTTGTCGGTGCGCGAGAACATCGTGCTGGCCCTTCAGGCCCGCCAGGGGCTGTGGCCCTGCATTGGCCGTGCGCAGCAAACGGCCTTGGCCGAGGGTTACGTGAAGGCGCTGGGCATCAAGACCGCCGACGTGGACACCCCCATGGGCCAACTCTCAGGGGGCAACCAGCAAAAGGCCGTGTTGGCGCGCTGGCTGGCCACGCGGCCCCAACTGCTGATCCTGGACGAACCCACCCGGGGCATCGACATCGCTGCCAAGCAAGAAATCATGAATGAAATCCTCTCGCTGGCCCAACAGGGCATGGCCGTGCTGTTCATCTCGTCAGAAATGGACGAGGTGGTGCGGGTGTCGGACCGCATCGTGGTGCTGCGCGACCGCGCCAAGGTGGGTGAACTGCCCGGCGACTCGGACGAACAAGCGGTGTACGCACTGATTGCGGGGCACGCATGAGCGCCGCCCCCCACGACACCCCATGGGCTCGCCTGCGGGCCCACCCGCTGCTGTGGCCCCTGCTCACCTTGAGCCTCATCCTCGTGGTCAACGCCAGCCTGAACCCCGGCTTTTGGATGCTGCAGTGGCGCGATGGGCATTTGTACGGCAGCGTCATCGACATCCTCAACCGCGCCGCCCCCTTGATGCTGGTGGCCATGGGCATGACCCTGGTGATTGCCACCCGCGGCATCGACATCTCGGTGGGTGCGGTGGTGGCCATCAGCGCCTCGGTGGCGGCGCTGATGATCGGGGGCACGCTGGTCATTCAAGACGGCGTGCCCACCCACGTCAGCCGCTTTCCCATGCCCCTGGCCATTGCGTGTGCGCTGCTGGTGGCGCTGGCCTGCGGCCTGTGGAACGGCCTGCTGGTGACGCGCATCGGCCTGCAACCCATCATCGCCACCTTGATCCTGATGGTGGCAGGGCGTGGCATTGCACAGCTCATCACCGGCGGACAGATCGTGACCGTGTACTACGCCCCCTACTTCTACGTGGGCAACGGCTACCTGTGGGGGCTGCCGTTTGCGCTGTTCATTGCGCTGGGGGTGTTCGGGGTGGTGCACCTGCTGGTGACGCGAACGGCCTTGGGCCTGTTCATCCAGGCCATTGGCATCAACCCCGCCGCGGCCCGGCTGGCCGGGGTGCGGGAGCGCCTCATCAGCCTGTGTGTGTACGCGTTTTGCGGCCTCACCGCAGGCATTGCAGGGCTGATCATCAGCTCCAACGTGAAGAGCGCCGACGGCAACAACGCCGGCAACCTGATGGAGCTGGACGCCATCCTGGCCGTCACCCTGGGGGGCACCTTGCTCACCGGCGGTCGCTTCAGCCTGGCGGGCAGCCTGGTGGGGGCGTTGATCATCCAGACCCTGACCTCCACCATCTATTCCATTGGCGTTCCGCCCGAAATCAACCTGGTGGTGAAGGCCGCCGTGGTGTTTGGGGTGATGCTGCTGCAATCGGCCGAGTTCCGCCGCGCGGTGCACGGCTGGGTGGTGCGCCCCCAACACACGGGAGGTGCCACATGAAGCCTCGCTTTGCCCACGCCAAATACCTGCCGCTGCTGGCCACGTTGACCCTGTTTGCGGCCATGGCCACCTTCGGCTCGGTGTCGTACACCGGTTTCTTTTCGGCGCAGGCGTTTTTGAACCTGCTCATCGACAACGCCTTCCTCATCATCGTGGCGGTGGGCATGACCTTTGTCATCCTGACCGGGGGCATTGACCTGTCGGTGGGCTCGGTGGTGGCACTGTCCACCATGGTGCTGGCCTCGCTGGTGGAAAAACACCACTGGAACCCCTGGCTGGCCACGGCGTTGGTGTTGCTGATGGGCACGGCGCTGGGCGCGTTCATGGGTTGGCTGATCCAGCGGTTCCGGCTGCAGCCCTTCATCGTCACGCTGGCGGGCATGTTCCTGGCCCGGGGCCTGTGTTACCTGATCAGCATCGACTCCATCAGCATCACCGACGAGGACTACACCGCCCTGGCGCAGGTGCGCATTGCGCTGTGGGACGATGCCGCGCTGTCCCTCAGCGCCTTGCTGGCCCTGGCGGTGCTGGCGGTGGCCCTGTACGTGGCCCATGCCACCGAGTTTGGCCGCACGGTGTACGCCATTGGCGGCAACGAACACTCGGCCACGCTCATGGGTTTGCCGGTGGCGCGCACCACGGTGCTGGTCTACACCTTCAGCGGCTTTTGCTCGGCGCTGGGCGGGGTGGTGTTCACGCTGTACATGCTGTCGGGTTATGGCCTGCACGCCCTGGGGCTGGAGTTGGACGCGATTGCCGCGGTGGTCATCGGCGGCACGCTGCTCAGCGGCGGCGTGGGTTATGTGTTTGGCACGCTGTTCGGGGTGCTGACGCTGGGCATGATCCAGACGCTGATCATGTTTGACGGCTCGCTCAGCTCGTGGTGGACCCGCATCGTCATCGGGGCCCTGCTGTTTGTGTTCTGCGTGCTGCAACGGGTGTTCGAAACAGGACACAAGGCGTCGGCCTGAGTCTCAAGAAAAAACAGCCTCTAGCGCTTTAACAATAAGCGTAAGAAGCTATAAATAATATAGCAACCCACTCAAACACGATCCCGCATCTGGCCAACCCGGCGCGGGGCCAGCCACATCCTGGCGGCGATCAGCCACCCACACGGAAACGCCATTGCGCCTGCAGCGTCAGGCTCTGGCCGGTGTGCAGCACCCGCAGCCCCGGCTGCTCGGGCTGGTGAAAGGCGTCGATGGGGTGGGTGACCGGCTCGAAACAAAACGCCGGGTTCACGCTCACGGGCGGACGGTACACCAGGCTGTAGCCATCGTGAGCACCCCGGTTGTGCACCTCGGGCACGGTCAGGGTGAGGGACAGCTGCCGCTCGGGCCAGTCGATGCGGCCCTGCCCCGACCACCCGGTGTACACATTGTCCATGGGTGCCCCGATGGCGGGCATGCCCTCACGGGGGTCCCATCCAGCGGGGAAGTCGGTGGTGTGCGCGGTGGGCATGGGGTCAGCCCCACTGAGCCACACCCCACCCACCTGGGTTTGCAGGCGGGTGTCCGCGGTACGCAAAAACCAGGGGTGCTGCCCCAGACCGTAGGGCAGCGAGCCGGGGCCGGTGTGGGTGACCGTCAAGGTCTGGTCCATGCCGCCCTCCAGCAGCACAAAACGCTGCACGGCCTGGTAGGCGTAGGGGTTGTCCTGGAAATGGCGGGACTCCAGGTGCATTTCCAGCGTGTCGGGCGAGGGTTGAACCACGCGCCAGGCTTGCAGCCAACCGTCGCCATGGATGGGGTACGGTTCGCCCGCACGGTTGAGGGCCACCGGGTGGAACACCCCGTCGTGTTCAAAACCTCCCTGCCCGATGCGGTTGGACCAGGGCACCATGGGGAACGAGGCCAGGGTGTAGCGGTCCGAGTCGCCCGCCCAGGGGCGCCACAGGTCCAGCCATTCGGCCGCCTGTGCGGCATCGGCAGCACGGGCCGCGCCTTGGCACTGCCAAGCGGCCACGCCCCCGCCCAGGGAAGGCACCACCCCCAGCCGCTGTCCGGCGTGCTCCAACCAGTGAATGGGATGAACGTCGTCGGCGCGAGGGTGTGTCATGGTTGTCTGGGTTCAGCGCGCGGCCAGGCGGAACACCGACACGGCGTCCACCAGGTCTTGCGCCTGGGTTCTGAGGCTGGCGGCTGCGGCGGAAATTTCTTCCACCATGGCCGCGTTGTGTTGCGTGGTCTGGTCCATTTGGCCGATGGCTTCGCCCACCTGGGCCACGCCCGTGGCCTGCTGAGAGCTGGCCGAGCTGATTTCGCCCACGATCTGGCTCACGCGCTGAATGGCGCTGACCACTTCTTCCATGGTGTGGCCCGCCCGATCCACCAGCGCCGTGCCCTGCTCCACCCGGGTGACGCTGACGTCGATCAGTTCCTTGATGTCCTTGGCCGCCGCCGCGCTGCGTTGGGCCAGCGAGCGCACCTCAGAGGCCACCACGGCAAAACCCCGGCCTTGTTCCCCGGCACGCGCCGCTTCCACCGCGGCGTTGAGCGCCAGGATGTTGGTCTGGAAGGCGATGCCGTCGATCAAACCGATGATGTCGGCAATCTGGCGGGACGCTTCGCTGATGCCCCGCATGGTCTGCACCACCTCACCCACCACCTGCCCACCCTGGTGCGCCACTTCGGAGGCGGTACGGGCCAGTTGGTTGGCCTGTACGGCACTTTCGGCATTCTGGTGGACCATGCCCCCCAACTCTTCCATGGACGCCGTGGTCTGTTGCAAGGCACTGGCCTGCTGCTCGGTGCGGGCCGACAGGTTGTGGTTGCCCTGGGCAATCTCGGCGCTGGCGGTGGCCACAAGCTCGGACCCGTCACGCACCTGCCCCACCACATTCACCAGGCTTTCCTGCATGTCCTTCAGGGCACTCAACAGCTGCCCGGTTTCGTTGCTGCTGGTGACCGTCACGGTCTGCGACAGGTCACCCTGGGCAATTTGCCGCGCCACCTGCACGGCCTGGTTCAACGGCCCGGAGACCGCCCGAACCAGCCACACCCCGGCCCCCACCGCCAGCGCCAGGCACAAGGCCAACACACCCAGCAGGGTGCCTTTGGCCGAGGCATAGGCCGCAGCACTGTTGGTGCTGGCCTGCTGGGCGCCTTGGTGGCTCAGCTCAGTGAGGCGTTGCAAGGCGGCGTTGACCTGCTCGAATTGCTTTTTCGACTCGCCCTCCAACAGCTTGCGGGCGGAGAACTTCTCGCGCTTGGTGGACATGTCCACGATCTGGCGGCTGGTGGTCAGGTAGCGCTGAAGCTCCGTCGCAAACGCATCGTGGCGCGCCCGGTCTTCGTCGGTGCGCAGGGTTTGCACAAACGCCTGGTGCCCGGTTTCGAATGCGGCCAAGGTCTCGCCGATGGCCTTTTCAACGTTGGCCATGGACCCGTCGTCGGTGTTGAGCACGTGTTGTGTTTCCTGGGTGCGCAAGGCCGACAGTCCATACCGCATGGCAGCCACCTGCTCCACCCCCGGCAACCAATGCTCGGTGATGTCCAAGGTGCCATCGTTCATGGATTTCATTTGCAACACGGCCACACCCACCACGGCGCACAACAACGCCGAAAGCAAGGCCAATGTGGCGGTCAACAGGGTGGAGATGCGGAGGTTTTGAAAATTCACACCAGGTTCCGAATGGCAAAAAGCGATCTTCCGCGTCAACCGGCAAACAGGTGTGCAGGTCGGCCCGGGCTGTCCAGGCGCACGGCAAACAGCCCCCCCGCCAGCGGTTGGGCTGCCAGTTGCTCAGGTGTGAGGCCCGTGTGCGCACTGGTGATGAACATTGTGCATAAATCTGCACCCCCAAACGCACAATTCGTGATGTGGCTGGTGGGCAAGTGGATGCGGGCCAATTCTTCGGCGCTGACGGGATCGTGGCAGGTGACGCAGGCCGCGCCCCAACGCGCCAACCACAGCCGCCCTTGGGCGTCGGTGGTCATGCCGTCAGGGAAACCATCCCCGTCGGCCAATTGCAGCCACAGCCGGGGACGGCTCAACGCCCCGGTGACGGGATCGAAATCGAAGGCGTGCACGCGGCCGCGCACCGTGTCGTTGAAATACAGGGTGCACCCGTCACGCGACCAGGTGGGGCCATTGGTGACCGCAAAGCCTCCGTGCATGCGGGTGCACTGGTCGCCCCCCTGGTAGCGGTACAGCGAGCCGGTGGGGTCGTGGCACGCAAAGTCCATGGTGCCGGCCCAGAACCGTCCCTGCGCGTCGCACTTGCCGTCGTTGAAGCGGTTGCCCGGCAAATGCGGTTCGGGTTGGTGCTGGCGTTGCAGCTCGCCGGTGGCCGGATTGAAAAAGGCCAGTTCGTGGCGCAGGCTCACCAACAAGCCGGGCCCCTGGGCTCGCTCGGCCACCGCCGAAATCTCTTCGTCAAACGGCCACGAACGGCAGTCGTCTGAAACCGGGTCATACCGATGCAGGCGGTGCCCCAGGATGTCCACCCAGTACAGCGCCTGTTCACGCACCGACCACAGCGTGCCCTCGCCCAGCTGCGCCTGCGCGGCCCACACGCAACGCGGGCCTTCCAGCACCTGTGGGGCGGGCATCAGTGGGAGTCCCGCGGCACGTCGGCGCCGCTTTTGCCCACCAAAAAGTCGAGGTCGGCCCCCAGGTGGGCCTGCTGCACATGGTCCACGTACAGCTTGTACCAGCCGCGCTTGGGCTTTTCCGGTGCTTGCCAGGCCGCCAGGCGGCGAGCCAGCTCTTCGTCGGAAATGTCCAGGTGCAACCGGCGCTCAGGCACGTTGAGTTCAATCATGTCGCCGTTTTGCACCACGGCCAGCGGGCCGCCTGCAGCGGCTTCGGGGCTGGTGTGCAGCACGGTGGTGCCGTAGGCGGTGCCGCTCATGCGGGCGTCGGAAATGCGCACCATGTCCTTGATGCCTTTTTGCAGCACCTTCGGGGGCAGGGGCATGTTGCCCACTTCGGCCATGCCGGGGTAACCGCGCGGGCCGCAGTTCTTGAGCACCATGACGCAGTTTTCGTCGATGTCGAGGTTGGGGTCGTCAATCTTGGCGTGGAATTCCTCGATGTTTTCAAACACCACGGCACGCCCACGGTGGGTCAGCAGGTGGGGCGAAGCCGCCGAAGGCTTGATGACCGCGCCGTCCGGAGCCAGGTTGCCGCGCACCACGGCAATGCCAGCCGCAGGCATGAAGGGCTCGGCCACGGTCTTGATGACTTCGCGGTTGTAGCAAGGGGCGTTTTCCACGTTCTCGCGCACGGTCTTGCCATTGACCGTGATGGCGTCGCCGTGCAGCAGCGGCAAGATTTCGCGCATGACGGCAGGCAGGCCCCCGGCGTAGCAGAAGTCTTCCATCAGGTACTTGCCCGAGGGTTGCAGGTTCAGGATGTTGTTGACCTGGGAACCGATCTTGTCCCAGTCTTCCAGCTTCAAGTCCACGCCAATGCGCCCGGCCAGGGCCAGCAGGTGGATCACGGCGTTGGTGGAGCCGCCAATGGCCGCATTGGTGCGGATGGCGTTCTCGAAGGCTTGGCGCGTCAGGATGCGGGACATGCGCATGTCTTCCTTCACCATGTCCACAATGCGCCGCCCCGTCAGTTGGGCCAGGCGCTTGCGGCGTGTGTCGGCGGCGGGGAAGGCGGCGTTTTCCGGCAGGGACATGCCCAGCGATTCGACCATGCAGGCCATGGTGGATGCCGTGCCCATGGTCATGCAGGTG
The DNA here is from genome assembly GCF_054777695.1 of Hydrogenophaga soli. Taxonomy (NCBI): domain Bacteria; kingdom Pseudomonadati; phylum Pseudomonadota; class Betaproteobacteria; order Burkholderiales; family Comamonadaceae; genus Hydrogenophaga; species Hydrogenophaga soli. Next base: position 355,179 of record NZ_BAAHAK010000001.1, on the reverse strand, counting down.
CCGCTGGAGCGGTGCATGTCGCTTTCGCAGGACGTGAACTCTTCCATGGTCATTTCACCGGCACGCACCATTTCCGACATTTGCCACACGCCCGTGCCCGAGCCCACGTCCTTGCCACGGAACTTGCCGTTGAGCATGGGGCCACCCGACAGGCCGATGGTGGGGATGTCGCAGCTGGCGGCACCCATCAGCAGCGAAGGGGTGGTTTTGTCGCAGCCCATGAGCAGCACCACGCCGTCGATGGGGTTGCCACGGATGCTTTCCTCCACGTCCATGCTGGCCAGGTTGCGAAACAGCATGGCGGTGGGGCGCAACTGGGTTTCGCCCAAGGACATGACGGGGAATTCGAGCGGGAAACCGCCCGCTTCGTAGACACCGCGTTTGACGAACTCGGCCAGCTCACGGAAGTGGCCGTTGCACGGGGTCAGCTCGCTCCAGGTGTTGCAGATGCCGATGATGGGGCGACCATCCAGCAAGTCGTGGGGGTAGCCCTGGTTTTTGAGCCAGCTGCGGTGCATGAAGCCATCGCGGTCTTTGCCTCCGAACCAGGCTTGGCTGCGGCGAAACGGGTGCTTGGGGTCTTCCATGGATGGCTTGCCTTGTGGGGTGAGAGGTTGCCCTCGAATTCTTGACAAGGGGGATGCTAACCATGCATAGTGATAATAGAAAATGATTTTTTATTCACGCGACATATTAAATTTGCAATTGAAAAAAGGCAGCAAACCATGAGCACACCCGCAAACACCCTTCGCCAACTGGCCCAGTACCCCAGCCTGCGAGGTCGGCGGGTGTTCGTCACCGGCGGCGGCACCGGCATCGGCGCGGCCATCGTCGCAGCATTCGCACAGCAAGGCGCCCAGGTGGCCTTTGTGGACGTGGCGGAGCAGGCCAGCGCCGAACTGGCCGCACAACTGGCCAGCGAAGGACACCCGCCCGTGTGGTGGCGCACCTGCGACGTGCGCGATGTGCCCGCGTTGCAACAAACCCTGGCCGAGGCGGTTCAGGAATTGGGCGACTTTTTCGTGCTGGTCAACAACGTGGCCCGGGACGACCGCCACACACTGGAGTCGGTCACACCTGAATACTGGGACGAACGCATGGCCGTGAACCAGCGCCCAGCCTTTTTTGCGATCCAGTCCCTGGTGCCCGGCATGCGCCGCCTGGGTGGGGGCTCCATCATCAACCTGGGGTCCACCGGCTGGCAGACCAAGGGCAGTGGCTACCCGTGTTACGCGGTGGCCAAATCGTCGGTGAACGGCCTGACCCGTGGGCTGGCGGGCAGCCTGGGGGCCGATCGCATCCGCATCAACACCGTGTCCCCCGGCTGGGTGATGACGGAACGGCAAATCAAGATGTGGCTCAACGCCGAAGGTGAAGCCGAGATCAAACGCAACCAATGCCTGCCCGACAAGCTCCAGCCCTCGGACATTGCACGCATGGTGCTGTTCCTGGGCTCGGACGACAGTGCCATGTGCACCGCCCAGGAGTTCAAGGTCGACGCAGGCTGGAACTGATCCCACCCAGGGCGTCGTCCCCCTCGAACGTCTTGCCGTACACGGTGGTGGCCGACGCCTTCAACGCCCGCAGCATCACCAGGGCAGCCGGTGACAACAGGCGATCCCGGCGGGTGATGAACCCGAAGGGTTCCATGTCACACGGCAAGGACAACGGCAGGATGGACAGCAAACCATGGGCCTGGTAGTAACGGGCAACGTCGGCCGACATGATGCTGACCATGTCGCTTTGCTGCATCATTTTGGTGACGAACAGCAAGGCACTGGTCTCCACCCGGTTGACCGGCTGCGGCAGGTTCATTTCCTGGAACATCAGGTCAAACCGATGCCGCAGCACACTGCCCGCGGGCGGAACGATCCAGCCGCACTCCAGGGTGTCGGCCAACTGCAAGGGCGAACGCGTCAGCAGCGCATGCCCCGGACGCACCACGGCCGTGACCGGCTCCTCGCCCACCACCTCGTAGCGCAGGTCCGTCTGGTCGTGCTCGGCAGACAGCCGCCCCACCACCAAATCGAGCGTCCCTCGGTTGAGTTTGTCGATCAACACGTTGCTGGGGTCGATCTGGATGCTGATGTGCAGGTGCGGATGCGCCTGCTTCACCGCCGCCACCGTGGGGGGCAACAACGCCAGGCCAGGCGCGGTGATGGACCCCACCTGCACCTGACCAAACTGCCCCACCTTGGCCGCCTGCAACTCCTCGTTGGCCTGATTGAGGCTGGACAACGCCGCCCGCGCATGGCGGATCAGCGTGTCGCCGTACCACGTGGGGCGCATGCCGCGGGGCAAGCGCTCGAACAGCTGAACCCCCAGGGTGTCCTCCAAGTCCTTGAGCAATTTGGAGGCCGCCGGCTGCGTCATGTTCAGCACCTGAGCCGCACGGTGGATGTTGCCTTCTTCGGCCAACACCACCACCAGCAGAAGCTGACGGGTTTTGAGGCGCGCCCGAAGGAGCCAATGCGCAGAGACCGCCATATCGGGGTTTACTCCAATATTAATTTAGGTATCGAATACGGCTCAAACTATATTAGAAAACTATCCTTATTGTCCATATGATGCGGTATCTGTCCCGATGGGAAAAACCGTCGGCGAAGATGATCCTTGGCCTCATCAACTGGAGACTTATTTTGAAAGCACGTCGTACCGCATTGAAAGCACTGGCCGCCAGCATGGCGCTGGGTTTTGCCCTGGTTGCACCGGTGGCTCAGGCTCAGGACAAAGGGTTGGTGGGGGTGTCCATGCCCACCAAGAGCTCCACCCGCTGGATCAGCGACGGCAACAGCATGGTCACCGCCCTGGCCGCCAAAGGCTACAAGGCTGACCTGCAATACGCCGAAGACGACATCCCCAACCAGCTGGCACAGATCGAAAACATGATCACCAAAGGGGCCAAGGTCCTGGTGATTGCGGCCATCGATGGCACCACGCTGACCAACGCCCTGCAAAAGGCCGCGGACAAGGGCATCAAGATCATCGCTTACGACCGCCTGATCGTGGGCAGCAAGAACGTGGACTACTACGCCACGTTCGACAACTTCCAAGTGGGCGTGCTGCAAGCCCAGTCGCTGGAAAAGGCCCTGGGCCTGAAGGAAGGCAAGGGTCCGTTCAACATTGAACTGTTCGGTGGCTCCGCTGACGACAACAACGCCTTCTTCTTCTACGACGGTGCCATGTCGGTGCTGCAACCGTACATCGACAAGGGCAAGCTGGTGGTGCAGAGCAAGCAGACCGGCATGAGCAAGGTGTCCACCCTGCGTTGGGACGGTGCCGTGGCCCAGGCCCGCATGGAAAACCTGCTGTCCGCCTACTACGGCAAGGCCCGCGTGGACGCCGTGTTGTCTCCGTATGACGGCATCAGCATCGGCATCCTGTCCGCCCTGAAGGGTGTGGGCTACGGCTCTGCCTCGCAACCCATGCCTTATGTGTCTGGACAAGACGCCGAAGTGCCTTCCGTCAAGTCCATCCTGCGCAAGGAACAGTACTCCACCATCTTCAAGGACACGCGTGAACTGGCCAAGGTCACGGCCAACATGGTGGACGCCGTTCTGAGCGGCGGCAAGGTGGAAATCAACGACACCAAGACCTACAACAACAAGGTCAAGGTGGTGCCCTCCTACCTGCTCAAGCCGGTGAGCGTGGACCTGTCCAACTACAAGCAAGTGCTGGTGGACAGCGGGTACATCAAGGCTGAACAACTGAAGTAAGCCTTCGCTCCCTCCCGAGAGGCCCTGTGCCGACAAGCGCAGGGCCTTTTTCGTTTCCACAGCACGCAGAGGCCACATGACGAATCCCATTCTGGAGATGCGGGGAATCAAAAAGTCCTTCCATGGCGTGAAAGCACTCAGCGACGTCAACCTGACCGTTCAACCCGGTCAGATCCACGCCATCGTGGGCGAAAACGGCGCGGGCAAGTCCACGCTGATGAAGGTGCTCAGCGGGGTGTATCCCCATGGTGAGTACGAAGGCGAAATCCGTTTTCAAGGGCAACCGTGCCAGTTCGGGGGCATTGCGGACAGCGAGCACCTGGGCATCATCATCATCCACCAGGAACTGGCGCTGGTGCCCCTGCTGTCCATCACCGAGAACATTTTTCTGGGCAATGAGCAGGCCAAACATGGCGTGATCGACTGGAACGCGTCCTACGTCAAGACACAGGCGCTGCTGGACAAGGTGGGCCTGCACGAGTCGCCGTCCACCCTCATCACCAACATGGGGGTGGGCAAGCAGCAGTTGGTGGAAATTGCCAAGGCGCTGTCCAAGCAAGTCAAGCTGCTCATCCTGGACGAGCCCACCGCCAGCCTGAACGAAACCGACAGCGATGCGCTGATGAACCTGCTGCTGGACCTCAAGGCCCAGGGCATCGCCTGCATCCTCATTTCGCACAAGCTCAACGAGGTTTCCAAGGTGGCCGACGCCATCACGGTGCTGCGCGACGGCATGACCGTCACCTCGCTGGACTGCAAGGCCCAGGCGGTGAGCGAAGACCTGATCATCCGCCACATGGTGGGCCGGGAAATGGCCGACCGCTACCCGCGCCGCACCCCGAACATCGGCGAAAAGGTGTTCGAGGTCAGCAACTGGGTGGTTCACCATGAAGAGCACACCGAGCGCCAGGTCATCAAAGGGGTGAACCTGCATGTGCACCGCGGCGAAATCGTGGGCATTGCCGGCCTCATGGGCGCGGGCCGCACCGAACTGGCCATGAGCATTTTTGGCCGGACCTACGGACGCAACATCAGCGGTGAAGTGCGCCTGCATGGCAAGGTCATTGACACCAGCACGGTGCAAAAGGCCATCCACAACGGCATTGCCTACGTGACCGAAGACCGCAAGGGATATGGCCTGGTGCTGGAGGAAACCATCGCCTGGAACACCACGCTGGCCAACCTGGATGCGGTGTCCAGCCGCGCCGTGGTGAACGAAGGCCGCGAATTCGGTGTGGCCGAGGACTTCCGGAAAAAGCTCAACATCCGCAGCCCGCACGTGTATGCCCACACGGTCAACCTGTCGGGCGGCAACCAGCAAAAGGTGGTGCTGAGCAAATGGCTGTTCTCCAACCCCGAGGTGCTGATCCTCGACGAACCCACCCGCGGCATTGACGTGGGGGCCAAGTACGAGATCTACACCATCATCGCCCAGCTGGCGGCGCAAGGGAAATGCGTGCTGATGATTTCCTCTGAAATGCCCGAACTGCTGGGCATGTGCGACCGCATCTGCGTGCTCAACGAAGGCCGGTTCGTGGCCGAGTTCCCGGGGGCCGAAGCCACCCAGGAAAAAATCATGCGTTCCATCGTGACATCAGGAGTCCACTGACATGACCACCCCTCAGACGGTCGAACAGCCCCAGGCAAGCCGTGGCGGCCTGGCCTTTCTCAAGAACCACATGCGGGAATACGGGCTGCTGATTTCCCTGGTGGTCATCATGATCTTCTTCCAGATCAAGACCGATGGCACCCTGTTCCAGCCCCTCAACCTGACCAACCTCATCCTGCAAAACAGCTACATCATCGTGATGGCGCTGGGCATGCTGCTGGTCATCGTGGCCGGCCACATCGACCTCTCCGTGGGTTCGGTGTGCGGCTTCATCGGGGCGGTGGCCGCGGTGTTGATGGTCGAATACAACATGCACTTCGTGCTGGCCGCGGCCATCTGTCTGGTGCTGGGTGCCGTGATCGGAGCCGCCCAAGGGTATTGGGTGGCGTATTACAAGATCCCGTCCTTCATCGTGACGCTGGCGGGCATGCTGGTCTTCAAGGGGCTGGCCCTGGCTGTGCTGCAAGGCGCGTCGGTGGGTCCGTTCCCGCCCGAGTTCCAGCTGCTGAGCACCGGGTTCATTCCCGACCCCTTCGCGGGTGAAAACCTGCGGGTCGCCTCCCTGGTGCTGGGCCTGGTGGCCGCCGTCATCATGCTGGTGGCCAAGGTGCGTGGACGCGCCAACCGCAGCAAACACGGCATGGACAACGAGCCCGTGGTGTTCTTCATGCTCAAGAACCTGGTGTTCGTGGCCATGATCGTGCTGTTCAGCTACCTGCTGGCGTCGTACAAGGGCCTGCCCAACGTGCTCATCGTGATGATGGTGCTGATGCTGATCTACGACTTCATCACCTCGCGCACCACGCTGGGCCGTCGCATCTATGCCCTGGGTGGCAATGAAAAAGCCGCTCGCCTGTCCGGCATCAACACCCCGCGGCTGACCTTCTACACCTTCATCAACATGGGGGTGCTGGCCGCGCTGGCCGGGCTGATTTTTGCCGCCCGCCTCAACACCGCCACCCCCAAGGCGGGCCTGGGCTTTGAACTCGACGTGATCGCCGCCTGCTTCATCGGTGGCGCATCGGCCTCGGGTGGTGTGGGCAAGGTGCTGGGGGCCGTGATCGGCGCTTTCATCATGGGCGTCATGAACAACGGCATGTCCATCATGGGCATTGGCATCGACTGGCAACAGGTCATCAAGGGCCTGGTGCTGCTGGCCGCCGTGTGTGTGGACGTCTACAACAAACAGAAATGAGCGTGGCCATGTCTGCTGCAACCCCTGCCCGCTACCGGGGCGTGTTCCCGGTGGTGCCCACCACCTTCACCGAGTCCGGCGAGCTGGACCTGCCCAGCCAGAAGCGCTGCGTCGATTTCATGATCGACGCAGGCTCCAACGGCCTGTGCATCCTGGCCAACTTCTCCGAGCAGTTTGTGCTGTCGGACGCCGAGCGCGACGTGCTGACCCGCGAGATCCTGGCCCACGTGGCCGGGCGCGTGCCCGTCATCGTGACCACCACCCACTTCAGCACCCAGGTCTGCATCGAGCGCAGCCAGCAGGCCCAGGCCCTGGGGGCCGCCATGGTGATGGTGATGCCGCCCTACCACGGGGCCACCTTCCGCGTGTCGGAAGAGCAGGTTTACGCCTTCTACGCCCGCCTGTCCGACGCGATCAACATCCCCATCATGATCCAGGACGCACCGGTGGCGGGCACCCCGCTGTCGGCCGCCTTCCTGGCCCGCATGGCCCGCGAGATCGAACATGTGGCCTACTTCAAGATCGAGACGGCCGGGGCGGCTTCCAAGCTGCGCGAACTCATCCGCCTGGGCGGCAGCGCCATTGAAGGACCGTGGGATGGCGAAGAAGCCATCACCCTCATGCCCGACCTGGACGCCGGGGCCACCGGGGCCATGACGGGCGGGGCCTACCCCGACGGCATCCGCCGCATCGTGGACGCTTTTGCCGCCGGTCAGCGCGAAGAGGCCATGGCCCTGTACCAGCAGTGGCTGCCCCTCATCAACTACGAAAACCGCCAATGCGGTCTGCTGGCGGCCAAGTCGCTGATGCGCGAAGGCGGCATCATCGCCTGTGAAGCGCCGCGCCACCCCTTGCCCGCCATGCACCCGGACACCCGCGCCGGGCTGATCGACGTGGCCCGCCGCCTGGACCCCATGGTCCTGCGCTGGGGCCGTTGATCCCCTCCCTCGGCAGTCTCACTCCCCCACCTCCATGACCTCCCTCGCACAACACCCCAACCTGATCGGCGGCGAATGGGTTGGATCGGCCCAATGGGCCCCCAACATCAACCCGTCTAACCTGAACGACGTGATCGGCGAATACGCCCAGGCCGACGCCGCGCAGGTGGATGCGGCCGTGGCCGCCGCCCAGGCCGCTTTTGCCGCATGGTCGGTCAGCGGCATCCAGGCCCGCGCCGATGCACTGGACAAGATCGGCACCGAAATCCTGGCCCGCCGCGAGGAGCTGGGCACCCTGCTGGCCCGCGAAGAAGGCAAGACCAAGCCCGAAGGCATTGGCGAAGCCACCCGTGCGGGCAACATCTTCAAGTTCTTTGCGGGCGAATGCCTGCGCCAGGCGGGTGAAGTGCTGCCCTCGGTGCGTCCCGGCATCGGCGTGGAAGTCACCCGCGAGCCGCTGGGCGTGGTGGGCCTCATCACCCCGTGGAACTTCCCCATCGCCATCCCGGCGTGGAAGATTGCCCCAGCCCTGGCCTACGGCAACTGCGTGGTGTTCAAACCCGCCGACCTGGTGCCCGGCTGCGCCTGGGCCTTGGCCGACATCATCCACCGCAGCGGCATTGCGCCGGGCGTGTTCAACCTGGTCATGGGCCGGGGCAGCGTCATTGGCGACGCCCTGGTCAACCACCCCGGCATTGCCGCCATCAGCTTCACCGGCTCGGTGGGCGTGGGCCAGCGCATTGCCCAGGCCTGTGCCCAGGGCCTGAAAAAAGTGCAGCTGGAAATGGGCGGCAAGAACCCCCAGGTGGTGCTGGACGACGCCGACCTCCACACCGCCGTCGAGCTGTGTGTGCAAAGCGCCTTCTACTCCACCGGCCAGCGCTGCACCGCCTCCAGCCGCCTGATCGTGACCGAAGGCATCTACCCCCAATTCATCGAGGCCATGCAAACCCGCATGGCCCGCCTGAAGGTGGGCGACGCCTGCCAGGCCGGGGTGGACATCGGCCCCGTGGCCTCGCTGCCGCAGCTGGAACAAGACCTGTCCTACGTGGCCATTGGCCAGGCCGAAGGCGCCCGCCTGCTGGTGGGTGGCGAACGCCTGACCCTTGCCACCCCCGGCCACTACATGGCCCCGGCCCTGCTGGTGGACAGCACCCCGGGCATGCGCATCAACCGCGAAGAAATCTTCGGCCCCGTGGCCAGCGTCATCCGCGTCAAGGACTACGACGAAGCCCTGGCCGTGGCCAACGACACGCCCTTCGGCCTGTCCGCCGGCATTGCCACCACCTCGCTCAAACACGCCACCCACTTCAAGCGGCATGCCCAGGCGGGCATGGTCATGGTCAACCTGCCCACCGCCGGGGTGGACTACCACGTGCCCTTTGGCGGACGCAAAGGCTCCAGTTACGGCTCTCGCGAGCAAGGCCGCTACGCCCAGGAGTTTTTCACCACCGTCAAAACCGCCTACGTGCAGGCATGAGCGAAACCACACACACGCCGCCCCGCACGGGACTGGTGGGGGTGGACTGGGGCACCACCCACCGCCGGGCCTACGCGCTGGACGACCACGGAACGTGCACCGACACCTTGGCCGATGACCTGGGTGCCCTCCCCTGCCAAGGCCGGTTTGCCCCGGCGCTGGCCAGTGCCCTGCAGCAGTTGAAGGCCCAGCCCCGGCAGGTGGTGCTGTCGGGCATGGTGGGCAGTGCCCTGGGTTGGCACGAGGCCCCCTACCTCGACGCCAGCGTGCCCCTCACCGACCTGCCCCGTCACCTGGTGACCGTGCACGATGCCGACACGGGCGTGCCCACCGGCATCGTGCCCGGCTACTGCGTGCGCGACGCCCATGGCCAGCCCGACGTGATGCGCGGCGAAGAAACCCAGCTGCTGGGCGCTGTCGCCCTGGGGCACCACAGCGGCTGGTTTGTGCTGCCCGGCACCCACAGCAAGTGGGTCAAGCTGGAACAAGGCCGCATCGTCCACCTGCGCACCCACATGACCGGTGAACTGTTCGACCTGCTGGGCCAGCACGGCACCCTGGCCGCCGCCGCCCGACAGGCCGAGCCGGTGTGGAACGACGACGCCTTTGCCGCGGGCGTGCAGGCCGCCCGCCATGGCCCGCTGGGCCACCAGCTGTTTGGCTGCCGCGCCCGCGTGGTGTGCGGCGACATGCCCGCCGCCCACAGCCGCTCGTACCTGAGCGGGCTGCTGATCGGGGCCGAACTGGCCGACGTGCTCAGCCCCACGGTCGATCAGTGCCTGGGCCGCGCGTTTGCCGACGGCTTCAAGCTCATTGGCTCCCCGGCACTGGCGACCCGCTACCAGGCCGCCGCTGCGGTGCTGGGCTTTGCCTTCGCCCCCATTGACGCCCAGGCCGCCTACCTCGGTGCCCTGGCCCACTTCCAACAGGCAGGACGGCTGTCATGACCCTCGCCCTCGATCGGCTGGCCCAAGCCCGCCAATGCCCCCTGGTGGCCATCCTGCGTGGCCTGCAACCCCACGAGGCCCAGGCCGTGGGCGACGCCCTGTGGGAAAGCGGTTTTCGCACCCTGGAGGTGCCGCTGAACCGCCCGGGCGCGCTGGCCTGCATCGAAACCCTCACCCACCACCTACCCGCTGAAGCCCTGGTGGGCGGCGGCACCATGCTCACCCAAGCCGATGTGGACGCGGTGGTGGCCGCAGGTGGCCGCCTGATGGTGTCGCCCAACGCCGATGCGCAGGTGATTGCCCACGCCGCCGCCCGGGGCCTGCTGTGTGTGCCCGGCGTGGCCACGCCCACCGAGGCCTTTGCCGCGTTGAAAGCGGGGGCCCACGCCCTCAAGCTCTTCCCCGCCGAAATGGTGGGCCACGGTGGCTTGAAAGCCCTGAAATCGGTGCTGCCCGCGGGCACCGACGTGTGGCCTGTGGGCGGCGTGGAGCCGCACAGCATGGCCGCGTGGCGAGCCGCCGGGGCCACGGGCTTTGGCATTGGCAGCCGCCTGTACACCCCGGGCATGACCCCCGCCGAGGTGCTGGCCCGCGGGCGCGAGTACATGCAGGCCTGGCAAGCGTGCCAGCCGTAAACTCAAAAATGATAGCTGCTTGCGCTTTTAAATAAAGCGCTAGAGGCCATTTTTATGCATCATTTCTGACGCTCAATCCCGCAGCACGGCCAGCACGTCGGAATGGAACTCGCGCGAGTAGAGCACGCCCGCCACGCCCACCGTGCCCACCACCAGGGCCACCGGGGACACAAACCACGCCAGCAGCGCAAACGAGAAGTAGTAGGCGCGCAAACCGTCGTTGAAGGTTTCGGCCGCTGAGGCCACCAGGTTGGCCGCACGGTCCACATAGGCCGCCGCCTCACTGGGGTGGGCCTGGAAATGTTCGGGCGGGGGCATGGCCCCGATGGTCAGCGCCACAAAGGTGTACTGGCGCATGCTCCAGCTGAAACGGAAGAAGGCGTAGACAAACACGCCCAGCAAGGCCATGACCTTGAACTCGAACACCTGCACGCTGGTCATCTGCGTGAATGGAATGTCGCGCACCAGCTCGGCGGCCTTGTCGGTGGTGCCCAGCAGGGCCAGCAGGCCGCCGATGATCAGGATGGTGGTGGACGAGAAAAACGACGGCGTGCTCGACAGGTTCTGGGTGATCAGGCCGTCGAGCATGCGCGGGTCGCGCTGGGCCGCCTGCTGCATCCAGCGGCGGCGGTAGAGGTTGGTGGTCATCAGCAGCGAGCGCTGCCGCTGACCCCAATGTTTGGCAAACCAGGCGTAGCCCACCCACAGGCTGAAAAACAGCGCCAGGGCCAACCAGTCTTTCCAAGGCAGCAGTTCGAAGATTTTCATGCCCGCCACCTTAAACGAAGCTGCCCCGGACTGCGCCGGGGCAGGGTGTTGTCCAGGCGGTTTTCTCAGCGGGACAGGTCGATGGCGTAGACGCCCTGCCCCTTGCCCGAGCCGTCGTCGTCCTTGACCACGCTGATGTTGCCCAACCCACTGGCCAGCGCCAGCTTGCCGCTGCCCGACACAAAGGTGACCGGGCCTGCCGTGCTCACCTTGGTGAAGCGCCAGCTGCGGGCCGAGCCATCGGCGGCCAGGGTCAGGTTCTTGCGGGCCTTGATGTGGTCGATCAGCACGTCGCGGTTGGCATCGGGCGAGGCGTAGATGGTGTTGGCCGCCGTCAGGCCGAATGCCGTGCCGCTGGTGGCGCGGTAGTTGTTGGTGGCGATGATGAACTCCGCCGTGCTGCCGATGGCCGCGCCCTTGTACATCAGGTTCTTGATGCGGCTGCCCAGGGGTTGGGTCACGTCGATCTCGTAGCTGATGTCGGCTGAGGTGAACATGTCGAAGTTGTAGCCCGGGAAGCTGGACACCAGGGGCTGCGCGGTGGTCAGCGTGGGGTCGATGCGGTTGAACCGCTCTGCCGCCTTCTCCAACCAGGTCTTGATGCCCGCGCCCGTCACCTTCACTGCATACACGGTGTTGGGGTACAGGTACAGGTCGGCTGCGTTGTTGATGGCGATGGGGCCCTGCTTCACATCGGTGAAGTCGGTGCCCCCGGCAAAACCGCTCTTGAACGGTGCGCTCACCGACAGCACGGGCAGGCCTTTGTACTGCGGCAGGTTGGCGGCCACGTACTTGGCAACATAGTCGGCCTGGGCTGCGTTGACCACCTGGATGGCGGTCACGTCACCCACGTCGGCAAAGTAGCTGGCCAGGTTGAAGTCGGCACTGCCAATGGGCGTTTTCACGTAGGCAATGGCGGCTTCGTGTTCGGCCTTGACGGCGGTGGCAATGGTGGGATCCACCGCCACGTAGGTCTTGGTGGCGGCGTCCGTCAGCGCCTTGCGCAGGCTCACCTGGGTTTTGCCGCTGTCAATGGTCCACTTGCCGTTCTTCACCACCAGGCCGTAGTTGATGACCCCGATGGCCTTGCCCCAGTAGCTGGGCATGACGGCGGGCACCCCGAAGAAGGAGCCCTTGGTCTTGTCCACCCCTTCGGCGCTGCAAGCGGGGGTGCTGCAAGCGGCATTGGGAAACTCGCCGTGCGAATGGCCCATGAGGATGCCGTCGATGCCCGCCACCTTGGCCAGGTGGTAGTTGGCGTTTTCCATGGTGGGGGTGTAGGTGCTGGTGTCCCAGCCGCCGTGCGAGGCGGCGATGACGATGTCCGCCCCTTCGGCTCGGGCCTGGGGCACGTATTTTTGCGCGGTCTCCACCACACCTTGCACGTCCACCTTGCCGTCCAGCCAGCGTTTGTCCCAGTTGAGGATGGGGGGCGGGGCGAAACCGATCACCGCCACCTTGACCGTGCTCTCGATGGCCTTGCCATCCTTGTCCTTGCCCGCAATCTTCTTGGTCAGGATGGTGTAGGGCTTGTACAGCGTCTGCCCGTCCTTCTTGCTGGTCACGTTGGCCAGCACCAGCGGGAAGGCCGGCCCCGTGCAGGTGGGCTGGCTGGCCACGGCGGCCATGCCGTCCACATTGAACTTGGTGCCCGTCACTTGCGACAGGTAAGGCAAGCCGTAGTTGAACTCGTGGTTGCCCAACGTGCCCACGTCAAAACCGATGACGTCCATGGCCTTGTAGGTGGCCAGCTTCTGGTTGCAGGCCACAGGGTTCACCAGCGCCTGGTGGTCGGCCAAGGCGGTGCCCTGGATGGTGTCGCCGTTGTCGATCAGCAGGTGGTTGGGAAACTCGGTCCGCGCTTGTTTGATGACGGTGGCCGTGCGCTCCAGGCCCACGCTTTTGTCCTCGGCCAGCTTGAAGTAGTCGTAGCTGATGAGGTTGGCGTGCAGGTCGCTGGTTTCCAGGATGGCCAGTTGGGCGGTGGTGCCATCGGCCAGGGCCACGGGGTCATCGCCACTGCCCAGGCAGCCGGTCAGGCCCAGGCCCGTGGCCAGGAGCACGGCCACACGGACAGGGGTTGGGGCCAAGGCCCGGGAAAGTTCGAGGGTGAACATGAAGCGCTCCCGTTCGGTTGAAAGAACGGGAGCCTATGCAAACCCCATGACGCCCCGATGAAGCTTTCGGGACAACCGTGTTTCAGCCCAGCAGGCCCTCGGCCTTCATGGCGGCCTGCACGGCAGCCCGCCCCGCCACGCGCGCCCGGTAGGCGGCCAGGTGGGCCAGGCCGGAAATGTCCAGGCCCACAAACCCCGCCCAGTTGGTCACGGTGAACAGGTAGGCGTCGGCCACGGTGAAGGTGTTGCCCATGAGGTGGTTCCGGTCGGCCAGTTGCGTGTCCACCCAGGTCAGGCGTTGCAGCAGGCGCTCTTTGATGGCGGGCTTGAAGGTGTCGGGCGTGGCCGGGTTGAACAGGGGCGAAAAGCCCTTGTGCAACTCGCTGCTGATGAACGACAGCCACTCCTGCAGCTTGTAGCGCTCCCAGGTGCCCGCAGCAGGCGCCAGGCCGGTGGTCGGCACCTGGTCGGCGATGTACTGGCTGATGACCTGACCCTCGCGCAGCGTGCGGCCATCGTCCAGCACCAAAAACGGCACGTAGCCCAGCGGGTTGACGGCGTAATAGTCCGAGCCATCGGCCAACTGGTGCGTCTTGGTGCTGGCCAGCACGGCCTCGAACGGCACACCCGCTTCGTGCAGGACGATGTGGGGGGCCAGAGAGCATGCGCCTGGCGAATAGAACAGCTTCATGGGTTTGTCTCCGGCGGTGAGGGCTCTTCAGGCCTTGAACTGGGCGGCCACGGCGGCCACGCGTTGGCCGAACAGACGGGCGGTTTCCAGGTCGCCGGGCAGCATTTCCTGGGCACTGGCGTCCGACGGCGTGGTGGCCATGGCACCGGCGAACGAGGCCACGTAGTTGATGTCGTTGCGCTGTGCGGCCTTGGAGTTGGACGGCATCATGCCGGTGCCCACCCACACGCCGCTGTGCTGCATGGCCAGGGTGAACAGGTAGTGCAGGGTGGAGAGCTTGTCGCCGTTCATGGAGGCGCTGTTGGTGAAACCGGCAAACACCTTGTCCTTCCAGGCCTGGACGAACCACTTCTTGCTGGAAGCGTCGGCAAACTTCTTGAACTGCCAGCTCACGCTGCCCATGTAGGTGGGGCTGCCCATGATGATGGCGTCGGCCGCGTCCAGCGTGGCCCAGTCGGTGTCGGTCAGGTTGCCATCGGCATCAATGACCACCAGCTCGGCACCGGCCCCCTCGGCCACCGACTGCGCCATGCGCTGGGTGTGACCGTAACCCGAATGGAACACTACAACCACTTTTGCCATGATGAACTCCTTGGTTAAAAACAAGAGCAAACAAACACCGCCCAAAAAGCGGTAGACCTCAAAAAAACATTGAATTCAGGGGGCCAGATCAAACACCAGGGCCTCGGCCTCCTGCCCCTGGTCCAGCTGCACCCCGGTTTCGTCGGCCAGCAAGGCGGCATCCCCCGTCTGCAAGGCCTGACCGTTGACGCTCAGCGCCCCGCGCACCACCTGCACCCAGACCTTGCGCCCCGGGGCCAGGGCCAGGCGGGCCGACTCGGCCCCATCCAGCCGGGTGGCGTACAGGCGGGCGTCGGCATGCAGGGTGACCGAGCCCTCGGCCCCGTCGGGCGAGGCCACCAGACGCAGGCGGCCTTGCTTGTCGGCGATGTCAAAGGTCTTTTGCTCGTAGCCGGGCATGATGCCGCGCTCGTTGGGTTGGATCCAGATTTGCAGAAAGTGGGTTTCCGCGTCAGCCGCGTGGTTGAACTCGCTGTGCTGCACGCCGCGCCCGGCGCTCATGCGCTGCACGTCGCCGGGGGGAATGACCGTGCCGTTGCCCATGCTGTCCTGGTGGGCCAGCGAGCCCGACAACACGTAGCTGATGATCTCCATGTCGCGGTGCCCGTGGGTGCCAAAACCCGTGCCGGGGGCGATGCGGTCCTCGTTGATGACACGCAGGTTGCCCCAGCCCATCCACTCGGGGTCGAAGTACCCGGCAAACGAAAAACTGTGGTGGCTCTTGAGCCAGCCATGGTCGGCATAACCCCGCTGGCACGCACGGCGAATGGACAGCACAGCAATCTCCTGAAAGTGAAGCCCCGCAACGGGGCCATGACAGCCACTGTAGGCCGCCCACCCCGCCCGACGGACGCAGGAACTTGATGGCATCATTCGAACGGATTGAACGAAAGGTGGTCAAACCATGCAACCCACAGGGACTTCTTCGCGCCCAGGCCCGGTCCATGCCCGGGCCGTGTTGTCGCCCGACAACCTGGCCCTGATCGAAGCCGTGGCCCGCACCGGCAGCATGGCCGCCGCCGCCCGCGAACTGGGTCTGGTGCCCAGCGCCCTGACCTACCGCGTGCGCCAGGTGGAAGACGCGCTGGACGTGCTGCTGTTCGACCGCAGCGCCCGCCAAGCCCGCATCACCCCCGCGGGTGAAGAACTGCTGCACAGCGGCGAACACCTGCTGCACGAACTGGACGCCGTGGCCGAGCGGGTGAAACGCGTGGCCACCGGCTGGGAGCCGCAGCTCACCATCGTGGCCGACAACACCATGGCCCGCACCACCCTGTTCGAGCTGTGCGAAGCCTTCTTCGAGCTGGGTGCCCCCACCCGGCTGCGGCTGCGCAACGAAAACATGAGCGGCACCATGGAAGCCCTGCTGTCGGGCAGGGCCGACCTGGCCGTGGGCGTGGGCACCGACGCCAGCATCGGCCACCCCGGCATCCACATGGAAAAGCTGGGCGACCTGCCTTTTGTGTTTGCCGTGGCCCCCCACCACCCGCTGGCCAGCCAACCCGAGCCCTTGCCCGACAGTCAGATCGGCCAGCACCGCGCCGTGGCCGTGGCCGACACCACCCAGCGCGGCAGCGGCCTCACCTTCAACCTGCTGGCCGGGCAGGAAGTGTTCACCGTGCCCACCCTGCGCCACAAGCTGGAAGCCCAGCTGCGCGGCATGGGCTGCGGATTTCTGCCCCTGCCCATGGCCCAGCCCTACATCGAAGCCGGGCGGCTGGTGCAGAAGGAGGTGCAGCGGGGCGCCCGCGTGGCCCGCCTGGGTTACGCCTGGCGGGGCCAAAGCGGCAGCACCGCCCGCAGTGCGCCGGTGGCCTCGCAAGGCAAGGCCCTGCAGTGGTGGCTGGGCCAATTGGCCCACAGCCAGACCCGCGCCGCGCTGCTCAACCACCACACCATGACCTGAAGCGCCCGTGCGCTCCCCTTGAGCCCCATCAGCCCGCGCCGCCCACGGCGCTGCTACAGTGCCCGCCAGGAGACACCTGTCCATGACCACACCCTCTGCACCCCGCCGTTCTACCCGTCCATCCTCCTCCCGCCGCGCTGCGGCATCCCCCACCACACCGCAGCGCGTGGCCGTCATCGGGGCCGGCATGGCCGGTGTCACCTGCGCCCGCACCCTGGCCCAGGCCGGGTGGCACGTGACCCTGGTGGAAAAAAGCCGCGGCTTCGGGGGCCGCATGGCCACCCGCCAGACCGAATTCGGTGGTTTTGACCACGGTGCGCAGTACTTCACCGTGCGCGACGAGCGTTTTGCCCTGGCCCTGTCCACCACGCCCGACGTGGTGGTGCCCTGGAGCGCCAGCACCGTGCGTGTGCTTGACGCCCTGGGCCATGTGGTGGAAACCAACCCGCCCCCGCGCGAAGCCCACTACGTGGCCGTGCCCGGCATGAACGCCCTGGTGCACACCTGGGCCCAGCCCCTGGCCGACGCCACCCACCCGCAAGCCCCCCAGCAAGGGGCCGAGGTGCGCCTGAACACCCTGGTCAGCCGCATCACCCGCGACCCCATCCAGTCCGGCTGCTGGCAACTGCACACCGAAGACCAGACCACCACCGGGGCCCAGACCGTGCTGGGCGGCTTTGACCGCGTGGTGCTGGCCCTGCCCCACCTGCAGGCCCAGGACATCCTGCGCGCCTCCGGGCTGGAGCGCGGCGCGGGGGCCGACATCGCCACCGCCCTCTCCGGCGTGACCGTGGCCCCCTGCTGGACGCTGATGCTGGCCTTCCCCCAGGCCATGCAGCCCGGTCTGTCGCACCTGGGCCCGCAATGGAACGCCGCCCGCAGCACCCACCACCGCATCAGCTGGCTGGCCCGCGAAGGCAGCAAACCCCGGCGTGACCCCATCGAACGCTGGACCGTGCAGGCCAGCCCCGCCTGGTCCGCCGAACACCTGGAAGACGACGCCGAGCGCATCACCGCCAAGCTGCGCCGCGCCTTCTCCGAAGTGACCGGCATCCGCGCCGAACCCAGCCACGCCGTGGTGCACCGCTGGCGCTTTGCGCAGACGCAGACGCCGCTGGGCCGCTCCCACCTGTGGTCGCCCGAACTGGGCGTGGGCCTGTGCGGCGACTGGTGCCTGGGCCACCGCGTGGAAGACGCTTTCGTCTCCGGCCTGGAACTGGCCCTGGCCCTGCTGGGCTGAGGTCCGCCCCACCCAGCCCCACCGCTCGCCGCCCTGTGAGCCCGCTCCCGCACCACAGCAGCAGGCGGTACTGGCACCCCTGGTACAGCCGCTCCCGCCTGATGACGGGGGCCATCGTCGGCCTGGCGGTGTGGCTGGTCACACCCCCCGCGCTGGGTGCCAGCGTCTGTGCCCTGCTGGCCTGGTGCGCCGGGGCACTCACCTACCTGCTGCTGGCCTGGGTGATGATGGCCCATGCCACGGTGGACCACATGAAAGCCCTGGCCCGCACGGAAGACGACGGCGCCGCCGGCGTGCTGCTGCTGACCGTGGCCGCGGCGGTGGCCAGCCTGGTGGCCATCGTCGCGGAGCTGTATGGGCTGGATGGCACCTCCACCCTGAACGTGGGCCTGCGCCTGGGGCTGGCGGGGTTGGCCTTCGCGGTGTCATGGCTGCTGGTGCACACCGCGTTTGCCCTGCACTATGCCCACGCCTACTGGGCCGCCCCTCACGGTGCAGAGGGGCCTGCGCTGGCCTTTCCTGGCACCCCGGCCCCCATGTACACCGACTTTCTGTACTTTGCCAGCGTCATCGGCATGACGTCGCAAACCTCCGACGTGACCGTGTGCAACACCCGCATGCGCCGACTGGTCATGGCCCATGCCGGGGTCGCCTTCGTGTTCAACACCCTGTTGCTGGCCCTGGCCGTCAACACCGCGGCGGGTTTGCTGCATTAGCTTGGCGGGTCACATGGGGCATGGGTCAAGCTACCGGGGGCGTTTTGCCCCCTCACCCACCGGCCTGCTGCACGCCGGCTCGCTGGTGGCCGCGCTGGCCAGCTGGCTGGACGCCCGCGCCCACAGCGGCCAGTGGCAGGTGCGCATGGAAGACGTGGACACCCCCCGCTGCATTCCCGGTGCGGGGGAGCAAATCCTCCAGCAACTGGCCACCTGTGGCCTGCACCCTGACGGGCCGGTGCTGTGGCAGTCCCAGCGCCAGGCCGCCTACCAGCAGGCGCTGGACACGCTGGTGCAACGCGATCTGGCCTACCCCTGTGCCTGCACCCGCAAGGACATTGCCCAGGCGCTGGCCGCCCAGGGCCTGGCCCGCGACCGGCACGCCGAACTGCGCTACCCCGGCACCTGCCGCCAGGGCGTGGGCACTTCCACTGCATCCACCGCCAACGCCGCTCACCCCCCCCTGCGCCCTCCACGCCCTCAGCGCCCTGAACGCGCCTGGCGGCTGCGCACCCAGCAGGATTCATCAAAGAATTGGCCTCCTGCGCTTTATTTACTTGATGAGTTTGCTCCTGAATTCGATGCAAACACCCTCACCTGCCACTGGCACGACCGCCAGGCCGGTTGGCAACAGCAAGACGTGGACGCCACCGTGGGCGACTTTGTGCTGAAACGCGCCGATGGCCTGTGGGCCTACCAACTGGCCGTGGTGGTGGACGACGCGGCCCAGGGCATCACCCACGTGGTGCGCGGGGCCGACCTGCTGGACAACACCCCCCGCCAGCTGCTGCTGCAACGCGCCCTGGGCCTGCCCCACCCGGTCTACCTGCACACCCCGCTGGTGCTGGGGGCCAACGGCGAAAAACTCAGCAAACAAAACGGCGCGGCCCCGCTGGTGCTCGACAACCCCGCCGCGGTGCTGGCGGCCCTGAATGCCGCCGCCATCGCCCTGGGCCTGCCCCTCCACCCCGGGCCGGTGGCCGAGGCCCTGGGCGTGTGGGTCACGGCATGGCCGCACGCCGCCCCCTGACCCACGGGGCCACCAGCGCCTGGATGCCCGCCTGACGCTGGCGGCGGCGTTCGCGGGGGCGCAGCCGGTCTTGCCACCAATCGGGCAGCCGCAGGGCCAGGGGCGTGGGTTGGCGGGTCTGGCGGCTTTGGCGGGCCTGCCACCAGGCCCCGGCCCCATGGCGCAGCAACATGCCCAGGTTGGCCAGCACCAGCAAGGGCACTCCGATCCACAGCAGTTCCAGCTTCAGGCGCAACGAACCAAACAGCGGCACCCCACGCATGGGAATGGGCCGCCAATCCAGGCACAGCCGGTTGCCGTCCAGGGGCCACAGCCAGGCGTTGCAAACGCCCACGTCGATCAAACCATCCAGCAGCGGGTGCGACGCGGTGCACGCCATCAGGTACAGCGCCCGCCCCAGCCGCATGCGCCACCCGGCCCGGGTGGGCCACAAGGCCCCCAGCAGCGCCACCAGCAACGCAAACCCCAGCGAATGGGTGTAGCCCCGGTGGCCGTAGGGGCCGTTGTAGGCACCCCAGCCCAGGGTCACCCCAATCACGTCCAGGTCAGGCACCAGGGCGCTGAACATGCCCGCGCCCATCAAGCCCCAACCCACGCGCCGCGGGCCCACGGCCACAGCCAACGCCACCGCCGGTGCAAAGTGCAAATACGTGGCCATGTGTGCTCCTCAACCCGCCACCACGGCGGCTGCACCTGGCCCCGCCTTGGGCTCTGTGCGGCCCATGGCCGAGTACCAGTCCACCTTGCGGGTGGCCACCATCACCGCCGCCAGCACGCCAAACAGCAGCACCGAGCCCATGAGCAGCGCGTTGTCTTCCGACACCAGAATGCCGTACAGCACCCCGAACAGCGCCAGCAGCATTCCGCCCATGCGGCAGGCCACACCCCAGCCCCCCAGCACATGGCGCAGGTAGTGCGTCAACAGCGCCAGCGACGCGGTGGTGGCCACCGCATAGGCCGTCAAAAAGCCCGTGTGTTCGGACAGCGACAGCAACAACAGGAAAAACAGCACCAGCGCCGCCCCCACCAGCAGGTACTGCATGGGGTGGATGCGCCAGCCCTTCACGGTTTCCCACACAAAAAACGCCGCAAAGGTCAGCAGCACAAACATCAGCCCGTACTTGGACGCACGCTCCGACAACCGGTACGCATCCACCGGGTCGGCCAGGGTGACGCCCAGGTTCTCCAGCGAAGACGCTGACTCCCCCTTGCCCGGCGCAAGGAACTGCTGCTGGGCGTGGCTGGACAGGGACGACACGGCCCAACTGGCCTCAAAGCCATCCGCCGACACCGTGCGGCTGCGGGGCAGAAAGTCGCCATCAAAACTGGGGTGCGGCCACGACGAGGTGAGGGTGATGGTGTTGTCATCGGCCAGCGGCAGGTAACCCATGCGGCGGGTGCCCGCCAGCGCCAGCGTCAGCTTCACGTCCAGCACCGCGCCGGGGGTCAGCAGCGAGGCGGGCACCGCCGCCGCCAGGCCCAGCGGCAGGCCCAGCCCGGCGGGCGCAGCCACCACGTCCAGGGCCTGCCCGGCCAGTTCCAGGCGGGGGCGGCCGATCAGGCCGCGCACATCGCTCACGCCCACCATCAGCCAGGGCTGGCCCAGGGTGATGCGCCCCTCCTTCTCCTGCGGCGTGATCGCGGGCACCACCCAGCGGCCCGTGCTGTCGTGCCCGCTGGTGTAGACCGTCACGGGGAAGATGCCCCGCCAGCGCGTCTCGGTGTCCAGCTGGCTGCGCGTGTCCAGCACCTTGGGAAACACGGTCAGCTCGCGGTGCACCTGCACGGTTTCCTGGCGCTGGATGTGTTTGTCCACATCCGCCACCACCGTGCGCACAAAGGTTTCGGTGTAGGGCACATACAGCACCGGGCCGCTGAGCACCTGCGGCCCCGAGTGGGCGCGCGACACGTCCTGAATGGCGTCGTCGCGAAAGCGCATGCGGTCTTGAATGACCCCGGTCACCATGCCGAGGGGAATGAGCAAAAGCAGCATCAGAAAGCCGATGACGGCGGTCTTGCTCAACAGGGGAAAACGGTTCACGTCGTGCTCCTTGAAATGGGAAACACGATTGTTCAAAGCCCCTGTGCGCTGCTCACGCAGGCGGTGTGAAGCGGGTGTGAAATGGGCTGGGGTGGGAGCCGAATGCCAGAGATTTCAATAAAAATCAGGCTCTAGCGCTTGATTTGAAAGCGTGAGCAGCTATGGAATTTGAAGTATCCACTGGAACACAAAGCGGGTGTGCGTGAGGCGGCTGTGATGGGCTGATGGGATCATTGCGGTTGATCCTGCTGCACACCCGGTGTTGAACCTCTCGCCATGAAGCCCACGCTCACCTCCCTCGCCAAAACCGCCACACGGTGGCTGCTGGCTTTGCTCTTGCTGTCTTTGGCCTTGGGCGGCTGGGTAGGGTGGGACATGCATTGCGTTCGCACGTTTTGCGACCACGTCCAACCGGGAATGCCGATGACCGAACTGGTGGCCCTGGCGGAACAACATGGGCTGGACAGGCGCAGGGTTCAGGACCGCGGGGTGCCTGATGACCAATCCAAGGACTGGGTTTTGCTCGTGCCAGTCCAAGCGACGATGGGAGACATGGTCTGCGCCATACATCACGACCAAGAACAGGTGTCCTCAGCGACTGTCTGGGGGCCTTGATGGCGAAGTGGACACCATGAGTACCAACCGAATGAACACCATCAATCACCCAGGAATCGAAATGGACGACCACAGCTGGAAACTGTTTTTACAGACGTCTCGCCAAGTGCTTGGCAAGGGTCAATCCTTGGCTTGGGCCAGTCAATCTTGGTGTGCGTGGACAACGTTCTCCATGCTGGAGGACTGTCTCACGTATTGGGCGTGCGGTCTTCCCGAGGAGGACGAGCTTCTTCCGTCGTGCACGCAAGACGGGGGACTGTGGCGACAGTCGTTTCACTACAGTGACTTGGCCCACATCATCATTCCAGCCCGCTTCTCCTGGGAGAGATACATTGACAAGGCCTTTCACAGCGGGACCAAGGAGCAGGACATCGCCCGGCTTTCTCACGAGCTCAAGGCACTGAACATCCCTAATCGCACCACCGACTTGGTGTTGGAAATCAAGCTCTTTTGACGCCGCGCAGGCTTCAACCGCCCTCACCGCCCCGGCAACCACCACACCACCCGGCAGCCCACCGGGTCGGTCACGTTTTCCAGCCTGACCTCGCCGCCGTGCAGCTCGGTCACTTCCTTCACCAGGCACAGCCCCAGGCCTGAGCTTTTGTCCTGTGAATCGGGCCGCACCAGCGAGTAGAAGCGGTCAAACACCCGGGGCAGCGCGTAGTCGGGCACACCCGGGCCCTGGTCGCGCAGGGTCCAGGTCCAGCCCATGCCATCGCGCACCAGGGTCAGCGTCAAGGTGCCGCCCGGTGGCGAGAAGTCAATGGCGTTGTCCAGCAGGTTTTGCAGCGCCTGCGCCAGCAGGAAGCGGTCGCCCACCACGGTGGCGGGGCGCGGTGGGTCGGTGTCGGTCGGCGGCGGTGGGCCGTCTACCCGCAGGCCCTTTTGCTGCAGGCGGGGTTCGGCGGTGTGCAGGGCGTCGTGCGTCAGCGCCAGCAGGTCCACGGGTTCCAGGGTGCGCAGGTGGCGCATCTGTTCCACGTCGGCCAGGGCCAGCAGGCGGTCGATCAGCTGTTGCAGGCGTTCGGTCTGGCGCCGGATGTTGCCGGCAAAGCGCTGGCGATCGGCCTCGGGCAGGGGTTCTTCCAGCAGCTCCGACGCGCCGCGAATGGCCGCCAGCGGGCTTTTCAGCTCGTGCGTGAGGGTGTGCACATAGTTTTCGACGTAGGCCTTGTCTTCCAGGCGCAGGCGCATGTGCTCCACGGCCTGGGCCAGGTCGGCAAACTCGGTGTTGCCCGACAGGCGGCCCATGCGGGGCAGTTCGGCCCGCTGGCCCTGGGCCACGGCGGTGGCGTAGCGCCGCAGGCGCGAGAGGGAGCTGGCAATCCACCAGGTGAACAGCAGCCCCACCACCAGCGCCAGCGCCACCACGCCCCACGACCAGCGCAGGATGCGGTTGCGGCTGCGCTCGATGTACGGGGCCAGCGTGTGGTTGGGGCGCGAGACGGTCAGCACGCCGATGATGCGCTCGCCATCCCGGATGGGCGCGGCCACGTGCATCACGGTGCGATCCTGCTCGTAGGCGCTTTCGCCGCTGGAGCGGGCACCGTACTGGCCGCGCAGGGTGCGCAACACGTCGTTCCACTGCGAGTGGTCCTTGCCCACGTCCTGCCCGCGGCTGTCGAACACCACCAGGCCCTTGGCGTCGGTGACCGACACGCGGTAGTCGATGTGCGACTTCTCGAATCCCCAGATGTTGGCGCGTGGGTTTTCGCGGGACAGCGCGGTCATGGCCCGGGCAAAGTCGCTGCGGGGCAGCGTGCCGGCCTTCATGGGCGGGGCGGCCAGCAGGGCCAGGGCGTTGGCGGCGTCGACCAGGCTGTCTTCCATGGCCTGCTGGGTGCCGGGTTTGACTTCTTCCACAAACACCTGCAACACCACCACCAGGGCCAGGCCCAGCACCAGGAAAAACGCCAACAGCAACCGAAGACCAATGCGCATGCCGCACCATACCAAAGTGCCGCCGGGCAAGGCGCTAGACTGAAACCCACGCCACTCACCCGCCCTCCCCGCCTGCCCCATGAGCCAACGCCGCATCCTGCTGCTGGAAGACGAGCCCGCCATTGCCGACACCCTGCTGTACGTGCTGCGGGCCGAGGGTTTTGCCGTGACCCATGTGGGCCTGGCCCGCGACGCCTTGGCGGCGTTTGCACACGAGCCGCCCGACCTGGCCATCCTGGACGTGGGTGTGCCCGACGGCAACGGCTTTGACGTGTGCCGCACACTGCGCAAGACCAGCGAGCTGCCCATCGTGTTCCTGACCGCCCGGCACGAGGAGATTGACCGCATCCTGGGCCTGGAGCTGGGGGCCGACGATTACGTGAGCAAGCCGTTTTCGCCCCGCGAGGTGTGCGCCCGGGTCAAGGCCATCCTGCGGCGCACGGCGGCGGCCACGGCCCCTGCGCCCAGCCCCGCCACCAGTGCGGCAACCGCCCTGCGGCTGGACGAGCAACGCCAGCGCATCGAATGCCAGGGGCAATTCCTGCCGCTGACGCGTTACGAATACCTGCTGCTGGCCACGCTGTTGCGACGGCCCGGGCGCATCTACTCCCGCGCCGAACTCATGACCCAGGTGTGGGCCGACGCCCCCGACACCCAGGACCGCACGGTGGACGCCCACATCAAGCTGCTGCGGGCCAAACTGCGCGACGCGGGCCTGAGCGCCGAGTGGATCCAGACCCACCGGCACATGGGGTATGCGCTGCAAGAACCATAGGGCACTGCGGATGCGCGGCACACATCGACACCCTGCACATCCAAGCCCACCCCCTGAACCAGTACCAATTTGGGACTAAAATCCCACCATGCACGTGGTGGCCCTGCGCAATCTCGAATCGTTTTGGAAGCAACCCAACCGGGGCGATGCCGAGGGTGCGCTGAAAGCTTGGTTGGCTGAAGCCAGACAAGCACAGTGGACCTGTCCCCAGGATGTGAAAGACCAATACGCCCATGCCAGCATCGTTGGCAACAACCGGGTGGTGTTCAACATCAAGGGAAACAAGTACCGGCTGATCGTTGCCATGGCCTACCGCATGCAATACGTCTATGTGAAGTTCATTGGCACGCATGCCGAATACGACGCGGTCGATGCCGCCGTGGTAGATCAATTCAAAGGAGTTTGATCATGGAAATCAAAGCCATTCGCACCGAAGCCGATTACCTTGCGGCCCTGAGTGAGGTGTCTGCCCTGATCGACCTGGACCCGGCAGCAGACACCCCGCAAGGCGAACGGCTGGAGATTTTGGGCACGCTGGTGCAAGCCTACGAGGCCAAGCACTGCCCCATTGACCTGCCCGACCCCATCGAAGCCATCAAATTCCGCATGGAACAGTCTGGGCTGACCGTCAAAGACCTGGTGCCCTACGTTGGCCCCACCAACCGTGTGTATGAAGTGCTGGCCGGCAAACGTTCTCTGTCGCTGGGCATGATCCGGCGGCTGAGTGCCGGGCTGCACATTCCGGCAGAAGTGCTGATCCGCGAGCCCGAAGCTGCTGCGGCCTGAGCACCCCACGCCACCCCCTCCCCGCCTCCCTCTCATGACCACCGACACCCCCGAAACCCCGGCCACGCCCACCCCCAACCCCGCCAACCCCCGCGGCCACCAGCCGCCACCGGAGGGCGTGTACCTGCGCACCATCAAGAGTTACGTGCTGCGTGCCGGGCGCATGGGCACGGGTCAGGTCAAGGCGTTCGAGCTGTACGGGCCGCAGTTTTTGCTGCCCTTCACCCCGAACCAGGCGTTTGACGCCACCGCGGCCTTTGGCCGCAGCGCCTCGCTGATCCTGGAAATCGGCTTTGGCATGGGCGACGCCACCGCCAAGATTGCCCATGCCCGCCCGGCTGACAATTTTTTGTGCTGCGAGGTGCACGAACCCGGCGTGGGTGCGCTGCTCAAGCGCTGCGGCGAAGAGCACATTGGCAACATCCGCATCCTGCGCCACGACGCGGTGGAGGTGCTGGAGCACATGCTGCCCGCGGCTGACGCGCAGGGGCAAGGGGCGCTGCTGGACGGCGTGCACATCTTCTTCCCCGACCCCTGGCACAAGACCAAGCACCACAAGCGCCGCCTGATCCAGCCGCCGCTGGTGGCCCAACTGGCCGCCCGCCTCAAGCCCGGCGGCTACCTGCACTGCGCCACCGACTGGGAACCCTACGCCCAGCAAATGCTGGAGGTGCTGAGCGCCGAACCCCTGCTGGCCAACACCAGCACCGACGCGGCCCTGGGCGGCTACGCCCCCAAGCCCGACTACCGGCCCCTCACCAAGTTCGAAAACCGCGGTCTGAAACTGGGCCACGGCGTGTGGGACCTGGTGTTCCAGCGCAAGGGCAGCTGATCCCCAAGTAAAGCAATGCCGCATTGCTTTACCCATCAAGCCGCTTTACATTGTGGATTTTCAAGCACCTTTCGCCGCCCTGGAGCCCACCATGCAAGCCGACGCCATCGTTTCCAGCAAAGGCCAAGTCACCTTGCCCGCCGCCATGCGGGCCAAGCTGGGCATTGGCCCGGGCTCGCACATCCAGTTTGAATTGCGGGGGCAGGAACTGGTCATCAAGCCCGAACTGCCCATGAGCGCCTACTACGGCATGCTCAAACCCTACAACCTCGACCCGGCGGACCTGGAAATCGAAAAGGAAGTGGACAAGGACTTCGAATGACCCGGTGGAATGTGGTCGACTCCTCCGGCTGGATCGAGTTCTTCACCGCCGGGGCCAACGGCCCGGTGTTCAAACCCGTCATCGAACAACGCCAGGCACTCCTGGTCCCGGCCATCGCGCTGTTCGAAGTTCACCGCGTCCTCAGCCGAAAACTGCCCCCCGAGGTGGTGACCGCCTGCCTGAACGTGATGCGCCTGGGCCGCGTGCTCGACATCACGGCCCCCCGTGCGGTGGCAGGTGCCGAAGTGGCCCTTCGCCACAAACTGGCCATGGGTGACGCGCTGATGTACAGCCTGGCCCTGGAACACGGTGCCACGTTCTGGACCCAGGATGTGGATTACGACAACCTGCCGGGCGTGAAGTACTTTGCCAAACCCTCTCCCCATGCCCCACAACCTTGAGCCCGCCATCGAGTCCGCCCTGCAGGGCTTGGACACCCTGGCCGCCCAGTCCGAAGGGCTGAGCGAACCCAACCCCCGCGTGGCCTGCAAACTGCTGCTGGCCGATGGCCGGGTGTTCGACGGCCACACCCAGCAGGCCGGGGGGCCGCATGCCGAGGTGGTGGCCCTGCGCGCCGCCCAGGCCGCCGGGGCCAGCACCCAAGGGGCCACGGCCCTGGTGACGCTGGAGCCGTGCAGCCACCATGGCCGCACCCCGCCCTGCTGCGACGCGCTGGTGGCCGCCGGAGTGGCCCGCGTGGTGGTGGCGCAGACCGACCCCAACCCGTTGGTGAATGGCCAGGGCATCGCCCGCCTGCGGGCCGCCGGGGTGCAGGTGGAGGTGCTGCCTGCCCACCACCCGGTGGCGGTGGCGGCGTTGGAGCGCAACATCGGGTTTTTCACACGCATGCGCACCGGCCTGCCCTGGGTGCGGCTGAAGATGGCCTCGTCGCTCGACGGCACCACCGCCCTGGCCAACGGGGTCAGCCAGTGGATCACCAGCGCCCAGGCCCGCACCGACGGCCACGCCTGGCGCCGCCGCGCCGGGGCCGTGCTGACCGGCATGGGCACCGTGGCCGCCGACAACCCGCGGCTGGACGTGCGCCTGGTGGACACCGCCCACCAACCCCTGCGCGTGGTGGTGGACAGCCAGTTGGAGCTGTTGCCCAGCGCCCGCATCGTGCCCCCACCCGGTGCCGTGCTGGTGCTGACGGTGGCCGACCCGGTGGCCTCGACCGCCCGCCGCCAGGCCCTGGCCGACGCCGGGGTGGTGGTGCTGGACTGCCCGCCCCACACCTCCGGCCACGGCCCGGCCAAGGTGGACCTGGCCCAGGCGCTGCGCCTGCTGGGCGAGCGCGGCATCAACGAGCTGCACCTGGAAGCCGGGCACAAGCTCAGCGGCTCCTTCCTGCGCGAAGGGCTGGTGGACGAGCTGCTGCTCTACCTCGCCCCCACGCTGCTGGGCCCGGGTGCCGGGCTGGCCCGCATCGGCCCCTTCGAGTCGCTGGACCAGGGCCTGCCCTGGCAGTTTGTCGAGGCCACGCCTGTGGGGCCGGACCTGCGCATCCGCGCGCGGCGTCGGGCGGACTGACCCGCCGCGCCCGGCCATGTCGCGCCCGCCCAAGAACCCCCACATCCCCATGCGCGATGGGGTGTCGGCCAGCAGCCTGGCCCTGCCCTGCCTGCGGCGCATTCCCTGGGCCACGGTGCTCCAGGCCCTGACCGAGCTGCTGCCCGCGGTGTCCGCCGCAGAATGGGCCGAACGCATGGCCACCGGCCAGGTGTTGGACGAACAAGGCCAGTCGGTGCCGCCGGATTCCCCCTACGTCAAAGGCCAGCGCGTGTACTACTGGCGCGAGCTGCCCGACGAGCAACCCATTCCCTTCTCCCACACCGTGCTGCACCGCTGCGAGCACCTGGTGGTGGCCGACAAGCCACACTTCCTGCCCGTCACCCCCGGGGGCCGGTTTGTGAAGGAAACGCTGCTGGTGCGCCTGAAACGCGAGCTGGACCTGCCCACCCTCAGCCCCCTGCACCGCCTGGACCGCGAAACCGCCGGGGTGGTGGCCTTTTGCGTGCGCCCGCAAGACCGCGACGCCTACCAGCGCCTGTTCCGCGAGCGGCAAGTGCACAAGGTGTACGAGGCCGTGGCCCCCTGGCACCCGGGGCTGACGTTTCCCCTCACCCGCAGCAGCCACCTGCGCGAGGACCCCGAGCGCTTCTACCGCATGCAGGAGGTGCCCGCCGACGAAGCCGAACGCCTGGGCCTGGCCCCCAACAGCACCACCCGGGTGGAGCTGCTGCGCCACAGCGCCGACAACGCCCAGGCCTTGTACCGCCTGCACCCCATCAGTGGCAAGCGCCACCAGCTGCGGGTGCACATGGCCGCGCTGGGCCTGCCCATTGCCAACGACCAGTTCTACCCCGAGGTGCTCAAGGCACCGGGTGAATGGGAAGACTTCAACACCCCGCCGCTGCAACTGCTGGGCCGCGAGCTGGCCTTTGCCGACCCGGTGACGGGGGAGCCGCGGTGTTTTGTGAGCCAGCAGCAACTGACCGGGGGTTAGCGTCACACCCGCTCGGCCACCCAGGCTTGCACCGAGGCCAGGGCCTGGGGCACGGCGGCGGCGTTGGTGCCACCGGCCATGGCCATGTCGGGCTTGCCGCCACCTTTGCCGCCCACCTGCTGGGCCACGAAGTTGACCAGCTCACCGGCCTTGACCTTGCCCACCGTGTCGGCGGTGACGCCTGCGGCCAGCTGCACCTTGTCGCCGTCCACGGCGGCCAGCACGATGGCGGCGGTTTTCAGCTTGTCTTTGAGCTTGTCCAGGGTGTCGCGCAGGGTCTTGGCATCGGCACCGGGCAGAACCGCGGCCAGCACCTTCACGCCGTTGACGTCGGCGGCCTGGTTGACCAGCTCGTCGCCCTGGGCCGAGGCCAGCTTGCCCTTGAGGGCCGCCAGTTCTTTCTCCAGGTCGCGCACCTGACCCAGCAGGTTTTCCACCCGGGTGTGCACTTCGCTGGTGGACACCTTGAGGGTACCGGCCACGCCGCCCAGCAGGGTTTCCATGTTTTGCATGTAGGCCAGCGTGTTCAAGCCCGTGACCGCTTCCACCCGGCGCACGCCCGCGGCCACGCCCCCTTCAGCGGTGATGCTGAAGGCGCCGATGTCGCCCGTGCGCTGCACGTGGGTGCCGCCGCACAGTTCGCGGCTGGAGCCGATGTCCAGCACCCGCACGCTGTCGCCGTACTTTTCACCGAACAGCATCATGGCGCCGGTGGCCTTGGCGCCTTCAATGTCCATCACCCGCGCTTGTGTGGCGGCGTTGGCCAGGATTTCGGCGTTGACCAGGCGCTCCACCTCGCGGATCTGGCCGTCGGTCATGGGGGCGTTGTGCACAAAGTCGAAGCGGGTTTTCTCGGGATCGACCAGGCTGCCCTTTTGCTGCACGTGGCTGCCCAGCACTTCGCGCAGGGCCTTGTGCATCAGGTGGGTGACGCTGTGGTTGCGGGCGGTGGCGGCGCGGGCGGCGGTGTCCACCTGGGCGGTGACGGTGTCGCCCACGGCCAGCGTGCCCTCGGTCAGGGTGCCGTGGTGGCCGAACACGTCGGCCTTGATCTTTTGCGTGTCGGCCACGTCAAAGCAGGCGCTGCCAGCGCGGATGACGCCGCAGTCGCCCACCTGGCCGCCGCTTTCGGCGTAGAACGGGGTGGTGTCCAGCACCACCACGCCATTTTGACCATTCTTGAGGGCTGCCACGCTGACACCATCAGCGTAAAGCGCTACAACTTTTGCAGTGGTCTGCAGCTGTTCGTAACCCACAAAGGTGTTGCCTGCGCCGCTGTAGTCCAGCGCCTTGTCCATCTTGAACTTGCCAGCCGCACGGGCCTGGGCCTTCTGGCGCTCCATGGCGGCGTTGAAGCCCGCCTCGTCCACGCTCAGGCCGCGCTCGCGGCACACGTCGGCGCTCAGGTCCAGCGGGAAGCCGTAGGTGTCGTGCAGCTTGAAGGCCACGTCGCCCGGCAGCTGCTGGGCACCACCGCCCAGCGCGGACTCCAGGATTTCCATGCCGTTGGCCAGCGTCTCGTAGAAACGCTCTTCCTCGGCCTGCAGCACGTCGGCAATGCGTTGGGCGTTGGCGGCCAGGTTGGGGTAGGCGTCGCCCATCAGGGCCACCAGGTCGGGCACCAGCTTGTGGAAGAACGGGGTCTTCTGGCCCAGCTTGTAGCCGTGGCGGATGGCGCGGCGGATGATGCGGCGCTGCACGTAGCCGCGGCCTTCGTTGCTGGGGATGACGCCGTCGCTGATGAGGAACGAGGTGGCGCGGATGTGGTCGGCAATGACCTTGAGCGAGGGGTTGCTCAGGTCGCCATGCGCGGTTTCGCGGGCGGCGGCCTTGATGAGGCGGTCGAAGATGTCGATTTCGTAGTTGCTGTGCACGCCTTGCAGGATGGCGGCCAGCCGCTCCAGGCCCATGCCGGTGTCCACGCAGGGCGCGGGCAGCGGGGTGACAGAGCCGTCTTCATGCATTTCGAACTGCATGAACACGTTGTTCCAGATTTCAATGAAGCGGTCGCCGTCTTCCTCGGGGCTGCCGGGAGGGCCGCCGGGGATGTGGTCGCCGTGGTCGTAGAAGATTTCCGAGCAAGGGCCGCAGGGGCCAGTGTCGGCCATCATCCAGAAGTTATCGGACTTGTAGCGCCCGCCCTTGTTGTCACCGATGCGGATGACGCGGTCGGCGGGCAGGCCGATTTCCTTGGTCCAGATGTCGTAGGCCTCGTCGTCTTCGGCGTAGACGGTGGCCAGCAGGCGTTCCTTGGGCAGTTTGTAGACCTCGGTCAGCAGCTCCCAGGCCCACTTCAGGCTTTCGCGCTTGAAGTAGTCGCCAAAGCTCCAGTTGCCCAGCATTTCAAAGAAAGTGTGGTGGCGGGCGGTGTAGCCCACGTTCTCCAGGTCGTTGTGCTTGCCCCCGGCGCGCAGGCAGGCTTGCACGGAGGCGGCGCGCACGTAGCTGCGCTTGTCGGTGCCCAGGAACACGTCCTTGAACTGCACCATGCCGCTGTTGGTGAACATCAGCGTGGGGTCGTTGCCGGGCACCAGGGGGCTGGACGCCACCACCGTGTGGCCTTTGGAGGCAAAGAAGTCGAGGAAAGATTTTCGAATCTCGGCGACGGTGAAATGGGTCGTCATGGCGGATGGGGCTGTTCTGAACGGAGCCGCCGATTTTATCGGTGCCCTGGCGTCATCCCGTGCGCACAGGCAATTCGCCCAGGGCGCAAGGCTTGCCGTAGAGGTAACCCTGGTAGTGCAGGCAGCCATGGGTGGCCAGGCAATCGCGCTGCTCGCTGGTCTCCACCCCTTCGGCAATGACGTTGAGGCCCAGGCTTTCGGCCAGCGCCACCACGGTGCGGACGATGGCGGCGTCCTTGTCGTCGGTGGCCACGTCGTGCACAAACGACTGGTCGATCTTGAGCTGGTCCAGCGGCAAGCGCTTGAGGTAGGCCAGCGACGAATACCCCGTGCCGAAATCGTCCAGCGAAAACCCCACGCCGTGCGCCTTCAGGGCCGACATCTTGGCGATGGTGTCGTCCTTGTTGTCCAGCAGCAGGCTCTCGGTCAGCTCCAGCTTGAGCCGGTGGGCGGGGGCCTGGGTGACCGCCAGAACGTTGAGGATTTGCTGCACAAAGTCGGGCTGGCGCAACTGGCGCCCGCTGACGTTGACCGACAAGAACAGGTCAGCCGTGGCCGCCTGCCCGGCCCACTGGGCCAGGGCCTCGCAGGCGCTTTCCAGCACCCATTGGCCCATGGGCACGATCAGACCCGTGTCTTCCGCCAGCGGAATGAACTCGGACGGAGACACCATGCCGCGCTGCGGGTGCTGCCAGCGGATGAGGGCCTCCGCCCCCACCATCCGGCCCGCCCGGTTGAACTGAGGTTGGTACAGCAGCATGAGTTGGTTCAGCGCCATGGCCTGGCGCAAATCCTTGTCCAGCGCCATGTGGGCCATGACGGAGGCCTGCATGGCCGGGTCGAAAAAGCGCATCGCATTGCGCCCCTCGGCCTTGGCCTTGTACATGGCCAGGTCGGCCTGCTTCATCAGTTCGTCGGCGGTGCAGGTCTTCTCGCCGAACAGGGTCACCCCAATGCTGCACGAGCCCACGATGGTCTGCCCGGCAAGCAGGTAGGACTTGGAGATTTCGGCCAGGATCTTCTCGCCCAGGCGGCGGCAATGGGCGGCGGCCTCGTCGGAGCGGGGGGTCAGGTCTTCCAGCATCACCACGAACTCGTCGCCGCCCAGGCGAGCCACCGTGTCGCCTTCACGCAGCACCGACAACAAACGGCTGGCCACCTCCTGCAGCAACTCGTCGCCCTTGTCGTGCCCCAGCGTGTCGTTGACCAGTTTGAAGTTGTCCAGGTCAATGAACATCACCGCCCCCCGGTGCCCGCCCCGCTGGGCGGACGTCAGCGCCCGCTGCAAGCGGTCCATCAACAGCCGCCGGTTGGGCAGTTGCGTGAGGGGGTCGAAAAAGGCGAGGTTGCGGATCTCATCCTCCGCGGCCTTGCGCTGGGTGATGTCGGTCAGGGTGCTGACGTAGTGGGTGACATCGCCGGACCGTGACTTGACCGCCGTGATGGTCAGCCACTCCGGGAACACCTCGCCGTTCTTGCGGCGGTTCCAGATTTCGCCAGCCCAGTGTCCGTGTTCACGCAGGCTGTCATGCATGGCCTGGAAGAACGCCGCGTCGTGCCGCCCCGACGACAACAGGCTGGGCCGCTGGCCCACGGCCTCCTCGGCGCTGAACCCCGTGATGTGGGTGAACGACGGGTTGACCCGAAGGATGTGGTTCTGCGCGTCGGTGACAAAGATGCCCTCCTGCGCATCGAACGCCGTGGCCGCAATGCGCAGATCGGCCTCGGTTTTCTGCCGCTCGGCCCGGTAGCCTTCGATGAGGCGGTGCAGCCAGATGGAAAACGCCCACGAGCTCAGCACCCCCAGGCACAGCGCCAGCAGCACGGCCAGCGAGGTCTGGAAGTTGCGCTCCTGGCTGCCTTGCGCTTGCAGTTGCCGCTGTTGGGCCACGGTTTCGCGCAACTCGTCGTCAAACATGGTGACCAGCAGCACCCAGCCCCACGGCTCAAAGGCACGCACCAGCGCCGTTTTGGGGGCCATCTGCCCGGTCTTGGGGTGGGGCCACTGGTAGGCCATGAAGCCCCCACCGCCTTCGGCCAAGGCCTTGGCACGCGCCATCACCTCATGGGCATAGGCGGGCATGTCGGCCATTTCTCGACCTTCCAAGGCGGGTTCCGACGGGCTGTGCAGCAATCGCCCGTGCATGTCCATCACCCCGACACGTCCGCTTTGACCAAACTGCAACGCGCGCAGGCGGGCCATGGCCTCCTTCTTTTGCATCTCCTCCCACTCGTGGTTGTAGTCACCTGTGCCCACCAGCCAGTTGTAGGGGGCGAAGTGCCGCACATAGGCCAGTTTGTCGGCCATCACGGTGGGTTGGTCGGGGCGGTACCACCGGTAACGGGAGAACCCCTCGCCCACGGGTTGGCGTGCGGCGTCGATCAAGCCCTTCATGATGAAGTGGCCCGTGTCGTCCCGGTTGTTGATGCCGTCCTTGCCCTCGAATTTGGGAGCCGTGGGCAGCAGCAGAAAGCGCCCATCCATGCCGTCCACAAAGTAGTAGCCCCGGCCATCGAAAAACCGCATGGGGCGCAAGGCCTCCAGGATGGACCGCTGCACCTCGGCAACGGGCTTGCGATCCGACTCGCGGGCGTGGATGGCCTCCATCATCTGCACCGCGCTGTCCACCCGCTCCACCAGCGCCCGGCGCAGGATGGCGTCGGTCCGCGACCGCGTGAACGCCAGGTAGCCCAGCGCAGACGTCATTTCGGCATCCAACCGCGAACGTTGCTGGGTGCTGATGGCCTGGTCGATGCGGTCCAGCGACGCCGCCTGCTCGCGGGCGCTTTGCCACGAGAAAAAAACGGCCAGCGTCAAGGTGACGGCCAGCACCACCAGCACCGACCCCACCAGGTGCAGTCGGGGGAGCTTGGCTTCGTCTCTCAAAAAAGGCATGAAAAATGACTCTCGAAACAGAATCGCCATTGTCACCAATCCACCATCGGCAAAACCACCTTGCCTATCATCCCGGCCCATGAACACCTCAGCACCTGGACCGGAACTGAAACGCATCGCCATCGTGGGCATGGGGGCCATTGGCAGTGCCTTTGCCGCCTGGCTGGGCCAGCACCTGCCCGCGGGGCAGGTTCAACTCAGCGCCCTGGCGCGGGGGGACACGCTGCGGCAGCTGCGCACCCTGGGCCTGGCCTGGACCGACGCGCAGGGCACCCCCCAACACCTGCCGCCCCAGGCCCTGCACGCCAGCGACCAAGCTGCCGAGCTGGGGCCGCAAGACCTGATCGTCATCGCCGTCAAAGGCCCGGCCCTGGCCGCCGTGGCCCCCGCCGTGCAGGCCATGCGGGCCCCACACACCACCGTGCTGGTGGCCATGAACGGCCTGCCCTGGTGGTTCTTCCACGGCCTGCCGGGGGCGTGCGAAGGCATGGCACTGACATCGGTGGACCCGCAGGGCCGGATTGCCCAGGCCATCCCCGCCGCACACGTGCTGGGCTGCGTGGTGCACTTCAGCGCCTCGCAACCTGGGCCCGGCCAACTGGGGCCGGTGCGCAACAACCAGCTCATCGTGGGGGAACCGGGCGGGGGCACCAGCCCGCGCGCCCAGGCGGTGGCCGCGCTGCTCACGCAGGCGGGGTTTGCCGTCGCGGTGTCGGAGCGCATCCAGCGCGACATCTGGTTCAAGCTGTGGGGCAACATGACCATGAACCCCATTTCCGCCCTCACCGGCGCCACCTGCGACCGCATCCTGGACGACCCGCTGGTGCGCGGCTTTTGCAGCCACGTGATGCTGGAGGCCCAAGCCATCGGCCAGCGCATCGGGCTGGGCATTGACCAGTCGCCCGAAGACCGCCACGCCGTGACCCGCAAGCTGGGGGCCTTCAAGACCAGCATGCTGCAAGACGTGGAAGCCCACCGCCCCGTGGAACTGGACGCCCTGGTGGCCGCCGTGCGCGAGGTGGGCCAGCACCTGGGCCTGGCCACCCCCCACACCGACGCCCTGCTGGGCCTCACCCGCCTGATGGCCCAGACCCGCGGGTTGTATTAAAACAATAGCACCTTACGCTTTATTTGAAAGCGCTAGCTGCCATTTTCATTGATGATTTTTCAAGCGTACCGCAGGACAAACCATTGGGGTGGCATCTGGCTTAACCCCAACTGCGTGTCAGCAGCTCATCTAAGGCATCGGCAATCGCCTGCCCTTGGTCGACCAGGCTGCCCACACACGGCCCCAGTTGGTCGTGGGCCACGGAAACCATGTCCAGCGGGTGCAACACCACGTCTTGCCCGCACAGCGTGAATGCGGGATTCATGCGGGTACCCACGGTCTGGGAGCCTTTGGGCAAGGCCGAACGCAGGACCAAAGGCACCACCACCCGACGGCGGTAGCCGTCAAACAACGCCGACTGCACCACCACCACCATGGGCACCGCGGCCCGCATG
Source organism: Hydrogenophaga soli (assembly GCF_054777695.1). NCBI lineage: Bacteria > Pseudomonadati > Pseudomonadota > Betaproteobacteria > Burkholderiales > Comamonadaceae > Hydrogenophaga > Hydrogenophaga soli. Next base: position 318,768 of record NZ_BAAHAK010000001.1, on the reverse strand, counting down.
GGGCCGGGGTTCAGGTGCACGTCATATTGGGCCATGTGCGCGGCTCACAGCATGGAATGGCCATCGGCGTATGAGCCCGCGGCGTCGTGCAACACGTTCCACTCTGCCACCACCTGCTGGGCTTGCTCGCGGTGCTGCTGGCGGGCCAACCGTTCCGATGCCACATACGCCTGCAACATCTCCTCCACCTTGGCAGACAGGTTGCCACAGTAGGCGCGGGACTCTTGCACCAGTGCCTCGTTGAGAGAGAGATTGACCGGTTTTTTGGCTGAGGTTTCGGCGGTGGGCATGGTCAGCACTCCGAGGACAAAAAAGGATGCGCACATTATGCGCATCACCCCCACCGCCCCGCCACGTTCTTCAACAACTGGTTGACCGCCACCAACTGGCGGTTGCGGGCGTCCAGCAGGCTGCGTTCGGCGGCCAGCACGGTGTTCTGGGCGGCCAGCACGTTGAGGTAGCCCACCGTGCCCGCCTTGTACTGGTTTTGCAGCACGGCCAGTGCCTGCTGCGCCGCCGCCAGCGCCTGGGCCTGAAGCTCGGCCGAGCGGCCCAGCTGGGTGGCGGCGGCCAGGTTGTCTTCCACCTCCTGCAAGGCGGTCAGCACGGTCTGGCGGTAGGTGGCCACGGCCTGCTGTTGGCTGGCCACGGCAGACGCCTTGGCCGCGGTGCGGGCCCCGCCATCGAACAGGCTGACGGCCACCGCCGTGCCCAGCGACCACAACGAATGCGGCGACTGGAACAGCCCCGACAGCTCGCTGCCCCGCACCCCGGCGGAGGCCGACAGCGTGAGCGCCGGGAAAAACGCCGCCTCCGCCGCGCCCACCTGGGCGTTGGCGGCGGCCACCTGGCGCTGGGCGGCGGCAATGTCGGGCCGCCGCTCCAGCAGTTGGGCGGGCAATTGCTCGGGCACGGGGGGCACCGCGGGCAGGTCGGCGGGCAAGGGGTTGGCCGCAAGCTCAAACGCCCCCGGGGGCTGCCCCAGCAGCAGCGCCAGCGCGTGGCGCAGCTGGGTGCCTTGCAGGCGGGCTTCTTCCAGCTGCGCCTGGGTGGACAGCCATTGCGAGCGGGCCTGCACCACGTCGGCCTGCGAGGCCACGCCGCCTTGGTGACGGTTTTGCACCAAGGCCAGCGACTGGGCGTAAGACGCCACGCTGTGGGTGAGGATGCGCTGCAAAGCCTCTGAGCTGCGCAGGCTGAAATAGGTTTGCACCAGCGTGGCCTGCACCGACAGGCGGGTGGCCGCCAGCGTGGCGCGGCTGGCCTGGTGGCGGGCGTCCGCGGCCTCCACGCCTGAGCGCACGCGGCCCCACAGGTCCAGCTCCCAGGTGGCCAGCACGCCCTGGGCGGTGTAGGCGGTGGCGGGGCTGCTGCCCGGGCTGGCGCTGCGGCTGGCTCCAGCACTCAAGCCCACGCTGGGCAGGGCCCCGGCGCGGCTGCTGGCCAGGGCGGCCTGGGCCGCGTCCACCGCCGCCGCCGCGGCCTGCAGGCTGAGGTTGCCCGCCAGCAGGCGGGTTTGCAGGTCGTCGAGCACCGGGTCTTGGAACAGCGTCCACCAGGCGTCGGGCACATCGGCGGCGGCGGGGTTGGCCTGGCAGAATGCCGCCGACTGGCTGAACTGCGCGGGCACGTCGGGCGGCTGAAGGGACGATGGGGGCGGCATCGGCGTGCTGCAGGCCGTCAGCCCGCCCGCCAACAGCATCAACAAGGCCCGTGCGGCGCTGGCACGGGTGGAAAACGGTGCAGGCAACGGAGAGGGCAACGGCAACAGGGGCATGGGGTGGTTCCGTGGGCTCAGGCGGGTTGGACGGCGGGGGCCGTGGCGCGGGGTGTGCGGCGCTTTCGCCCGCGCAGCCGGTCCATCAGCACATACACCACGGGCGTGGTGTACAGGGTGAGCAACTGGCTCAGCACCAGCCCGCCCACCACGGCAATGCCCAGCGGTTGGCGCAGCTCGGCCCCGTCGCCCCGGCCCAGGGCCAAGGGCACGGCCCCCAGGATGGCGGCGGCCGTGGTCATGAGGATGGGGCGCAGCCGCAACTGGCCCGCCCGGTAGATGGCCTGGGCGGCACTGGCGTCGGTGTGGCGTTGGTGGGCAATGGCGAAGTCGATCATCATGATGGCGTTCTTCTTCACGATGCCGATGAGCAGGATCACCCCGATCAGGGCGATCAGCGAAAACTCGGTCTTGAACGCCATGAGCGCCAGCAGCGCTCCCACCCCCGCCGACGGCAGGGTGGACAGGATGGTGATGGGGTGGATCAGGCTTTCGTACAGGATGCCCAGCACCAGGTAGATGGTGAGCAGCGCCGCCGCAATCAGCACCGGCTGGCTGCTGAGCGAGTCCTTGAAGCCCTTGGCCGTGCCCTCAAAGCTGCCCCGCACCGACACCGGGACGCCCAGGCCGGCCACCGCGTCGGTGATGGCGTCCGTCGCGGCAGACAGGGTGCCGCCCAGCGGCAGGTCGAAGCTGATGGTGGACGCCGGCGTGCCCGACTGGTGGTTGACCGACAGCGGGGCCACGGTCAGCAGGTTGCGCGACACGCTGGCCAGGGGCACGGCCTTGCCGTTGGCCATGAGGTGGAGGCTGCGCAGGGTGTCGGGGCCTTGCAGGAATTCGTCGGCCAGCTCCATCACCACCCGGTACTGGTTGAGGGGGTTGTAGATCACCCCCACCTGGCGCTGGCCGAAGGCGTTGTTCAGGGTGTTGTCGGCGTTGCGCACGGTCAGCCCCAAGCGGGCCATGGCGTCGCGGTCGTACACCAGGGTGGTTTGCAGGCCGCTGTCGGCGCGGTCGGTGTCCACGTCGGTGATCTCGGGCAGCTTCATCAGCGCCTGGCGGATGCGGGGCTCCCATTGGCGCAGGTCTTCCAGGTTGTCGGCCTGCAAGGTGTACTGGTAGCTGGAGCTGGACTGCCGCCCGCCAATGCGGATGTCCTGCTGCTGGAACATGAACAGCCGCGCCCCGGGCTCCTGGGCCAACTTCTGGCGCAGCCGGTCAATGACCTGTTCGGCGCTTTCCTGGCGCTGGCTGCGGGGCTTCAGGGTCATGAACATCATGGCGGTGTTGCGCTGCCCGCCGCCGGTGAAGCCGGTGACGTTGACCACCGCCGGATCGGCCTGCACCACGGCCAGAAACCGGTCCAGCCGCTGCTGCATGGCCTGGAAGGAGGTGGCCTGGTCGGCCCGGATGAAGCCGCCGATGCGCCCGGTGTCCTGCGTGGGAAAAAAACCCTTCTCAATGGCCCCGTACAGGTACACATTGAGCCCGATCACCCCTGCCAAAAACAGCATCACCACCGGCGGGTGGCGCAGGCCCCAGGCCAGGCTGTGGCGGTAACCGCGCAACAGCGCCGCCTGCACCCGCGCCGACCCTCTTGCCCACCACGAAAGCCACGCCAGTCGTGACGGTGCAGCGGCCTGGCGGGCCGGTGCCCGCAGCAGCGCCGCACACATCATGGGCGTGGTGGTGAGCGACACCACCATGGACACCAGGATGGCCGCTGACAGCACCACCGCAAACTCGCGGAACAAGCGGCCCACGATGCCGCCCATCAGCAAAATGGGGATGAACACCGCGATCAGCGACAGGCTGATGGACACCACGGTGAAGCCAATCTCCCGCGCCCCGTCCCGCGCCGCTTGCAGGGCCGTCTTGCCGCGCTCCATGTGGCGGGTGATGTTCTCCAGCACCACGATGGCGTCGTCCACCACAAAACCGGTGGCCACGGTGAGGGCCATGAGCGAGAGGTTGTCCAGCGTGTAGCCGCACAGGTACATCACACAAAAGGTGCCCGCCAGCGACACCGGCACCGCCACGCTGGGGATGACCGCCGCCCGCCCGTTGCGCAGGAACAAAAACACCACCAGGATGACCAGCCCCACCGACAGGGCCAGGGCGTTTTCCACCTCGCGCAGCGAGGCGCGGATGGTGGGGCTGCGGTCGGACACCACGTTCAGCGCAATGGCGGGCGGAATGCTGGCCTGCAACTGCGGCAGCAGCGCCCGCACCTTGTCCACCGATTCGATGATGTTGGCCCCCGGGGCCTTGAACAGCATGAGCAGGATGGCCGGTTGGCCGTTGGCCACGCCGTAGTTGCGCGAATCTTGAACCGAATCCACCACCTGAGCCACATCTGACAAGCGCAAGGCGCTTCCATTTTTGTAGCTAACGATCAGCGGCGCGTAGTCGGCGGCGGTGCGGGCCTGGTCGTTGGCGGTGATTTGCCAGGTGCGGCTGCCGTCGTCCAGCAAGCCCTTGGGGCGGTTGGCGTTGGCCGCGGTGACGGCCACCCGGATGTCCTCCAGCGCCAGCCCCTGCGCGGCCAGGCGGTTGGGGTCCAGCGCAATGCGCACCGCGGGCAGCGCCCCGCCGCCGATGTTGACCTGCCCGATGCCGTCCACCTGCGCCAGCCGCTGCGCCAGCACGGTGGAGGCGGCGTCGTACATCTGCCCGCGGGTGAGCGTGTCCGACGTGAGCGACAGGATCAGGATGGGTGCATCCGCCGGGTTCACCTTGCGGTACTGGGGCATGCTGGGCATGCCGGTGGGCAGCAGCGTGCGGGCGGCGTTGATGGCGGCCTGCACGTCGCGGGCGGCGCCGTTGATGTCGCGGTCCAGGTCAAACTGCAAGGTGATGCGGGTGTTGCCCTGCGATGAGCTGGAGGTGATTTCCGTCACCCCGGCAATGGCGCCCAGCGCCCGCTCCAGCGGCGTGGCCACGGTGGCCGCCATGGTTTCGGGGCTGGCCCCCGGCAGGCTGGCGGTGACCGACAGGGTGGGGAACTCCACCTGCGGCAGCGGGGCCACCGGCAGGCGGAAGAACGCCAGCACCCCGGCCAGGGCCAGGCCCAGCGTCAGCAGCCAGGTGGCCACCGGGCGGTGGATGAAGGTGGCCGACAGGTTCACCGCCGCCCCACCAGTCGGGAAAACAGCAGGTAGATCACCGGCGTGCTGAACAGCGTGAGCAACTGGCTGACGATCAGGCCGCCCACCAGCGTCACGCCCAACGGTTGGCGCAACTCGCTGCCCACGCCCTGCCCCAGCATCAGCGGCAAGGCCCCCAGCAGCGCGGCCAGCGTGGTCATGAGGATGGGGCGAAAGCGCAGCAGGCAGGCCTGGAAAATGGCTTGGCGCGGCGGCAGGCCCTGCTCTCGCTCGGCCTCCAGCGCAAAGTCGATCATCATGATGGCGTTCTTCTTCACGATGCCAATGAGCAGGATGACCCCGATCACGGCCATCAGCCCCAGCTCCATGCGCGCCACCAGCAGCGCCAGCAGCGCCCCCACCCCCGCCGACGGCAGCGTGGACAGGATGGTGACCGGGTGGATGGTGCTTTCGTACAGCACCCCCAGCACGATGTACATGGTGACCACCGCCGCCAGGATCAGCCACAGCGTGTTGGCCAGCGAGGCCTCGAACGCCAGCGCCGCGCCCTGAAACCGGGTGTCGATGCTGGCGGGCAGGCCCAGTTCGGCCTCGGCCGCCTGGATGGCCGCCACCGCGTCGCCCAGCGCCACGCCCGGCGCGGTGTTGAACGACACCGTGGCCGCCGGAAACTGCGCCACGTGGTTGACCACCAGGCTGGCCGGTTTTTCCACCACCCGCGCCACCGAGGTGAGGGGAATGGGCGTGCCCGTGCCGCCATTGAGCGTGCTGGGCACATACAACTGGCCCAGCATGCCGGGGCTGGTGCGCCAGGCCGGGTCGGCCTCCAACACCACCCGGTATTGGTTGGACTGGGTGAAGATGGTGGAGATCAGCCGCTGCCCAAAGGCGTTGTACAGCGCGTTGTCGATCGCCGTCACCGACACGCCCAACCGTGCGGCGGCGGCGCGGTCAATCTCCACATAGGCTTGCAGGCCGTCGTCCTGCAGGTCACTGCCCACGTCCACCAGCTGGGGCAGCTGTTGCAGGCGCGCCAGCAGTTGTGCGGTCCAGCGGCTCAGGGCTTCGCTGTCGGGGGAGCTCAGCAAGAACTGGTATTGCGTTTTGGCCACCCGGTCTTCAATGCTCAGGTCTTGCACGGGTTGCAGGTACAGCGCCATGCCCGGCACCCGGCCCGCCGCGCCGTCGGCCAGGCGGCGGATGACGGCTTGCACGTCGTGGTCTGCCGGGCTGCGTTCGCCCTTGGGCTTGAGGTTGAGCAGCATGCGCCCGGCGTTGAGCGTGGCGTTGGCCCCGTCCACCCCAATGAAGGAGGACAGGCTTTGCACCGCCGGGTCTTGCAGCAGCAGGTCGGCCATGCGCTGCTGGCGCTCGGCCATGGCGGCAAACGAGGTGGAGGCCGGGCCTTCGGTGATGACCTGCACCACCCCCGTGTCCTGCACCGGGAAAAAGCCCTTGGGCACCACGAGGTACAGCCCCACGGTGGCCGCCAGCGTCAGCCCGAACACCGCCAGCGTGAGCGGCTGGTGGTGGAGCACCGTGGTCAGCCAGCGGCCATACCCAGCAATGAGGGCGTCGAAAAACCGGCCCGTGGCCCGGTACAGCCGCCCGTGGGCGCTGTCGGGCGTGTGGCGCAGCAGGCGGGCGCACAGCATGGGCGTGAGCGTGAGCGACACCACCGCTGAAATGAGGATGGACACCGCCAGCGTGACCGCAAACTCGTGGAACAGCCGCCCCACCACATCGGCCATGAACAGCAGCGGGATCAGCACGGCAATGAGCGAGATGGTCAGCGAGACGATGGTGAAGCCGATCTGCTGCGCCCCTTTCAGCGCGGCCTGCAGGGGCGCTTCGCCCTCTTCCACGTAGCGGGCGATGTTTTCGATCATCACGATGGCGTCGTCCACCACAAAGCCGGTGGCCACCGTCAGCGCCATCAGCGTGAGGTTGTTGATGGAGTAGCCCAGCAGGTGCATCACGCCAAAGGTGCCCACCAGCGACAGCGGCACCGCCAGCGCCGGAATCAGCGTGGCCGACGGGCTGCGCAGGAACACAAAAATCACCGCCACCACCAGCGCCATGGCCAGCAGCAGCTCGTGCTGCACGTCGGTGACCGAGGCGCGGATGGTGGTGGTGCGGTCGGTCAGCACCTGCACGTCCAGCGAGGCGGGCAGCGTGCCCTGCAGCTTGGGCAACAACAGCTTGAGGCGGTCCACCGTCTCGATGACGTTGGCCCCCGGTTGGCGCTGGATGTTGAGGATCACGCCCGCCCGCTGCTGGCCGCCATAACCGGCCCAGGCCGAGAGGCGGTCGTTCTCGGGCGCGTCCACGATGGCGGCCACGTCTTTCAGCCGCACGGGGCTGCCGTTCTTGAAGGCCACGATCTGGTTGGCGTAGTCGGCGGCGGTGCGCAGCTGGTCGTTGGCGTCCAGCGTGGAGGCGCGGGCCGCACCGTCAAAACTGCCCTTGGCCTGGTTGACGTTGGCGTTGCCAATCGCGGTGCGCAGGTCCTCCAGGCTCATGCCCAGCGCGGCCAGCGCCGCCGGGTTGGCCTGGATGCGCACCGCCGGGCGTTGCCCACCGGCCACCGCCACCAGGCCCACGCCCGGCACCTGACTGAGTTTGGGGGCCAGGCGGTTTTCCACCAGGTCGTGCACCTTGATGACGGGCAGCGACGGCGAGGTGACCGCCAGCGTGAGCACCGGTGCATCGGCCGGGTTGACCTTGCTGTACAGCGGCGGCATGGGCAGGTCGTTGGGCAGCAGGTTGGCCCCGGCGTTGATGGCGGCCTGCACCTGCTGTTCGGCCACGTCCAGCGCCACATCCAGCGTGAAGCGCAGCGTGATGACCGACGCCCCGCCCGAGCTGGTGGACGACATCTGCGCCAGCCCCGGCATCTGCCCGAACTGGCGCTCCAGCGGCGCGGTGACCGACGAAGTGACCACCTCCGGGCTGGCCCCGGGGTAGAGCGTGGTGACCTGGATGGTGGGGTAGTCCACCTCGGGCAGGGCCGAAATGGGCAGCAGCCGGTACGCCAGCAGGCCGGTGATGAACAGGGCCACCATCAGCAGCGAAGTGGCCACGGGCCGCAGGATGAACAGGCGCGAGAGATTCATGGCAAATTCAGGACTGACCGCCCTGGGCTTCACGCGGGCGGCGGCGCTCGCGCGGCTCCGCGGACTGGGTCGGGGCAATCACGTCCACCTGCGCGCCTTCGCGCAGGCGGTCGGCACCGTCGGTCACCACGGTGTCGCCGGGGCTCAGCTCGCCGGAAACGGCCACCCAGTCGCCGTCGGTGGCCCCGGCGCGCACCCGGCGCACGGTCACGGTCTTGTCGGCCTGCACCAGGTACACATAGGCCCCCTGGGCCCCGCGCTGCAAGGCGGTGCCCGGGACGACCAGCGCCCCCTTGTCCACCGCCAGCGTCAGCCGCACGTTGACAAACTGGTTGGGGAACAGGCTGCCGTCGGCATTGGGGAACTCGGCCTTCACCTTGATGGTGCCGGTGCTGGCGTCGATGGCGTTGTCGAGGGTGGTCACCCGGCCCTGCCCCAGGCGGTTGCGGAACTCGCGGTCCCAGGCTTCCACCGCCATGGGCTCCTTGCCGCCCAGCTTGCTGCGCAGGCGCGGCAGCATGGCTTCGGGCACGGCAAACACCAGGGCCATGGGCTGGGTCTGGGTGATGGTGACCAGGCCATTGGCGTCGCTGCTGCGCACCATGCTGCCCAGGTCGGCCTGCTTCAGGCCCAGACGGCCCGAAATCGGCGCGGTGATGCGGGTGTACGACAGCTGCAGCTGCGCACTGTCCACCGCGGCCTGGTCGGTCTGCACCGTGCCCTTGAGTTGGCGCACCAGGGCCTCTTGCGTGTCCACCTGCTGGGCGGCGATGGAATCCTTGGCCAGCAAGTCCTTGTAGCGGGTCAGGTCCAGCTGGGCGTTGGTCAGTTGGGCCTGGTCCCGGGCCAGTTGGCCCTGGGCCTGCGCCAGCGCCACCTGCTGGCTGCGGTTGTCCAGCTCGGCCAGCAGTTGGCCCGCCCGCACCAGTTGCCCTTCCTGGAAGTGCAGGGTTTTCAGCTCGGCGTCCACCCGGGTGCGCACCACCGCGGTGTTGAGCGCCGCCATGTTGCCAATGGCCTGCACGGTCATGGCCATGTCGCGCTGCTGCACCGTGGCCACCGATACCGGCTGCACCCGGCTGCCCGGCGCAAACCGCTTGGGGGCAGTGGTCGCTCCGTCGGGCGCGGCTTCGGTCCCGCGCGCGCCGTACCACCACCATGCGCCCCCACCGATGGCCAGCACCAGCACGCCCATCAGCAGCCAAGGCACCACCCGACCTCGCTGACGGGCGCAAGGGGATGCCCGCCCCATGGGGTCAAGCAACAGGGAACAACGAACGTTTGCAAGAGTAAGCGGCATCGGGCACCTGGGCGAAACGGTGGGCGCGGTTGCGGACGGCTGTCCAGTCTGGACAACCATTGTGCGCACGCTGGATGAACGCTGTGTAAACCGGCCCCAGTCACCCTGCCCCGGCAGCGTCAATGCCCGGGGAAGGCGTTGCCGTCGGCCTGGGTGGCGGCCTTGCGGCCTTGTTCAATGCGCTGGGCCAGAAAGCGCCACAGCCGCTCGTCCTGGCTGAAGGCCACGTTGAAGCGCAGCCAACCCGTGGGCCGGGGCTCCACCAGGAACAGCTGGCCGGGACCGAGCATCATGCCCTCGGCCGTGCCCTGGAGGGACAGCTCGGCGCTGTCGGGCAGGTCGGGGTGGCGGGCCCAGAGGTACATGCCGGCCTCGGGCTCGTGGAACAGTTCAAACCCCAGGCTGTCGAGCTTGCGGCCCACCTGGCGGTGGGCTTCGCCCAGGCGGTCGCGCACCGACTTGAGGTGCTTGCGCCAGCGTCCGTCGGTCAACACGCCAAAAATCACGCGTTCGGCCAGGTCGGACGAGGTCAGACCCGCCACCATCTTGAGCTGCACAAACTCGGCCAGCCACTCGGGCCGCGCCAACAGGAAACCCACGCGCAGGTTGGGCGAAATGGTCTTGGAAAAGCTGCCCAGGTAGACCACGCGGCGCAACTGGTCCAGGCTGGCCAGCGAGGGGCGCTGGGTGAGGTCCAGGTCGGCGTACAGGTCGTTTTCGACCAGCACGAAGTCGTGCTGGTCGGCCAGCCGCAGCAGGCGGTGCAAATGCGCCACCGACGCCAGCGAGCCACTGGGGCTTTGCAGGCGCGGCTGGGTGAAGAAGGCCTTGGGTTTGTGCTGCGCCAGCAGGGCCTCCAGCGCGTCCAGGTCGTAGCCGGTGGGGGTGCGCGGCACGCCCACCACCTGGGTGCCCAGCAGGCGCAGCATGTGGTGCAGGTTGGGGTAGCCGGGGTCGTCCACCAGCACCACATCGCCCGCTTTCAACAGGCAGCGCGCCACCAGGTCCAGGGCCTGGCTGGAGCCGTGGGTGAGCAGCACCTGGTCGGCATCCACCGCAATCTGGTGCTCGGCCATGCTTTCGGCAATGAGCAGGCGCAGGGCCATGTGCCCACTGGGCAGGCCGTAGCCGTCCAGCTCCAGGCCGTCGGACGACAGCTGCCGCAGGCTGCGGCGCACGGCGTCGGCAAACAGCCAGTCGTGGGGCAACCAGCCGCAACCGGGCTTGAGCGGCAGGTTGCGGTTTTCAAAAATCTGCTTCAGGTACCAGCGGGTGTCAAAACGCGGGGCCTCGCGGGGCACCATTCCGGTGCCTGCCCCTTCGTCCCCCCGCCGTTTGACGAAAAACCCCGCGTTGGCCTTGGACACCAGCCACCCCTGGGCCACCAGTCGGTCGTAGGCCTCCACCACGGTGAACACGCTGACGCCATGGCTGGCGGCAAAGGAACGGATGGAAGGCAGCTTGGCCCCGGGTTTGAGCACCTGTGCGGTGATGAGGCCACGCAATCCGTCCACGATCTGGCTCACCAGGGGGGTTTGCAGGTCGGGGCTGAGTGAAAGCATCGGGCAAAAAGGCAAAGAGTTTGCACCTTGTGGGCGCGCACCAGATCAGGGAATCTGTGTACAGGATTCTAGACCTGCACAGTGTGCTGAAAACAGGTTCTGTGTGTACATGGACGGGGGTGGAAACGGTTTCTACAGTTCAGCCCGTTCCTTCACAACCGGCCCACCAACGGGCCCTGAACCGCATGTCACAAGACCTCGCCCCCACCAACGCCGCCCTGCTCGCCCGCCGCCACGCCGCCGTGGCCCGTGGGGTGGGCCAGGCGCATGATCTGTTCATCCAGTCGGCTCGCAACGCCGAGTTCACCGACGTGGAAGGCCGCCGCTTCATCGACTTTGCTGGCGGCATTGCCGTGCTCAACACTGGCCACCTGCACCCTGAAGTGATCGCCGCGGTCAAGGCCCAGCTGGACCTGTACACCCACACCTGCTTCCAGGTGGTGGCCTACGAACCCTATGTGGCCGTGTGCGAAAAACTCAACGCGCTGGCCCCCGGCCACTTCGCCAAGAAAAGCCTGCTGCTGACCACCGGCGCCGAGGCGGTGGAAAACGCCATCAAAATCGCCCGCTCGCACACCGGCCGCAGCGGTGTGATCGCCTTCACCGGCGGCTACCACGGCCGCACCCACTACACGCTGGGCCTGACCGGCAAGGTGGCCCCGTACAAAACCGGCTTTGGCCCCTTCCCGGCTGAAATCTTCCACGCGCTGTTCCCCAACGCGGTGCACGGCATCAGCGTGGACGACGCCATTGCCTCGGTGGAGCAGGTTTTCAAGAACGACATTGAAGCGTCCCGCGTGGCCGCTTTCATCGTCGAGCCGGTGCAAGGCGAAGGTGGCTTCAACATCGCCCCGCCCGAGTTCATCAGCCGCCTGAAAGAAATTGCCGACCGCCACGGCATTTTGCTGATTGCCGACGAGGTGCAGACCGGCGCAGGCCGCACCGGCACCTGGTTTGCCTGCGAGCAGTGGCCCGTGGCCCCCGACCTGATCACCACAGCCAAGTCGCTGGCGGGCGGTTTCCCGCTGTCGGGCGTGGTGGGCCGTGCCGAAGTGATCGACGCACCCGCCGCGGGTGGCCTGGGTGGCACCTACGCCGGTTCGCCGGTGGCCTGCGCCGCAGCCCTGGCCGTGATCAAGGCGTTTGACGACGAAAAACTGCTGGACCGCAGCAAGGCCCTGGGCCAACGCCTGGTCAGCGGCTTCAAGGCCATGGCCCAGACGCACAAGGCCATTGGCGACGTGCGCGGCCTGGGGGCCATGGTGGCCATCGAGCTGTTCGAAGGGGGCGATGTGCACCGCCCCGACGCCGCCCTGACCCGCAAGGTGGTGGCCGAGGCCGCCCGCCGCGGCCTGGTGCTGCTGTCCTGCGGCACCTACGGCAACGTGATTCGCGTGCTGGTGCCCCTGACCGCCTCCGATGCCCTGATCGATGAAGGCCTGGCCATCATCGAAGCCAGCTTTGCCGCGGTGGCCTGAGCCACCCCCACCCAGAGACACACACCATGCTCCCATCCGATCCCCTGGTCCGCTTTCAGGGCGTCCAAAAGACTTACGACGGCGAACAACTCGTGGTCCGGGACCTCAACCTGGACATCCAGCGCGGGGAGTTCCTGAGCCTGCTGGGCCCGTCGGGCTCTGGCAAGACCACCACGCTGATGATGCTGGCGGGCTTCGAGTCGCCCACCGCCGGTGAAATCGTGCTGGATGGCAAGCCCATCACCCGCACGCCGCCGCACAAGCGCAACTTCGGCATGGTGTTCCAGAACTACGCGCTGTTTCCCCACATGACCGTGGGCGAAAACGTGGCCTACCCGCTCACGGTGCGCAAGGTCTCCAAGGACGACCAGGCCCGCCGCGTGCAAAAGGCGCTGGACATGGTGCAACTGGGTGGCATGGCCGACCGCCTGCCCTCCCGCCTGTCGGGCGGGCAGCAGCAGCGTGTGGCCCTGGCCCGCGCCCTGGTGTTCGAACCCAAGCTGGTGCTGATGGACGAGCCCCTGGGTGCCCTGGACAAGCAGCTGCGCGAGCACATGCAGATCGAACTGAAGGAACTGCACCACCAACTGGGGCTGACCTTCGTGTACGTGACGCACGACCAGAGCGAAGCCCTGACCATGAGCGACCGCGTGGCCGTGTTCAACGACGGCGTGATCCAGCAACTGGCGGGCGTGGAAGACCTGTACGAAGCCCCCACCACCCGCTTTGTGGCCGGATTTGTGGGCGACAGCACGGTGCTGCGCGGCAAGCTGACCGCCGCCAACACCCTGACACTGACCGACGGGCGTGTGCTGCAAGGCGTCAACGTCACCCAGGCGGCGGTGGGTTCGCTGGCCGAGGCCTGTGTGCGCCCTGAGCGCATCGTCTGGCACCCCGAAGCCCGCGCCGACCACCCCAACTACCTGGCCGCCACCGTCACCCGCGTCATCTACCACGGTGACCACCTGCGCCTGCTGTGCGACCTGGGCCCCGGACAGCCGGAGGCCACCGTCAAGCTGCCCCTCACCCGCGAGGGTGCCAACCCCCATCCGCACCCCGGCGACGCCGTGGCGCTGGAGTTCCCCCCTGCCTCCACCCGGCTGTACGCCGTGTGAGACCAGGTTTTGTGTTTCCCCCTGTGCCAACCTCTCCAAGGAGAACCGTCCCATGAAAAAAACCCTCGTTGCCGCCGTGTGCACCCTGGCCGCCGGCCTGGCCAGCGCCCAGCAGCTGACCATCGTCAACTTCGGCGGTGCCAATGCCAACGCCCAGAAAGTGGCCTACTACGAGCCCTTCGAAAAGGCCACCGGCACCAAGGTGATCCCCGTTGAGTACAACGGCGAGCAGGCCAAGGTCAAGGCCATGGTGGAAACCAAGAAAGTCACCTGGGACGTGGTGGAAGTTGAATCGCCCGACGCCGTGCGCGGCTGCGACGAAGGCCTGTACGAAAAGCTGGACTACAGCAAGATCGGCAACAAGGCCGACTTCTTGCCCGCTGCCGTGACCGAATGCGGCATCGGCATCTTCGTGTGGTCCACCGTCATGGCCTACAACGGCGACAAGCTGAAAACCGCCCCCACCAGCTGGGCCGACTTCTTCGACACCAAGAAGATCCCTGGCAAGCGCGGCATGCGCAAGGGCGCCCGCTACAACCTCGAATTCGCCCTGATGGCCGACGGTGTCAAGCCCGCCGACGTGTACAAGGTGCTGGCCACCAAGGAAGGGGCTGACCGCGCCTTCAAGAAGCTGACCGAACTCAAGCCCAGCATCCAATGGTGGGAAGCCGGTGCCCAGGCGCCCCAGTTCCTGGTGGCCGGTGACGTGGTGCTGTCCACCGTGTACAACGGCCGCATCGACGCTGCCAACCGCGAAGGCCGCAACCTCAAGATCTACTGGCCCGGTGGCATCTATGACCTGGACTACTGGATGATCCCCAAGGGTGCCCCCAACAAGGACCTGGCCCTGAAGTTCATCGCCTTCGGTCTGACCGCCAACAACCAGGCCGTGTACGCCAAGAACATCGCCTACGGCCCCACCAACATGAAGGCCCTGGCCAGCCTGGACAAGAAGGTGCTGGACGACCTGCCCACCTCCGCCTCCAACGCCAAGGAAGCCATTCAGTTCAGCGTGAACTTCTGGGCCGACCAGGGTGAAGCGCTGGAGAAGCGCTTCGCCGCCTGGGCCACCCAGTAAGCGCAGCCCACTGACCCCCGTTCACGAAGAACCAAGCCCATGGCCTCACTTTCTGGTGTTTCTCCCGCCGTGCCGCTGGATGCCGGCGCGCTTCGCAAGTCCTTGGCCCGAGCCCAGGCCGGTCGGCAATGGAAGGCCTTTGGCCTGACCATGCCCCTGCTGGTCTTCTTGCTGATGACCCTGCTGGTGCCCATCGTCACGCTGCTGCAACGCGCCGTGGAAAACCCGGAAGTGGCCCGGGCCTTGCCCCGAACGGTGGTCGCGCTGGAAGGTTGGCGGGGGCAGGAAAGCCCCTCCCCCGCCGCCTACGCGGCGCTGGTGGCCGACCTGTCCCAGCTGCCCGACAGCTCCGATGCCGGTGCCCTGGCCCGCCGCCTCAACACCGAGGTGGCCGGTGCCCGCTCCCTCATCATGGGGGCCTACCGAAGCCTGCCCATCGAGGGCAGCCCCGAACACATCCGCGAGCGGCTCATCCAGGCCGACCCGCGCTGGGACCAGGTGCCGTTCTGGTCGGCCATTGCCAAGAACGGATCGCGCTGGACCCCCGACTACCTGCTGGCCTCCGTGGACCTGCGCCGTGACGTGCAAGGCCACATCGAACGCATGCCCGAAGACCAGCGGGCCTTTGGCGGCATCCTGATCCGCACCTTCCAGATCAGCCTGGTGGTGACCCTGTGCTGCCTCATCCTGGGCTACCCGCTGGCCTGGTGGCTGGCCAGCCTGAGCGACCGCGCCGCCAACGTGCTCATGATCCTGGTGCTGGTGCCCTTCTGGACCTCCATCCTGGTGCGCGTGGCCGCATGGATGGTGCTGTTGCAGTCCGAAGGCCTGGTCAACCGGGGGCTGATCGCCACCGGCCTGATCGACGCACCGCTGGAGCTGCTGTTCAACCGCACCGGCGTGGTCATTGCCATGGTGCACATCCTGCTGCCCTTCATGATCCTGCCGCTGTACAGCGTCATGAAAAGCGTGCCCCCCACCTACCAGCGCGCCGCCGTGTCGCTGGGCAGCACGCCCATGGCCGCCTTCTGGCGCGTGTACGTGCCTCAGACCTACCCCGGCATGGGCGCTGGCGCGCTGCTGGTGTTCATCCTGTCCATCGGCTACTACGTGACCCCCGCACTGGTGGGCGGTGCCGACGACCAGATGCTGAGCTACTACATCGCCCGCTACACCAACGTGGAAATCAACTGGGGCATGGCCTGCGCCCTGGGGGCCCTGCTGCTGACCGCCACCCTGGTGCTGTACGCCGTGTACCGCCGCTTCAGCCGCGCCGAACTCAGCCTGAGCTGACCCGACCATGAAACACCTGCTGCCCCAATTCCCCCTGTACACCTCGCTGCCCGAAAAAGCCATCTGGTGGGCGGTGCGCGCCCTGTGCGTGGCCGTGCTGGTGTACCTGCTCATCCCCATCCTGGTGATGATTCCGCTGTCGTTCTCCGACAGCTCCTTCCTGACCTACCCCATCCCAGGCTGGTCGCTGAAGTGGTACGACAACCTCTTCCATTCCGAAGAATGGGTGCGCGCCGCCAAGAACAGCTTCATCGTCGCCCCGGCGGCCACCGTCATCGCCACCGCGCTGGGCACCCTGGCCGCCGTGGGCCTGTCGCGGGCCGACTTCCCCTTCAAGGGCCTGCTGATGAGCGTGCTCATTGCGCCCATGGTGGTGCCCATCGTGGTGGTGGGCGTGGCCGCCTACCTGTTCTTTGCGCCGCTGGGCCTGGCCGACACCTACATCGGCCTCATCGTGGTGCACGCCGCGCTGGGCGCCCCCTTCGTGCTGACCACCGTGCTGGCCACGCTGACCGGCTTCAACCACAACCTGACCCGCGCCTCGCTCAGCCTGGGCGAAACGCCGCTGCGCACCTTCTTCCGCATCACCCTGCCGGTGATTGCCCCCGGTGTCATCTCCGGAGCACTGTTCGCCTTTGCCACCTCGTTCGACGAGGTGGTGGTCACCCTGTTCCTGGCCGGGGCCGACCAGACCACGCTGCCGCGCCAGATGTTCACCGGCATCCGCGAGAACATCTCCCCCACCATCGCCGCCGTGGCCACGCTGCTCATCCTGTTCACCACCAGCCTGCTGCTGGTGATGGAATGGCTGCGCGGACGCCGCAAGTGACCGCCATGGGTTTGTTCCCCCCCGTGCCGCCTGAGGCCATGCTGGCGCGTGGCCGCAGGCTGCGCGAACTGCACCGTCAAGGCACCTGGGTGATGCCCAACGCCTGGGACCCCGGCAGCGCACGGCTGCTGGAGGCGGAAGGTTTCCCCGCCCTGGGCACCACCAGCGCGGGCATTGCGTTCTCCATGGGGTGTCCTGATGGGGCCAATGCCCTCGGTCGTGACCAGATGCTGGACGCCATTCAACGGATCGCCCGTGCCGTTCGAATCCCCGTCAACGCCGACTTGGAATCGGGTTACGGCCACAACGCCACCGAGGTGGCCGACACCATCCGGCGGGTGATTCAAGCCGGAGCTTCAGGGGCCAACATCGAGGACGCCACAGGCCATGCCCATGCCCCGTTGTTCAGCCTCGATGAGGCGGCGCAACGGGTGGCTGCCGCCCGGCAGGCCGCCGATGCCACGGACACACCCTTCACCCTGACCGCCCGGTGCGACGCGTTCCTGGTCAAGCACCCCGACGCGTTGAACGAAAGCATTCGGCGCTGCCGCCAATACCGCGACGCGGGCGCGGATTGCCTGTTTGTGCCCGGTGTGAGTGACGAACACAGCATCACCACCCTGGTTCAGGCGGTTCAGCACCCCATCAATGTGGTCATGGGCCTCACCGGCTCGCTGCTGACCGTTGAGCAACTGGCCCGATGGGGTGTTCGCCGCATCAGCACGGGGGGCAGCCTGGCGCGCACTTGCCTGGGCGTGCTGCGAAGCGCAGGGCAGGAAATTCGAAACGCAGGCACGTTCAGCTACGCCGCGCAACAAATCCCCGACGACGAGCTGAGCGCCTTTTTTGCACAACCTGTCCATGACTGATCCAGCCTTCAACCAACCCCTGGGCGGCAACGACATGCCGCGCTTTGGCGGCATCGCCACCATGATGCGCCTGCCCCATGCCACCAGCCCTGAGGGGCTGGACGTGGGCTTCATCGGCATTCCGCTGGACATTGGCACCAGCCACCGCCCGGGCACCCGCTTCGGGCCACGGCAGATCCGGGCCGAGTCCTGCCTGATCCGCCCCTACAACATGGCCACCGGGGCGGCCCCGTTCGATTCCCTGCAGGTGGCCGACCTGGGCGACGTGCCCATCAACACCTACAACCTGGGCAAGTCGGTGGACATCATCACCGCGCACTACCGCGAGGTGCTGGCGGCGGGCTGCATCCCCCTCACCCTGGGCGGTGACCACACCATTGCCCTGCCCATCCTGCGGGCCCTGAGGGAAAAACACGGCCCGGTGGCGCTGATCCATGTGGACGCCCATGCCGACGTCAACCCCGACATGTTTGGCGAGCGCATCGCCCACGGCACCCCGTTTCGCCGTGCGGTGGAGGAAGGGCTGCTGATCGGCCACAAGGTGTGGCAGATCGGATTGCGCGGCAGCGGCTACAGCGCCGAAGACTTTGACTGGCCCCGCCAGCAAGGCTTCACCCTCGTGCCCGCGCACGAGGTGTGGTGGCAGTCGCTCAGCCCCTTGATGGCCCGCATCCGCGAGGCCATCGGCCCCGACACTCCCACCTACCTCAGCTTTGACATCGACGGCATCGACCCCGCCTACGCCGGGGGCACGGGCACGCCCGAAGTGGGCGGCCTGTCGGTGCTGCAGGCCCTGGAAATCGTGCGCGGCTGCCGCGGATTGAACCTGGTGGGTGCGGACCTGGTCGAAGTCTCGCCCCCCTATGACCCCAGCGGCAACACCGCCCTGCTGGGGGCCAACCTGCTGTTTGAAATGCTGTGCGCCCTGCCCGGCGTGACCCACCGGTAACGCCCCGGTCACACCACCCGGCCTACACTGAACCCGACCTCTACACCTCCACCCGAGAGACTCCCATGACCGCATCTCCCCTGTCCCTGCTGAAAGACCCCAGCCTGCTCAAGACCGACGCCCTGATCAACGGGCAATGGGTGGCCGGCACCAGCCGCTTTGCCGTGACCGACCCCGCCACCGGCGCCCACTTGGCCGACGTGGCCAACCTGGGCCCCGCCGACGCCGAAGCCGCCATTGCCGCCGCCAACGCAGCCTGGCCCGCATGGCGCAGCAAGACGGCCAAGGAGCGCAGCATCATCCTGCGCAAGTGGTTCGACCTGCTCATGGCCAACCAGGACGACCTGGGCCGCATCATGACCGCCGAACAAGGCAAGCCCCTGGCCGAAGCCAAGGGCGAAGTGGCCTACGGCGCCAGCTTTGTGGAGTGGTTTGCCGAAGAAGCCAAACGCGTCAACGGCGAAACCCTGCCCCAGTTCGACAACAACCGCCGCCTGCTGGTGCTGCGCCAGCCCATCGGCGTGTGCGCCGCCATCACGCCGTGGAACTTCCCGCTGGCCATGATCACCCGCAAGGTGGCCCCGGCCCTGGCCGCCGGATGCCCCGTCATCATCAAACCCGCCGAACTCACCCCGCTGACCGCGCTGGCCGCGGCCGAGCTGGCCATTCGCGCAGGCATTCCGGCGGGGGTGTTCAACCTCGTCACCGCCGATGCCAGCAACAGCATTGCCGTGGGCAAGGTGTTCTGCGCCAGTGATGTGGTGCGCCACATCAGCTTCACCGGCTCCACCGAAGTGGGCCGCATCCTCATGGCGCAAAGCGCGCCCACGGTCAAGAAGCTGTCGCTGGAGCTGGGCGGCAACGCGCCCTTCATCGTGTTTGACGACGCCGACATCGACAGCGCCGTGGAAGGTGCCTTTGCCAGCAAATACCGCAACGCCGGCCAGACCTGCGTGTGCAGCAACCGCCTGTACGTGCAAAGCGGCGTGTACGACGAGTTCGTGACCAAATTTGCCGCCAAAGTCAAAACCGCCAAGGTGGGCAACGGCTTTGAAGACGGCGTGAACCAGGGCCCGCTGATCGAAGAGGCTGCACTTCAAAAAGTAGAGCGCCATGTGTCCGACGCTGTTGCGAAGGGTGCCCGTTTGATGGTGGGTGGCAAGCGCCTGGAGGGTCAGTTCTTCGAACCCACCGTGGTGGCCGACGCCACCGCCGACATGCTGTGCGCCAAGGAGGAAACCTTTGGCCCCTTCGCCCCGGTGTTCAAGTTCGAGACCGAGCAGGAAGCCATTGACGCCGCCAACAACACCGAATTCGGCCTGGCCAGCTACTTCTACAGCCGCGACGTGGGCCGCATCTGGCGCGTGAGCGAGGCGCTGGAATACGGCATGGTGGGCGTGAACGTGGGCATTCTGGCCACCGAACACGTGCCCTTTGGCGGCGTGAAGCAATCCGGCCTGGGCCGCGAAGGCTCGCACCACGGCATGGACGACTACGTGGAAATCAAGTACGTCTGCGTGGGCGACATCCTCAAGTGATCCCCGGTCCCGGCGGGACCATCCAACCGGAACGAGGCCACCAGCGCATCCAGCTCGGTGGCCTCTTTTTTGAGGCTGAGCGTGGCGGCGGCGTTTTCTTCCACCAGCGCGGCGTTCTGCTGCGTCATCTGGTCGATGAGCGCCATGGCCTGGCTGATGTGCGTCAGCTCCTGCGACTGGCGTGCGCTGGCCTCGCTCAGGTGGCTCATGAGCTGATCCACCGACGCCACATGGGCCACGATGGCCTGCACCGTTTGCCCCGCGCCGTCGGCCATGGCCGTGACCCGCTCCACCGACGTGACCGCATCGGTGACCAGCAGCTTGATTTCGGCCGCCGCGGCTGCGCTGCGCTGGGCCAGCGTTCGCACCTCCTGCGCCACCACGGCAAACCCGCGGCCCTGCTCTCCGGCCCGCGCCGCCTCCACCGCCGCGTTGAGCGCCAGGATGTTGGTCTGGAACGCAATGCTGTCGATGACCGAGGTGATGTCGGTGATGCGCTGGCTGCGCTCGTGCACCGTGCCGATCTGCGCCACCAGGCGGCCCACCGCCTCGCCACTCTCCAGCGCCTGGTCTGACGCCTGCCGCGTGAGGCTGCGGGCCTGCTGGGTCACCTGCGCGTGCTGGTGGGTGCCCTGCAACAAACCTTCCAATGACGCATTGGCCTGCTGCAGGCTGGCGGCCTGCTGCTCGGTGCGGCGAGACAAGTCCCCCACCCCGTGGGAAATCTCCCCCGACCCATGGGCGATGAGCAGGCTGCCCTCCCGCACCTGGACCACGATCTCGGCCAGCCGATGGCGCATGCGGTCCAGGCACTGGCTCAGGCGGGCCATTTCGTCCTTGCCCACCTGCGCCGGAAAGCCCGTCAAATCGCCCTCCCCCACGCGGTTGGCCAGGGTGTCCACCCATGCCATGGGGTGGGTGATGGAGCGCGTCACGCCCCACGCCAAGCCCGCCCCCAGCAACACCCCAACCCCCAGCAGGCCCAGCACCAGCCGGGTGACGGCTTCGGACTGGTCCTTGGCGGCGGCATAGTCCTCACCGGCCTGGGCCACCTGCCGCTGCGTCAGCGCCAGGAGCGCCGTTTTCAGGGGCGCGGCCAGCGGCGTGATCTGGTTGAGGTAGATGAACTGCACCTCGTCAAAGTCCCCTTTTTCCATGGCCTCGCGGGCCTTGAGCAAACCGTCTTGCAGGTAGCGCTGGCGGGCGGTGTCGAAGTCGGCAAACAGCTGCTCCACATCGGGCGTGCGGGCAATCTCGCGGTAACGCGCCAGGGCCTGCTCGGCATCGGTGGTGTTGCGCGTGAACTCGGCCAGCAGGGTGTTGACGTTGGAGGTGCTGGGGTTGATCAGCATGTCCATCACCAGCACCCGGTTGCGCTGCAACAGGTCATTGAGGCGAAACACCAGCTCCACCGGAACGGCCCGCTCCTCGTACACCACCCGCAGGTTGTCGGCCATGTGCCTCACCGCCAGCAGCCCGGCTGCCGCCACCCCCAGCAGGATGAACAGCAGACACACAAAACACACCTGCAACCGGTGCCCGATGGAAAAACGTCTGAGCATCACACCCTCCTGGCCCACCCGCGGGCCAACGGGCGGCAGTGTGGCCAGCGGACGTGACACCCTGGCGACAGCGCGGTGTCAACACCATGGCAAGGCGACTGCGCCAGGGCGGTTGTCAAGGGCGCTACAATCCGCCCCGCTGCGGGTGTCGTTCAATGGTAGGACTCTTGCTTCCCAAGCAAATAACGTGGGTTCGATTCCCATCACCCGCTCCAGCATTCCAACCCGCTGCCCAGTGCCTGGTCAGCGGGTTTTTTGTTGGGCCTGCGCTGCTCTGAACTGCAGCCCGAAGACGAACAGCCCCCCCTGCCCCACCATGTCTGAGCCCGCCCAGCACCCAACCCGCCCGAGGGCATTGGCCTTTGCCGCTGCACTGCTGATGAACCATTCGTTTTTGCGCGCCGCAGTACTGGCCTTTGGCGTTGTCGGTTTGGCCTTGTTTGGCACGGCGTTCGTGGCGTCGCTCATCAGCCCGGGGTGGGTTGAGCACACCGCAAGGGAGCTGATACGCCTTCAGGTGGAAAAGAAGGTCCACCAGCAGATCGAATCGTTGGACAACAACGCGCTCATGAAGCGGGCCGAGCAAGCCACCCAGGAACATCGCGAAGAACTGGCCCAGGCGCAACGCCAGTTGTCAGCACATCTGCCCGAACACGTGGCCAAGGTCATTGCCGACATGCAAGACCTTGATTGCGAGTGCCGAAAGCCCATTGAGGACAGCATCCGCAAGGGTTACGAGTCGCAAATGGGCGCCGCATCCCAAGCGCAAGCCCGTTTGAACCAGCTGATTCGCGCCCGATACATGGAAACCGCCACCCAGCTGACACGGGAGTTCCGCATTTTCACGGCCACCCATGCGGCGGTGTTTGCCTTCCTCATGGCCGCCGTGCTGCTGCGGCGCAAAGCGGGGTTGCACCTGCTGCCGGTGGCTGGCGTGCTGATGGGGGCGTCGGGCCTGACGAGCTACCTTTACCTGTTCCAGCAAGACTGGCTCCACACCCTGCTGTTCAACGACTTTGCCGGGTGGGCCTATGTGGGCTACATGGCCCTGGTGTTTGCATTTTTGAGCGACCTTGTCTTCAACCAAGGCCGTGTCACCGCCGAGGTGCTCAGTCGGGTGTTCGAAGCCGTGGGCAGCGCCCTGAGCGTTGCCCCCTGCTGAAACCAGCCGGGGGCAAGTTGCATCAAATTTGATAGCTGCCAGCGCTTTCATTGAAAGCGCCAGGACCATTTTTTTCTTAAACCTCCGTCACGCCCCCAGCGTCATCAGGCTGGCGTTGCCGCCTGCTGCCGCCGTGTTGGTGCTGATGCTGCGTTCGGCCACCAGCCGGGCCAGGGGCACGGGGCTGCCGGGTGGCAGAGTGGTGAGGGTGACGATGGGGCCGGGGCGCTGGGCCAGGGCCTGGGCGGTGCGCAGGTGGTCGGCGGGGTGGCCGTGGCACAGCGCAGCATCCAACGGAACTTGCCGCTCGGCGCACAGCTGAATGCAGGCCTGCACCGCGGGCGGCAACTGCCGGTGCAGCGCCGCATGCGTGTCAGCCCACACGGCCTGGGCGCCCACCGCCAGCACGGCGGCGAGTTGGGCCAGCAGGTCGTCCTCTGCGCCAGGGTAAGGCCCCACCTCGCACCCCACGCGGTGGCGGGGCTGCACGCGGTACACGTTGCGCTCGCCCGTGGGGCCGGGCAGCACGGCCTCCAGCCCGGCAGGGTTGCAAGCGGCCAACCGGGCGCACTGGTGCGCCAGCGGCAGGCGGTGGTGCTGGGCGGCCCAATCGTGCAGGGCCTCCAAGGCCGGGGTGGGCTGGGGCAGGCCCACCGCGCCGCTGGCCTGCACGCTGCGCAGTGCGGCGTCGTCGGGGCTGTGGGCCAGCAGGCGCAGCAGGTACAGCGGCCCGCCCGCCTTGGGGCCGGTGCCCGACAGGCCCTCGCCGCCAAACGGTTGCACGCCCACCACCGCGCCCACCATGTTGCGGTTGACGTACACGTTGCCCGCGTGGGTGGCGGCCACCACCTGGGCAATGGTTTCGTCGATGCGCGAATGCACACCCAGCGTGAGGGCGTAGCCGGTGGCGTTGATCTGCGCCAGCAGCGCGGGCAGTTCGGCCCGGCGGTAACGCACCACGTGCAGCACGGGGCCAAACACCTCGCGGCCCAGTTCGGTGAGGCTTTGCAACTCGATGAGGGTGGGCAGCACATAGGTGCCGTCGCCCACGCTGGCGGGGTGGGCCATGCGGTGCACCTTGCGGCCTTGCTGGGCCATGCGCTGCACATGGGCTTCGATGGTGGCCTGGGCGCGGGCGTCGATCACCGGCCCCATGTCGGTGTGCAGTTGGGCCGGGGTGCCCATGCGGATTTCGGCCATGGCCCCTTTCAGCATGTGCAGCAGGCGGTCGGCCACGTCTTCTTGCACGCACAGCACGCGCAGGGCCGAGCAGCGCTGGCCTGCGGCCTCAAAGGCGGAGGCCACGGCGTCGGTGGCCACCTGCTCCAGCAGGGCGGACGAATCCACCACCATGCAGTTCTGCCCCCCGGTTTCAGCCACCAGCGGCACGGCCTGGCCATGGATGTTCAGGCGCTGGGCCAGCGTGGCCTGCAGGGCGCGGGCGGTTTCGGTGGAGCCGGTGAACAGCACGCCCTGGGTGCGTGGGTCGGCCACCAGTTGCTGGCCCACCTCCTTGCCCAGGCCGGGCAGCAGTTGCACCGCGGCGGGCGGCACCCCGGCCTGCCACAGCAGGCGCACGGCCAGTGCGGCAATGGCGGGGGTGGCCTCGGCGGGTTTGGCCAGCACGGTGTTGCCCGCGGCCAGCGCCGCGGCCACCTGGCCCATGAAAATGGCCAGCGGGAAATTCCACGGGCTGATGCACACCACCGCGCCCAGCGGGCGGTGGGTGGCGGGGTCGAAGTCGCGCCGCACCTGGGCGGCGTAGTAGCGTAAAAAGTCCACCGCCTCGCGCACCTCGGCCACGGCGTGCGCCCAGGTTTTGCCCGCCTCGCGCACCAGCAGGGCCATGGCACGGGGGGTGTCGGCCTGCAGCAGGTGGGCGGCTTGCTCCAGCACGGCGGCGCGCTGCGCCGAGGGCACGGCGGCCCAGGCCGCGGCATGGTCGGTGGCGGCTTGCAGGGCGGCCTCCACCTCGGGGGCCGATGCATACCGCACCGTGCCCAGCACGTCGGCATGGTCGGCGGGGTTGGTGATGGGCTGCGCAACCGCCATGGCGGGTGCAGGAACCGGTACCGCCAGCAGCGGCTCCACCTGCACCGGCGTGTTGCAGGCAGCCATTTGGGCGGCCAGGTGGCGCAGCGTGGGTTCGTGGGCCAGGTCCGGCCCGGTGGAGTTGGCACGGGCCGCGCCGTACAGCGCCGCAGGCAGCGGAATGTGCGGGTGCGGGTGGCCCAGGCCGCGTTCACCCTGAGCAGCCTCGGCATGCAGGCGCGCCACCGGGTCTTGCACCAGGTCGTCCACCGACACGGTTTCGTCGGCCATGCGGTTCACAAACGAGCTGTTGGCCCCGTTTTCCAGCAGGCGGCGCACCAGGTAGGCCAGCAGGGTTTCGTGGGTGCCCACCGGGGCGTAGATGCGGCAGGGGCGGTTGAGCAGGCTGCCCTCCCCCACCACCTGCAGGTACAGCGGCTCGCCCATGCCGTGCAGGCACTGGAACTCGTACTGCCCTGGGGCCCACGCGCCCAGCGCGGCCTCGGCCACGTGCACCACGGCGGCCAGGGTCTGGGCGTTGTGGGTGGCAAATTGGGGGTACACCGCATCGGGCGCGGCCAGCAGCTTCTTGGCGCAGGCCAGGTACGACACATCGGTGTGGTGCTTGCGGGTGTACACGGGGTAGTCGGCCTGCCCGTCGAGTTGGGCGCGTTTGACCTCGCTGTCCCAGTACGCGCCTTTCACCAGCCGGATCATCAGCCGGTGGCCGGTGCGCCGGGCCAGGTCCACCACCCAGTCGATCACAAAGGGGCAGCGCTTTTGGTAGGCCTGGATCACAAAGCCAATGCCCTGCCAGCCTTGCAAGGCGGGGGCCAGGCACAGGGCCTCCAGCAGGTCCAGCGAAATGTCGAGCCGGTCGGCCTCTTCGGCGTCGATGTTCAGGCCAATGTTGTGGTGCTGCGCCAGTTGGGCCAGGTGCAACACGCGGGGCAGCAGCTCGTTCAACACGCGCTGGTGCTGGGCGCGGCTGTAGCGTGGGTGCAAGGCCGACAGCTTGATGGAAATGCCCGCCCGCTCCACCACGCCCGCGCCCTGCGCACTGCGCCCGATGGCGTGAATGGCCTGCTCGTAGGCTTGCAGGTAACGCTGGGCGTCGTCTTCCGTGAGTGCGGCTTCGCCCAGCATGTCGTAGGAGTAGCGGAAGCCCTTGGCCTCCATCTCGCGGGCACGCTCCAGGGCCTGGGCAATGGTTTCACCGGTGACGAACTGCTCGCCCAGCATGCGCATGGCCAGGTCCACACCCTTGCGGATGAGCGGCTCGCCACTCTTGCCCAGCAGGCGGGTGAGCGAGTCCATCAGCGCCCCCTCGCGGTGGGTGGCCACCAGCTTGCCGGTGAGCAGCAGGCCCCACGAGGCAGCGTTGACAAACAGCGAATCGCTGCGGCCCAGGTGCTGCTGCCAGTCGCCATGGCCGATCTTGTCGCGGATGAGGGCGTCGCGCGTGGCCGCGTCGGGAATGCGCAGCAGCGCCTCGGCCAGGCACATCAGGGCCACACCTTCCTCGCTGGACAGGGCGTACTCCTGCATGAGGCTTTGCACCCGCCCGGCGCGCCCGCCCTGCGCGGGGCCGTGGCGCAGGCCCTGCACCAGTTGGCGGGCCAGTGCGTCGGTGCGCTGGGCCAGGGGGGCGTCCAGCTGCGCCAGCGCCACCAGCGGGGCCAGCGCCTCGGGCTCGGGCAGGCGGGTGGCGCGGGCCATGGCCTCGCGCAACGGGGTGCGGGCGGCCAGCGGGCCGCCGGGGGTGAAGTGGTTGCCGGGAGTGAGGGGGGTGGTTTGCGTGCTCATGACTCGCCATCATGCGAATTTCTGGCCGAGTTTTTCACCAAAATTGAATGGCATGGCCGAGTAATATTCAGCCATGAGCCCCACCACACTTCATTCCGCCCCCGACGGGCTGGACCGCATCGACCTGCGCATCTTGGACGTGCTGCAACGCGACGGCCGCATCAGCAACCTGAAGCTGGCCGAGGCGGTGGCGCTGTCGCCCACCGCCGTGCTGGCGCGGGTGCAGCGCCTCACGCGAGAGGGCTACATCCTGGGTTACGAGGCCCGGCTCAACCCCATCAAGCTGGGCGCGGGCATGCTGGTGTTTGTGGAGGTGCTGCTGGACCGCACCAGCCCCAACGTGTTCGAACAGTTCAAGGCCGCCGTGCAGGTGCGCCCCGAAATCCAGGAGTGCCACATGGTGGCCGGGGGTTTTGACTACCTCATCAAGACCCGCACCGCCGACATGAACAGCTACCGCGAATTTGCCGGCAACGTGCTGTGGCAACTGCCCGGCGTGCGCGAAACGCGCACGTATGCGGTGATGGAGGAGGTGAAGGTGTCGGCGCTGTTGGCGTTGTGAGGGGGGAATCGCGTCGGGAGCGACAACTTGCTGCGCGAATCCGAGCGCCAAGGTTTTGAGTCGCGTCAGGTGATTTCCACCCCGGATCGTCGCGCAGCCTCAACCACTGCGCCATGCAGAATGTCTGTGTCTGGCTTCACCAAAGGCCAAGCTTCAACAAAGGCCAGTTTCTTGACTCCTGCCTCAAACAGGCAAACACACTCATGGTGCGGATGCTGCACTGAGGAGTACAGGATGCCGTCATAGCTGCCCCCAAAACACTCCTCAGCAAATGCTTGCGTATGCTGAATACGCCGCGACTGCAACACCGGGTACTGCTCCTCAAGCCCTCGCAAATCCACCAGCCTCAAAGGCTTCTTGGATGTAAAAGTCGCCAACGCCTTCAACCGCAAATCCTCCAAGGCGACGAAAGCGATAAGTTCACGTCTGAAGACTGCCTCATACAACGCCGTTTCGGCACTGTCTGCCAGATACGCCGTCACCCCAGTCTCCAGACAAAACCGCCCCGCTTTGATGCCTGCTGGAGGCAGAATCATGCGATTGATTTTGACACTGCCCTTGCGTGGTGCAATGCGCTGCACGCGATGAAAAATCTGCCCAGCGGGCAATTCAATTTTTGGGACCTGTTTTTCCGAAATAATCATTTTTGAAGAACATCTATCTCAATGCCCTTCTGCCATCGCCAGTTGCAAGATACGCTCTGCAGATTCGCCCTGCTCCAACGCCACCAAAGGTGTCCGACGGTCAAGCGCCTCGTGAGAGTTTTCAAGGAACGCCAGCACGCTCCAGCCATCCGTAGTGCCCAGCGCTTCAAACAGAGGCTGAATCAACTCAAAGATCTGTGGCTCAAATTGCCATTTAGGCAGCTTGAAACCACGGCGCAGGTTAGCAATGCCAATGCAACGGTTTTGCTTGATCCAAGCATTAATCGTTACACGCGACACGCCAGTCAGCTCTGCAGCCTCTTCAGTCGTCAGCATGTCAGCTGCGGCAATCCGGTTTTTACG
This sequence comes from Hydrogenophaga soli, assembly GCF_054777695.1. Taxonomy (NCBI): domain Bacteria; kingdom Pseudomonadati; phylum Pseudomonadota; class Betaproteobacteria; order Burkholderiales; family Comamonadaceae; genus Hydrogenophaga; species Hydrogenophaga soli. The sequence goes on along the minus strand of NZ_BAAHAK010000001.1, from coordinate 290,624 downwards.
GAACTCCGCACCTGAGCGCAACACCGCAACAGACTGTGCGGCAGTGGCATACGGGTCAGCCTTGCCCGCTGCTTTGTTCTTGGCATCTGTCTTATACAGAGCAGAAAGATCAGTTAGTGAATTTGCCAACATTTAATTTATTTCCAGCACATTCATGGCGCATTTTTCATATTCTCCTTGAATGGAGAATAAAAACCACATCGCGCGAACGGCGCACCCCGACCACTCAGAACTAACGTCAGGAATGAAAAATTAGTAAATTTATTCAATTTACTAATTAACAAGGAAAATTTTAAAACCCAAATATATCTTAGCTTTTCACCAAAGGATTCGGACTCATATTTCGACAACAAATCCATGGCGCGACCAGCAATCACGGCAATTGCATAATCCAGATAAGATTTTCTCATCTCATCTAACATATCGCTACCCGCAGTAGCAATTGGAAGTGCTTTTTTATTGAGCTTATCTTTAAGTTTTTCGATACTGGAGTCAGGAACGATAGATCCATCTTGTATCAATCGTTCTCGCAGCGATTGCATCAGGTTGGGTGGTGATAGTGCATCGACGGCCATGGTGTGAGCTTTAGGTTAGGGGTGAAGCGGCTAGCGTCGGTTGTTGAGGTGCTCGGATTGTCGCAGCCCTCGAGAGTTTTGTCAATTTCGTTAAGTTGGTAGCTTTTGATAGGCTTGGCAAGTTCGCACTGTGTTGTTGGACAAACCAGTTCGTAGCAAGCGGCAGGTTTGCTATATCAGCCCCTGTGAGGCTCGTTGCCGCACCACCAACTGGAAGCAACACAACACTTCGCTGAGCGTCATTGGTTGGTTGACGGTCTGGCTGGGTAAGCACCTATCCTGGTTTGCCGCTGAAGCAGCTGTTCGACAGCAAGTCAACCCAGCCCCCTCACCCGCCCAGGGCACCCCCGAAATTCAGAAAAAAACAGCCTCCACCGCTTGATTTCAAAGGAAACATTGCTATCAATTTAATTTGATAGCAATCAACCCATATAGATCAAGCGGCAGAGCCATTTTTCACCTTAGACTGCCGCGATCCACCCACCCCCATCAGGAGCCACGCCATGACCCACACCATCCGCACCTGCCTGTGGTTCCGTGACGGTCGTGGCCGCGAGGCCGCCGCGTTTTACTGCACCCTGATTCCGGGCAGCCGGGTGGAGGCCACCTACGACATTGCGGGCGACGGGGCTTCGTGGTTGATCGACTTCACGCTGGGCGGGGTGCCCTACCAGATTCTGGATGCCGGGCCCATGTTCACGCTGACCGAGGCGGCGTCCATCTCGGTGGAAACAACTGACCAGGCCGAGACCGACCGGCTTTGGGCGGCCCTCACCGCCCATGGGGGTGAAGAAAGCCATTGCGGTTGGCTGAAAGACCGCTTTGGGGTGTCGTGGCAGGTGTTCCCCAAGCGGCTGACCGAGCTGACCCTGAAGGCAGACCCCGCAGTGCGCGCAAAGGCCATGGCGGCGATGATGAAGCAAAAGAAGATTGACTTGGCCGCCATTGAAGCGGCGGTTCGCGCCTGATCCCCCCTACACACACGCCCCATGACCACCGCCCTCCTCATCATCGACGTTCAGCAAGCCCTGTGTTCCGGCGAGCACGCCACCTTCGACGCCGCGGGCACCGTGGAGCGCATCAACCAGGTGTCGGCCCGGGCACGGGCGGCGGGGGTGCCGGTGGTGCTGATCCAGCACGAGACGGCCAGCGGCCCGTTTGTCCACGGTTCGCCCGGCTGGGCACTGGCGCAGGGGCTGGATGTGCAGCCCGCCGACTGGCGCGTGCGCAAGACCACGCCCGATTCTTTCCACCGCACCGACTTGCCCACCCTGCTGCAAAGCCACGGAGTGCGCCACTTGGTGGTGTGCGGCATGCAGAGCGACTTTTGTGTGGACACCACCACCCGCCGCGCCCTGGCGCTGGGCTACCCGGTGACGCTGGTGTCCGACGGCCACACCACGGTGGCCAACGGGGCGCTGAGCGCCGCCCAGATCACTGCCCACCACAACACCACGCTGGCCAACATCGGCAGCTTTGGCCCGCGGGTGACGCTGGTGCCCGCGGCGCAGGTGCAATTTGCGGCCTGAAGCTTCTTTTTTGATAGCTGCTTGCGCTTGATATAAAAGCACTATAGCCATTTTTTTATTCAAACTTTTACACCTCCACCTTCACGTTTGCCAAGGGCGAGGACGGCAACGCCTTTCATGCGCTGGACGCCACCATTGCCGAGGTGGCCCGCGCCATCCCCGGTTACCTGGGGGAAGAGGCGTGGGAGAACACCGCCACCGGGCTCATCAGCAACGTGTACTACTGGCACAGCATGGAAGCTTTGCAGCAACTCATGCACCACCCCGCGCACTTGGCGGCCAAGCAGGCGCAGGGCCGGTGGTTGCGGGGTTACCAGGTGGTGATTGCACAGGTGGTACACACCTACGGCGATGGCGGTGTGCCGCACCCGCTGGCCTCCCCACCCCAACATGCCATCCCCTTGTCACAGGGGCCTGGTTCAGCGTTGCCTTAACCCAGCCAGAACTTCAGCTCACGGGAGGCTGACGTGAGCTTGCGGCCCAGCCAGGCATCAGACTCCGCCAGGTAGCCCGTGAGCGATTGGGTGTCCTTCGTGGCCTGTTTGTCGCCGAGCAGCGCCAGCCAGCGATAGTGGTCATACACACCCATGATGTGTGCTGCGTAACTGGCCGCCAGCTCCTTGTTGCCGCGCACGATCACGAAGTTCTCATCATTCGCCGTGCTGGCGTTGCCGGAAAAGTTGTGGCTGCCGGTGATGACCACCGGGTGGGTGAACGGGTCGATCACGATCACCTTGGAGTGCACGATGGCAAAGCCGATGACGCCCCCCTGCATGGTCAGGAACTCGTTGCGCGCCACCGTGGCCGCCCCGTTGGCCAGCGCGTTGACACCGCGCGGCTGAACCACGTCCAGCGTCATCGCCCGCCGTTTCAGGTCGGCTTGGACATCGACATTGAGCACGCTTTTTTCATCGGTGGTGTCACTGGGCAGTGTGCTGACCACGCCACGCACATACAGCGCTGGATTGGCCTTGGCCATGTCGCGAATGGTCTTGAGCGCCCCGCTGCCGCCGGGCTGAAACATCAGGAACAGCACGCCGTCCTTGGCGCCGTTGATCGCATCGTCGATCGCGACAAGATCGACCTTGCCTTTGGTCCGGCTGAACCAGATGTCCGCTGACGATTTGTGGGTCCTGATCGGCTTGGCGGTGCTGTTGCTGGCCACCAGGTCTTTTGGAAACGTGCTGCCGGCGTCGCGCAGCCGTTCCCACTGGTCGAAATACGCCTGGGCAAAGCCGTGATGCGTCACCAGCAATCCGTTGTTGGTCTGGGTGCAAAGCCCGGTGCTCGTCCAATTGGTGCTGCCGGTCCACACCGCTTCGGGCTTGCCCTCCGGGGTGCAGACCACCAGAAACTTGTTGTGCCCCAGCGCGCCCGGTGAAATGAAGCGGTCATGCACCACCACACCGGCCTGGTTGAGCGCCTGCCTTGCTGGGGCGTTCTCATCGCGTTGCCGGGCCTGGTCCGTGGTTTCGGTCACCTTCTTGGTGATGGACCCGTTCGCCAGCACGATGTGGGCATTGGCCCCCAGCGCGCACAGGGCGTCGACCAGTTCATCGTCGGCCAACTCGTACAGCGCGCCATGGACCTGCTTGCCCTTGGCCTTGGCGTCCGCCAGAATGGCCAGCATCTCCGTCCTCAACGCACCCGCGAGGAATTTGCGAATGGGGAGCTCGTGCTCGTCGAGGCTGTCCTTGAACGCCTTCAGCGCTTCCTTGCGCGTGCCCAAGCCCTTGGAGACACGCAGCCGCTCCAGGTACCGCGCCATGAACTGAGAGATCACCAGGCCGCGGTTGAAATAGGCCGCATAACCATCCCGCTTGCCACCGGCCAACGTGGCCCAGGGGGTCCAGGTGCTGCGCTCCTTCACCAGCGGTTTGAGTTGGTCGCCGTCTTTCACGATTGGGGTAACGCGGTAGCGCACCGTGTCGCCCAGATTCACGTCATGGTCCGTCCACCACAGCCGCTGCAAGGGCCACTCGGTCGAAGGCCGGTGTTCGCCCGGTTGCGGCTTGTCAGCCTTGAAACCCATTCGGTTGTCGAGCACCTCTGTCTGGACCGAACCATCGGCCAGCTTCCGTTCCCGGTCGATCGCGAAGCCAAGGCATCCCGGAATCGGCGCCGCCACGCGCCAGAACAGCAGCGCATCGTCGCAATTGACAAGCAGGTTGGTCTTCACCGGCATGATGGTTCTCCCCTGTGTGGCGCGCGCCTTGGCGGCGTGGCGCAAGCAACGGGAACACAGTTTTGCCGAAAAATGTGACACGCGCAATCGCGAAGCCACGGGGCAACTCATAGCTATTTATTCAATAGCTACTTGCGCTTTCAAATAAAGCGCTAGATCCTGTTGAAGCCTGTCACCGCCCGCGCCGCCCGGCTGCCTTGCGCGACAGCGGGCTGGGGTGGGTGCGGCCTGCGCTCCCATCGGCTTGCAGTGCGACCAGCAGACGTGCCAGGCCCTGGTTGAGGGCTTGCTGTTCAGCAGGTCCGAGGGCGGCCAGAAGGCGGTGTTCGTTGGCCACGTGCTCGGTCACCACGCGGTCGATCAGCGCCAAGCCTTCAGGGCTCAAGGCCACCAATTGGCTGCGGGCGTCGGCAGGGTGGGCCTCGCGTTGCACCCAGCCAGCGGCTTCCAGGCGTTGCAGGCGGTGCGTCATGGTGCCCGAGCTGACCATCATGGACGAGAACAGCGCCGTGGGCGTCAGGGCATAGGGCGCGCCCGAGCGACGCAGGGTGGCCAGCACGTCAAATTCCCACCGGCCCAGGCCATGGGCGGCAAACACGGGCTCCAGGCCGCGCTGCAACAGCAACTCGCAGCGCTTGATGCGCCCGATCAGGCCCATGGGGCGGGTGTCCAGGTCAGGGCGCTCGCGCTGCCATTGGGCCAGGATGGCGTCGACCGCGTCCCCCTCCGCGGCGATGGGTTGTGGGTCGGGCGGTGGGGCTTTGGGCATGGGAAACGGGCACTTATCTCGAAATCAAGATGATAATGTCAGCCAATTATCTTGATTTCAAAACAACATGACGCCATCCCGTGTCCCCAACCATCGCCCTGAATCCGCCTGGCGCGATGTGCTGCTGACCGCGCTGGCACCGATGGTCTGGGGTTCCACCTACCTGGTGACCACGCAATGGCTGCCGCCCGACCGGCCCTGGACGGCGGCCTGCCTGCGGGCGCTGCCAGCCGGGTTGTTGCTGGTGCTGGCCACTCGGCACGGGCCGCAGCGGACACAGTGGCGGCGCTTGCTGATGCTGTCGGCATTGAACATCGGCGCCTTCCAAGCGTTGTTGTTCATGGCCGCGTATCGGCTGCCGGGCGGGCTGGCGGCGGTGCTGGGGGCGCTGGCTCCGCTGTTTGTGCTGGCGCTGGGTTGGGCGTGGGACGGCTTGCGGCCCCGCCCGGCCACGCTGGCCGCAGCGCTGCTGGGGGTGGTGGGCACGGCCTTGCTGCTGCTGTCGCCGCAGTCGCGTTGGGATGGCTGGGGCGTGCTGGCGGCGCTGGGGGGCATGGTCAGCATGTCCAGCGGCACCTATTTCACCCGCAAGTGGCAATTGGACATGCCGGTGCTGGCGTTGACGGGCTGGCAGTTGCTGCTGGGCGGGCTGATGTTGGTGCCCGCCGCACTGGCACTGGATGCGCCCTTGCCCGTGCTGCAACCCACACAGCTGGCGGCATATGGCTACCTGAGCCTGGTGGGGGCGCTGCTGTCGTACGCGCTGTGGTTCCGCGGGGTGGTGCGGCTGCCCTCGGTGGCGGTGGCGTCGCTGGGGCTGTTGAGCCCGCTGTGCGCGGTGCTGCTGGGCTGGGTGGTGCTGGGGCAGGCGTTTGGACCCACCGGTCTGCTGGGCATGGCCCTGGTACTGGGCAGCGTGCTGGCGGTGCAGCTCAGCAGTCGGCGGTAGTGCATCAATGTCCTGAATTGATCGATTCCCGTCCGTTGCCGAGCGGCGTCGGCAGAGCAAAAAGTGAAAAATCCACCCCATGTTCCACCCACCATGAGGTCTGAAAATGTCCGCCAGTGCCCTGATCGTGATCGACGTGCAAGAGTCTTTCCGCCACCGCCCCTATTCCACCGAGGCCGACATTCCCGCCTACCTGGCGGCCCAGAACGCCCTGATTGCGGGCTGCGTGGCCGCCGGGGTGCCGGTGGTGCGCGTGTTCCACACCGACGGCCCCGACGAACCCGGCAACCCCTTTGCCCCCGCCAGCGGCCTGGTGCGCCCGCTGGAAGGACTGACCAGCTTTGGCGCCGCCACCACCTTCACCAAACACCGCCACAGCGCCCTGGTGGGCACGGGGCTGGACGTGTGGCTGACGCAGCGCGGCATCGGGCGGCTGATCGTCAGCGGCATCCGCACCGAGCAGTGCTGCGAAACCACCACCCGCCACGCCTCCGACCTGGGCTGGACGGTGGACTACGTGACCAACGCCACCCTCACCTTCGACATGGTGCAGCCCGACGGCCAGGTGCTTTGCGCCGCCGACATCAAGACCCGCACCGCCACCGTGCTGGCCGGTCGCTTTGCCACGCTGTGCACGGTGGAACAGGCGCTGGCCCGCGCCCAGGACGCCGCATGAGCACGCCCGCCGCCCCCCGTTTCCAGGTGGTGCTGCTGGCCTTTGACCAGATGGAGGCACTGGACTTTGCCGGACCGTTCGAGGTGTTCACCACCGCGGCCCGGGTGGCGGCCCGCATGCAGGCCGAGGCGGGCCAACCCGCCCAGCCGCCGCTGTTCGGCGTGACCACCGTGGCCCGCAGCCTGAGCCCGGTGACCGCCCGAGCGGGCCTGCGGGTGCTGCCCGACCTGGACTTTGCCACCCACCTCGCCCAAGGCCCGCGCGTGGACCTGCTGGTGGTGCCCGGCGGCGTGGTGGACGCCGCCATGGCCTGCCCCCACACCCTGGACTGGGTGCGCCGCGTGCATGCGGCAGCGCCCTTCACCGCGTCGGTGTGCACGGGGGCCTTCATCCTGGCCGCCGCCGGGGTGCTGAAAGGCAAGGTCACCACCCACTGGGAAGACCAGGCCGAGCTGCGCCAGCGTTTTCCCGCGCTGGAGGTGGTGGGCGGCGTGCAGTGGGTGGACCAGGGCCGCGTCATCACCTCGGCCGGCATCAGCGCGGGCATGGGCATGAGCCTGCACCGCGTGGCCACGTTGGCCCAATCGGCCCAGTTGGTCGGACTGGACGGTTTGGCCCTGGCCCAGCGCACTGCCCGCCAAATGGAGTACGGTTGGCAGCCCCAACCGTGAACCAACCGAAACGCCCCGCTTGAACATGCCACCCTCGTCTGCCCCTGCCGTGTCTGCCGCCCCCTCGTCTGCACCGCCCGCATCGCCCGCATCACCCGCGTCCGCGGCGTCCATGTCCCTGCGCCAGTGGCTGATGGCCCTGGCGGTGGTGGGCATCTGGGGGTTGAACTTCGTGGTCATCAAAGTGGGGCTGAAGGGGGGCATTCCGCCGTTTTTGCTGGGGGCCTTGCGCTTCGGGCTGGTGCTGTTCCCGGCGGTGTTGTGGGTGCCGCGCCCGCGGGTGGACTGGCGCTGGCTGGTGGCCTATGGGCTCACCATCAGCCTGGGCCAGTTTGCCCTGCTGTTCTGGGCCATGGCGGTGGGCATGCCGGCGGGGCTGGCCTCGCTGGTGTTGCAGGTGCAGGTGGTGTTCACGCTGGGCTTGTCGCTGCTGATCTGGCCCGAACGCCTGCACGCCACCAACGTGCTGGGGCTGCTGACGGCGGGCCTGGGCCTGTGGTGGCTGGGCAGCCACAGCCTGGGGGCCAGTGGGGGCAGCCAGATGAGCCTGCCCGGCCTGCTGCTCACCCTGGGCGCGGCCTTCAGCTGGGCCTGCGGCAACGTCATCAGCAAACGCATGGCCACGCCCGACCTGCTGGGCGTGGTGGTGTGGAGCGCGGCGGTGCCGGTGCTGCCGTTCCTGGCGCTGTCGTGGGCGGTTGAAGGACCCGAGCGCATGGCCGCCGCCTGGGCCGGACTGGGCTGGGGCACCGTGGGGGCCGTGGCCTACCTGGCCTATGCCGCCACCGTGCTGGGCTACACGCTGTGGGGCACGCTGCTGTCGCGCCTGCCCACGTCCACGGTGGCCCCGCTGCCGCTGCTGGTGCCGGTGGTGGGCCTGAGCAGCGCCTGGCTGCTGCTGGGCGAGGACCTGTCGGCCATGCAACTGGCGGGTGCGGCCACCATCCTGGCCGGGTTGGCCGTGCACACCTTCGGTCGCCGGGTGCTGGCCCGCTGGAGGGGCGCGTGATCCACGTTCATTTTGTGCTGCTGCCCGGCAGCTTGGTGCTGGACTGGGCTGGCCCCGCCGAAGTGCTGCGCGTGGCCAACCGCTGCCTGCAAGCCCAGGGCCAGGCCGCGTTGTTTGACCTGCACTTTGTGGGGCCCGAGGCGCAAGCGGTGTCGTCGGTGGGGGCCCTGGTGTGCGGCCTGGAGCCACTGCCCGACCTGTCCGCCCCCCACGCGCCAGCCGACGTGCACTGGGTGGTGGTGGTGGGCCAGCCCGGCGACCGGGTGGACCTGTCCACCCCCGCCATGCGGGCTGCCCTGCACTGGCTGCGCGGCCTGAGGTTGCACACCGGGCGGGTGGAACTGCTGTGCGTGTGCGCGGGGGCCATCATCGCCGCCGAGGCCGGGCTGCTGACCGGGCGCCAGGCCACCACCCACCACCAGCACCTGGACGAATTGCGGCAGGTGGACCCACGCTGCCAAGTGCAAACCAACCGGGTGTTCGTGACCGACGGCCCGGTGTGCTGCAGCGCGGGCGTGACCACGGGCATCGACCTGTTCCTGCACCGCGTGGGCGGTGTGTGCGGGCCGGCGCTGGCCGCCGCCGTGGCCCAGACCCTGGTGGTGGCGCTGCGCCGGGGGCCGCAAGACCCCGAGTTGTCGCCCTTCCTGAACCACCGCCACCACCTGCAGCCCATGGTGCACCGGGTGCAGGACGCGGTGAGCCAGGCCCCGCGCACCGACTGGACCCTGCCCCGCCTGGCCGAGGTGGCCTGCACCTCACCGCGCCACCTCACACGCTTGTTCGTGGCCCACGCGGGCATTGCCCCGCAGCAGTACGTGCGGCAGATTCGGTTGGCGGTGGCGCAATCGGCCTTGCGCAGCGGTTTGAACGTGGGGCAGGCCGCCGACTTGGCAGGCTTCAGCTCCGACACGCAGTTGCGCCGGGCCTGGCATCAGGCCGGGTTGGCGGGCACGCCCTCGGCGGCCAGCGTCAGCCCGCCTGCTGGCTGAGCTCCACCAGGCGGTCTTTGACCACGTTCACGTCCAGCGCGTCGGGGGCCTGGCGAACGTAGGCACGCAAATCGTCAATGGCTTCGGCGGTGTGGCCCAGTTCGGCGCGCACCAGCCCGCGGTCGCGCAGTTCGTCGGCCACGTCGGGCAGCAACACCACCAAGCGCTCTTGCACGGCCAGCATGCGTGGCCAGTCTTCCGCCGTGCGGTGGATTTCCTTCAGGTTGCGCAGCATGCGGGCCACGATGTCGCGCCCCGGGCAGGGTTGCAGGTACAGGCCCAGCGGCACCTCGAAATCGCCCACCAGCCCTTGCGCCTGCTGAAAGGGCTCCAGGCGCTCCAGCAGGTCTTCGCGGCTGAGGGATTGGCCCGACAACGGGTCCACCACCACCTGCCCCTGGGGCAAGGCCACCTTCACCAGAAAGTGCCCCGGAAAACCCACCCCGTGGGCCTTGAGCTTGAGGCCCTGGGCCAGTTCCAACCACAACACGGCCAGGCTGACCGGGATGCCCCGGCGGGTGCGCAGCACCACGTTCAAATGGCTGTTGTCGGGGTCGTGAAAATGGTTGGCGTTGCCCGCAAAGCCCAGGTCGCGGAAGAAAAAACGGTTGAGCTGTTGCAGCCGTTGCAGGGCCGAGGCATCGGCACTCACGCGGCGGCGCAGGCGGGCCAGCAGTTGGTCCACCTCGCCCAGCACCTGTTGAACGTCCAGGTCAGGGTATTCGTCCTGGGCCAGGCTGGCGGCAGCCTCCAGCAGCGGAAACTGGTCGTCGTCCTGGGTCAGCGTGGCAAAGTAGCCCAGGGCGGTGGGCGGAGCAAACAAGAAAGACATGGCGGCACGTTACCCCATCTGCCGTCACACCGCACGGCGCAGCAAAGATCGCCACTGCAAGCCTGCGGCCACCAGCGCCCCCAGGTACACCACCGCCGCACCGGCCACCACCGCGGCCAGCAGCAGGGTGCGCTGCAACTTGGCCTGCCCCATGCCCAGCCAGTCGATCTGCTGGGCGCACACCATCAGGCCGATGGCCAGCAGCGCACTGCCCGCCACCACCTGCAAGATGAAGCGACCCCAACCCGGCTGGGGCTGGAACGAGCCGCGGCGGATCAACCCCACCAGCAGCCACCCGGCGTTGACCATGGCCCCCAGCCCGATGGACAGGGCCAACCCCGCATGCGCCAGCTGGGGCACAAACACCAGGTTCATGAGCTGGGTGAGCACCAGCACCACCACCGCAATGCGCACGGGGGTCTTGATGTCCTGGCGGGCGTAGTAGCCCGGGGCCAGCACCTTGATGGCCACCAGGCCCAACAGTCCCACGCCGTAACCGGCCAGGGCCGTGGCGGTCTGCTGCACGTCTTCGGGCTTGAAGGCGCCATGGTGGTACAGCACGGCCACCAGGGGCTGGGCAAACGTCAGCAAGGCCACGGCGCAGGGCACGGCCAGCACCACCACCAGGCGCAAGCCCCAGTCCAGCAGGTGGCTGTAGCGCTGCGTGTCGTCGGCGGAGCGTGCCGCCGACAACTGAGGCAGCAGCACCGAGCCCAGGGCCACGCCCAGCATGGCGGTGGGAAATTCCATCAGCAAATCGGCATACGACAGCCAGCTGACGCTGCCCGGCGCAAGGTGCGACGCAATTTGCGTGTTGATGAGCAGCGACACCTGCGCCACGCTCACCCCCAGCAGCGCGGGCAGCATGAGGCGGGTCACCCGCCGGGTGCCGGGGTGCTGCCATGCCGCCACCAACGCTGCCCAGCGCAGCGATGGCCGGGGCAACAAACCCAGGCGGAGCAGCACCGGAATCTGCACGCCCAACTGCAACACCCCACCCACCATGACGCCTGCGGCCATGGCGTAAATGGGCTCCACGCCCTGGGCCTTCAGCCAGGGCGCGCCCCACCAGGCGGCGGCGATCATGCTCAGGTTGAGCAGCACCGGTGTGGCGGCAGGCACGGCAAACCGCTTCCAGGTGTTGAGGATGCCGGCGGACAAGGCCACCAGCGACATGAAGCCGATGTAGGGAAACATCCAGCGCGTCATCAGCACCGCGGCGTCATAACCCTGCGGGTTTTGCTGCAGGCCGCTGGCCATGGCCCACACCAGCCAGGGCGAGCCCGCCACGCCCACCACACAGGTGGCCAGCAGCGCCCACACCAGCACGGTGGCAATCTGGTCGATCAGCAACTTGGTGGCCGCTTCGCCCTCTTTTTCCTTCATGCCCGCCAGCACGGGCACAAAAGCCTGGCTGAACGCGCCTTCGGCAAACAGGCGGCGCAGCATGTTGGGGATGCGGAAGGCGACGTTGAAGGCGTCGGTCATGGGACCGGCACCGAACATCGCCGCCATGAGCAGCTGGCGCACCAGCCCCGTGACGCGCGAGGCCAGGGTGAGCAGCGAGATGGTGGAGGCGGCTTTGAACAGGTTCACACGGCCAGTGTACGGGAGGTTACAATCGCGGGCTTTGCTGGCAACATCCCCAAACCCACAAGGACATTGAATCATGGCAACCAAGCCGAAGAAAAAGAACCCCCGCCTGGCCTCCGGTCGCAAACGCGCCCGCCAGGACGTCAAACTGAACGCCGCCAACACCTCGCTGCGTTCCAAGTACCGCACGTTCGTGAAGAACGTTGAAAAGGCCGTCGCTTCTGGCGACAAGGCCAAGGCCACCGAAGCCTTCGCCAAGATGCAATCCGTGGTGGACGCCGTTGCCGACAAGGGCATCTTCCACAAGAACAAGGCCGCTCGCGACAAGAGCCGCCTGAGCGCTCAGGTCAAAGCCCTGAACCTCGCAGCTGCCGCTGCCTAAACAGGCCACCCCGGCGCAGCAGCCTGCTGTCTGCGCCACTCAGCCCGGTGGGGGCTGGTGCAAGCCAACCCACACCGCCGTTTGAAACGGTGCGCTGCCAGCAAAAAAAGAGAAACCGCCTTGGCGCAAGCCCTGGCGGTTTTTTCTTGGGCGCTTCGCTTTTGAAGCGAGGCGCGTGGAGGCAAGGGTCGGAAGGGGGGAAGGGGGGATGGGGTCAGGCCTTGGGGGCGGTTTTGGCCGCTTCTTTGGGGGCGTCGGGCAGCAGACAACCCTCGGACACCTGAAGGTCGTTGTCGCGGGCGAAGTTCATGCAGAAGTCCCAGGCCATGGGCTCGAAATCGCGCAGGTCGCGGTGCACGATGACCACCTTGATGCCGTTGATCACCGTGGGCACACACCAGGGCGAATAGGAAATGTGGCTGCCCGGGTGCGAGCCCCCGGGACGGAATTGGCTCATCACGCCCGCCAGACGTTCGGCCCAATCGGAGGGACGGAAGGTGCGGCCACTTTTCGTGACCCCCTGAATGAACACCTGCTTGGAAGTGCTGGAGACCATGGGTGCGCGGGGCGTTGTCGGTGGGATTCGATGGAGACCGGCCGCAGGCAACCAGGATCACTGGTGCTGCATTGCAACAATTCTATCTTATATAAGACTTGGGCGGAAATGCAGGGTTGCCGCGGTGGGCCTCTGCCTGGGGTGACCCCGCGGGCGGGCTGTGGGTGGGGCTCCTTCGTAGGTGGCGAGGCGCACAGACCGCGGGGCGGGTGCGCGCCAGCGCACCTTCCACCTCTGACCCGTCGCGGTTGTCTGAACAGAGCTTTGCGCAGCAAAGCGGCGTGAGTTCCGCGACGCGCCCCGCGGTCGAGCACCGCAGCGCAGTCCGCGCAGCGGACCACCGGCGAGGAGCCCCACCCACAGCCCGCCCGCGGGGGTCGCCCCAGGCAGAGGCCCACCACGGCAGCGCCAAAATTTCAAGGAAAATCAGCCTCCAGCGCTTTCATGACAAGCGCAGACAGCTCTGATTTTTGAAGATTTTCACGCATGCCCCAAGCCAGCGCCTGCCAGCACTGTGGCGCTTGCTGTGCCCACTACCGGGTGCAGTTTGCGGTGTACGAACTGGATGAACTCGGTGGCACCGTGCCCAGCCACCTGACGGAGCCCGTGGGCGGTGTCACCTGCCGCATGAAGGGCACGGGCGAGGTGCCCATCCGCTGCGTGGCACTCACCGGCCAGGTGGGCCAGGCGGTGGGTTGCAACATCTACCTGCAACGGCCCCTGCCCTGCCGGGAGTTGACCGAAGGCACCGAGGGCTGCCGCAAGGCCCGCGCCCACCACGGGCTGCCACCGTTGTCCGCGTTGCTGCACGGCTGAGCCCGCGCCACCCCGAGGCCGTTCAGCGCCCGGTGCGGTGTTTGGGGGCGCAGCCGCCACCACAACCCGCGCAGCCGCCCCGTGCCGGACCACAGGCCCCGGAGCCCTCTGCCCCGGGGGCCGAGCCGCCCTGGTCCTCGCCCGCCTGGGGCAGGCTGGACAGCCGTCGCCAGGTGCGCCAGCTGCTGTACACGGCGGCCACGGCCACACACACGCCCACCACCACGGTTTGAACATCCATCGTCATGACAACACCCCACTGGCCACGCGGTAGGTCAACCACGCCATGCCATACGCCAAACCAAACAAATATGCCGTCAACCAGAACACCGGCCGCCAGCCGCCCGCCTCGCGCCGCACCGCCACCAGGGTGGAGATGCACTGGGGCGCGTACACATACCAGGCCAGCATGGCCAGGGCCATGGGCAGCGACCAGTCAGCCGCCAGCAGCGGCATGAGCTGATCGGCCACGTCCTCGCCCTGGGCCGACAGCGCGTACACCGTGCCCAGTGCGCCCACGGCCACCTCGCGCGCGGCCATGCCGGGCACCAGGGCCACCACGATCTGCCAGTTGAAGCCCAACGGTGCAAACAGCGGCTGCAGGGCCTGCCCCAGCTGCCCGGCCAGGCTGTACTGGATGGCCGGGCCGGTGGCCCCTTCGGGCGGGGCCGGGTAGGTGGACAGGAACCACAACACCACCATGATGGCCAGGATGATGGTGCCCACGCGCTGCACAAAAATCATGGCCCGTTCCCACAGGCCGCGCCACAGCGCCCGCAGGTTGGGCAGGCGGTAGGCGGGCAGCTCCATCAGCAGCGGGGTGGCGTGGGCATCGCCCCGCCACAGCTTGACCACCCCGGCCACCGCCATGGCCGACAGGATGCCGGCCACGTACAAGGCAAACATCACCAGGCCTTGCAGGTTGAACACGCCCAACACTGGGCGGCTGGGGATGAAGGCCCCGATCAGCAGCGCGTACACCGGCAAACGTGCCGAACAGGTCATCAGCGGGGCCACCACAATGGTCAGCCACCGGTCACGCCAGTGGGTGATGGTGCGCGTGGCCATGATGCCCGGCACCGCACACGCAAAACTGGACAGCAGCGGGATGAAGCTGCGGCCCGACAGGCCCACCGTGCCCATGACCCGGTCCAGCAAAAACGCGGCGCGGGGCAGGTAGCCGGAATCCTCCAACACCAGGATGAAGGCAAACAGAATGAGGATTTGCGGCAGGAACACCAGCACGCTGCCCACCCCGGCCACCACACCATCGATGAGCAGGCTGCGCAGCGGCCCTTCGGCCAGGTGGTCGCCCACCCAGCCGCCCAGGGCCTCCATGCCCGTCTTGATCAGGTCCATGGGGGCCGACGCCCAGCTGAACACGGCCTGGAACATCAGGAACAGCACCGCCGTCAGCAGCAGCATGCCCCACACCGGGTGCAGCACCACGCGGTCGATGGCGTCGTCGCGGGCCAGGGCCTGGGTGGGTTCACGCACTGCGGCGGCCACGATGCGGCGCACCTGCTGGTGGGTGGCCGTCACCTCTTCAGGTGTGGGGGCTTGCCAAGCACCGGCCACACCGGGCAACTCGGCCTGAGCAGGGGGCGGGGAGGCCCAGTCTTCCACCAGTGCCACCAGGTCGGACGCACCGTTGGGCTGGATGCTGACCACGGGCACCACCGGCATGTCCAACTCGGCGGACAGGCGGGGCAGGTCGATCTCCACGCCCTGCTCGCGGGCCACGTCCATCATGTTGAGCACCAACACCATGGGCAGGCCCAGTTGGCGGGCCTCCAGCACCAGGCGCAGGTTCAGGCGCAGGTGGGTGGCGTCGGCCACACACACCAGCAGGTCGGGCCGGGCCTCGCCGGGGCGGGCGCCGGTCACCACGTCGCGGGTCACGGCCTCGTCGTCGCTCAGGGGGTTGAGGCTGTAGGCACCGGGCAGGTCCAGCACACGCACGCGCCGCCCGCCGGGGGTGACCAGCAGGCCCTCCTTGCGCTCCACCGTCACACCGGCGTAGTTGGCCACCTTCTGGCGGCTGCCGGTCAGCAGGTTGAACAGCGCCGTCTTGCCGCAGTTGGGGTTGCCCAGCAGCGCCACGCGCAGGCTGGGGTGGCCAGGAGGTTGGTAGACGGTGGCGTTCATGCCGCCACCCCCACCTGAGCCACCTGGATCAACGCCGCCTCGTGTTTGCGCAGCGCAAAGGTGCTGCGCCCCACGCGCACCGCCAAGGGGTCGCCACCCAGCGAGCCCCGGGCCAGCGGGCGCACGGTTTCACCGGGCAGGAATCCGATTTCCATCAGCCGCAACAGCGTGTGGGCCTGCTCGGCATCGGCCGGGGTGGCCAGCGAAGCCACCTGGGCGTCAGTCTGCAACGGCCACTGATCCAGGCCACGGAACGAGGGGATGGGGTGGGTGGGAGTACTCATGATTGCGATAGATTCTCATTTACATGATACGCCACGTCCTTGACCAGGGTCAAACCTGCGGTGCGGCGCTATCCTTGCAGCCTGTCTTTTGCCCACTTCGGGCACCACCTCTTCCCAAGGGAGCTTTCACATGGAACGACGCGATCTGTTGGGCGCTTTTGCCGCCCTGGCTGCCACCGGGCTGACCGCCCACGCCCAGGCGGCGGACGAACACAGCCACCACCATCACCACGCCGCCGCGGCTCCCTATGCCGAGCTGCTGGCCGCCACCGCCGACTGCGTGGTCAAAGGTCAGGCCTGCCTGGCCCACTGCCTGGTGCTGCTGGGTCAGGGTGACAAGGCCATGGCCGCCTGCGCCCAGAACGTGAACCAAATGCTGGCCCTGTGCGGTGCCCTGCAAAACCTGGCCGCCCAGAACGCCAAACTCACCCCTGCCCTGGCCAAGGTGGCCCTGGACGCCTGCACCGCCTGCGAAGCCGAGTGCAAAAAGCACGAAAACCAGCACGCCGAATGCAAGGCCTGCCGCGAGTCGTGCACTGCCTGCATCAACGCCTGCAAGGCCGTGCTGGCCTGAGCCTGGGAGCACGCCCATGAGCACCCCGCCCCGCCCCTCCTTCCTGTCCGCCGCGCTGGCGGTGTGTGTGCTGTCGGTGGCCTGCACGGCGCAGGCCCAGGACGCCAAGGGTTGCAAAGATCCGGCCATGTTCCCCAAGCGCATCCCCAACTTCGTGATTGCCAGTTGCAAGACCGGCAACGACGCGCACGACTTCCGCTGGCCCGGTGGCCAGCACCAGGGCATGGGCGTCAAGACCGAGGTGGTCTACAAGGTGGCCAATCCGACGCAGGGCGCGTCACCCAAGTACATCGCGGGCAACTACGCCAACGCCATCGGGCAGATCGGCGGCACGCTGTTGCAAGACCCGGCCAAAAGCTCGCTGGGCGACCGCCTGACCGCCCGGGTCAACGTGGAAGGCAAGGACGTGTGGGTGCACCTCACCAGCGACTCGGCGGTGGTTGGGGGCAATTGGAGCAGCTACAAGCTGGTGGTGCTGCAGGAGGACGCGGCTGCCCAGGTCATTTCGGCGCAGAAGATGCTGGACGAACTCAGCAGCGCGGGCTTCATCACCCTCCACATCAACTTCGACACCGGCAAGTGGGACATCAAACCCGACTCCCGCGGGCTGGTCGCCGAGGTGAGCACCCTGCTCAAGAACAACCCCGGCCTCAAGGTGTCGATTGAAGGCCACACCGACAACGCGGGCACACCCGCGGCCAACAAAACCCTGTCGGAAAACCGCGCCAAGGCCGTTCTGGACGCCGTGGTGGCCAGCGGCATCGCTGCCGACCGCCTGCGCAGCGCCGGGTTCGGCCAGGAACGCCCCATTGCCGACAACCGCACCGAAGAAGGCCGCGCCAAAAACCGTCGCGTGGAACTGGTCAAACAATGAGTACCTCCCCTCCCCTGGCGCCCGGCGTGCTGCTGGACATTTCGCCCCCCGTCCACGCCACGTCGCCCGTGTTCCCGGGTGACACGGCCTACAGCCAGCAGTGGTCGGCCACGCTGGGGCCGGGCTGCCCGGTCAACGTGGCGGCCATCACCCTCTCGCCCCACGTGGGTGCGCATGCCGACGCTCCCCTGCATTACGACCCGCACGGCGCGGCCATTGGCGCGGTGAGCCTGGAGCCTTTCATCGGCCCCTGCCGCGTGGTGCATGCGCTGGGCTGCGGCCCGCTGGTGCGGCCCGAACACCTGGCCCACGCCATCCACGCCAGTGCCCCGCCGCCGCCCCGCGTGCTGGTGCGCGTGTATGCCCGCATGCCGCAGGACCGGTTCGACCCCGCCCTGCCCGCCTTTGCCGCCGAAACCGTGGACTGGCTGGCCAGCCTGGGCGTGCAACTGCTGGGCACCGACAGCGCCAGCGTGGACCCCGCCGACAGCAAGGACCTGCCCGCCCACCAGGCGCTGCGCCGCCACGGCCTGCGCGTGCTGGAAAACCTGGTGCTGGACCACGCCCCCGAGGGCGACTGCGAACTGATCGCCCTGCCCCTGAAGCTGATGACCGCCGACGCCAGCCCGGTGCGGGCGGTGCTGCGCGGGGTTTGAGGGGGCTGCGGCGTCAGCCCGCGGGGTGAAGGCCGCCCCCAGGGAACTACACTTTTGATAGCTGCTTGCGCTTGATAAAAAGCGCAAATCCGCTGCGCCGCAGAACATTCCCTGGGGCGCCAGCCCTATGTGACACATCCGACCACCTGCCGCCACGCGCCTCTGACGAAACTTGAATCCTGCTGCCTTCAGGAACACAGAGGAATTTGAACGATCCAGTCGGTGAAGAAATGAACCTGTTTCATTCACCTGAACACTCAATCCTGGGTCCGACCATCTGACCCGAACAATCAATGAAAATAAAGTTACCGAATTCATCTGAACAGCCGCACAGCACGACCAATCACAACGAAGAAATTGAGGTGCTGCGTGCTGTGGCTGTCTTGTTCGTGGTGGTGCATCACTATCCAGCGCTGCTGGGTGATTTTCAAATTCCATGGGGAATCAGCCTTGAGGGCCTTTGGTCAGGCGTTGACCTGTTTTTTTGCATTTCAGGATTTGTGATTGCCCGTGGCTTGATCCCTGATCTCATGCATGCCAGTGGCACAACATATTGGCGTGCCGTAGTGGCTTTTTGGATCAAGCGTTGGTACCGCATCATTCCAGCAGCATGGCTTTGGATCTTTTCACTGATCGCCTACAACGGCTTGAGCATACTGACAAAAAACTCAGATTTCATGTTTGACGCATTGGCCGCAATCCTGCATTACGCCAACATCAATTTCTACCTGTGCACCATCGGCGTCTCTCACCACTGCCAAAATCTGCATGTGTACTGGAGCCTTTCTCTGGAGGAGCAATTTTATTTATTGATTCCCTTGGTTATATTCATCACGAGAAGACACCTTGGAATCACGATGCTGATTCTGGCACTTGCACAGATGCTGATCACCCGGCACCACTGGTCTGGACTTTTATCATTCATCCGCACGGATGCCATTGCGCTGGGTGTGCTGCTGGCCGTCATTTCAAACCAAGCCCTGTACCAAAGAATTGAACCAAAGTGGTTGAATCACCGTGCAGGCCGCGCATTTGCAATGGCTTTGGTAACGGGGATTGCATGGATCCCCACCGCACAACCTGTTGAACGGTACATGGGTCTATTGGCATTCGCGTGTTTTTTGCTGGTCTGGCTGGCCTCATACAACCGTGGGTACGTCATGAAAACCTGCAAGGCAAGGCACTGGCTGACTGCTCTTGGCCAACGATCTTTCTCCATTTATCTGGCTCATATTGTTTCCTTCGCAACAGCAAAATCCATCGCAAACAGCAGCTGGTTTGCTCATTCAATTTTCAAAGAGCATTCCGTGGCATTGCTGATTGTGATGGGTTGCTTCGTGCTCGCCGTTTTTGTCGAATTGAGCTATCAACTGGTTGAAAAGCCCTGGCGAGCCCGCGGGCGCGTCGTCGCGCAACGGTTTGCACAAGGCAAAGAGGCCCTCACTTGCTGATCGGCCATGGCATCCGCAGCCCGCAATCGCCGCGTTGTATCGGCTGACCTGAGAAGCCACACCTTTTAAACCTGTGCGCCAGTGGCAACGCCTCTTCAAAACTACACTTTTGATAGCTGCTTGCGCTTGATAAAAAAGCGCCAGGTGCACTTTTTATTCTGAAATTTTGCCCTGCACGGTAGGCCGGGCGTGGCCCCGCTGCATCCGGCGGTGCATGCGGGCCCACACGCCCAAGCCCAACACCCCCAACAAGCCGCCCAGCACCAGCTTGCCGATGGCCGCCACGAGCACCGCGCCACTCACCAGCCCCACGGCAGCCAGCCCTTCCAGCAGCCACAGGCTGCCTTCCACCACCCGGCCAGCGCGGAACTTGAAGCGTGATTTGATGCCTGCAAACATCTGAATCCGAAACATGGGAGAGGGGTTGATTTTGCGCGGTGCGTGCAGAACGTCATGCCGAAAAAGGCGTGTTCTGCTTGAGTTTTTTTGCCGCCTGAAAAATATATCCAGACATGAATGCAAAAACAATGGCAGGACTAGGAGAGACAAACATTGCCACCCCCAACCATGCACTGCCAACATATCCAGAAAGACAAGCCAATCCAAGGGCATTGTGCCTTCTCTGAAACGCCACAACCCAAAGCACATACAGACAAAGAATACTCACAGGCCAGGCCACCCACAAATCTGCAGAGATCACGCGATATCCAGGAATGGGATTTGGGTGAACGCGCACATCCTGAACTGTTCCCCACACCGCAGAAAACAACCACGAAATGGCTGCAGCCCATGCCATCAGCTTTTCGCCTTTTGAGAACAGCGGGACTTCATTGAGCGATCCCTCCAAAAACAAATTGTCTGGTTTTTTATTCATGAAATCCCAACCAAAAAAATCAAAACCACAATCACCAGCAATACCAGCTGAACGCACTGAAAGCAATCAGAGAAAAAACACCCAATGACCAGAAGCCGGGAATTATGACCACGGCGTGTCTTGATGCCCATCCCCCATTTGGGGGAAGCGCCACGCCAACTTCCGGGTCTGGAAAGGTTTCAGGCCAGCGCCACACCCCCCCGCGTGCTCCCGCCAAAAGCACCCCGGAGAAACTACAAAAACAGTAGCTACTCGTGCTTTCAATTAAAGCGCCAGAGGCAATTTTCATCATCAAAATAACCCCACCCATCGGGCCTTCCAGATGCCGCAAACGGGTGCACACGCCCCTCACCCTGAAAGCACAAAACACCCCCACCCGGTGTCGCTATTAACCGACACCGCGGGCCAAAAGCCGGTGCTAACTTTCGCGGCCATGACTTCCATCAACACCCCCATCACCCAAGCGCACTGCAGTGCGCTGGACGCTGCCGACCCGCTGCGCGCCTTGCGCCAGCAGTTCTCCATCCCGCCCGGCACCCTGTACCTGGACGGCAACTCGCTGGGTGCCATGCCTGCGGCCACCCCGGCCCGCGTGGCCCAGGCCGTCACCGCGGAATGGGGCCGCGACCTCATCCAGAGCTGGAACACCGCGGGCTGGTTTGCCCTACCGCAAAAGGTGGGCGACCAGATCGCCCGCCTCATCGGGGCCGGCCCGGGTGAGGTGGTGGCCACCGACAGCACCTCGGTCAACCTGTTCAAGGTGCTGAGTGCGGCCCTGCACATCGCCGCGGACAACGCCGCAAAAGCCGGCACGCCCCAGCGCAAGGTGGTGTTGAGCGAACGCAGCAACTTCCCCACCGACCTCTACATTGCCGAAGGCCTGTGCCGCGAACGCGGGCTGGAGCTGCGGCTGATGGACCACGACGGCGCACCCGAGGCCGTGGCCGCGGACATTGCCACCGCCGGGTCTGACCTGGCCGTGCTGATGCTCACACACGTGAACTACCGCACCGGCGCCATGCACGACATGGCCGCCATCACCGCCGCCGCCCACGCCGTGGGCGCGCTCACCGTGTGGGACCTGGCCCACAGCGCCGGGGCCGTGCCCGTGGACCTGAGCGGTGCGCAGGCCGATTTTGCCGTGGGCTGCGGCTACAAGTACCTGAACGGCGGCCCCGGCGCCCCCGCCTTTGTGTGGGCTGCGCCCCGGCATGTGGACCGTTTCTGGCAACCGCTGTCCGGCTGGTGGGGCCATGCCTCGCCCTTCCAGTTCACGCCCGACTACCAGCCCGCCCCCGGCATCGCCCGCTACCAGTGCGGCACCCAGCCCATCCTCAGCCTCACCGCGCTGGAATGCGGTGTGCACACCCTGCTGGCCGCCGAACCCCTGGGCGGCATGGCCGCGCTGCGTGCCAAAAGCCTGGCGCTGACCGACCTGTTCATTGCCCTGGTGGAGCAGCGCTGCGCCGGGCACGGCCTGGCCCTGGTCACCCCGCGGGACCACGCCCGCCGCGGCTCGCAAGTGTGTTTAAGCCGAAGCTCCGGCGCCTACGCCATCGTGCAGGCGTTGATTGCCCGCGGCGTGGTGGGCGACTTCCGGGCGGGTGACGCCCAGCAGCCCGACATCCTGCGCTTTGGCTTCACCCCGCTGTACCTGGGCTTTGAAGACGTGTGGAACGCCGTGGAACACCTGCGCCAGGTGCTGGACAGCGGTGAATGGCAAGACCCCCGCTTCCACCAGAAACACGCCGTGACCTGAAAGGACGCCACCCCATGACCACCCCGCAATGCCCCATGCACGGCTCCGAAGCCATCGTCCACGCCGAAAACGCCAAGCTCGACTTCAGCCGCAGCATGAGCTACGGCGACTACCTGGGCCTGGACGCCATCCTCAGCGCCCAGCACCCGCTCAGCCCCAACCACAACGAAATGCTGTTCATCGTGCAGCACCAGACCAGCGAGTTGTGGATGAAGCTGCTGCTGCACGAACTGCACGCCGCCATGCGGCATGTGGCCGCCGACGACCTGCCCCCGGCGTTCAAGATGCTGTCGCGCGTGAGCAAGATCATGGAACAGCTGGTGCACGCCTGGGACGTGCTGGCCACCATGACACCGCCCGAGTACAGCGCCATCCGCCCCTACCTGGACAACTCCAGCGGCTTCCAAAGCCACCAGTACCGCTGCATCGAATTCAGCCTGGGCAACAAAAACGCCGCCATGCTGCGCCCCCATGCCCACCACCCCGACCGGCTGGCCGCGGTGCAGGCCACCTACCAAGCCCCGTCCATGTACGACCTGACGCTGCAACTCATGGCCCGCCAGGGCCTGAGCCTGCCCGCCAGCCACCTCAACCGCGACTGGACCCAGCCCTACACCGCCAGCAGCGAGGTGAAAGACGCCTGGCTGGTGGTCTACCGCGACCCCGAGCGCCACTGGGCGCTGTACCAGCTGGGCGAAAAGCTGGCCGACATTGAAGACGCCTTCCGCCTCTGGCGCTTCCGCCACGTGACCACGGTGGAACGCGTCATCGGCTTCAAGCGCGGCAGCGGCGGCACCAGCGGCGTGGACTACCTGCGCAAGATGCTGGACGTGGTGCTGTTCCCCGAGCTGTGGCAGCTGCGCACAGAGCTTTGAAAGCGCGCAAGGCGCGTTTACAGTGGCCTCCACGCGCTGCGTCCAGCGCAAGGAGACCACCATGCAAATCACCGTGACAACCCGGGTCGCCGCCCCCATCCAAGACGTGTGGGCGGCCTACACCACGCCCGCAGACATCCAACGCTGGAATGCCGCGTCCAACGACTGGCACACCACCGCCGCCACGGTGGACCTGCGCCCGGGTGGCACGTTTTGCTCGCGCATGGAGGCCAAGGACGGCTCCGCCGGTTTCGATTTCGCGGGCACCTACACCCGGGTGATTCCGCACCAGCTCATCGAATACACCTTTGGCGAGCGCAATGCCCGCGTCGAGTTCACGGACGAGGCCGATGGCGTCACGGTGCGCGTCACGTTCGACGCAGAAACCACCCACACCGAAGAACAGCAGCGCGACGGCTGGCAGGCCATCCTGGACAACTTTGGGCGGCATGTGAAGTCAATGTGCGGTCGCTGAGGCTGCGCAAGTCATGACAAGGGAGGACGCATGGACAAGGCAATGCTCAAGCAAGAAGCTGAAAAGTGGCGCGAATGGTTCCACAAAGGACAAAAGGGATGGAGCGTCGCGCACTACACCGCAACCTACGGGGCCATCCTTTGCAGCATTGCGGCGGGCGGGCTGTTGCAGCTGTCACCGACATCCGTGGGCTGGGCCGCGCTTCTCACCTCCTGTGCCGCCGCGTTGAGCAGCATCGCCGCGGCAGGTGGATTTCAACGAAAGTGGCGAAGCAACCGGCTCAGCCGAAGCCAAGTGGACGGGTTGCTTCTGGACATCGAAGCGGACGACGCCAACATTCCCGATTTGGCACGGCAACTGAAAGAACTCATTGCCGAACACGACCGGGAAGTCGTGAAGGATGAGTCAAAAAATCCGTCTCCAACCCGCAAAACAAATGGCGCTCATTGATGCGCCCGCTCCCAACCCTGCATTCGCAGTGTGATGCATCACTTCCCGGAGGTGTCCATTGAGTCCCAGTGATATTCGCTCCCTCGTTGACCGCTACATTGACGCGTACAACAGCAAGAATGTTGACGACATGCTCTTGTGTGTTCATCCGCAGGTGGAATTCAAGAACATTTCAGCCGGCGCAGTGAATGCGAGCACCAATGGAATGGACGAACTCAGAGCCCTTGCCCAGCAATCGTTATCGCTGTTCTCGGAGCGACATCAGCAGATAGCGTCTTTCGAGATTCAAGGCCCTGTGGCGGTTGCCACCATCGCGTTTCGGGCCGTTGTGGCGGCCGACCTGCCCAACGGGCTGAAAAAGGGGCAGGTTCTGAACTTCTCTGGCCGTTCGGAGTTCGAGTTCCAAGACGGAACCATCTCCAAAATCACGGACATCAGTTGAGCGTACCCGTGGGGTTCCAGGTGATCGCAAAGTTCGCGGCACTGATCTTTGCCATTGCTTCCAGTGTTGCAGTTCTTTTTCAGGTTGCCCTTGCACTGGGTGCTCCATGGGGCGAGTTCACACTCGGCGGACGCTGGAGAGGGCGCCTTCCCGGAGCGGTCAGGCTCATCCCTTTGGTGTCCATCGCGCTGCTGGGCTTGTTCTGCTGGGTCGTGCTTGCGCGAGCTGGATTTCAAGTTCTGATGCCTGGTGGGCTGCCGCCCTGGGTGGTTTGGGTCGCGGTGGCCTACTGTGCACTTGGCTGCATCGCCAATGCCATTTCACCCAGCCGTCGCGAGCGTCAACTCTGGCTTCCCATTGTCGCCACCATGTTGCTCACAAGCATCGTCGTTGCAGCCACGTGACCCCAAGCACCGCCATGCGTCCGGGATGCGACACATGGCCTGCATCTCTTGGCTGAGCTCCCATCCCCTCACCCCATCCTCAACACCCCCGCCACCTCCCCCACCGCTGTGGGGCGCACCACCCGGCCCACTTCCTGCCCGTCGCGCAGCAGCACCAGCGTGGGCCAGAGCTTGACGCGGAAGCTGCGGCCCAGGGCCTGGCCTGGCCCGTCTTCCACCTTGAGGTGGCGCAGGGGTGAATGAGCAGCCAGCGCCTGGGCCAGCGCGGGTTGGGCGGCGCGGCAGTGGCTGCACCAACTGGTGCCAAATTCCAGCAGGGTGAGGCCCGGCAGCGCGTCCACCTCGGCACGCGAGGGGGTTTCCATTTCGCTCAGGTAGGGCTGGGTTGAGGTGTTCATTAAAAATGGCCTCCAGCGCTTTTTACAACTGAGATCATTGCTACTGTTTTTATATCATCGCCAGGCGCACGGCAAACGCGGCGCTGGCGGTGGGGGTGGATGGGGTGCGCTGACGTGGCAGAGGACATGCCTGCCATTCTGGCGGACCGCATGGGCCAGGGAAGCCCGAAGAGCCCCACCCCGTGGATGCAGCGGGAGGACACCCGGGGGTGTCATCAAAACATCACGTTCGGCGGGCCTAATGAAAACGTTTCCACTTGGAGTGTTTTCGTGGGTATCAAGCAGCTGGCTGAACAGACCGGGGTGTCCATTGCCACCGTGTCACGGGTGTTCAATTTGCCTGAGAAGGTGAATGCCGAGACTCGGGCGGCCGTGCTCCGTGCGGCCAGCGCCATGGGCTACTTGCCCAACGGCAGCGCCCGCAGCTTGCGCATGCAAAAAAGCAAAGTGCTGGGCGTTGTGTTGCCCAGCCTGCTGAACCCGGTGTTTGCGGAGTGCCTGTCCGGCATTGCGTTGACGGCCCGAGCACATGGCTACGCCATCCTGCCCCTGACCACCGATTACGACCTGGCAAAGGAAGAGCAAGCGGTGCACCAACTGCTGGCGGCCAACGTCGATGGCGTGGTGCTGGTGGTGTCCGATCCATCGACATCGGCAGCCCTGGTGCGCCTGAAGTCCACGCAGTTGCCGTATGTGCTGGCCTACAACCGCCACCCCGACCACCCTTGCGTGTCCGTGGACAGCGAGTTGGCCATGCGCCAGTTGGTGGCGCATTTGGCCGGTTTGGGCCATCGGCGCATTGCGCTGATCACCGGGCATTTGGCGGTGTCAGACCGAGCGCAGCAACGGCGCATCGGCTTCCTGCGGGGCATGAAAGAGCGGGGGCTGGACGACTCGCTGTTCCTGGAGGTCCCGTTTGTGGAGACCGCCGTGGAGGAAATCTTGCAGTTTCTGCGTCAGGGCGATCGGCCCACGGCGCTGGTGTGCTCCAACGACTTGATTGCCATCCGGGCCATTCGGGCCGCCCGCAAGGCGGGTCTGCAAGTGCCTGCCGACATCAGCATCACGGGTTTTGACGGCATTGCCTTGGGAGAGGACCTCTTCCCCAAGCTGAGCACCGTGACCCAGCCCAACACCGACATGGGCAGCCTTTCTGTCGAACTGCTGGTCAATGCCTTGAGCGGTGGCCATCCCCTCCCAGCCAGCGCCAGCCGGTTGCTGGACTGCGGGTTTCGAGAGGGGGAATCGTGCGCATCGGCCACCCCCTAGTTCCCTGCTGTTTCCACCACAAGAAGCCACGTTTCCCCCGTCCCAATTCACTTCAACCGAAGGATTTTTTATGCGTACATCACTGAAAAGCCTGGCCCGTGCCGCCGTTCTGGCGCTGGGCATGGTGGGGGCAAGCGCGTTCGCGCAGAACGCCATTTGCTACAACTGCCCGCCCGAGTGGGCCGACTGGGCCAGCCAGCTCAAGGCCATCAAGGATAAAACCGGCATCACCGTACCGCCTGACAACAAGAACTCCGGTCAGTCCTTGGCGCAACTGGTGGCCGAAAAGGCCAGCCCGGTGGCCGATGTGACCTACCTGGGCGTGACCTTCGCCATCCAGGCGCAGAAAGAAGGGGTGGTCACCCCCTACAAGCCCGCCCACTGGGCAGACATTCCCGAGGGCTTGAAAGACCCGCAGGGCCACTGGTTCACCATCCATTCCGGCACCCTGGGCTTCATGGTGAATGTGGATGCCCTCAAGGGCAAGGCGGTGCCCAAGTCTTGGGCCGATCTGCTCAAACCCGAATACAAGGGACTGGTGGGTTACCTGGACCCGGCCTCTGCCTTTGTGGGGTATGTCGGTGCCGTGGCCGTGAACCAAGCCCGCGGTGGCAGTTTGGACAACTTCGAGCCGGCCATTGAGTACTTCAAACTGCTCAAGAAGAACGAACCCATCGTCCCCAAGCAAACGTCGTACGCCCGGGTGTTGTCGGGCGAAATTGCCATCCTGCTCGACTACGACTTCAACGCCTACCGCGCGAAGTACAAGGACAAGGCCAACGTTCAGTTCGTGATCCCTGCCGAAGGCACGCTGGTGGTGCCTTACGTGATGAGCAAGGTCGCCAACTCGCCCAATGCCGCCAATGCCAACAAGGTGTTGGACTTCGTGTTGACCGACGAGGGCCAGGCCATTTGGGCCAATGCCTACCTCCGTCCGGTGCGCGCCTCGGCCCTGTCCAAGGAGGCCCAGTCCCGCTTTTTGCCGGCCAGCGAATACGCCCGCGCCAAAAGCGTGGACTACAGCAAGATGGCCGCGGTGCAAAAAGGGTTCTCGGACCGTTACCTGAAAGACGTTCAGTGATCGGCCTGCAGGTGCCCGCATGACATCCCACTCACGCCTGTTGGGTGCCTGCTTGGCACCTGCTGTGGCCTTTTTCTTCGCGTTCTGGCTCTTGCCGGTGGCCCAGCTGTTTGTGCTGCCCGCCGCGCAAGGCTGGGGCACCTACTTCGCGGTGCTGACCCACGGCCGGTATCTGCACAGCCTGCTCAACACCCTGGGGCTGTCGCTGGCGGTGACCCTGGTCACCCTGGTGCTGGGGGGGCTGGTGGGCATCACGCTGGCGCGGCATCGGTTTGCGGGCAGGGCATTGCTGCTCTCGCTGCTGACGCTGCCGCTGTCCTTTCCCGGCGTGATCATTGGTTTTTTCATCATCTTGCTGGGAGGCCGCCAAGGCCTGGTGGCCGACTTGACCGAATGGTTGGGGTTGGGCCGGGTGACCTTTGCGTATGGGCTGACGGGGTTGTTCCTGGCCTACCTTTACTTCTCCCTGCCTCGCGCCATTTCCACGTACACCGCCGCGGCCAGTGCCATGGATGCCCAGCTGGAAGAAGCGGCCCGCTCCCTGGGTGCCACCCGCTGGCAAGTGGCCAAGGACGTGTGGATGCCCGAGCTGTCCAACACCTCCGTGGCCTGTGGCGCCATTGTGTTTGCGACCTCCATGGGTGCGTTTGGAACCGCGTTCACACTGGCCAGCACGTTTGAAGTGCTGCCCATCACCATCTACAACGAGTTCACCAACTACGCCAACTTTGCGTTGGCGGCCAGCTTGTCCATCACGCTGGGACTCATCACCTGGCTGAGCCTGTTCCTGGCACGCCGCGTGACAGGCCTGAACGCTGCAGGAGCTTGACGCCATGGGCCATTCACCACGTCAAGTTCCTGTGCTCTTGCTGGCCCTCACGGCGTTGGTCAGCCTCTTCATGCTCGCGCCCATCGGGCTGTCGGTGCTGGCGGGCTTGGTCAACAACTACAGCACGGGGCTGGCCAGCGGTCTGACCCTGCGTTGGTTGAGCGAGGTTCTGGACACGTACGGCAGCACCATCACCGCCTCGCTGTCGATTGCGCTGGCATGCGTTGTCGGTTGTCTGTTGGTGGGCGTGCCCGGGGCCTATGCGCTCGCCCGCAGCCCGTCTCGCTGGGCGCGGCTGTTTGAAGAGCTGCTGACATTGCCCGTTGCGGTGCCGGGTTTGGCCTCGGCCCTCGCGCTGGTGTTGGCGTACGGGCAGTTGCGCGGGTTCCGCCAGAGCTTTGGCTTTGTTCTGGTGGGGCACCTGGTGTTCACGCTGCCCTTCATGGTGCGCACGGTGGGGGCCGCATTCCGCCGCCACGAGCTGGTTGCGTTGGAAGAGGCTGCACGCTCGCTGGGGGCCACGTTCGGGCAGCGGTTCATGGGCGTGCTGATCCCGGCGGTGCTGCCCGCCCTTGTGGCCGGCAGCCTGATGGTGTTCACGCTGTCTGTGGGTGAGTTCAACCTGACGTGGATGCTGCACACCCCCCTCACCCGCACCCTGCCCGTGGGGCTGGCCGACAGCTATGCGTCCATGCGGATTGAAGTCGGCTCGGCCTACACCCTGGTTTTTTTGCTGGTGATCTTGCCCGTGTTGTGGGGCTTGCAGTGGATTGGGAATTGGATCGGACGACACCATGGAACTTGAACGAGCACGCGTGGACATTCACGATTGAGCCAAAACCTACGCGGACGGCACCCAGGGCCTGAAGCGGACCTCGCTGACCATTGCCCCCGGGGAAGTGCTGGCCCTGCTGGGCCCTTCCGGCTGCGGCAAGACCACGCTGCTGCGCTTGATCGCAGGGCTGGAGACCCCCGATGCGGGCAGTCGCATCCTGTTTGGTGGCCACGACGTCACGGCCATGGCCATCGAAAAGCGAAGCATCGGCATGATGTTTCAGAGCTATGCGCTGTTTCCGCAAATGTCCGTGCAGGCCAACATCGGCTACGGCCTGCGAATCCGGGGCGTTTCGAAAGATGAACAACGCCGCACGGTGGGCGAGCTGATGGACCTGGTCCGCCTGAAGGGGTTGGAAAACAAACGCCCCCACGAACTCTCCGGCGGGCAACGGCAGCGTGTGGCCCTGGCCCGTGCCGTGGCGGTGCGGCCCAAGGTGTTGCTGCTGGACGAGCCCCTGGCCGCCCTGGATGCCAAGCTCAAAGAGTCGTTGCGAGACGAACTGGCCGAGCTGCTGCGCAGGCTGCACATCACGGCGGTGTTTGTCACCCACGACCAGCAGGAAGCCCTGGCCATCGCCGATCGGCTGGCGGTGATGCAAGGCGGGCAGATCGTGCAGGTGGGCGATGGTGAAACGCTGTACCGAACGCCTGAACACCCGTTCGTGGCCACGTTCCTCGGGCGCGTCAACCGCCTGGAGCGGGACGATGCCGCACGCGCACGCCATGTCCTCCCGCTCGGGGGCCTGGAGCTGAGCTGTTCGCCCGCCTGGGGCCAGCACCAGGGCATTCTGGTTCGCCCCGAAGACATTGAAGTGGGCCCCCCCGTTGCCGGGTGGGGGCAGGCAACGGTCTCGCGGCGCAGCTTCCTGGGTGAGCGTGTCGAGTTGACGTTGACGCTGGCCGACCAGGCGCCCCTGAAAGCAGATGTGGTCCGCGACCACCCGGCCCGCGTGGGAGACCTGGTGGGTTTGCGCATCCAGCCAGACCGGTTTCTGCCTGGCCCTGAAGTCCTTTGAACCACACCCCCATGAACACCTTGTTGCTGCAACTGTCCGATCCACACATCCGCGAACCGGGTCGCCTGGCGTATGGCCGAATCGAGACCGCGCCCTACCTCCGGCAAGCCGTGAGCAGCATGGCCCGCCTGCCTCAACAGCCGGATGCCGTGGTGATCACCGGCGACCTGACCGACTTTGGGCGGGCGGCTGAATACGCCCATTTGCGGGCGCTTTTGGCCCCCATTTCAGTGCCCGTGTATTTGCTGCCCGGCAACCATGACGAACGTGACCAGCTGCGCCATAGTTTTCCCGATCACGCCTACCTCGGCGCCTCGGGTTTTGTGCAGTACAGCGTCTCCATTGGCCGCTTGCAACTGATTGCGCTGGACACGGTGGACCCTGGGGCCAGCGCTGGCCGCCTGTGCGCAGAGCGTCTGGATTGGTTGCACGACCAGCTTGGCAAGCATGCAGACCGCCCCGTGGTCGTGGCCATGCACCACCCACCGTTTGAAACCCTCATCGGCCACATGGACGACATTGGCCTGTTGGAAGGTGCCGCCGAACTGGAGTCACTGGTGTCCAAGTTTCCCAATGTGGAGCGCATCATCTGCGGCCACTTGCATCGGGCCATCCAGGTCCGTTTCGGCGGAACCGTGGCGGCCACGGCACCCTCCACCGCGCACCAAGTGTGTCTGGACGTGGCACCGGATGCCGCTTCCAGGTGGGTGCTGGAGCCACCGGGCTACTGCCTGCACGCACTGCCGCCAAAAGGCCGTTTGGTCACCCACAACGCCGCAAGCGGCACGTTCGAAGGGCCCTACCCCTTCCACATGGACGGGCAGTTGATCGATTGAGTGGCGGGCCCCTCCCCCATTCACCCCAACCCGTTCACCCCAGCACCTTCACCAGCAACCCCACCACCAGCACCGTGCTGACAGCGGCCACCACGGCCACCGCCAGCAGGTGGCGGCGCAGGCGGTCCAGCTGGGTGCGCTGGTCCTCCACCTGGGCCAGGGCGCGGGCCTGTTGTTCGGCCAGTTCCTGCAACAGTTGCTGGGTGTCGGTCAGTTGGGTGCGCAGCTGGGCGGTTTCGGTGCGGGCCGCGTGCAGTTGGGTGCTGAGTTCGGCCGGGGTGAGCGGCGTGGCCGCATCGGGCACCGGGACAGCCACCGTGGTGGTGCCCTCGCCAGCATCGCCCCCCGCGTGGTCGCCGGGTTTGCGTTTGAGCAACTTGCGCGCGGCGTTGACCACGGCGGGGGCGTGCTCAATCACATCAGACCAGGGCACCGCCTTGGCCAGGGTCCACCAGGGTACGGCCATGGGTCAGCCTTTCATTGGGCTTGGATGTTCTGCGAGCGGATGACGGTGGTCATTTGCGCGGTGTCCGCCTGGATGCGGTTGGCCAGCCCCTCGGGCGAGGTGCCCACCACCTGCCAGCCCTGGTTGAACAGGCGCTGGCGCATGTCGGGCTTGCGCACGATGTCCACCAATGCGCTGGCCACCTTGTGGATGTGGGCCTGGGGCATGCGGGCCGGGGCGGCCACGGCGTTCCAGATTTCCAGCTGAAAGCCCTTCAGCCCGTCCACGCCCGATTCGGCCAGCGTGGGCACGTCGGGCACCAGGCTGCTGCGCCCGGCCGATGTGACACCAATGGCATGCAAACGGCCCGCCTTGACCTGGGCCATGGCCAGCCCGGGGGGCAGCAGGGCCATGTGGGTCTGCCCGCCCAGCAAGCCGGTGATGACCTGCGGGTTGCCGGGGTAAGGCACGTGCACCGCACCCAGGCCGACGCGGGCCTTGAGCAGCTCGGTCCCCAAATGGGCCATGGTGCCCACGCCCGGGGTACCGTAATTCCACGCCCCACCGCCTTGGCGAGCGGCGGCAAAGAAGGCGGCGGCCCCGCTGGGCAGGTGGGCGGGCGCGGTCAGCACCAGCGGCGCGGTGGCCACCAGGGACACGGGGGCCAGGTCTTTCAAGGGGTCGTAAGGCACCTTGGGGTTGAGGACTTTGGCAATGGTGAGGTTGCCGTTGATCATCAGCCCCAGGGTGTGACCGTCGGTGGCTTGGGCCACCACGTTGGCCCCGATGTTGCCGCCCGCGCCGGGTTTGTTGTCCACCACCACGGGTTGGCCCAGGGCGTGCGACAAGGGCTCGGCCAGGGTGCGGGCGGTGATGTCGGGCGAGGAGCCGGGCGGAAAACCCACCACCAGCCGCAGCGGCTGGGTGGGCCACGGTGCCGTGGCGGCGCTGCCGGTGGCAGCAGGGGCGTCGGCGGCCTGGGCAGGCACGCACCACGGGGCGGCCAAACTCAGGGCGGCCAGGGCCAGCGTGCACGCTCGGCGGCACGATGAGGGGTATGCGGTCAAGGTCTTGTCTCCGAAAAACTTGAAACCAAATTGGCCTCTACCGCTTTCATTACAAGCGATGACTGCTATGAATTTCAGGGCTTTGGCGGCCCTTCGTACAGCCAGGGTTTGTCCAGCAGGCGGTCGCCCATCAAGGCCATGGTGGCGTTGCGGGCCAGGCGCATCCAGCCTTCGGCGTGGAATGCACGCCCGTTGCGGATGGAGTTGGACTGTACCCGCGCATTGCGACGCCAGCGCGCCTGGGCAAAACGCTGGAACAGCGCGGCCCAGTCCAGGGTGGAATCGGGCTGGCGGGCGTGGGCCTGCTCCAGCAGCTGGCCCAGGGTCCAGGCGTCTTCCAGCGCCATGGCCGCGCCTTGGGCCAGGTAGGGGCGCATGGGGTGGGCGGCATCACCGGCCAGGGCCACCTTGCCCTGGGCGTGTTCGTAGGGGCCAGTCATGGGTGGGCGGTCGTTCAAGGGCCACAGCTTCCACAGGTCCACCGCGTCCAACATGCCCGACAGCATGGGGTGCACCGGGCCCACGGCGCGCATGAGGTCGGCGCGGTTGGCCTCGTGCGACCAGCTTTGGGGGTTGCTGGTCTGCCGCCCTTCCACCACCGCCACGATGTTGACCAGCGCCCCGCGGCGCACCGGGTAGTGCACCACGTGCAGCCGCGGCCCCAGCCAGGCGGTGACCACGTGGGTGCGCAGGGCCTCGGGCAGGTCGGCCTGCTTGACCATGCCGCGGTAGGCCACATGGCCCGAGAAGCGGGGGGCGATGTCGATGGGTGGCTCACCACCCTGCACCAGGCCCTGCGGCCCGGCCATCACATGGCGGCGCACCACGCTCCACAGGCCGTCACAGCCCACCAGGGCACCGGCTTCGAGGTTGCGGCCCGACTCGGTGTGCACGGCCACGCCTTCGGGGGTTTCCCACACGCTGCGCACGCGCTCCTTGAGGTGCAGGGTGACGTTGCTTTGCTGTTTGACGGCCTGCACCAGCAGGTTGAGGGCGTCGGCACGGTGGATGGTGGCGTAGGGCTGGCCGTAGCGGGCGCGGGCCAGCTCACCCAGCAGCTTTTCGCCGAGCACGTTGCCGTCGTGGGCGTCGCGCACGCGCAAGGCGTTGGGAAAGGCCGCCACGGCCTTTAGGGGCTCCATCAGGCCCCAGTCGTCCAGCACACGCACGGCGTTGGGGCCCAGCTGGATGCCCGCCCCCACTTCGGAGAACTCGGCCGTCTGCTCCAGCAGATCGGTCTGGATTCCGTTGCGCGACGCGGCCAGCGCCAGCGCCATGCCCCCGATGCCACCCCCGGCAATCAACAGCTGTTTGTTCATGGGCGGGCATTCTGGCGCGAACCTGACAGCAAAGTCTTGACGACGGACAATACCGGGCATGAATGCCACCCCTGCCACCCCCGCCACCACCCCGACCCGTGCGCCCGAACTGCTGTTGCCCGCCGGTTCGCTGGCCAAGATGCGTGCCGCCTACGACTTCGGGGCCGACGCCGTGTACGCCGGTCAACCGCGCTACTCGCTGCGCGCCCGCAACAACGAGTTCCGCCTGGAGCAAATTGCCCAGGGCATCAACGAAGCCCACCAGCGCGGCAAGAAGTTCTTCCTCACCAGCAACCTGTTGCCGCACAACGACAAGGTGCGCACCTACCTGCGCGACATCGAGCCCATCGTGGCCATGAAGCCCGACGGCATCATCATGGCCGACCCCGGTCTGATCATGATGGTGCTGGACAAGATGCACAGCGGGGCCTGGGACCACGTGCCCATCCACCTCTCGGTGCAGGCCAACACCACCAACCACGCGGCAGTGAAGTTCTGGCAGAAGGTGGGGGTGACGCGCATCATCCTCTCGCGCGAACTCAGCCTGGACGAGATCGAAGCCATCCGCAACGAATGCCCCGACATGGAACTGGAGGTGTTTGTGCACGGCGCCTTGTGCATCGCCTACTCGGGCCGTTGCCTGCTGAGCGGCTACTTCAACCGCCGCGACGCCAACCAGGGCACCTGCACCAACGCTTGCCGCTGGGAATACAAACAAAGCGCCGCCCAGGAAACCGACAGCGGCGACGTGATGCCCGCCGCCGCCACGGCGCTGGGCCAGGACTTCAACTTTGCCGCCGAGCAGCAGCAGGCCGAAACCGCCTTTGCCGCCTGCGGAGGCAGCCCCCGCCACCCCGCAGCCGACCAGGTGTACCTGCTGGAAGAGGCTGAGCGCCCGGGGCAGCTGATGCCCATCATGGAAGACGAGCACGGCACCTACATCATGAACAGCAAGGACCTGCGTGCGGTGGAGCATGTGGCGCGGCTGGTGCAGATCGGGGTGGATTCACTCAAGGTGGAGGGCCGCACCAAGAGCCAGTACTACGTGACGCGCACGGCGCAGATCTACCGCCGCGCCATCGACGACGCGGTGGCGGGCAAGCCCTTCAACCCCGAGCTGGTTGCCCAGCTGGAAAGCCTGGCCAACCGGGGCTACACCAGCGGCTTTCTGGAACGCCGCCCCTCGCAGGACTACCAGAACTACGAAACCGGCGGCTCCCAGGCCCGGCACAGCCAGTACGTGGGCGAGGTGCTGAACGTGGCCGACGGCTGGGCCGAAATCGAAACCAAGAACCGCTTTGCCGTGGGCGACACGATTGAGGTGATCCACCCCAGCGGCAACCGCCTGGTGAAGCTGGACACCATGAAAAACGCCGACGGCGAGCCCGTGCAGGTGGCCGCAGGCAACCCCATGCGGGTGTGGATTCCCGTGCACGGCCAGGAAGACGCCACCCGCGGGGCGCTGGTGGCGCGGATTCTGTAAGCCCTCAGCCCTCCATCCTCAACGCGCCACCACCGACTGCCACGCCCGGTGCAGGCGCTGCACCAGCGAGGCCATCATGCCCTCAGGGGCCACGCCGTAGCCCAGCACCAGGCCGGTCTGCACCGGCCCGCTGGCCTCCGGCAAGGCGTAGCGGCTCAGGGGTGAGGCGCTCACGCCCAGGGCAGCGGCGGCTTCGGCCACGGCCACGTCGTCCACCGGCTGGGCAAACACCAGGGTGAGGTGCATGCCAGCGGCCCCGCCCCACACGGTGACGGCGGCACCAAAAGCTTGCGCCAGTTCGTGGCGCAACAGCTGCTGGCGGCGGGCGTACAGCGGGGCCATGCGCCGCAGGTGCCGGGCCATGCCCCCACTGGCAATGAAACGGGCCAATGCCCGCTGCTCCACCTGCTGGCCCGTGCGAAACACCCCACGCAGGCCTTGCGACATGGGCTCCACCGCCCAAGGCGGCACCACCAGGTAGCCCAGCCGCAGCCCCGGAGCCATGACCTTGCTGAAGGTGCCCACGTACACCACCGGCGCTTGCGGGTCCAGGCGTTGCAGCGGTGGCAGGGGCCGCCCGCTGTGCACAAACTCCCAGTCGTAGTCGTCCTCGATCACCCAGGCGTCGGTGCCACGCAGCAGCGCCAGCAGGGCCTGACGCCGTTGCAGCGACAGCACCGCCCCCATGGGGTACTGGTGCGAGGGCGACACAAACACCAGCCGGGGCGGCTGGCCGTGCCAGCGCTCGGGGTCCACCACCAGGCCGTCGGCATCCACCGGCACGGGCTGCAGGCGCAAGCCACCAGTGCGCAGCATGGCCGCCGCGGCGGGGTAGCCGGGGTGCTCCATCCACACGGTGTCGCCCGGGTCGGCCAGCATGCGGGCGCACAGGTCCAGCGCGGTCTGGGCACCTGAGGTCACCAACACCTGCTCGGGCGTGCAGTTCAGCCCTCGGCGGGCGCGAAGGTATTGGGCAATGGCCTGGCGCAACTCGGGGTCGCCCGCGTCCGAGGCATAGGCCAATTGGCGTGCCCCCACCTCGCCCCAGCCCTGCTGGACATGGCGCGCCCAGCTGCGCCAGGGAAAGGCGTGGAGGTCGGGCAACCCGGGGGCAAAGGGCAGAAACTCGCTGCCGCCCTCGCGCACCGGGGCCATGAGCGCCTGCGCCCGGCGGGAAAATCGGCCCGCCACACCGGGGGGAAGGCCCGACTGCGGGGGCTTGTCATCCTCAGCCAATGGCGAAAGCAGGGTCGTGTCCCTGGGGGCCACCACCGTGCCGCCGGGGCCGGGCAGCAGCCACCCCTCGGCCACCAGTTGCTGGTAGGCGTGCACCACGGTGTTGCGGGCCATGGCCTCGCGCTGCGCCAACTCGCGTGACGCTGGCAACCGCGTGCCCGCCGCCCAGCGCCCCTCGCGCAAGGCCTGGCGCAGCAGCTCCAGCAGACGCTGCTGACGGGGCACCCCACGCACCCGCCCGGCGGGCCCCAACGTGGCCAGCACACCGGACAGGTCGGCCACCGGGGCCACGACAATCAGTGGTTCCAAAACATGTTCCCTTCGTGGTTCCAAACCCCAGACGGCTGCACTTTAACCTTGAAGCTCCTTCCGCCCACTGGGTGCACGCGCATCCCCCACCGCCATGTACCTGCCCGCCCCCTTCGAAGAATCCCGCACCGAGGTCTTGCACGACCTGATGCGCCAACACCCCCTGGCCACCGTCATCACCCAACGCCCTGCGGCCAACGGAGCCACCGCCTGGCCCGACCTGGAGGCCAATCTGGTGCCCTTTGCCCTGGCGACCACGGACGCCGATGCCAACGCCGACGCGGGTACCGCCGCCGCAGCCCCGCTGGGCACCCTGCAAGCCCACGTGGCACGCAACAACCCCTGGGTGCAAGACCTGGAACAGGCCATGGCCCAGGACGCACGCGGCCTGCCGTGCCTGCTGGTGTTCCAGGGGCCGCAGCACTACATCAGCCCCTCGTGGTACGCCAGCAAGGCCGCGGGCGGGCGGGTGGTGCCCACCTGGAACTACGCCACCGTGCATGCCTGGGGCCGGGCCCGGCTGGTGAACGACGCCGACTGGCTGATGGCCCAGCTGAGCACCCTCACCCACGCCCAGGAACGCCACCAAGCCCATCCCTGGGCGGTGGCCGACGCCCCTGCCGATTACCTGAGCGGTTTGCTGCGGGCCATTGTGGGCGTGGAGGTGTGCGTGGAGCGGCTGCAAGGCAAATGGAAGGTCAGCCAGAACCGCCCGGTGGCCGACCGCCACACCGTGCACCAGGGCCTGCTGGCCCAGGTTTCACCCCACACCCACCCGGCCCAGGCCATGGCCAACCTCGTGGCCCAGCACCTGCCGTCCGCCTGACCCACCCCGTCCTTCACCCCTTGGCATTCACCATGACCCCACCCACCCCACCCGCCGTGACCATTCGCCCCGCCACCCCAGCCGACCAGGCCGCCTGGTGGCCGCTGTGGCAGGCGTATCTGACGTTTTACGAAACCACCTTGCCCGACGCGGTGTCGCACCTCACCTGGCAACGGCTGATGGACCCCGCCGAACCCATGCACGTGGCGCTGGCCGAGCAGGACGGTCCGAACGGTCGCACCGTGGTGGGGCTGGTGCATTACATCGAACACCGCAGTTGCTGGACAGAAGGCAACTACATGTACCTGCAAGACCTGTTTGCACACGAGTCGGTGCGCGGCCAGGGCGTGGGGCGGGCGTTGATTGAGCATGTGTACCAGGACGCACGCCAACGCGGCTGCGCCCGCGTGCACTGGCTCACCCAGGAGGGCAATGCCACGGCCCGGCAGCTGTACGACCGGGTGGCCATCCGCTCGGGCTTCATCCAGTACCGGCAACTGCTCTGAAACGGCGGGAGTGACGGGCAGGTTCAGTCCCCGGGCAAGGGGCCGCCGCGCAGGCGCTTGACGGCGCCACGCTGGGCTTTGCCTGCCAGGCGCCGCTGCTGCGACGCCCGGGTGGGCCGCGTGGCCCGCCGCACCCGGGGCACACGGGCGACGGACTGAACCAGGGCCTGCAGGCGTTCCAAAGCGTCCGCGCGGTTGAGGTCCTGGCTGCGATGGGCCTGGGCCTTGATGACCACCACACCCTCCTGGGAGATGCGGTGGTCCCGCAGGGCCAGCAGGCGCTGCTTCACGTCGTCGGGCAAGGTCGAGGCGTGCACATCAAAACGCAGGTGCACGGCGCTGGAGACCTTGTTGACGTTCTGCCCCCCAGCCCCCTGCGCACGCACGGCAGACACCTCCACCTCCTGGAGCAGGCGGGCCAACCAGCCCGACCACCATGCAGCAGGGCCTTCGGTCCGCGGCGGGGCCACGGACGCCGGACAGGCGGGGGCCAACGACTCAGGGGGCGGGATATCGGACATGCGCTGCATTGTCCGCGCCCGGCAGGTCAGCACGGGTGCCATGGCGCTCGGCCAGCAGTTGGATGGCCACCAGGACGGCGTCTCGCGCCACGCGGACCTCGGGCAGTTTGGCCTGGGCCTGGCGCACCAGGCCGTCGCGCCAGAGCCGGTCCATCTCGGCAGCCAGCGCATGCACGCGCTCGTGCGGCTCACGAATGGCGTGGAACACCGGGTCGGTGGCCAGGGCGGGAAAGGTGTGGGGCACCTGGTCGTACCAGCGACCAAAACGGCAGGTGTGGCTGTTGTCCAGGTGTTCGTGCGGTGGGGCCAGGTCGTGTTCGATGGCGTGGGCCAGGTGGGCCACCCAGCTGCGGTGTTCCACCTCGGCCAGCAGCATGGGGTACACGGCTTCGCCCCAGGTGCTCCGCCCCAGCCGCAACCACAACGAAGGGGGGTGCCAGGCGTCCAGCCAGGCCCGCAGGTGCTCGGCAGGCATGGCGGGGCCGATGCCGTCGCCCTGGGCCTGGTCACACCCCATTTGCAGCAGGGCACGGCCCTGGTCGGCGTCTTCCACGCCCTCGGCCACCACGTTGCGCAGCAACGAGCGGGCCAACTGCGTGACGCTGTGCACGATGACGAGGTTGTTGGGGTCTTTGAGCACCTCTTTCACAAAGCTCTTGTCGATCTTCACCGTCTGTGCGGGCAGGCGCTGGAGGTAGGTGAGCGACGAGTAGCCGGTGCCAAAGTCGTCAATGGCAAACGACACCCCCAGGCGGTGGCAGGCCTCCATGACCTCGGACACCTTGACCACGTCTTCCAGCCCGGTGGTTTCCAGGATTTCCAGCTCCAGGCAGGCAGGCGGCACATCGGGCTGCATGTCCAGGGCTTGCTGAAGGTCCTGGAGAAAGTCGGCCGACTGCAAATGGCGCCCCGAGATGTTGACGCTGACGTTCATCATCCAGCCGCTGTGCCGCCACTGCGCCAGCTGCCGCAGCGCCTGGCGGATGACCCAGTTGCCCAGACGGCAGCTGAGTTCGTCCGCCTCGATGTAGGGCAAAAAGTCCAGCGGCAGCAGCATGCCGCGTTCGGGGTGCTGCCATCGGATGAGGGCCTCGCACCCCACCAGCTTGCCGGTCTTGAGGCTGACCTTGGGTTGGTAGTACAGCACCAGCTCGCCTTCGTCCAGGGCCTGGTTCATGCGCTGAACCACGTCGTGCTGGGTGCGGGACTCGCGGTCGTGGTGGGCGTCGAACACATGGCTGCGGTTCTTGCCAAACTGCTTGGCCAGGTACATGGCCTGGTCGGCGTGGCGCAGCAGCTGGTCGGCATCGACGTTGTCCTGCGGGTAGAGGGTGACACCCAGGCTGGCCGACAGCTGCACCGGATCGGGCAGCACGGCCATGGGCTGGGAGACGGCATCCAGCACCCGCTGGCAGGCCACCTGGCTGTCATGGCCGCCCTCCAGCCCCAGGAACAGCACCACGAACTCGTCGCCCCCGATGCGGGCAGCGGTGTCCCCACCGCGCAGCACGCCTTTGAGGCGGCGGGCAATCTCCACCAGCACCTTGTCTCCGGCCTCGTGGCCCCAGGTGTCGTTGACGGGTTTGAAGCCATCCAGGTCGAGGTAGGCCACCGCCATGAGCTTGCCCGCGCGGCGGGTCTGCGCCATGCCTTGCGCCAGCCGGTCGGCCAGCAGCACGCGGTTGGGCAGATCGGTCAAGGCGTCGTAATACGCCATTTTGGTGAGCTGGCTTTCCTGGGCCTTGATGCGCCGGATGTCGGAAAACACCCCCACGTAGTGGGTGATGAGACCGGACTCATCGCGCACCGAGGAGATGGACAGCAGTTCGGGATAGATTTCGCCAAACTTGTTGCGGTTCCACACCTCACCCGACCAGGTGCCGGTGTGTCGGATGCTTTGCCACATGCTGACGTAGAACGCCTCGTCATGTCGTCCCGAGCGCAGCACACGGGGGTTGCGGCCCACCACCTCGCCACGGGCCCAGCCGGTGATGCGGGTGAACGCCGGGTTGACGTCCACGATCACCCCCTGCGAATTGGTGAGGATGATGCCGTCGTGCGAGTTGCGAAACGCCGTGGAATGCAGGCGCAACTGCATTTCGGTGGCGGCCTGGGCGCTGAGCCGTTCGCGGATTTCGTCGTGGGCCACCGCCAGCCGCTGCCGGGCGCGCTCCAGCCGGGAGAACATCACCCCCAGGTAGCCGGTGAGCACCAGACCCAACACGTACATGGCCCAGCGGTACAGCTTGACGCGGAGCAGGACACGGGCGTGCGCCTGGTCGTACGCCGCCCGCAAACGGTCCATGGCGTTCACGGTGCCCAGGTCGAAGCTGCGTCGCACCACGTCGTCAATCTGGGCCGAGCGGCGCACGATCTGGTCCCCGTGCAACACCAGGTGGGCCACCGCCGCCAGGGGCTCGCCCCCTGGGCCCAGCAGCGCCTGGCGGGCCTGCTCGGCCTGTGCCAGGCTGGCGGGCCCCGGGCTGTGGGCAAACACCAGGATGGCGCGGGCATAGCGCTCCACGGGTGTCCGCCACCGCGCCAACCGCCCCTCGGACTCCTGCGTCAGCCATTCGCCCACCGCCACCGGGAAGTACGCCAAGGAGTTGCGCAGCACCGCATGGTGCCGCTTGAACTCGTCAACCCACTGTCCCTTGTCACCCACCTTGGAAGCCAGCTCGCCCAAGGCCTTGTCCAGTGATTGGCGGACCTCCGCGTCCAGATGGTCGGGCCACGGGACCACGCGGTTCATCTGCGCTTGCAACTCGGCGTTCAAGCCGGTGAGGGTGTCGTAGTGACGGGACAGCTCCAGGCGGATGGCCAGCATTTCACGGTCGGTTCGCGCGTCCAGGTCCTGCACCTGGTGAATCCAGCGTTCGTGGGCCTCATGCTGCTCAGGATCAATGGCCTCGGCCTTGAAAAACACCCAGACCAACATCCCCGCCAGGCACACCAGCACGCCGACCATGCGCAACAGGCCCACAGGTCCAGCGGGGAAGATGGGGTGGAGTTTCACTGCAGTGGTTTACCCTGCCACTGGCCGGTGAGGGTGCGCAGAAAGGCCACCAGGTCGTCCACGGCCTGCCGCGGCAAATCGCGCCCGAGCTGGGCCTGGCCCATGACCCAGACCGCCTCTTCCAACGTGGCCACGCTGCCATCGTGGAAGTACGG
Source organism: Hydrogenophaga soli (assembly GCF_054777695.1). Lineage (NCBI taxonomy): Bacteria > Pseudomonadati > Pseudomonadota > Betaproteobacteria > Burkholderiales > Comamonadaceae > Hydrogenophaga > Hydrogenophaga soli. The sequence continues at coordinate 248,675 of NZ_BAAHAK010000001.1, read as the reverse complement.
TGCCGTCAGCGCCACGTTGCGCAGGCCGGGCACCTTGAACACCCCCCGATCACGCTCCAAGCCCGTGACAGCGTAACGCCCTGGGTTGTCCCCGCCATAACGGGCCAACGCCTGGGGGGTGAGCATCACGCCAAACGGTTGGAACAGGTTGCCCCCCAGGCCCCGGCCCTGATGGCAGCTGACGCAGCCCAGGTCCTGAAACCGCTGGTAGCCCCGCAATTCCTGCTCATTGAGCGCCTGACGCTCGCCCATCAGGTACTGGTCAAACCGGCTGTTGGGCGTGATGAGCGTGCGCTCGAATGCCGCCAGCGCCTGGGTGACCTGTGACTGCTGCGGGGTGGCGGTGCCAAACGCCGCCAGAAAGGCTTGGCGGTAGGAAGCATCGGCCGCCAGACGCTGAAGCACGTCGGGCCACTGTGCGGCCATTTCCGCCGGGTTGACGATGGGACCACCGGCTTGCTCGTCCAGGGTGGACACCCGCCCATCCCAGAACTGGGCCGCGTTGAACATGGCGTTGAACACCGTGGGGGCGTTGAACTTGCCCAAGGCCCCGTTGACGCCCACCGACACGCGACGCCCATCGGCCCCACCTCGCTCCAACGGGTGACAGCTGGCACACGACAGGGAACTGTCAGCCGACAGGCGAGGTTCGTGGAACAGTCGGCGTCCCAGCTCTTCCTTGGGACCCCAGGCAGGTGCTTGAACCGGCAGGGGCAGCACCGACGGTGCCGCTTGGCCCGCGAGTTCATTCACCGAACGTGCGGGAGACGCTGCGCCCACGGGGTACAACGATTCCCAGTCGTGAACCACATTCCGAAAACCGAATGCCGCCAACAACAACAAGGCCAGCCCGCCCACCACCCAGCGCCATGGCGAGCGGGAGGGACTCGCGCACGGATCACACAGGTGAGAGGAAACGGTGGTGCCCATGTAGTACGGCGAGAAGACCCAACGGCAGGACACATCCAGCCAAAGCCCCCAAGCCCAGGGAGGGCATTATGCGAACCCCTTAACCCATGGGCTTGATCCACCGCAACAACTGCGTGTGAACCGAAGCCAATTCACCACACTGTCCATGGAATTGGGGTGGGTTGTCCCCACCTTCCGCCAATAATGACGCCAGGGAGACAATTGGGAGGGGTTCACCCCACCATCACGCACATCAGCCACGAGAACGCATTCATGCGCAGCAGTTCCAATATCAAAATCTGGATGCAATTCCTGACCACCATCGCCATTGCGTTGGTGGTCGTCTGGACGGGCGTCATCATCTGGCAAGGTTATGTCGGTCGCCAGGCCGCCATCGAACAGGCCAAGGACTATTCCCTCAGCATGCACGACGCCACCATGGCGGGCCTGACAGGCATGATGGTCACAGGCACCGTGTCCGAGCGGCATGTGTTCCTCGACCAGATGAAGCAGCTCAACACCATCCGCGACGTGCAGGTGCTGCGCGGCCCGGCCGTGATCCAGGCCTTCGGCCCCGGCACCACCCAGGACGCCCACCAAGCCGACACCCATGAACAACAGGTGTTGAACACCGGCAAAGAGGTGTTCTACGTGGACAAGGACGACAAGGGCGAATACCTGCGGGTGATCCGCCCGGCGCTGGCCTCCAACAATTACCTGGGCAAAAATTGCCTGACCTGCCACCAAGTCCCCGAAAACAGCGTGCTGGGGGTGGTGAGCATGAAGGTGTCGCTCAACAAGGTGAATGCCGAACTGGCCGAGCAGCGTTGGAAGTCCATCCTGGTGGCGTTCATCACGGCCATTCCGGTGTTGGGCCTGATCTACCCCTTCATCACCCGCGTGGTCACCCGTCCGTTGTCGGAAGGCGTGAAAACCGCACAGGACATTGCCGAGGGGGACCTCACCGGCACCATCGCCGTGACCTCGCGCAACGAAATCGGCGAACTGCAGCAGGCCTTGCTGAACATGCGCGACAGCCTGGCGCGCACCGTGGGGCAGGTGCGAACGGGCACCGACACCATCTACAGCGCCTCGGCCGACATTGCCAATGGCAACAGCGACCTGTCCAACCGCACCGAGCAGCAGGCGTCCAGCCTGGAGCGCACCACCGCCTCCATGCAGGAGTTGACCGACGGTGTCAACCAAAGTGCCGACAACGCCCGCCACGCCAGCGAGCTGGCGGTGTCCGCCTCCGACGTGGCCGTGCAAGCCGGTCAGGTGGTCAAGCAGGTGGTGTCCACCATGGATGCCATCAACACCTCCTCGCAGCGCATCGGCGACATCATTGGCGTGATCGACGGCATCGCGTTCCAGACCAACATCCTGGCGCTGAACGCCGCCGTCGAAGCGGCCCGGGCCGGTGAACAGGGCCGCGGCTTTGCCGTGGTGGCCAGCGAGGTGCGCAGCCTGGCCCAGCGCTCGGCTGCCGCCGCCCAGGAGATCAAGGCGCTGATCGACGACTCGGTCGGCAAGATCGGTGACGGCAGCAAGCTGGTTCACCAAGCCGGTGCCACCATGACCGATGTGGTGGACAGCATCCGCAACGTGTCGTCCATCGTGGGGGAAATCGCCACCTCCGCGGCCGAACAGACCGATGGCATTGCCCGCGTCAACAGCGCCATTGGCGACATGAACGCCGCCACCCAGCAAAACGCAGCGCTGGTGGAACAGGCGGCCGCGGCGGCTCAGTCGTTGCAGGATCAGGCCGCGCACCTGGAACAGCTGGTACGCACCTTCAAGCTCAAGAACTCCTGATTCAATAGCAAACATCCCTTTGCCTGAAAGCGGAAGGGGTTAAAATTTCTTAAAAATCCAAGCGACCTTCGGGTCGCTTTTTCTTCTGGGGCCCGCGGCCCTGAAAGCACGGCATGCAAATCGGTCTGGTCTATGGTGCCCTGGCGTACGCCATGTGGGGGTTGTTTCCGCTGTTCTTCAAGCAACTGCACCACGTGGCCTCCACCGAGGTGGTGCTGCACCGCATGGTGTGGTCCCTGGCCTTTGTGCTGCTGGTGTTGACGGTGTTGCGGCGTTGGAGCTGGCTGGTCGAGCTCAAACGCCAGCCCCGGGTGCTGGGCATCTTTGCCGCCTCGGCCACGCTGCTGGCGGGCAACTGGCTGCTGTACATCTGGGCGGTCAACCATGACCATGTGCTGGACGCCAGCCTGGGCTACTTCATCCTGCCGCTGGTCAACGTGGCGCTGGGTTTTGTGTTCCTGCACGAACGCCCCCGCATGGCGCAGTGGCTGGCCTTCGGCATGGCGGCCTGCGGGGTGGTGTGGCTGGCGGTGCTGGCCGGGCACATGCCCTGGATTGCCCTGGGGCTGGCCTTGAGTTTTGGCGTGTACGGACTCATCCGCAAACTGGCGCCGCTGGGGGCCCTGGAAGGCATGTCGCTGGAAACGCTGTTGCTGGCCCCCCTGGCCCTGGCGGTGCTGGCCTGGGGCAGCCGCAGCGGTGACATTCCCGTGCACGACGGCCACACCTGGCTGCTGTTTGCCCTCAGCGGCCCGGTGACCGCCGTGCCGCTGCTGCTGTTTGCAGCCGGAGCGCGGCGGGTGCCGCTGTCCACCATGGGCATCCTGCAATACCTGTCGCCCAGCATCCTGCTGGGGCTGGGGGTGCTGCTGTACGGCGAGCCGTTTGCGGGCCCGCGGGTCGCGGGCTTTGCGCTCATCTGGCTGGCGCTGGCGGTCTACACGGTGGAAGGCTTGTGGGTCACCCGCGCCCCAAAAATTCAAGCATAAATCAGCACGTAGCGCTTAATTTGATTGGAATCATTGCAACCAATTCAATAGCACACCCAATCCCTGGGGCAGCCCGGCGGGCAGCGTCTGCAACAGCAGCAGCAACGCCGCCCAGAGCAGACCACCCCACCCTGGACGCCAGGCGGCTGGCTCAGGGGGGTTCAGCACCCCGGCGGTGAAGCGCCCTGCCCGCTGCCGACGGCACCACCCCAGCACCCAGGCCACCCGCACCACCGCCTCAGGCCCCAGCAGGCCGGGGGTCAAACGATGCACCAGGGCACCCGCCCCCACCGTGCAGGTGTACAGCGCCAAGTATGGTTTTTCGGAGGCACCACCGCCCACCACATACAACAGCTTGTGGAAAAGGTGATCCAACGCGGCCAAGGGAAGGATGCGGCTTCGGACCCACATCCACGAGGACACCTGCACCGTCACGCCCTGGTCAAACACCGCAAGCGTCCATCGCCGGGTGGCGGCATGCAACACGCCCGCACACAGCACCGCCAGAACCAGAAAGCGCCACCCACCCCATGCGCCACGGCGAACGGCCTCGGGCCACCATGCACTCAAGGCCCACAGCAGCAGCGCCCCCTGCATCCAGGCAAAAACACGCCACATGCGCTGGCCAAACTGCCATTGCCAGCCATCAGGACCTTCTCGCCCCACCATGTGGGCGGGCAGAGGGGGCGGCTGATCGCCGTGCAACCGGGGATCGGCGTCGTCCAGGGGGATGTGTTCCTCGTGGCGCCAGCGGGCGCGGGGGTCCGGGGCGTCCCAGGCCGTGTCGTGCGCGACTGGCCAGCGGGCGGCTTGCACCGGTACGTTGTGCGACGCCACCACCTGCCCCTTGGGGCCCAGGATCTCCAGGCGCCAGTCCACACGCTCTCCCGCCCGTCGCCCGCCGTGTTCCGGCGCGTCGGGGGGCAGCACGCCCTGTGCACGCCACTCCTCCCCTTCGTGAAGGGCGGGCCGTCGAGACAAGGCCAAGGGCACGGTGTGAACCAGCCGCTCTGACACGCCAGAGCCGCTGTCATCCACCCGGTACTGAACCAGGCGGACAGGGTTGGGAATGTCGGCCAGCACCGCCAGCGCCCGCAAGGGCACGGTCAGGGACACCACCACGTCCTCGCCCGCGCGTGGCTACGCCGGTTGGCAATGGACCCGGGTGGCGGCCATCCGCCAGGCCCACCACGCCTGCCGCAGGCTGTAGGTCAGCAGCGCCACACCCACCGCGAGAAACAGCAGACTGAACGCCTTGGTCGACCAGGGGGCTCCGTTGCTCCAGACGATCCCCACCAGGGGAAACGTCAGCCCGCACCAGAACACGGTGAACAGCCCCAGCCCCGCTGGTTGGCGACGAGCCAGCGCTGCCGGAGCGGCTTCGGGGTCGGCAGGGTTCAGGGCCTGCGCCCCTGGTCGCCAGCGCCAGCCCACCCGCCACGCTGCCCAGCCCAAGGAAAAAAACAGCACAACCCATGGCAGGCGGAACCACAGCATCGGCCACCGAAGGGTGGGGTCCAGCAAAGCTTGATCGGGTTGGCGGGGGTTGACCCAAGCGGTCACCGACTGACCTTGCGCCTGGGCCTGAGCCAGTCGGTCGTGCCACTGTTGGTGCCAGTCACCCAGGTTGTCACGCCCCGTGGAGGTTTCCAGACCCACGCGGGTGGCCTCGTGGGTCTGCCCCTGGTGGGTGTAGCGGTAGCGGGTCAGCACGCGGTAGGTGGTCACTTCGCCATCCCAGTGCTCGTCCAAGGCCACGGACACCACCTGTGCAGGCACCGCCACCCACTGCCGAACCGCCCATGCGGCGCTCAGTGTCCGGGCCAGGGGCAGCAGTCCGAAATGAACACCCAGCCCTCCCAAGGCCAGCGCCATCACCATGCTGAGGATCCACGCCGTCCAGCGCGTCGTTGGCCCTCCGGGAATGATGCTGTTTCGCATACCCCAGCATATCAAGCCAACATGACCAGCGGCCCATGAATCGCACCCTGGGCCTGATTCAGCACAGCGCCAGCGCCGTCAGGCCCCGGCGTTGGCGGCTGACGAAGCGCCCATGCCGCGCGCTGTGTGCCACACCAGCAGCTGGTCCAAGGGCATGGGATGCCCCACGGCGTAACCTTGGGCGTAATGCACGTCCAAGCCGCGCAACAACGCCAGAATGGCGGGGCTTTCCACAAACTCGGCCACCGTGGCCTTGCCCATCAGGCACCCGATCTCGTGAATGGAGCGAACCATGGCCAGGCTGACCGCATCGGTGGCGATGTCGCGCACAAACTGCCCGTCGATCTTGAGCACGTCCACGGGCAACGTGCGCAAGTAAGCAAATGACGACAAGCCGCTGCCAAAGTCATCCAGTGACAGCTTGCAACCCAGGCCCCGCAGCGTGGCAATGAAGCGCTGCGCGGTGTGCAGGTTGCCGATGGCGGCGGTTTCCGTGATTTCAAAACACAGCTTGTGGCAGGGCAGGCGGGTGTGGGCCAGGGTGTCCAGCACGTGGGTCATGAACATGTCGTCGCCCAAGGATTGGCCCGACAGGTTGATGGCCCCCAGCTCCATGACCTCGTGGTGCGCCTCCATCCATTGCAGGACACGGTTGAACACCCAGCGGTCCACACGGTGCGCCAGGTGGTAACGCTCCACCGCCGGCATGAACTGCCCCGGCAGCACCACGTTGCCTGCGTCATCGTGCATGCGCAACAGGAACTCGCAGTGCAGCCCCGCGGCAGACTGGGGGTGGATGGGCACGATGGGCTGGGCATACAACACAAAGCGATCCTGCTGCAGCGCCCGCTCGATGCGGCTGACCCATTCCATCACGCCATAACGCTGGGCCAAGGCCGGGTCGTCACTGGCGTACACATGGATGCGCCCCCGCCCGGCGTCTTTGGCCACGTAGCAGGCACTGTCTGCCGCTTGCAGCAGGGCACCCACGCTTTCGCTGCCGACGTCAAGAGCCACCATGCCAATGCTGACACCCACCCCGAAATTCTGGTCCCGCCAGGCAAAGCGGTAGGTGCTCAAGCGATGCTGCAAGCGCTCGGCCACGCGCAGGGCCTGCTCAACACTCAGGTCCAGCAGCACCATGCCGAACTCGTCCCCGCCAATGCGACAGAAATGGTCCTGGCTGTGCAACTCTTGCCGGAACAGCTGCGCCACCTGGCGCAACAACTCATCCCCGGCGGTGTGCCCACAGGTGTCGTTGACCACCTTGAACTCGTCCAGGTCGAGGTAACACACCACATGGCGGTGTGACGGTTGGGTGCGTACCTGGTCAAAACAGTGGGCCAGCGCCTGCTCAAAGGCGCGCCGGTTGCCCAGACCGGTGAGTTCGTCGTGCGTGGCCTGAAAGGCCACTTCCTGGCTCAGGCGCCGTTGCTCGGTCACGTCACGGAACACCAGCACCGCCCCTTGAACATCGCCATCGGCATCGCGGATGGGCGACACCGCGGCCTCCACCAGGCAATGCCCTTGCAATCGGTGAAACAGGCGCAACTGCGGGTAATGAAGGGTCTGCGCGGTGGCCATGGCCTGCGCCACCATGTCCGGGGCGTCGGCATCGACCTGCCCGTCCGCATCGAACGCAAACACCTCTTGGTAGGGACGCCCCACTGCGGCGGCCAAGTCCCACCCCGTCAACGCCTGGGCCACCGGGTTGATGTACTGCAGTTCGCCGTCAGCGTTGGTGGTGATGACCGCGTCACTGATGGAGTGCAGAGTGACCTGAAGACGCTCTTTTTCCTGGTACAGCGCGTCTTCAATGCGCTTGCGGGTCTGGAGAAACCGCACCCGATCCAGTGCCACCGCCACATGGCCTGCCAGCGTCTGCATGAATTCGAGTTGCCAGTCCGATGGAGGGCGAACACCTTCGGCATCCCCATAGGTCCCCATGCCCAAGGCCCCCAGGCACTCGTCGGCCAGCAGCAAGGGAACGTTGATGATGGTGCGGTTTTGCAACTGCGCCACCACTTTCTTGTTGGTGCGAGGATCGGTGCGGGCGTCGAGCACCACCACCACGTGATCGGCCTTCAGCAATTCTTCCAGCATGGGATCACCCGCCAACGGGATCTCCAGGGACTCCGCGGCGGCGTGGAACTGATCAAAACCGACCCGGGTGGTGGCCTGGCTGATGATGGAGACAAACCCCGGCCGGTCCCCCAACAATGCCAGCCACGCGTGGGGATAACCCAGCACCTGGTCCACCACGGGAGCCAGCGCGGCCAGGATGTCAGGCAAATTCCAAGCCCGCTCCAACCGCTTGCACAACTGCAACAAGGCTTTGGTGGAGTCCTGAGTCTCACTCAGAGCATGCGGATCAGCCATGAGGCACAGTGTAACGAGTCGCCATTGAACCGTTGGCACATGCACCCGACCAACAAAAACGGCCCCGAAGGGCCGTTTTCATTCAAACGCACCAGCGCGTCAGGCGGTCACGCCCTTGGCCACCTCTGCGTACTCTTCGATCTGGTCGAAGTTCATGTACTTGTAGATCTGGTCGGCCTTGGCGGTGATGACACCGGTGGCGGCCAGGTACTCGTCCTTGGTGGGCAGCTTGCCCAGTTTGGACGCCACGGCGGCCAGCTCGGCGGAGCCCAGGAACACGTTGGTGTTCTTGCCCAGGCGGTTGGGGAAGTTGCGGGTGGAGGTGGAAATCACTGTCGCACCTTCTCGCACCTGCGCCTGGTTGCCCATGCACAGCGAGCAGCCGGGCATTTCGGTGCGGGCACCGGCGGCACCGAAGTTGGCGTAGTGGCCTTCCTTCATCAGCTCGGCGGCGTCCATCTTGGTGGGCGGCGCCACCCACAGCTTGACAGGGATGTCACGGGCACCGCCCAGCACGGTGGCAGCGGCACGGAAGTGGCCGATGTTGGTCATGCAGGAGCCGATGAAGGCTTCATCGATCTTGGTACCGGCCACTTCGGACAGGGTCTTGGCATCGTCCGGGTCGTTGGGGCAGCAGACGATGGGCTCGGTGATCTCGGCCAGGTCGATTTCGATCACAGCCGCGTACTCGGCGTCGGCGTCACCTTCCAGCAGCTGCGGGTTGGCCAGCCACTGCTCCACCTTCTCGATGCGGCGGGCCAGGGTCTTGGCGTCGGCGTAGCCGTCGGCGATCATGTTCTTCATCAGCACGACGTTGGAACGCAGGTACTCGGCCACCGGCTCCTTGTTGAGCTTGATGGTGCAACCGGCGGCAGAACGCTCGGCAGACGCATCGGACAGTTCGAACGCCTGTTCCACCTTCAGGTCGGGCAGACCTTCGATTTCCAGGATGCGCCCGCTGAAGATGTTCTTCTTGCCGGCCTTGGCCACGGTCAGCAGACCGGCCTTGATGGCGTACAGGGGGATGGCATGCACCAGGTCACGCAGGGTGACACCGGGTTGCATCTGGCCCTTGAAGCGCACCAGCACCGACTCGGGCATGTCCAGGGGCATCACGCCGGTGGCGGCACCGAAGGCCACCAGACCGGAGCCTGCGGGGAAGGAAATGCCGATGGGGAAGCGGGTGTGCGAGTCGCCACCCGTGCCCACGGTATCGGGCAGCAGCAGGCGGTTGAGCCAGCTGTGGATCACACCGTCACCGGGACGCAGGGCCACGCCACCGCGGCTGCTGATGAAGGGAGGCAGCTCGCGGTGCATCTTGGCATCCACGGGCTTGGGGTAGGCGGCGGTGTGGCAGAAGGACTGCATCACCATGTCGGCGCTGAAACCCAGGCAGGCCAGGTCTTTCAGCTCGTCGCGGGTCATGGGGCCGGTGGTGTCCTGGGAACCCACGGTGGTCATCTTGGGCTCGCAGTAGGTGCCGGGGCGAACGCCCTGACCTTCGGGCAGACCGCAGGCGCGGCCGACCATCTTCTGCGCCAGGCTGAAGCCCTTGCCGCTGTCCTTGGGGGCCACCGGCAGGCGGAAGGTGGTGGAGGCGGGCAGGCCCAGGAACTCGCGGGCCTTGGCGGTCAGCGAACGGCCAATGATCAGGTTGATGCGGCCACCGGCGCGCACTTCGTCCAGCAGCACTTGGCTCTTGAGCGCGAACTCGGCCACGACTTCTTCACCATTTGGGCCGTTCTTGACGATCTTGCCGTCGTAGGGCAGCACGTCGATCACGTCGCCCATTTCCAGCTTGGACACGTCCACTTCAATGGGCAGCGAGCCCGAGTCTTCCTGGGTGTTGAAGAAGATGGGGGCGATCTTGCCGCCCAGGGTCACACCGCCGAAACGCTTGTTGGGCACGAAAGGGATGTCCTGGCCGGTGGCCCAGATCACGCTGTTGGTGGCCGACTTGCGGGAAGAACCGGTGCCGACCACGTCGCCCACGTAGGCCACGAGGTTGCCCTTCTTCTTCAGGTCTTCGATGAACTGCATGGGGCCGCGCTTGCCGTCTTCCTCGGGCTTGAAGGCCGCGTCGGGACGGGTGTTCTTCAGCATCGCCAAGTAGTGCATGGGGATGTCGGGGCGGCTCCAGGCGTCGGGCGCGGGAGAGAGGTCGTCGGTGTTGGTCTCGCCAGGCACCTTGAACACGGTGACGGTGATCTTCTTCTCGACTTCAGGGCGGGTGGTGAACCACTCGGCATCGGCCCAACTCTTCATGACTTCCTGGGCCTTGGCGTTGCCGGCTTTGGCCTTGTCGGCCACGTCGTTGAAGTAGTCGAACATCAACAGCGTCTTTTTCAGCGCTTCAGCCGCCACACCGGCCACTTCGGCGTCGTCCAGCAGCTCGATCAGGGGGTGGACGTTGTAGCCACCCACCATGGTGCCCAGCAGCTCGGTGGCCTTGGCCTTGGAAATCAGGGCCACTTTCACGTCGCCATGGGCGACGGCGGCCAGGAAGCTGGCCTTGACCTTGGCGGCGTCGTCCACGCCGGGGGGCACGCGGTGGGTCAGCAGGTCCAGCAGGAAGGCGTCTTCACCAGCGGGGGGGTTCTTGATCAGTTCGATCAGGGCCTCGACCTGCTTGGCATCCAGAGGCAGCGGCGGAATGCCGAGGGCGGCGCGCTCGGCGGCATGTTGGCGATAGGCTTGCAGCATGGAGTTCTCCAGAGTGGGTCAAGAAGAAAAAATATCAACAATTTCGGCGGGCAGCGCTTGTCCTGTATGCATTGCTCGCTCTAGTATTTGCCAGTAATAGCGGTAGCTGGCCCGGTCGTGCAGCGTGCCATTCACGGCCGTGGGACCCCAGTCTGCGGCCTTGGCCGCCAACACGATGTGCACCGCCTGGTCAACCTCGCCCGCGGAAGGGGTGAAGGCCGCGACGATGGGCCGGATCTGGTCGGGGTGGATGCTCCACATGCGGGTGTAACCCAGCTCGTTGCGGGCCTTCAAGGCCGCCGCGGTCAGGGCCGCCGCATCGCGGAACTCGGTCACCACGCAATGCGAGGGCACCTTGCCGTGCGCGTGCGCCGCGCTGGCCAAGGCCAGCTTGGCTTGCAACACCAAGGGGTGGGCAAACTGCCCTGCCACCCCCATGGCGTCGGCCGGGATGGCACCGCCATGGGCGGACACAAAGTCCATCAGGCCGAAGCTGAGCGACTGCACCCTCGGGTGGGCCGCGATGTCAAAGGCATGGTGAACGGCCAGCGGCGATTCAATCAGCACGTGCAGCGGCACGCCCTGCCCCCCCGCAGCGTCCATGGCCGACACCGCCTGTTGCACACAGGCCAGGGTTTCGACCTTGGGCACCATCAGGTAGGCCGGTTGAACCTGGCCACCCAACACGGCGGCCACATCGGCTTGGAAGGCGGGGTGGTCCACCGCATGCACGCGAACCCCCACCCGGCAGCCGGGCGAGACGTGGCCCAGCAGTTCGGCCACCAGGGCCGCATGTTCCGACTCTCCCCCCACCGGGGCCCCATCCTCGCAGTCGAGCGTGACGTCGAACACGCACGCCCCCAGCTCGGCAGTCCATTCGGCCTGCAGAGCCAGGCTCTTGCGCATGCGTGCGGGCACGCCGCTGTAATGGTCACAGACCGGGAGCGCGGCACTGGAGGCCTGCGCCCCCAGGAGGATGGTCCTGGGGTTCAAGGCGGGCACGAGGGGGAGTTACAAGCCGGTTACAAGCAAACTCACAGGAGATGGGCCACGCCGGCCTGCTCGTCCTGCAGTTCCTTCAGGGTCTTGTTGATGCATTCCTGGCTGAATGCATCGATGGGCAGACCTTCGACGATCTTGTATTCGCCGCCTTCGCAGGTGACGGGGTAGCCGAACATGACTTCCTTGGGAATGCCGTATTCGCCATTGGACGGAATGCCCATGGTGACCCACTTGCCGTTGGTGCCCAGGGCCCAGTCACGCATGTGGTCGATGGCAGCGTTGGCAGCAGAGGCGGCGGACGACACGCCACGGGCGGCGATGATGGCGGCGCCACGCTTGCCCACGGTGGGCAGGAACACGTCCTTGTTCCACACTTCGTCGTTGATCATGTCCTTGACGGACTGGCCATCAATGGTGGCGAAGCGGTAGTCGGCGTACATGGTGGGCGAGTGGTTGCCCCACACGGCCAGCTTCTCGATGGCGGCCACGGGCTTGCCGGTCTTGGCGGCGATCTGGCTGGCGGCACGGTTGTGGTCCAGGCGCAGCATGGCGGTGAAGTTGCCGGGCTTGAGGTCGGGGGCCGACTTCATGGCGATGTAAGCGTTGGTGTTGGCGGGGTTGCCGACCACCAGGACCTTGACGTTGCGGCTGGCCACGGCGTTCAGGGCCTTGCCCTGGGCGGTGAAGATCTGGGCATTGGCAGCCAGCAGGTCGGCACGTTCCATGCCGGGGCCACGGGGACGGGCGCCGACCAGCAGGGCGTAGTCGGTGTCCTTGAAGGCTTCCATCGGGTCGCTGTGGGCTTCAATGCCAGCCAGCAGAGGGAAGGCGCAGTCTTCCAGCTCCATGATCACGCCCTTCAGCGCTTCCTGGGCTTTTTCCATGGGCACTTCCAGCAATTGCAGGATCACCGGCTGGTCTTTGCCCAGCATTTCGCCAGAAGCAATGCGGAACAACAGGGCGTAACCGATCTGACCAGCAGCGCCGGTGACAGCAACACGAACGGGTTTCTTGGACATGGTGAGAACTCCAGGTAGGAAAGTGCGCAAGGATGATGTGCAAGCGTCAAGACCGAAACCCACACCACATGGATGAACAATGCGCGATGCGGGTTAGCCCTAGCCCGCGGAGTGTAACGCGGGCGACCGCACCAGTCAATTTGTCTTATGTCTTATATAAGATATGATTGCAACCACCACAGGCCTACCGCCCCATTCCACTCAGACACCCGGCCAGACCGCGATGAACACCCCCACATCCCCGGGAACACCCGCGTTCAGCCCGTTGTACCAGCAGATCAAGGCCTTGATCCTGCGCAGCCTGGAAGAAGGCGAATGGAAGCCGGGTGACGTGATCCCCAGCGAACAGGAGTTGGCCACCCGATTCAAGGTGAGCCAGGGCACGGTGCGCAAGGCCATTGACGAACTGGCCGCCGAAAACCTGGTGGTGCGCCGCCAAGGCAAGGGCACCTTTGTGGCCACCCACGCCGAACGCAACATCCAGTATCGGTTTCTGCGCCTGCAGTCCGATTCGGGCGAGGAGTTCCCCACCCAGCGCACCATCATCGAATGCAAGCGCCAGCGGGCCACCGCCGAAGTGGCCCGGCTGCTGGGCATCCGCAGCGCCGACCCGGTGGTCAGCATCCGCCGCGTCCTCAAATTCCAGGGGCAACCGGTCATCCTGGAAGACATCTGGCTGCCCGGCACGCCGTTCAAGGGCTTGTCCATCGAAGGCCTGGCCGCGGAACAAGGCCCCATGTACGCGTTTTTCGAGCGCGAGTTCGGGGTACGCATGGTCCGTGCCGAAGAAAAAATCAAGGCCGTGGCCGCCACCCCCGAGCACGCCGACCTGCTGGCACTGCCCCTGGGCTACCCCTTGCTCAGCGTGGAACGCGTCGCTTACACCTACAACGACGTGCCCATGGAGTTGCGTCGCGGCCTGTACCGCACCGATGACCACCACTACCAGAACCACCTCAGTTGAGGCCCGCAGTCTTGTACAAGGGTTGAAAGGTTCGTGAATGCTGCATTGCAATAGAATTTAAAGGTCTTCCCCGCACGGTTACCAGGGTGTTACAGCCTGACCGATCCAAAACCTGAAAGCTCCTCCATGACCCAGTTGAACACCAAGCGGCCTGAGTTCCGCAACATCAACTTCCTCAAGGACCTACCCACTTACCGGCTGCCGCTGGCGGGCTGGGTGTCCTTTATGCACCGCGTCAGCGGCCTGCTGATGTTCCTGTTGATGCCCTTCATTGTGTGGATGTTCGACGCATCCCTGAGCTCTGAAATTTCCTTTGGCAGCTTCACCGCCGTGTTCGCTGCCGGCGCGGGTTTCGTGCCTGGCTGGTTCTTCAAGCTGGTGGCCCTGGCCCTGATCTGGGCCTACCTGCACCACCTGCTCGCAGGGCTTCGCCACCTGTACATGGACGCCACCCACTCCGTCACCAAAGCCTTTGGCGCCAGCTCTGCCCAGGTGGTCCTGGTGCTGAGCCTGGGCCTGACCGTGGTGCTGGGTGCCAAGTTGTTCGGCCTGTACTGAAACCCGTTCATTCCTGAGGATAAGCAAACCATGTCTGTCAATTACGGATCCAAGCGCGTCGTTGTGGGCGCGCACTACGGCACGCGGGACTGGCTGGCCCAACGGGTCACGGCCGTGCTGATCGCCCTGCTCACCTTCATCGTGCTGCTGCAACTGGTGTTCTCCAGCGGCCCCATCGGCTACGAAACCTGGGCTGGCATTTTTTCCGCCCAATGGATGAAGGTGCTCACCTTCTCCGTGCTGGTCGGCCTGTTCTTCCACGCCTGGGTGGGCGTGCGCGACATTTGGATGGACTACGCCAAGCCCGCAAGCCTGCGTCTGGTCCTGCATGTTTTCACCATCGTCTGGCTCGTGGGTTGCATGGGCTGGGCCATTCAAGTTCTCTGGAGGCTCTGATTCATGACCACCACCGCATCTCTCCCCAAGCGCAAGTTCGACGTGGTCATCGTCGGAGCCGGTGGCTCCGGCATGCGAGCCTCCCTGCAACTGGCCCGCGCCGGTCTGAAAGTGGCCGTGCTGTCCAAGGTGTTCCCCACCCGCTCCCACACCGTGGCCGCCCAAGGTGGCGTGTCCGCATCGCTGGGCAACATGAGCGAGGACAGCTGGGAATACCACTTCTACGACACCGTCAAGGGCTCTGACTGGCTGGGTGACCAGGACGCCATCGAGTTCATGTGCCGTGAAGCCCCCAAGGTTGTGTACGAGCTGGAACACTTCGGCATGCCGTTCGACCGCAACCCTGACGGCACCATTTACCAGCGCCCCTTTGGCGGCCACACCGCCAACTACGGCGAAAAGCCCGTGCAACGCGCCTGCGCCGCCGCCGACCGCACCGGCCACGCCATGCTGCACACGCTGTACCAAGCCAACGTGTCGTCGCGCACCACGTTCTTCGTGGAGTGGATGGCCCTGGACCTGATCCGCGACGCCGACGGCGACGTGGTGGGCGTGACCGCCCTCGAAATGGAAACCGGCGACACCTACGTGCTGGAAGCCAAGACCGTGCTGCTGGCCACCGGCGGTGCCGGTCGCATTTTCCAGTCGTCCACCAACGCCTTCATCAACACGGGTGATGGTCTGGGCATGGCCGCCCGCGCTGGCATTGCGCTGCAAGACATGGAGTTCTGGCAGTTCCACCCCACCGGCGTGGCCGGTGCTGGCGTGCTGCTGACCGAAGGCTGCCGTGGCGAAGGTGCCATCCTGCTCAACAGCAATGGTGAACGTTTCATGGAGCGTTATGCGCCCACGCTGAAGGACTTGGCCCCGCGCGACTTCGTGTCCCGTTGCATGGGCCAGGAAATCCTGGAAGGCCGTGGCTGCGGTCCCAACAAGGACTACATCCACATGAAGCTGGACCACCTGGGTGCCGAAACGGTGCACAAGCGCCTGCCCTCGGTGTACGAAATCGGCGTCAACTTCGCCAACGTGGACGTGACCCGCGAGCCCATCCCCGTGGTGCCCACCATCCACTACCAGATGGGTGGCATCCCCACCAACATCCACGGACAAGTGGTGGAACGCTTCAACGGTGAAGACCGTCCGGTCAATGGCCTGTACGCCGTGGGCGAATGCTCCTGCGTGTCGGTGCACGGCGCCAACCGCCTGGGCACCAACTCCCTGCTGGACCTGCTGGTGTTCGGCAAGGCCGCGGGCAACCACATCATCGCCAACGTCAACCCCAAGCAGGAACACAAGGCCCTGCCCAAGGACGCTGCCGACCAGACCCTGGCCCGCCTGGCCCGCCTGGAAAGCGCCACCAACGGCGAATACGCCCAGGACGTGGCCAACGACATGCGCGGCATCATGCAGGCGCACGCTGGCGTGTTCCGCAGCCAGGACGTGATGAACGAAGGCGTCAAGAAGATTGCCGCCCTGCGCTCCCGCGTGGCCGCCATCGGCCTGAAGGACAACTCCAAGGTGTTCAACACCGCCCGCATCGAAGCGCTGGAAGTGGAGAACCTGATGGAAGCCGCCCAGGCCACCATGGAAAGCGCCGCCGCCCGCACCGAATGCCGTGGTGCCCACCTGGTGCGCGACTACGAACACGACGTGAGCCACCCCACCTGCCCGCTGGGCCGCAACGACGCCGAGTGGATGAAGCACACCCTCTGGTACAAGGATGGCAACCGCCTGGACTACAAGCCCGTGCGCATGAAGCCCCTGACCGCCGAAACGGTGCCTCCGAAGCCCCGTACCTTCTGACCGGCACGAGCCAGAACAAGGAACCTGAAAAATGGCACAACGCACTTTCAAGATCTACCGCTACGACCCGGACAAGGACGCCAAGCCCTACATGCAGACCATCCAGCTGGAGCTGGACGGCACCGAACGCATGCTGCTGGACGCGCTGGTCAAGCTCAAGGCCGTGGACTCCACGCTGTCTTTCCGTCGCTCTTGCCGCGAGGGTGTGTGTGGCTCCGACGCCATGAACATCAACGGCAAGAATGGTCTGGCCTGCCTGACCAACCTGAACACGCTCAAGGGCGACATCGTCCTCAAGCCGCTGCCCGGCCTGCCGGTGGTGCGCGACCTGATCGTGGACATGACGCTGTTCTTCAAGCAGTACCACAGCATCAAGCCCTACCTGATCAACGACACGCCCGCACCGGAACGTGAGCGTCTGCAGTCCCCCGAAGAGCGCGAAGAGCTCAACGGCCTGTACGAGTGCATCCTGTGCGCCAGCTGCTCGACCAGCTGCCCCAGCTTCTGGTGGAACCCCGACAAGTTCGTGGGCCCCGCCGGTCTGCTGCAGGCGTACCGCTTCATTGCCGACAGCCGCGACCAGGCCACCGCCGAGCGTCTGGACAACCTGGAAGACCCGTACCGCCTGTTCCGCTGCCACACCATCATGAACTGTGTGGATGTTTGCCCCAAGAGCCTGAACCCCACCAAGGCGATTGGCAAGATCAAGGAAATGATGGCGCTGCGTGCCATCTGATCCCCGATCCGAAATGGTCATGCAAGACAGCCCACTGCTCGGTGAACGTGCCCTCAGCAAACTCAAGTGGCGTTGCCGCCGGGGTTTGCTGGAGAACGACCTGTTCATCGCACGTTTTTTCGAGCGGCACGAGTCTGGCCTGACCGAGCGGCAAGCCGCAGGGCTGGAAGCCCTGATGGACCTCTCCGACAACGACCTGCTGGACCTGCTGCTGGGGCGCAAGCCCCTGCAAGGCGATCTGGATCGGCCCGAAGTCGCTGACGTCCTGGCCCTGCTCAAACATCCTCCGAGCTGATTCGCACATCAAACCCGCCAACCCGAGAAGGAAGTCACCATGAAACTTGCCGACAACAAAGCCACCCTGTCGTTCTCCAACGGCAGCCCGAGCATTGACCTGCCCGTCTACAGCGGCAACATCGGTCCCGACGTGATCGACATTCGCAAGCTGTACGGTCAAACCGGCATGTTCACCTACGACCCGGGCTTCCTGTCCACGGCGTCGTGCCAATCGGCCATCACCTACATCGATGGCGACAAAGGCGAGTTGCTGTACCGCGGCTACCCCATCGAACAGTTGGCCACCCAGTGCGATTACCTCGACACCTGCTACCTGCTGCTCAACGGCGAACTGCCCAACCCTGAGCAGCGCAAGGACTTCCACAAGCTCGTGATCAACCACACCATGGTTCACGAGCAAATGCAGTTCTTCCTGCGCGGCTTCCGCCGCGATGCCCACCCCATGGCCGTGTTGACCGGTCTGGTGGGTGCCATGTCGGCCTTCTACCACGACAGCACCGACATCAACAACCCGGAACACCGCCACGTGGCGGCCATCCGCCTGATCTCCAAGATGCCCACCCTGGTGGCCATGGCCTACAAGTACGGCATGGGTCAGCCCTTCATGTACCCCCGCAACGACCTGAGCTACGCAGGCAACTTCCTGCGCATGATGTTCGGCACGCCTTGCGAGGACTACAAGGTCAACCCCGTGATCGAACGTGCGATGGACCGCATCTTCATCCTGCACGCCGACCACGAACAAAACGCCTCCACCTCCACCGTGCGCCTGTGCGGTTCCTCCGGCACCAACCCGTTCGCCGCCATCGCGGCCGGTGTGGCCTGCCTGTGGGGCCCGGCCCACGGTGGTGCCAACGAAGCCTGCCTGAACATGCTGGAAGACATCCAGCGCAACGGCGGCGTGGCCAAGGTGGGTGAGTTCATGAACCAGGTCAAGGACAAGAACTCCGGCGTCAAGCTGATGGGCTTTGGCCACCGCGTGTACAAGAACTACGACCCCCGCGCCAAGCTCATGCAGGAAACCTGCAATGAAGTGCTGGCCGAGCTGGGTCTGGAAAACGACCCGCTGTTCAAGCTGGCCAAGGAACTGGAGAAGATCGCCCTGGAAGACGATTACTTCGTCCAACGCAAGCTCTACCCCAACGTGGACTTCTACTCCGGCATCGTGCAGCGCGCCATCGGCATCCCCGTGAGCCTGTTCACCGGCATCTTCGCCCTGGCCCGCACCGTGGGCTGGATCGCCCAACTGAACGAAATGCTGGCCGACCCCGAGTACAAGATTGGCCGTCCGCGTCAGCTGTTCACCGGCTCCCCCCGCCGCGACGTGCCCGCGTCCATGAAGGTCTGACGATCGTCTGCCCGGTGCCGCCCGCACCGGGCCTGACCTGCCAACCCGGCCAGCACCCCTGCTGCCCGGGTTTTTTCATCCGGGTCCGGCGTTCGCGTCCAGAATCGGTGGCCTCTAAAATCTCCGGTTCCACGAAAAAGCCCCAGCCCCGCACGCACCACAGGTAACACAACGATGGGACGCACCCTTTACGACAAGATCTGGGACGAGCACGTCGTCCACACCGAAGAAGACGGCACCGCCATCCTCTACATCGACCGGCACCTGGTGCACGAAGTCACCAGCCCCCAGGCCTTTGAAGGCCTGCGCCAGGCCGGTCGCCCGGTGTGGCGCGTCAGTTCCATCGTGGCCACCGCCGACCACAACACCCCCACCACGGGCTGGGAACGGGGCTACGACGGCATTGCCGACCCCATCAGCAAGGAACAGATCACCACCCTGGACGCCAACATCGCCGAGTACGGTGCGGCGGCCTTCTTCCCGTTCATGTCCAAGCGCCAGGGCATCGTCCACGTGGTGGGCCCGGAAAACGGTGCCACGCTGCCCGGCATGACCGTGGTCTGTGGCGACAGCCACACCTCCACCCACGGGGCATTCGGGGCCCTGGCCCATGGCATCGGCACCAGCGAGGTGGAGCACGTCATGGCCACCCAGACCCTGCTGGCCAAGAAGGCCAAGAACATGCTGGTCAAGGTGGAAGGCACGCTGCCCAAGGGTTGCGGTCCCAAGGACATCGTGCTGGCCATCATCGGCAAGATCGGCACGGCCGGTGGCACGGGTTACACCATCGAGTTTGCAGGTTCCGCCATCCGTGCCCTGAGCGTGGAAGGCCGCATGACCGTGTGCAACATGGCCATTGAAGGCGGCGCACGCGCCGGTCTGGTGGCCGTGGACGCCAAGACCATCGACTACGTCAAAGGCCGCCCCATGGCCCCCAACGGTGTGGAGTGGGACCAGGCCGTGGCCTACTGGCAGACCCTGCACTCCGACGCCGACGCCGTGTTCGACGCGGTGGTGGAGCTGGACGCCAGCCAGATCCTGCCGCAGGTGACCTGGGGCACCTCGCCCGAGATGGTGCTGGCCGTCACCGACCGCGTGCCCGACCCCGACAAGGAAAAAGACCCCAACAAGCGCGCCGCCATCGAACGCGCCCTGACCTACATGGCCTTGGAGCCGGGCAAGGCCCTGTCCGACCTGTACGTGGACAAGGTGTTCATCGGCTCCTGCACCAACAGCCGCATCGAAGACATGCGCGAGGCCGCCGCCGTGGTGAAGAAGCTGGGCCAGAAGGTGGCCAAGAACATCCGCCAGGCGCTGGTGGTGCCCGGCTCCGGCCTGGTGAAGGAGCAGGCCGAGCGCGAAGGCCTGCACGAGATCTTCAAGGCCGCCGGTTTCGAGTGGCGCGAGCCCGGCTGCAGCATGTGCCTGGCCATGAACGCTGACCGCCTGGAACCCGGCGAACGCTGCGCCAGCACCAGCAACCGCAATTTCGAAGGTCGGCAAGGCAACGGCGGGCGCACCCACCTGGTCAGCCCCGCCATGGCCGCCGCCGCCGCCATCCACGGCCATTTCGTCGACATCCGTCAATTTGCCTGATTCGACCGCTCTTCAGCAAAGCCGCCCTGTATGACCCTACCCGCCGCCACGTTTGACAAGCAAAAGTTCAAGGCGTACTACAACACGCTGAAGGTTGAACATGGGCTGGACTTCAACAAAGCGGAAGACCGGGCCAAGTACGTCCGCGGCCTGCACGGCGGCACACAGGCGGTGGACCGGCTTCAAAAGGCCATTGAGTTGCAGGAGGCGCAGGGGGTGTTCTTGTTCACCGGCCAGCGCGGCAGTGGCAAATCGACCGAGCTGCAACGGCTGAAACACCAGCTGGAGAACAATGCAGAGGAACCCTGCAAAGTGTTTTACCTGGACATGGAGCACTGGCTCAACCCCTCACGGGAAATTGAGTTGGGAGCCTTCATGCTGGCGGTGGTGGCCGCCTGGGTGGAGCAAGCCAACCTGGGGGCCATTGAGCGGACCTGGTTTGACCGGATCGCCGAGTTTCTGACGCGCACCCACATCAGCGTCGACAAACTGTCTTTGGGGGCTGACGTGGCGGTGGCCAAAACCTCGGTATCCCTGGCCCTGCGCACCGACGACTCGTTCCTGAGCCAATTGGCCAACCAGGTCAACGCCAACCGCAACGCCTTTGTGCGTGAGTTGCACCAGTTTGCGCAAGACTTCAAGCAGCAACTCTGCCCCCACGGTCAAAAATGCGTGCTGCTGATCGACTCCCTGGAAAAGCTGACCGGCGTGGCCGACAAGGCCGAGCAGGTGTACGAAAGCGTGCTGCAACTGTTTTCACAGCAAAGCGAGGCGCTGAAGCTGCCCTTGGTACACGTGGTGTATTCCATTGCCCCCTACGTGCTCAACCAAAACCGCCAGTTGCCCGCCCTGCTGGGCGGGGCCATTGCGGTGCAACTGCCCTCGGTGCATGTGTTCCAGCGCAACAGCTACGAGGTAGATGACGGCGTCGACCAGATCCTTGAACTGCTGAACAAACGCTGCCCCGATTGGCGCGAGTTTTTTGACGAAGCCGACGTGCGAGCCTTTGCCTGCGACAGCGGCGGTGACCTGCGCGACTTCATGCGCGGCCTGCAAGTCTGCATGACCGGCCTGAGCCCCCAAAAGCCCCGTGTGGACGGTGACGACTGGGCCTACGCCCGCTCCCAGATCAAACCCAACACCGCCATCGACCTGGAGCACATGCGCTGGATGGCCAAGGTGGACCAAAGCCATGCCGCGGAGCTGAGCAGCCCCATCACTCCCCTGGTGCTGGAGCGTTACCTCAGCACCAAGCATGTGTTGGCCTACCTCAATGGCGACACCTGGTATGGACTGCACCCGTTGATCCGCAACGACGTTCTGGCCCGCACAAAGGCCCCCGAGCATGCCAGCCCAGCGGCGCAGGCCTGACGAGGTTTTTCGTCAACTCCAACAGTGGTGGGAGCTGCACGAAGGCTTCGGCCTGGTTTTTGTGTTTTCCGCCGACCAGGTGGGAACCGCCTGGTTGGGCCGCCGACTGGATGAAGAACTGCAACACCGCGCCGCACAGCTGACGTTTTGTGGCTGGACCACCCAGCCACCGCAAGCGCTGTGGCACGGGCTGGCCCCGCAGCCCCGCAAGCTCCACTGGATTGCCCCCCAACCCAGCGCCGTGCCCGCCTGGTTGCAAGCGCTGAACCAGGGCCGCCAAGCGCTGATTGCCAGCGGCCATTTGTTCGTGATCTGGATTCCGCAAGACGACATCGGCCACATTGATGCGCTGGCACCCGACCTGTGGTCGGTGCGCAGTTGGGTCCTCAAACCCGCAACGCACCGCGCAGAATTTGCTGGGGTGATGCCCGCCGTCAGCGTCACCGCGACCGGGGGTCCAGCGCTGCCGCTTCAGGAACAAGCGCCACACACACCCAAAACCCCTGCACAACACGCATGGGACAGCGCCTATGCGGCCTGGAAAGCCGCCCCTCCTTCCGCCCGAAAGCGCCTGCCGCCGCATCTGGCGCGGCAAGCCGCCGAAGAAGCACAAAAACTGCGTGCCTTTGCCTACGCCCAAACGCTGCTGCGCCAAGCCATGGAGGTGGCGCAACAGCAAGGCCAAGGCTTGGAAGATGCACATGCACATTTGCTGTTGGGCAATTTGCAACGCCGTCTGGGCCAAATCGACGAAGCCGACTCCCTCTATACCCAGGCCATGGCCCTGTACGACCAAGAGCAATATGACGTGGGTCGTGCCAACACGCTCAAAGCTATGGGCGATTTACAACGTCGTGTGGGCCAGATTGACCAGGCCTATGCCCTCTACACGCAGGCCATCGCTCTGTTTGATAAAACGCACAGCGACCAGGGTCGTGCCAACACGCTCCGTGCCCTGGGCGATTTGCAACACCGTTTGGGCCAAATCAACGAGGCTCGAGCCACCTACACCCAGGCGATTGCTCTGTACGAAAATTTGCAAAACGACCAAGGTCGAGCCAACGCGCTCAACGCGTTGGGTGATTTGCAACACCGTCTGGGTCAATTGGACGAGGCCCATGCCCTCTACACCCAAGCCATCACTCTGTACGAAAAAGAGCAAGATGACCTGGGCCGAGCCAACACGCTCAGGGCTTTGGGCGAATTGCAACACCGTTTGGGCCGGATCGACGAGGCTCGCGTCCTCTACGCCCAGGCTTTGGACCTGTTTGGCAAAGAGCAACACGACTTGGGACGGGCCAACACGCTCAGAGCCCTGGGCGATTTGCAACGCCGCCAGGGCCACATTGCCGAGGCTGGAGACCTCTACACCCAAGCCATTGCCCTGTACGAAAAGGAGCAACACGACCTGGGACGAGCCAACACGCTCCAAGCCCTGGGCGAATTGCACAGCCACCTGGGTCACATGGCTGAGGCTCGCGCCCTCTACACCCAGGCCATGGCTCTGTTTGACAAAGAACAAGACGACCTGGGCCGGGCCAACACACTCCTGGCGCTGGGCAATCTGCAAAGTCGCCCGAGCCACATCGACGAAGCCCGAGCCCTCTACACCCAGGCCTTGTCCCTGTTTGACAAAGAGCAACACGACCTGGGCCGCGCCAACACACTCAAGGCTCTAGGACAGTTGCAACGCCACCTGGGCCACACCGACGAAGCCAGCGCCCTCTACACCCAAGCCATGGCCCTGTACGACAATGTGCAAGATGATCTGGGTCGCGCGCACGCGCTTCTGGCGCTGGGCCAGTTGCAACAGGACTTGGGCCGCGTCAACGAGGCCCGAGCCCTGTACACCCAGGCCCTGGCCCTGTTTGACAAAGAGCAGTCCCCAACGGGCGTTGAAGCTGCACAAACCCTGCTGACCCAACTCGATGAGACGCGGCCAGACCGCGCCGATTCACACACCGCCCTCCCCTGAAACCCCCTTTGCAAAGGAAGCACCATGAAACACCTGATCCATTGGATTTTGATGGCCACCGCCCTGACTTTCACCCTGTCGGCCTGCAACACCGTGCAAGGCATTGGCAAAGACGTCCAGAAGGGCGGCCAGGTCATCCAGGACGCCGCCAAGAAATGAACCCCTTCACCGTCCACCAAGGGTTGGTGGCACCGATGGACCGCGAGAACGTGGACACCGATGCCATCATCCCCAAGCAATTCCTGAAGTCCATCCGCAAGACGGGCTTTGGCCCCAACCTGTTTGACGAATGGCGTTACCTGGACCCGGGCCAGCCCGGCCAGGACCCCGCCAGCCGCAAACCCAACCCCGACTTCGTGCTGAACCAGCCGCGTTATGCCGGGGCCTCGGTGCTGTTGGCACGCAAGAACTTTGGCTGCGGCTCCAGCCGCGAACACGCGCCCTGGGCCATCGAGCAATACGGTTTCCGCGCCCTGATTGCCCCCAGCTACGCCGACATCTTCTTCAACAACTGCTTCAAGAACGGGCTGCTGCCCATCGTGCTGACCGAGGCACAGGTGGACCAACTGTTCAACGAGGTGATGGCCTTCCCGGGTTACCAGCTCACCATCGACCTGGCGCGCCAGGTCATCGTGAAGCCGCAGGGTGAAGAAATCCCGTTCGAGGTCAACGCCTTCCGCAAGTACTGCCTGCTCAACGGCTTTGACGACATCGGCCTGACCCTGCGCCATAAGGACAAGATCCAGGCGTATGAAGCCCAACGCCTGGCCACCAAGCCCTGGCTGGCGCACACCATGCTGCCCAACGCCTGAGGCGGCCAAAATCCTTCAAGGTTTTTTGACCCCTACCGCTTATTCCATATAGCCTTGTAGCTATCATTTTATGAAAATTGCAGTTCTCCCTGGTGACGGCATCGGCACCGAAATCGTGGCCGAAGCCGTCAAGGTGCTCAAGGCGCTGGACCTGTCGTTCGAGATGGAATCGGCCCTGGTGGGTGGTGCCGCCTACGAGGCCCACGGCCACCCCCTGCCCGAGTCCACCCTGAACCTGGCCAAGGCTGCCGACGCGGTGCTGTTCGGCGCCGTGGGCGACTGGAAATACGACAAGCTCGACCGCCCGCTGCGTCCCGAGCAGGCCATCCTGGGCCTGCGCAAGAACCTGGGCCTGTTTGCCAACTTCCGCCCCGCCATCTGTTACGAGCAGCTGGTGGGCGCGTCCAGCCTCAAGCCCGAGCTGATCGCCGGGTTGGACATCCTCATCATCCGCGAGCTGACCGGCGACATCTACTTCGGCCAGCCCCGTGGCCGCCGCACGGCGGTGGACGGCCACTTCCCCGGTGCGGAAGAAGCGTTTGACACCATGCGCTACAGCCGCCCCGAGGTGGAGCGCATTGCCCACGTGGCCTTCCAGGCCGCCCGCAAGCGCCACAAGAAGGTGACCAGCGTGGACAAGAACAACGTGCTGGAAACCTCCCAACTGTGGAAGGACGTGATGGTGGAAGTGGGCCAGCAGTACCCCGACGTGGAACTGCACCACATGCTGGTGGACAACGCGGCCATGCAGCTGGTCAAGGCCCCCAAGTCGTTCGACGTGGTGGTGACCGGCAACATGTTCGGCGACATCCTGAGCGACGAGGCCTCCATGCTCACCGGCTCCATCGGCATGCTGCCCTCGGCCAGCCTGAACAGTGCCAACCAGGGCCTGTACGAGCCCAGCCACGGCAGTGCCCCTGACATTGCCGGCAAGGGCGTGGCCAACCCGCTGGCCACCATCCTGTCGGCGGCCATGATGCTGCGCTTCAGCCTGAACCAGGAAGAAGCGGCCCAACGCATTGAAGCCGCGGTGCAAAAGGTGCTGACCCAGGGCCTGCGCACCCCCGACATCCACAGCGAAGGCACCACCAAGGTGGGCACGGCCCAGATGGGCGACGCGGTGGTGAAGGCGCTCTGACCGACCGGCACCCTGCCGTTCCCCCCTCAAAAAGGCAGTCCTCAAGGGCTGCCTTTTTTGTTTTTCAGCCCCCGCTGTCGTCCTTCCAGGGAAAACCCCTAGGTGTTTACAGGCTTGCTGACGCGTTCCGTAAGTAGTTGGTCAACCACCGTTCCTAGCATCCCCCTCAAGCCCTCGAACCGGGGGCGATGTTTTCAATCACTCTGAGGGACAAGCATGGAAACCGATCTGGTTCAACGCATCTCGACACACCCCAAGTACCTTGAGCTCAAGGCCAAACGCTCCCGCTTTGGCTGGTGGCTGACGGCCGCCATGATGGTCGTGTACTACGGCTTCATCCTGTTGGTGGCCTTCAACAAGGACCTGCTGGCCCAGAAGCTGGGCACGGGCGTCACCACCCTGGGCATGCCCATCGGGCTGTTCGTGATCGTGTTCACCGTGGTCATCACGGGCATTTACGTGCGTCGCGCCAACAGCGAGTTCGACGACCTGACCGAAGACATCAAGAAAGCCGTCCTGAAATGAAGCGCATCCACACCTCCCTCCTGGGCCTGGCCGCCCTGATGGTTTCCGCCGGGGCCTGGGCCGCCGGTGCCGACCTGGGCCAGGCCGAAAAGCAGGCCACCAACTGGACGGCCATCATCATGTTTGGCGTCTTCGTGGCGGCCACCATGTTCATCACCAAATGGGCGGCGGCCAAGACCAAGTCGGCCGCCGACTTCTACACCGGCGGTGGTGGCATCACCGGCTTCCAGAACGGCCTGGCCATTGCGGGTGACTACATGTCCGCCGCATCCTTCTTGGGCATTTCCGCCGCGGTGATGAGCAGCGGCTTTGACGGTCTGATCTACTCCATCGGCTTCCTGGTGGGCTGGCCCGTGGTCACCTTCCTCATGGCCGAGCGCCTGCGCAACCTGGGCAAGTTCACCTTTGCCGACGTGGCCGCCTTCCGTTTTGCCCAGACGCCCATCCGCATGTTTGCCGCCTCGGGCACGCTGGTGGTGGTGGCGTTCTACCTGATCGCCCAGATGGTGGGTGCCGGTCAGCTCATCAAGCTGCTGTTCGGGCTGGACTACATGTACGCCGTGATCATCGTCGGCGTGCTGATGATGGTGTACGTGCTGTTCGGTGGCATGACGGCCACGACCTGGGTGCAGATCATCAAGGCCTGCCTGCTGCTGGCGGGTGCATCGTTCATGGCCTTCATGGTGCTGGTGCAGTTCGGTTTCAGCCCCGAGGCCATGTTTGCCAAGGCCGTGGAGATCAAGGCCGGGCTGGCCACCGCCGCGGGCAAATCGCCTGAAGAGGCGGCCAAGGCCGGTTCGTCCATCATGGGACCGGGCTCGTTTGTGAAGGACCCCATCAGCGCCATCAGCTTCGGCATGGCCCTGATGTTCGGCACCGCCGGCCTGCCCCACATCCTGATGCGCTTCTTCACCGTGCCCAACGCCAAGGAAGCCCGCAAGTCCGTGTTGTGGGCCACCACCTGGATCGGCTACTTCTACATCCTGACCTTCATCATCGGCTTTGGCGCCATCGCCTTCGTGCTGACCAACCCCGAGTTCCTCGACGCCAAGGGTGCCCTGAAGGGCGGCGGCAACATGGCCGCCATCCACCTGGCCAACGCCGTGGGCGGCAACGTGTTCCTGGGCTTCATCTCGGCCGTGGCGTTTGCCACCATCCTGGCCGTGGTGGCGGGCTTGACGCTGTCGGGGGCCTCTGCCGTGTCGCACGACATCTACGCCACCGTGATCAAGAAGGGCAAGGTGGACAGCGCCTCCGAACTGAAGGTGTCCCGTGCCACCACCATCGCCCTGGGCATCATCGCCGTGGCGCTGGGCATTGCCTTCGAGAAGCAGAACATCGCCTTCATGGTGTCGCTGGCCTTCGCCATTGCCGCGTCGGCCAACTTCCCGGTGCTGTTCCTGTCGGTGCTGTGGAAAGACTGCACCACCCGCGGCGCGGTGATCGGCGGCTTTTTGGGCCTGGTGTCTTCCGTGGTGCTGACCGTGCTGTCCGACTCCGTGTGGGTGGCCGTGCTGGGCAACCCCAAAGGCAGTGCCCCCTTCCCCTACACCTCGCCCGCGCTGTTCTCCATGGCCATCGGTTTTGTCGGCATCTGGCTGTTCTCCATCCTGGACAAGAGCCCCCGCGCCGCCGAAGACCGTGCCGGCTTCCTGGCCCAGCAAGTGCGCTCTGAAACCGGCATTGGCGCGTCCTCGGCCTCTGGCCACTGATCGGCACGCCCCGCCCACCCCACCCGGACCATGCCCAGCGCCTTCGACTTTTCGAATGCCCCGTTCGACTGCCTGAGCGCAGACGAACGCCAGCTGGTCCGGGACACGGTGGACATTGCCTACTTCCGGCCCGGGGCCGTCATCCTCAGCCCCGACCTGCCCGCCACCCATGTGCATGTGGTCATCAAAGGCCATGTGCAGCATGTGGAGGCGGGAGAGGTGGTGTCGGTCTACGGCCCCGACGATTTTTTTGCCGCCCGCGCCGCCATGGCCGGGCGCACCACCAGCGTGTTGACCGCGCTGGACGAAGTCATCACCTACCTGCTGCCGCAGGCCACGCTGAAAGAGCTGGTGGCCCGCAACAGCGCCTTCAGCGCCATGCTGTTTGCCGACATGTCGCGGCGGCTGTCCGCCGTGTCCGAAGGCAACCGGCACCGTGAATTCCTCTCCCTGATGATGGTGAAGGTGCGCGACGCCTTCATCCGCAAACCCTTTTTTGTGGACGGCAGCACCGACCTGGTGAGCCTGTGCCGTCTGCTGTCCGAACGTGGGCTGACCAACGCGCTGGTGCGCGACACGGCCCCCGACGGCACGCCTCGCGCGGGCATGTTCACCACCACCGACCTGCGTGACGCCCTGCTGCGGCCCGAGCCGCCCCAGCAGCTGGCGGTGCGCGAGCTGGCGCGTTTCGACCTGATCGCCATTTCCCCCGACAGCGAGCTGTTCGACGCCCTGCTGGTCATGATCCGCCACCGGGTGCACCGCGTGCTGGTGCGCGATGGCGACACCATCCTGGGCGTGCTGAGCCAGCTGGACCTGATGAGCTTCATCTCCAACCACTCGCACCTCATTGCCCTGCAGGTGGAGCAGGCCACCAGCGTGGACGAGCTGCAAGCCGCCGCCCAGCAGATGGACGGCCTGATCGGTGTGCTGCACCAAGGCGGGGTGAAGATCGACGTGATCTCCACCCTGGTGAGCGAACTCAACAGCCAGATCTTTGCCAAGCTGTGGGGCTTCATCGCCCCTCAGGCCCTGCAAGACCACAGCTGCCTGCTGGTCATGGGCAGCGAAGGCCGCGGTGAGCAGGTGCTGAAAACCGACCAGGACAACGCCCTCATCCTGCGCGACAACTTCGACACCTCCACCCTGCCCGTGCCGCTGGACGAGGTGGCCCGCCAGTTCAACGACGCCCTGGCCCGCTTTGGCTACCCGCCCTGCCCCGGCGACATCATGCTCACCAACCCCGCCTGGCGTCAGCCCCTGGCCGGGCTGAAAACCACCATCACCGACTGGCTGATGGGCCCGCACGCCGACGGCCCCATGAACCTCGCCATCTTCATGGACGCCCGCGTGGTCGCGGGCGACGCCGGGCTGCTGACTGACGCCAGGACCCACCTGCACCAGCTTTTCACCGGCAACGACGCCCTGCTGGCCCGCTTTGCCGGGGCCATCGAGCAGTTCAGCGAACCCGGCAGCTGGTGGGACCGCCTGACCACCCTGCGCGGGCGCGAAGAGCAAAGCTTTGACCTGAAAAAGCTGGGCACCTTCCCCATCGTGCACGGCATCCGGGCGCTGGCCTTGCAGCACCGCATCGAAGCCCTGCGCACCAGCGAACGCATCCACCAGCTCACCACCCGTGACCACCTGGACGCCGCCCTGGCCCGCGACCTGACCGACGCCTTGCAGTTCCTGATGGACCTCAAGCTCAAACACAACCTGCGCCAGCGCCAGATGGGCCAAGCCGCCCACCACCAGGTGCACCTGTCGGAATTGGGCACCCTGGAGCGCGACCTGCTGAAAGACTCGCTCGCCATCATCCGCCGCTTCAAGCAGCACCTGCGCAGCCACTTCCGGCTGGACACCCTGTAGGCCCGCCCCCGCCATGGTCTGGCAACGCCTTCAACGCGCCTGGTACCGGCGCCAACTGCGCGACCCGGCCTATGCCCACCTGTTCGACCCGCCACCACCCCAGGAGTGGGTGAGCATCGACTGCGAAACCACCGGCCTGGACCGCGAGCGCGACCACATCGTGAGCGTGGGTGCGGTGCGTGTGGTGGGCGACCAGGTGCTGACCAGCCAACGCCTGGAGCTGCTGGTGCGCCCCGACGCCAGCCGCAGCCCCATGCAGGCCGAGGCGGTGCGCATCCACCAGCTGCGCGAAAGCGACCTGGCCGAACGCGGCCTGCCGCCCGACGAGGTGGCCCGGCGGGTGCTGGCCTTCATCGGCTCCCGCCCGCTGGTGGGCTACTACCTGGAATTTGACGTGGCCATGCTCAACCGGCTGGTGCGCCCGCTGCTGGGCATTCCGCTGCCGCAGCCGCAAATCGAGGTGTCCGGCATGTACTACGACCTGAAATACCAGCAAAACCCCGACGCCCACATCGACCTGCGGCTGGCGTCCATGATGAACGACCTGGGCCTGCCGCCCCGCCACGCCCACAACCCGGTCAACGACGCGACCATGGCCGCGCTGGCGTTCATCAAGTTGCGGGGGTTGTTGGGGCGGGACTGACCTGGCGCGGGGGCTGGCCTGGCGGATGGGCCGTGGGGTGGGTGCCTCGCCGGTGGTTCGCTGGCGCGAACTGCGCTGCGGTGCTCGACCGTGGGGCGTCGTCGCGGAACTCACTGCACGCCCTGCGGGCGTTCCGCTCAGACAGCCGCGACGAAGTCAGAGGTGGAGGGTGCGCTTCCGCGCACCCCGCCCCACGGTCTGTGCGCCTCGCCACCGGCGAAGGTGCCCACCCCCCGGCCCATCCGCCAGTCACTCCTATTTTTGTAGCATGTCACGCTTTTTAAATAAGCGCTAGAGGCCAAAATCGCTTGTAACTTCCATGACTGGTGACCGCCCTGACGTGGTCACCACGCCACCGGCGCCTGGCCGCCACCGATAATCCGGCATGACCTCTGTCCCTGCCCAGTCCACGCCCGTCGCGCCCGCCGCCCCCGTTTCCTCCGCTGACTTCAGCACCCTGCCCCTGTCGCCCGCCACCTTGGCCAACCTGGCCACGCTGGGCTACACGGCCATGACACCCATCCAGGCCGCCGCGCTGCCGCTGGCGTTGGCGGGTCAAGACCTGTTGGCCCAGGCCAAGAC
Organism: Hydrogenophaga soli; assembly: GCF_054777695.1. Classification (NCBI taxonomy): domain Bacteria; kingdom Pseudomonadati; phylum Pseudomonadota; class Betaproteobacteria; order Burkholderiales; family Comamonadaceae; genus Hydrogenophaga; species Hydrogenophaga soli. Next base: position 217,590 of record NZ_BAAHAK010000001.1, on the reverse strand, counting down.
CGGCAGCGGCAAAACCGCCGCCTTTGGCTTGGCCCTGCTGGCCAACCTGAAGCTGGGCCGCGCCGCCTACACCGCCGCCGCACCGGGCACCGACAAGGACCCGCGTGCCCCCGGCACCGAGGACTACAGCAGCCTGCGTGTGCAAAGCCTGGTGCTGTGCCCCACGCGCGAGCTGGCCGAACAGGTCACCACCGAAATCCGCCGTCTGGCGCGGGCGCAGGACAACATCAAGGTCGTCACCCTGTGCGGGGGGGTGCCGTTGCGCGGCCAGTTGGCCAGCCTGGGGCATGGGGCCCACGTCGTGGTGGGCACGCCGGGGCGGGTCATGGACCACCTGGACCGGGCCAGCCTCAGCCTGGACTCGCTCAACACCCTGGTGCTGGACGAGGCCGACCGCATGCTGGACATGGGCTTTCTGGACGACATCGCCAAGGTGGCCGCCCAATGCCCCGCCCAGCGGCAGACCCTGCTGTTTTCGGCCACCTACCCCGAGGGCATTGCCCAGCTGGCCCGCCGCTTCATGCGCAACCCCGCCACCGTGACGGTGGAAACCCAGCACAGCGGCACCCACATCGAGCAGCGCTGGTACGAGGTGACCGAGGGCAACCGCCTGCACACCGTGGGCCGCTTGCTGGCGCACTTCCGCCCCGCCAGCACGCTGGCGTTCTGCAACACCAAGGCCCAGTGCCGCGACCTGGTGGAGGTGCTGCGCGCCGAAGGCCACAGCGCCCTGGCTCTGTTTGGCGAGCTGGAGCAGCGCGAGCGCGACCAGGTGCTGGTGCGCTTTGCCAACCGCAGCTGCTCGGTGCTGGTGGCCACCGACGTGGCCGCACGCGGGCTGGACATTGCCGCGCTGGCCTGCGTCATCAACGTGGACGTGACGCCCGACCCGGAGGTGCACATCCACCGCATCGGGCGCACCGGGCGGGCCGGTGAAGCCGGGCTGGCGCTCAACCTGGCCAGCCTGGACGAGATGGGCCATGTGGGCAAGATCGAGGTGCTGCAAAAGCAGGACACCCCCTGGAGCCCGCTGGCCGAGTTGACGCCCACCGGCCAAGGCCCGCTGGTGCCGCCCATGGTGACGCTGCACATCCAGGGCGGGCGCAAGGAAAAAATCCGCCCCGGCGATGTGCTGGGCGCCTTGACCGCCGACCTGGGCTACACCCGCGAGCAGGTGGGCAAGATCAACGTGAACGATTGGTCCACCTACGTGGCCGTGGACCGCGACATTGCCAGCCAAGCCGCCAGCCGACTGAATGCCGGGCGCATCAAGGGCAAAAGCGTGAAGGTGCGCGTGCTGGAGGACTGAGGCCGCAAGGCTCGGGGCGCGGTCAGGGGGCGTTGTCGTCGTCGCTCTGGGCCCAGGGGTAGTCGTCGTCGCGGTACTGGGCGGCGATGGCGGCAAACTGGTCCGCCACGCGCACCAGGGCGTCGATCACGTCGGGGTCGAAATGGGTGCCGCGCTCCAGCACCATGGAGCGGATGGAGCGGTCGTGCGGATAGGCGCTTTTGTACACGCGGCGGGTGGTGAGGGCGTCGTACACATCGGCCACGGCCATCAACCGGGCGCTCAAGGGAATGGCGTCGCCCTGGAGCTGGCGGGGGTAGCCGGTGCCGTCCCAGCGCTCGTGGTGGCCGTAGGCGATGTCGGCAGCGCAGCCCAGGAAGGCACCGTCGTCGTCGGTGAGTTCCCGCGCCGCGGTCACGATGGCCTTGTAGCCGTAGCCGCAGTGGCGTTTCATCACCAGCCACTCGTTGTCGGTGAGTTTGCCGGGCTTGAGCAGGATGGCGTCGGGGATGGCCACCTTGCCCACGTCATGCAGGGGGGCCGACTTGAACAGGGTCTGGATGAACGAGGGCTTGAGCCGCTGGCGGTAGCGGGGGTGGTCGCTGAGCTCTTCGGCCAGGGCCCGCACGTAGTTCTGGGTGCGGCGGATGTGGTTGCCGGTTTCGTTGTCGCGGGCCTCGGCCAGGGCACAGAAGGCGGTGATGGTGGCGCCCTGGGAGGCAATCAGCTGTTGGTCGCGGTGCATCACTTCGCGGGTGCGCTCGGCCACCAGGGTTTCCAGGTGGTCGTTGTGTCGCTTCAACTCCCGCTTGGCATTGGCCAGTTGAAGGTGGGTGCGCACCCGTGCCCGCACCACGGGCGGCGACACGGGTTTGTGGATGAAGTCTTCGGCCCCCAGCATGAGGCCGCGTTCTTCGTCCACGGCGCTGTCCAGGCTGGTGAGGAAGATGATGGGCACGTCGCGCGTGGCGGGGTCGGACTTGAGGCGGCGACACACCTCGAAGCCGTCCACCCCCGGCATCACCACGTCCAGCAGGATGAGGTCCACCGGGTACTGGGCCACCTGGTCCAGCGCGTCGCTGCCGCTGGTGGCAAAGCTGAGCTCGTGGTCGTTGCCCAGGATGGACACCAGCAGCTCGATGTTGGTGAGCGAGTCGTCCACGATCAGGATCTTGCTGGGGGCGGGCGGCGAGGTCATGAAGTCCACCTTTGTTGTTCCATCAACTTGAGCAGCGCCACGCGGGCCTGCTCAAAATGCAGTTGCCGCGTGGCTTGGGCCACCGCGGCAAACTCGGCGCCGAGCACGCTGCCGCGCAATCGGTCTTCCAGCGTGGCGGCCAGCGCCCGGGCACCCAGGTTGCGGGCCCGCAACTGGGCGTCCAGGTTCTTGAGCATCGGCAGCAGTTGGGCCTCGCCCAGCGCCGCCTGGCCCGAGCCCGCGGGATCGGGCGTGCTCGCGGCAGCGGGTGCATCGGCGGGGAGCGAGGCCAGCTGGGTCAGGGCGGCAGACAGGGCCTGGGCCAGGGCTTCCACGTCGGCCTGGAGGCCGTCGGTCCCGTCCTCCCCCCCGCTGCGCACGCGGTGGCACACCGCATCGGCCAGCGCAACCAGGGGCAAGCCCAGGTTGCCGCCCTCACCCTTGAGGTTGTGGGCCAGGTTGTAGAGGTCGTCCAACGGGCCTTGCTGCACGGCAATGCGAAGGTGCTGGGAGGAGTCCTGGTGACGCTCGGCAAACGACAGCAGCAGGCGCCGGTACAGCGCCACATTGCCGCCCAGGCGTTGCAGGCCCTCGGCCACCTGGAGGCCGGGCAGGGCCTGCACCAGATCCGCGGCTTGCGCCCCTTCTGGCTCGGGCACGGACGGGGGCGGTGGGGCGGTGGGTGGAGGCGGAGGCAGCGCCGCGTCGGGGGGGCACGCGGTGTCGGTCAGCTCGCGCTCGGGAATCCAGCGCACCAGGGTGTCCACCAGTTCTTGTGGGTCGATGGGTTTGGCGATGTGGGCGTTCATGCCCACGTCAATGCAGGCCGCGCGGTCCGAGGCCATGGCAGCGGCCGTCATGGCAATGATGGGGACGAACCGCCCCTGCGGCATGTCGCGGATGCGGCGGGTGGCCTCCAGGCCGTCCATCACCGGCATGTGCAGGTCCATCAGCACGGCATCGAAATCGACCCGGCGCACCCAGTCCAGGGCTTCCTGACCGTGGTTGGCCAGGGTGACACTCAACCCGCCTTTCAGCAAGAACTCGCGCGCCACCTGCTGGTTGAGTTCGTTGTCTTCCACCAGCAGCACGTGTGCACCGCGCACCCGGGCCAGCCGTTGCCAGCAGGCGTCCAACTCGCTCACCACGGTGGGCGGTCGCAGCGGCGCCTGGTGTTGCAGCTGCACCAGGGTGTCCATGAGGCCCGAGGGGGTGACGGGTTTGATGAGCACCGCATCCAGCTTCACATCTTGCGCCGCACGCAGCAGGTCCTCGCGGCGGCTGGAGGTGACCATGACCACCGTCAGCGGGGTGGCTTGCGCCCGGGCGGCTTGCTGCATGGTTTGAGCGGCTTGCAGGCCATCCATGCCCGGCATGCGCCAGTCCAGCAGCACCAACTCAAACGGGCGGCCCTGTGTCAGCGCGTCGCCAAACAGCTGGACGCCCTGCTCACCGTCCATGGCGGTGGTCACCTCGCATTGCCAGCTCTCCAGCAAGGTGCGCAGGATGAGCAGCGACGTGTCCTGGTCGTCCACCACCAGCACCCGCAAGCCCCGCACCGGCGCAGTGCCCGCCCCGGCGGAGGTTGGGCCGCCTTGGGCCAGCCGCAGTTGGGCGGTGAAGGAGAAGGTGCTGCCGACCCCTTCTGCACTGTCCACCGCCAGCGTTCCACCCATGAGCGTCACCAGGTGTTTGCTGATGGTCAGCCCCAGCCCGGTGCCACCGAACTTGCGGGTGATGCTGGCATCACCCTGCACAAAGGGCTGAAACAGACGCTCGCGCTGCTGCGCTGACATGCCCACCCCGGTGTCGCGAACCAGAAACCGCAGACACACCTGTGCGCCGTCCTGGCTGACCCGTTCCACCCGAAGGTGAACCTCCCCCTGCGGGGTGAACTTGACGGCGTTGCCCACCAGGTTGTTGATGACCTGCCCCAGGCGCATGGGATCGCCATGCAGGCGGGGGGGCACGTCGGGGGGCATGTCCACAAACAACTCCAGCCCTTTTTCCTCGGCCCGGGCCGAGAACAGGTCGGCGGTGGCACACAGCACCTCTTCCAGCACAAAGTCCACCTGCTCCAGGTCCATGCGCCCGGCTTCCACCTTGGAGTAGTCGAGGATGTCGTTCAAGATGCCCAGCAGCGCCTTGGACGAGCCCAGCACCTTGCCCAGGTAGTCGCGCTGCTGGGCGGTGAGCGACGTGTCCAGCGCCAGCTGGGTGAGCCCGATGATGGCGTTCATGGGCGTGCGGATTTCGTGGCTCATGTTGGCCAGGAAGGCCGACTTGGCCTGGTTGGCCGCATCGGCCTGCCGCCGGGCCTGTTGCAGCTCTTGCGTGCGGTCTTCCACCATGCGCTCCAGGTGTTGGTGGTACTGGGCCAGGTCCGCCTCGGCCTGCAGCTGGCGGCGCAGGCGCTGGCGGGAAATGGCGGCCAGTCCCCCTGAAGCCAGGGCAATGGCCAGCCCCGCCCCGCCATACCAGCGCAGGTGGGTGTGCCATTCGGCCAGGTAGTCCAGCTCTGCCACGGCGGCCATCACGTACAGCGGCAGATCGCCCACCTGCCGAAAGCTGTACATGCGCTGCACACCATCGGCCGGACTGATGTCGTTGTAACTGCCCGTGCGTTCGCCCCGGGCCACAAAGGCCCTGACCGGGTGGCCTGGCATGGGCTGGCCCATGTTGTTGGGCAAGCGGGGGTTGCGGGCCAGCAGGCGCATCTGCCCGTCCCGCATCAGCACGGCCCCCTCCCGCCCCATGTCCAGCGAGGCGTAGAACCACTCGAACACGTCCAGCTTGACCACCACCTGAACCACCCCGGCCAGTTGCCCATCGGGAGTGTCCAGGCGGCGGCTCAGGGTCATCACCCAAATGCCCCACACGGGCGACAGCACCGACTCCGACACCACCAGGCCGGGGTTGCGGTCGGCTTGCAGGAGGGGAAACTCCTTTTGATCCGAAGGTTCCGACACAGGCACGGGCTGCATGCTGCTGTGCACCACATGGCCTCGGGCGTCACTCACCAGGATGGCCGCTGCCTCAGGAACCCGCAGGAGCCGTGCGGCCAGGTCAGCCTGCAGACGTTCGGGCAACGGACCATTCACCCGTCCGGTGGCCTCAGAGCGCAAAAGGTCCAAGGCGTCGAGCAGCAGCACATCGACCTTGGTCACCGTGGCCATGGCGTGCGCTTCCAACACGCGGGCCATGTTCTGCGTCTCGATGGCGGCATGCCGCTCCACGCTGCGCTTTTCCTGATACAGGCTGAACCCCACCAGGCAGGCAAAGCCCACGATGCTGACCAGGCCGGCCAGCTCCGCCAGACGAAATGCAAACCCTTGGCGAGGCGGTGTGGTGTGGTGCGCGGGACTCATGGAAAGCGGCTCCATCCTGGCTCTTACAAGAACCCGACCCATGCCCGGTCAAGCGCTTTTCAGAGGACCGTTGCACCTTAGCTCAAACCGATGTGCAAAACAATGACGCACATCGCCCCTTGACATCACCCGCGTGGGTGGTGCTGCGCATGCAGCGTCTTGAGACGCTCCCGCGCCACGTGGGTGTAGATGGTGGTGGTGGAAATGTCGGCGTGGCCCAGCAACAGCTGCACCGCCCGCAAATCGGCCCCGTGGTTGAGCAAATGGGTGGCAAACGCGTGGCGCAAGGTGTGGGGCGACAGGGGTGTGACGATGCCCGCCGTGCGGGCATGCTTTTTCACGATCATCCAGAAGGCCACCCGTGTCATGCCCTGGCCGCGGGTGGTCACGAACAGGTCATCGGTCTGCTGCCCGGCCAGGATGTCGGGCCTGGCCTCGGCCAGGTAACGCCGCAGCCAGGCCGCCGCTTCCAGCCCGAAGGGCACCAGCCGCTCCTTGCTGCCTTTGCCAAAGGTGCGCAGCACATGGTCGCTCAGGCTGACCTGGTGGGCCTTGAGTCCCACCAGCTCGCTCACCCGCAGGCCGCTGGCGTACATCAGCTCCAGCATGGCCCGGTCTCGCAGGCCCAGCGGCTGCGCCAAGTCGGGGGCGGCCAACAAGGCCTCCACCTGGTGTTCGGTCAGGGTTTTGGGCACCCGCATGGGCTGCTTGGCCGACAGCAGCGGCAACGTGGGGTCGGCCTGGATCCGGTGCTCGCGCAACGCCCAGCGGAAATACCGCTTGAACACGGTCAAGCGCCGGTTGGACGAGGTGGCCTTGGCCCGATCGGTCTGCCCCCGGGTGTTGGGTGTGGTGCGGGGCCGAGCGCGGTGGGCGAAGTACTCGCGCAAATCCTGCGCGTCGGTCTGGTCCAGCGCCTTGCCGTTGTGTGCCTGCAGCCATTTGGCGTACAGCAACAGGTCCCCCCGGTAGGCGTCCAACGTCAGCCGCGCCAGCCCGGCCTCCATCCACACCGCATCCACAAACTGGTCGATGCTGGCGGAGGAGGCCCTCAGCACCTCCCCTGCCATCAGTTCAGCGACAGCTTTTGCTTGTCCACCACCGCCTTGTACACCTCAAACTCGGCCTTGATCTGTGCCGCAAATTGCTCGGGCGTGTTGCCGATGACCAGCGAGCCGGTGTCTTCGATGCGCTTTTTCACCGCCGGGTCGGTCAGCACTTGACGGACGGCATTGCCCACCTTGTCCACCACCTCTTTGGGCAGGCCTTTGGGACCCAGCACACCGTAGTAGGCCATGCGGTTGACGGGTTCCAACCCCACTTCCTTGAACGTGGGCACGTTGGGCAAGACCGCCAGCCGCTGCGGAGCCGCCACCACAATGGGGATGAGCTTGCCCGACTGGATGAAGGGCAAGGCCGAAGGCAGGTTGTCAAAAATGATGGGCACCTGCCCCCCCACCGTGTCGTTCAGGGCCGGACCCGCCCCCCGGTAGGGAATGTGGGTGATGAACACCCCCGCCAAGCTCTTGAACAGCTCGGTCTGCAAATGCCCGATGCCCCCCGTGCCCGAGGACGCATACGAGTACCGGCCCGGCGACCGTTTGAGCTCTTCGATGAACGCCTTGTAGTCCTTGGCCGGAAAGCTGGGGTGCACCGCGATCACATTGGGCGTGGCCGCGATGTTGACAATGGGGGTGAAGTCGGTGATGGGGTTGTACGGCGTCTTGGGGTTGATGGCCGGGTTGGCCGCCGTGGTGGACACCGTGGCCACACCCAGCGAATAACCGTCAGGGGCAGAACGCGAGGTGTCCAGCGCCCCCACCACCCCACCGCCACCGGCCTTGTTTTCCACAATGACCGACTGGCCCAGCGCCTTGCCCAGGGGATCGGCGATGGTGCGGGCCACGATGTCGGTGGTACCCCCTGCCGCAAACGGCACCACCAGCTTGATGACCTTGTTGGGGTAGGCCTGGGCCCACACCCCACCGGACAACAACATGGCCGTTGCAACGGCCCCCAGGCTGAACACACGACGACGCAGGCTCATGACACAACTCCTGTTGGAAGACGCTGGATGCGGCTGGCATGGTACTGCCACGCCGCGCACGCCGACGCATTCTGGACCGGACGCCGCCAGTGCCGGGTTGTGGTTAATGCATAAGTGCAAACCCGCAGTGGCGGGTCTCGGACAGACGCTTTTCGCAAGAACAGCATTCACTTCGCACACCGAAAGAACGGGCGCGACTCGCTTCATAGCATGGCATTGCAGCTGCAGTTGGGCGCTGCGCTCCGAACGCCACGGAAGTCTGGCGACAGGACTGAAAGCGAGTCAACATGAACAAAACAACGTCCGGCGCAACGGGCATTGACCTGGCCTTGTCGCCCAAGCGTCAACACTGCCTGAAAGACGCCGCCACGCTGCTCGGGGCCCCTGCAGAGGTGGCCCAGCAGTTTGCCGACATCGGCGCCACCGCCATCGAGGGCTTTGCCTTTCATGTGCTGCCCATGGGGCCCGCGGACGGTCCGTGGCTGGCCAGCGTCCAGTTTGCGCGCCCCCCCGAGGTGAGTGAACCGGTGTGGCTCGACGCGCTGCTGGTGGCCAACGGCCAGGCCATGCTGGTGGACGACATGGCGTTCAGCCTGGAAGAAAACGGCGACGGCGTGCTGCTCATGCGCCTGCCCCCCGAGCTGGACGACGGACGCTTCCTGGCGGCACGGCTGGAAGGCATGTTGTCCCTGTGCCGTGGCGTCTGTGCGGGCGCGGTGGCCTGCGCCCAAGTTCCCCAACGTGAAGGAGCATCGGCATGAGCGCGCTCCACGAACAGGTGCAGGAACAGGAACTGGAAGCACCGGACGAGGTGCTGACCCTGCTGCACGACACGGCCTTGCAGCTCGGCGCATCGGCCGAGCAGGCGAAGGAAGCTGCCCGCACCGGCGTCATTGACCTGGAATGCCGAAGCATCTCGGTCGGGTTTTCGGTCGACGAAACCGCCCTGGTGCTGAGCGCACCGCTGCCCGGCGCGTGGTTCAACGACCCCACCAACCGCCGCCGCGCCCTCATGACCTGCTCCTCGCTGATGCTGCAGTCGGGCGTGGCCTTCTGCCGCCCGTTCAGCGAGATCGCCTCTGGCGCCGCCCTGATCTGCCGCTGGCCCTTGGAAAAGGGCACCGCCGCCCGCCTGGCGGCATGGATCACCGAATTCGCCGCCATGGCAAACATGACTTGTCGCTTGATCGAGCAGGAGGCCGCATGACCATTTCCAACACCAACCGCGCCAACCTGGGTGGCAATCTGCAACTCGTTCCCGTCGGAGGGAACGACTCCACGGTGCGCCGGGCCGAAACCGACCTGGCCCACCGAAGCGCACCCATGGGGCACGACACGCTGGCCTCGCGCACGTTGACCATGCCACGCAATGACAACAACGCCCCCCCTCCTCCCCGCGCTGCGCTGACCGCGTTGCCTCCATTGCCCACATTCCCGAATGCAGGGGGAGGAGCCGAAGCCTCGCCCCCGCACACCGGTGGCACCCCCTTGCTCGACCTGTTCGAACTCTCGAGCCGACGCACGCCACACTTCCGCGACAACCAGGCACCCAACACACAAGCACAAGCCCCCGCCGGGCAGAGCTGGCGGGCCGCACTGGGTGCCGCGCTCGGTCATGCGGCCAGCGGTGTGGCCAAGGTGGCCATCGGTGCCAAGGACGAAGTGGCCGGCCAACTGTCAGCCCTGAAGTTGCTCAACCCGGGCACACGCCTGCCCGCAGCCGCCCTGGGCCACCTGATCCACCAGGCCGTGTCGGTGGGCGTGCCCACCTTTGCTCGGGAGATGATGGCCGAGGCCCTGATCCTGTCCATGCGGCACATGCCACCCACCCACGCGCTGGGGTTGCAACTGGGCGTCAGCGTCGTCAACGTCGGTGCCCAGGCTGTTCGCCGCATGCGGGAGGCACGCAATCCCGACGCTGCAGCACGGGGTTTCCATGCCATCAGCAAACAGCAGTGGGACCAACTCGCCCCGGCCGACCAGGACAAGCTGCGTGCGCAGCAGCAGCTGCATTCGCGCATGCTCACCAACATACAGGTGGCGGCCTCGCTCACCCACCTGACACTGGGCGCCCATGCAGCGATCACGCAGGACAAGGGCAACGAGACCGCCTCCAAGTTGTTCGTCAAGGACTTCAAGACCCTCGTCTATTCCGGCATGCGCGACTCGCTGCAAGCCAGTTTCCAAATGGTCAACCCCGGCAAAGACACCCAGGGCGTGAGCGGGACCCACATGACGGCCGCGGCCACCTTCTACGCCCTGGCCAACGCCGGTGGCAACTACGCCTTCAGCCACCTGCCGGGCATGGTGCCCAACGCCCAAGTGGCCGACCAGGTGCTGCGCGGCCAGAGCGACGCCATGTCCAGCAGCCAGGCCTGGCTCACCAAGGCCGGTGTGGCGGGCGTCAAGGCCGCCATCAACACCGTGGTGGAAGCGTCCGACTGGATGTCGGTGACGCAGCAGGAAGCCAACCAGGCTGGCACCAAGCAGAAATGGGAACCCGAGCTGAAGCTCAAGAGTGGCAATACCCCGGACTATGGCCGCCTGCTGGACCAGACGCCCGGACGCATTGCCGCCATCAGCGGAAGCAACGCCATCTTCAGCATCGTGGGTGCCGCCATGGAAAAGTCACCCCAATGGGCCCAGGACGCTGTGGGCAACCTCGCCAATGCCGCCTATGCAGGCCTGCAGTACAAGACGGTGGGCGGCACCTGGCAGGCCGACGGCGCGGTTCGCGCACAGCCCAACGAGGCAGCGGCCACGGCGCAGGCGCTGTTCCAGGACCTGGAGCGGGGCCGAACCCAGCAAACACAACCCCCGCCACAAACGCAAACCGCCTGAGGCCAGAAGCCTCCGCGCCGCATGACCCTCACCGTGCGGCGCGGAGCCCTCTGCCGCTATCCTTGCCCGGGTGAACTTCGCCCAACTCCTGTTCCCCGACTTCTCTCTCATCCTCATCGGCCACCTGCTGTGTCGGTTCACGGCGCTCAACCGGTCGGTGTGGGATGCCATTGACCGGCTGGTCTACCACTTCCTGTTTCCGGTGCTGCTGTTCCACTCCATCGTGCGCAACCCGCTGGAGGTGGAATCACTCTCTTCACTGGGGGCGGCGGGCCTGTGCCTGGCCGCGGCAGGCATTGGCATGGCGTACTCGCTGCCGTGGTGGCCGGGTGTGGGGCGGCACTGCGATGCCCGACTGCACGCCGCCAGTGCGCAGGTGGGGTTTCGCTTCAACTCCTTCATTGCCCTGGCCCTGGTGGGCAAGGTGGCTGGGCCCCAAGGCACGCAACTGGTGGCGGTGCTGATCGGGCTGTGTGTGCCCATTTTCAACATGGGCGCGGTGTGGCCCATGCACCGCCACCACCACAACCCGGGAGGTCGGGGCTTTGCCGCCGAGCTGGTGCGCAACCCGCTGATCCTGGCCACGGTCAGCGGTTTGGTGGCCAACCTGGCCGGGTTCCAGGTGCCCGGCTGGTTGGAGCCCACCGTGAGCCGCATCGGCGCGTCGTCGCTGGCGTTGGGGCTGATGGCTGCGGGTGCGGGCATGCAATTCGGGTCGCTGGCGCAGGCCAAATCGCTGGCTGTGGCGGTGCTGGGGCTCAAACACCTGGCGCTGCCGGTGGTGGCCTGGGGCCTGACCCAGGCGTTTGCGCTCAACGACGCCGAGGCCGCCGTGCTGCTGATGTTCTCGGCCCTGCCCACCGCGTCCAGTTGTTATGTGCTGGCCGCGCGCATGGGCTACAACGGCTCTTATGTGGCGGGTTTGGTGACGCTGTCCACCTTGCTGGGCATGGTCAGCCTGCCGTTTGCGCTGGGCGTGCTCAGGGGGTGGTGAGCGGGTTCAACACCCAGTCCATGCGCTGACGCAGCCGAAGGGCCAGCGCCGCATCGCCCGCCCGCTCGGCCCACTGGGCGTGCAAACCCAACCAGGCCAGCAAGGGACGCGACCAGCCTTGGGCCGACGCGGTGGCCGCAGCCTCGGCCATGACCGCCGGACCGGCCTGACCGCTGCGCCAGGCCACGGCAGCGGCCACCAAGCGTGACAAGGGGTCGGGCATGGCCCTCAAGGCGTCGGCCCAGCGGGCGTCGTCCAGCGCCGGGCTGGCGCTGCGCTCCCGCGCACCCTCGGCCCCGGCCTGCGGGGCGGCCAACAACCAGGGGGCCGTGGCCTGGTGCGCGGCAGGCAACAAGGCCACATCGGCGGCATGCGCCACCCGGCCTTGCAGGTAACGGCGGTAGGCCGCCAAGGCGGCAGACGGCTGGGCCTGAAGCCACACGTCGGCACGGGTGCAGGGTTCCGGCTCGGGCGAGAGTTGCAGGCTGGCCACCTGGGCCGCACATTGGGCCAGGGCCACACGCGCCATGGCCAAGGGGTCGCCGGTGCTGGCGGCGGCTTGGCGGGCACGTTGCCATTCAGTGTTGGCCACGCGGGTCTGACCGCTCAGGTGGGCCAGGTTGCCGCGTTCGGTGCCGTCACGGGCGGCCAAGGCCCATTCGGGGGTGGGAGGCTGGTGGCTGCACGCCACCAGGGCCATGCCCACACCCATCGTGACCAGGCCCCGCCACAAGGACATGACGGTCATGGCAGCACCACCTCGGGGTTGCGGGCCAAGGGCCAGCGGCTTTGCACGTCGGCCAGCAGGCGTTGCATGGCGCGCAGGCTGGTCTCGACCTCGGCTCGCAAGGCCCCCAGGTCGGCGGTGGCGCTGCGGGTGTTGGCGGCCACGGCCTGGGCATCGGCCAGCAGGGCATCGGCCTTGGCCAGGCTGCGCTGCACACTTTGCAAGGCCGTGCGCAGGTCTTGGGCCACGCCCTTGGCCTCTTGGACCAGGCTGGGGGACGCTCCGGCGGCCTCGGCCCCGGAACCAAACACCTGGGCATCGGCATGGGCCACCAGGGTGTCGGTGCGGCGGGCCAGTTGCTCCAGGCGGTCGATCAGGGTCTGGGCACGCGCCACGGTGTCCAGCAGGCGCTGGGCCGATGCGTCGCTGCCCACCAGGGCGGCCAGGGCACCCTGTCGCCCGGCAGCCCGTTCGGCCACGGTGGCGGTGTGGGTCAGGGTGCGGGCCAACGGGCCCTCGGGGTGGGTGAGGTGCTCCACATGGCCCAGGATGTCTTTGACCGATGTCATCAGCGCGGGCAGCTCGGCCAGCGCATCGCCCTTGAGCACGGTCAGGCTGGCCCCGGCGGGCAACGGCGGGTCGGTCAGCACCCCACTGAAGGCCCGCAGGCGCGAGCCCCCCACCAGGCTGCGCTCCAGCGTGACCACGCTGGACGTGCGCAGCCAGTGGGCGTTGCCGCGGGGCACGGCCACGGCAATGCGCACCACGGCATCAGACCCCAGTTCAATGCGCTCGACCCGCCCGATGGGGAACCCGGCAAACGTCAGGTCCATGCCCACCGACACGCCCTCGGCATCGTCCATCAACAGCACCAGGGTCTGCTTGGGCTCGAACACCCCGCGGGCGTACAACACATACCCCACGGCCACACCCACCACCAGCACCATCAACACCAACATGGCCAAGGCGCGGCGACGCAACTGGGCCAGGCTGGGCAATCCAGGGTCGGCAGGGCGGGGGGCGCTGGGCGGCATGCGGTCAATCATAGTGAGCCCACAGCGACAGCACCTCGCACACCAGCAACACGCCGGTCAGGCGGGCCAGGCCGGCCAGGTCGGTGGACCCGCGCAGCGCCTGGGTGGCCGCCACGTTGGCCATGGGCACCACCCCCACCGCCACGCTGAAGGCCAGGGTCTTGAGCAGGAACACCACCATCACCCCCGGCGTGAACACCCGCCCCACCATGTGGGCGAACGGTGCCGCCCCCCAAGGGGACCAGCCGTGCACCATGAGGTAGGCCAACACCAGCGCCAGCACCGCACTGACGGCCACCAACAGCCACACGGTGAACACCACCGCCAGCGTGCGGGGAAACACCGATTCCACCAGCCAGAGCAACCTGCGCTGGGCTGCATCGGTGGCGGACTCGGCGGTGGCCTCCACACCCCGCGGGTGGGCGGACATCAGCTCGGCCACCATGGGCAGGCTGCACCGCAGCGCCACAAACAACGCCGCCAGCAAGGGCAACAGCTCCAGGGCCAGCACGCGCACCACCACCTCCAGCGCGTAGCGGGACAGGCCATAACTGTCGGCCGTGACCAGCACGATGTGGATCAACACCACCCCCAACAAAGCCGCCAGGCCCACAAAGCCGGGCAGCTGCGGCCAGGTGTTGCGCCACAACTGCCGGGCCACCTCATCGCGCACCGTGCCCCGGTAGCTGCCCGGCCAGGTGAACAACGCCAGCAACTCCAGCGAGGTGAGGGCCACCTGCTGCGCCAGGCGAACCCGCTGAAGCCATGCCACGGCAAAGCGGTTCATGCCGCCCCCTCGGGCGCCGCCAGCGCCCAATGCAGGTGCTCCGCCACCACGCCATCAGGATGCGGCGACCAGGCCGCCAAGGCGGTGCGCAGCGTCTCGCGTTCGGCCTGGGTCAGGGCATCGGGCAGGCGCAGCGCATTGCCCGCGGCCACCGCCAGGTTGCGCAGCCAGCGCCGGTGGCCAATGCGGCGGATGGCGCTGCCCTCGGTGCGTTGCAAAAAAGTGGCCTCGGTCCACCCCAGCAGCAAGGCCAGCGGTTCGGCATGCAGGCCCGCACGCTCGTCAAAGTCAGGCAAGGGGCTGCGCTGGGCGAACTTGTTCCAGGGGCAGGCCAATTGGCAGTCGTCGCAGCCATAAATGCGGTTGCCCAGCAACGGACGCATTTCAACGGGAATGGGGCCATCGTGCTCGATGGTCAGGTAGGAAATGCAGCGCCGCGCATCCACCCGGTGCGGGGCCACGATGGCCTGGGTCGGGCACAGGTCCATGCACGCACTGCACTGCCCGCAATGGGCGCTGACCGGCGGCGTGGGCGGCAGGGCCAGGTCCACGTAAATTTCGCCCAGGAAGAACAACGAGCCCGCCTCGCGGTGCAGCACCAGCGTGTGTTTGCCGCGCCAGCCCAGGCCGCTGCGGCGGGCCAGTTCGGCCTCCAGCACCGGGGCCGAATCGGTGAACACACGGTGCCCCAGCGGCCCCACCTCGGCCACCAGGCGGTCGGCCAGCTTTTGCAGGCGCTGGCGCAGCACCTTGTGGTAGTCCCGCCCCCGGGCGTATTGCGACACCACGGCCCGCTGGGGCTGGCGCAGGTCGGCCCAGCCCTCGGCCTGCCAATCGGCGGGGCCCTGGCGGGGCAGGTAATCCATGCGGGCGGTGATGACACTCACCGTGCCCGGCACCAGCTCCGCCGGGCGGGCCCGTTTCAGGCCGTGCTGCGCCATGTAGCCCATGCTGCCGTGGAACCCGGCCTCCAGCCAGGCCATCAAACCCGGCTCGGCTTCGGACAGGTCCACACCGGCCACGCCGATTTGGGAGAATCCCAACTCGCGGGCCCAGCCCTGCAGCCGCAACACAATGTCGTTCAAAGCATGGTCCATTCGCAACCCATTGTAGGAAGCCCCTTCGCCCACCCCACCGCCCCGGTGGGCCTGAGTGCCCCGCTGGTGTGGGCCGACGAGACCCAGACCGCCACCTTTGCCCAACGCCTGGCCGCCTGCCCGCAGGCCCGCAACGCGGTGGTCACCCTGCACGGGGACCTGGGCATGGGCAAGACCACCCTGGTGCGCCACCTGCTGCGGGCCCTGGGCGTCACCGGCCGCGTGAAAAGCCCCACCTACGCGGTGGTGGAGCCGCACGAGGTGTCCGGGCCTGAGGGCACGCTGCACATCTGGCATTTTGACTTTTACCGGTTTGAAGACCCGCGCGAGTGGGAAGACGCGGGCTTTCGCGACCTGTTCGCCAGCCCGGGGCTGAAGCTGGTGGAGTGGCCGCAAAAGGTGGGGGCACAACTGCCGGTGGCCGACCTGGCCATCCACCTCCTGCCGCTGGACGACACCAGCCGCCGCGTGCGGGTGCAGGCCCACACCCTGCACGGGGCCGCCTGGCTGGGCGCTTGGGCAGCGCAGCCGATGCCCCGCACCGAGGCCACCGCATGAAGCGGCGCCACCTGCTGCGCGCCCTGCCCGCCACGCTGCCGCTCTGGGCCGGGCGGGGCAGCCTGGCCCTGTGGCTGGGCACCCACCAACTGGCAGGGGCCGCCCGCATCGTGGCCGTGCGCTTGTGGCCGGCACAGGACTACACCCGCATCACCATCGAGTCGGACGTGGCGCTGACCCCCCGCGTGCAGATGGTGGACAACCCGCCCCGGCTGGCGGTGGACATTGAGGGCATTGACCTGGTGCCCGAGCTGAAGGAGCTGGTGGGCCGCGTCAAGTCCGACGACCCCAACATTGCCGGTCTGCGCGTGGGGCAGTACGCGCCCAAGGTGGTGCGCCTGGTGGTGGACCTGAAAAACCCCAGCACGCCGCAGGTGTTCAGCCTGCAACCCGTGGCCGCGTACCGCCACCGCCTGGTGTTTGACCTGTACCCCGACAACCTGCCTGACCCGCTGGCCGACCTGATTGCCCAGCACGTGGCCGCCGCGCCCGCCGTCACACCTCCGTCGCCCGCCCCAGCCCCCACCCGGCCTGCTGCCGACGAGGTGGACCCCCTGGGGGCCTTGATTGCGCTGCACGAACGCAAGGACCGCAAGCCCGGGGCCGCGGCTGAAAGAACTCCTGAAATCGCAGCTGAAACCCCAAATGAAGAAAGCGCCAGAGGCCAAAAAGACAACAAGAATGACGGCCCCGCTTTCAGCCCCTCGCCCCCCCGCCCCTCGGGTTCGGCCCTGACCCAGGCCGGACGCGACCCCGCCGCCCTGCCCCCGCCCAAACCCGGCGGGGGTTCCCGCACCAAGCCACCGGCGGCGGAACCGGTGGCCACCGAGCGCCTCATCATCGTGGCGCTGGACCCCGGCCATGGGGGTGAAGACCCCGGTGCCATCGGCCCCGGCGGCACGCACGAAAAAACCGTGGTGCTGCAAATCGCCCGCAAACTGCGCGACCGCATCAACGCAACCAGCGTCAACGGCAACCCCATGCGGGCCTACCTCACGCGCGACGCCGACTTCTTCGTGCCCCTGCAAGTGCGGGTGGAAAAAGCCCGCCGCGTGCAGGCCGACCTGCTCATCAGCATCCATGCCGACGCCTTCCTCACGCCCGAGCCGCAAGGCGGCAGCGTGTTTGCCCTCAGCACCAAGGGGGCCAGCAGCGCCACCGCCCGCTGGATGGCCAACAAGGAAAACGCCGCCGACGTGGTGGGCGGCCTCAACGTGAAAGCCGCCGACGCCACCGTGCACCGCGCCCTGCTGGACATGAGCACCACCGCGCAAATCAAGGACAGCCTGCAACTGGGCGGCGCCATGCTGCGCGAAATGGGCCGGGTGGGCAAACTGCACAAACCGGCGGTGGAGCAGGCCGGTTTTGCCGTGCTCAAAGCCCCCGACATCCCCAGCGTGCTGGTGGAAACCGCTTTCATCAGCAACCCCGACGAAGAGGCCCGCCTGAACGACCCCGACCACCAGGACCGCCTGGCCGACGCCCTCATGCGTGGCATTGCCCGCTACTTCAAGGCCAACCCGCCGCTGGCCCGCAACCGCGCCACCTGAGGCCCCGCCATGCTTCTGCCCACCCCCGCCGCCGAACGCACGCCCCTGCACACCCGCACCCTCACCTTCCGCGGCTTTGCCCGGGCCGACGGCCTGTGGGACATGGAAGGGGAACTGCACGACAGCAAGCATTACAACCACCCGCACGAGTTCGGCACCCGCCTGGCCGGAGAGCCCATCCACCACCTGGCGGTGCGGGTGACCGTGGACGCCCAGTTCAAGATCCACGACATCGCCACCCGCATGGGCACCACCCCGTTTGGCGAATGCCACGTGGCCGACCAGCACATGCGCCGCTTTGTGGGCCTGACCATGGGCCGCGGCTGGCGCCAGACCATCGACCGCACCGTGGGCGGGCTGCAAGGCTGCACCCACCTCCGCGAGCTGATGTTCAACCTGGCCACCGCCGCCTTCCAGACCATTCCGCACGACATCGAAACCCGGCGCCTGGCCCGCGGCGAACCCCGCCATGCCGACGACGGCACGCCGCCCTTCTACATGGGCAAGTGCATGACCTGGGACCACAACGGCCCGGTGGTGGCCCGGCTGGCGCCGCAGTTTGTGGGTTGGGGTCGGGTGGAGAACTAGAATAGAAATCCGGGCTCCGGCACCGACAAATCGCAGCGGCGCTCATGGCGCAGCTCTTGACAAGCACCTTTGTAAATTGTCCTCACGATGTTGACACGACTGAGAATCCAGGGTTTCAAAAACATCGAGGATGCGGAGGTACGCTTCGGTCCCTTCACTTGTATTGCTGGGGCCAACGGCGCAGGAAAGTCCAACCTGTTTGACGCCATACAGTTCCTGCGTGACCTTACCGAGTTTTCTTTGATCGAGGCAGCGGCAAGAGTCCGAGATCCGCAAGGGAAATCTGGTGATATTCGAGCCATATTCACCCAACACTCATCTCGCACTGAGAAAAAACTGCGCTTTGAGGCGGATTTCATTGTACCCAAGGAAGTCAGAGATGACTTCAATCGTCTGACCCGCCCCACAGCTACGTTTTTGACCTACTCACTTGAGCTGGGTTATGCAGCGGCTACCGAACAGTCGCCAGAGCGCCTTGAGTTACTTCACGAAGATCTCACTTACATTCCAGCCAGTCTTGCAAAAAGGCGCTTAGCATTTTCATGCGCGCCCATTTTCAGAGACTCTGTTATTTCGAACGAACGGCGCGCACCCTACATTTCCACCGAAGTCGAAGAGGGTAAAGCTGTCATCAAGCTTCACCAAGATGGTGGTTCCCGAGGTCAGCCCATCAAAATCCCTGCCGAAGGCTCTCCAAAGACGCTTGTTGGAGGCAACAACACCAGCGACTATCCCACGGTGTTGGCGGCCCGGCGTGAAATGCAATCCTGGACGTTGCTCCAACTTGAACCATCCGCTATGCGTCAGCCAGATGCATTCTCTGCTGATCCACGTGTCGCCTCAAATGGTGCACACATGGCCGCCACATTGCAGCGTTTGGATGCTGGAACACACATTTCAAACAAACTGGCTCGATTGCTCGACGATGTGGCACAAGTTTCAGTCGACAAAGACAACAGCCGAAGAACATTGACACTGTTGGTCACAGGACGCAACGGTGTTTCGCACCCTGCCCGAGCATTGTCAGATGGCACACTGCGCTTTCTGGCATTGGCCATCTTGGCAGAAGACCCAGAATCAGGTCGAGTTCTGTGTTTGGAGGAGCCTGAAAATGGAATCCATCCATCACGGATACCCGCCATTCTTGAGCTTCTACGTAGCATGGCAGTTGATACTCGAGAAGCTGTTGATGGGGACAACCCACTCAAACAAGTCATCATCAACACTCACTCGCCGCTGGTGGTGGGCGAATTGGACATTGCTGACTTGGTCATGGTCAGTAGTGTGCGGCAAGCTGGTTCATATCAGGCATCGTTCGACTGCATTGCACAGACTTGGCGCGCCACGGCGCCCCCTGCAAGCACTGAATTACCTCCTCCCCACGCCATTGCGCTGGGAGACATCCGCGCATACATTGAATCTGTAGACACCTCCAGGACCAGCACAATTCCATCGCCGATAATTAGACCAAACCGAGCCACTACAGTTCACAGCTATGTGGCACAACAACTGAACCTTGAATTCATTCCTTCAGAAAGTGTGGATCCATGAGGTTGAGCTACACATTGCTAGCCGATGGATCATCTGATCGGACGTTGCAACCTCTGATCAACTGGCTTCTCGAACAAAGCCACCCGGACATCCAGATACGACCTCAATTTGCCCATCGAATTCAAGGTCATGACCTGCTCGACAGAGCTCTTCAAGCGATCAAACTATTCCCCTGTGATGTATTGTTCGTTCACCGTGATGCAGAAAAGTTACCATTTGAAGACCGCGTAAAAGAAATCGAAGTTGCACTAACACCCAGTCGAGTTAACTATGTTCCTGTGGTCCCCGTCCGAATGACCGAGGCTTGGCTGCTCTCCAATGAAGCAGCCATTCGACAAGCTGCGGGAAACCCCATGGGCAACATGGCACTAAATCTGCCTCCCGCCAAAAAGTGGGAAAAACTCGCTGATCCAAAAAACACCCTGTTCGAGGCCCTGCGTACGGCAAGCGGATTGACCGGTCGTCGCTTGCGGCAATTCAATCCTGAAGAGGCGCGACACCGAGTGGCAGAGATTCCCACTGATTTCACGAAGCTGCTTGCTTCACCTGCATTCGCTTCGTTGCAAATGAATATTCAACAACTGGTCGTGCGATTGACTGACAGTTGAATTTCTCCATCATCTTGGCCAGAGTTGGAGACACCTTGCCCAAACCTCACGCAGCCAGCCGCCACGCCTGTGCAATCAGCGCCTGGGCCGCCGGTGCCGGGGCCGCCTGGCTGTTGGACGGGCATGCCGACCTGGGCAGCCAGGCCCTGCCCCTGGTGCTGGCCGCTGCCCTGGCCAGCGTGTGGTGGCCCACCTGGGCCGCTGCCATGGCATGCGTGGGTGCGGCGGCGGCCTTCAACTGGCTGTTCGTGGCCCCACGCGGCACCTTTGAAGTCACGCTGTCGCGTGACGCCCTGCTGCTGTCCACCATGCTGGCCGTCAGCATGGGCATCACCCTGCTCATGGCCCGCCAGCGGCGCACCACGGCGCTGGCCCGTGTGCAGGCCCAGCGCATCGGGCAGCTGTACGCCCTGTCCGAACAGCTGCGCCAGGCCGACACCGCCCTGGCCGCCTGCGACGCCCTGGCCCGCGTGCTGCCCAGCACCCGCGTGGCCTGCCTGGTGGTCAACGGCCCCACACCGCGGGTGTGGGGCCCCCTGGACGCCAACCAGCGCGACGGCCTGAACCTGTGCTGCCGCGAAGGCAAACCCCTGGGCCGCGGCACGGGCCGTTACGACAACCAATCCGACTGGTACCTGCCCCTGCGGGGCGTGCACGCCGTGCAGGGTGCCGCGCTGCTGCACCCGCCCACCGAATGGTTGCCCCAACCGACCGAGCGCGAACACGCGCAAGCGCTGTGCGACCTGCTGGGCCAGACGCTGGAGCGCCTGCACGCCACCACCCTGGCCGCGCAAGCCGCCCGCGACGCCCAGGCCCACGCCCTGCGCAGCACCTTGCTCACGTCGGTGTCGCACGACCACCGCACCCCCCTGGCCGCCATCCTGGGCGCGGCCTCGTCGCTGGTGGACCAGGGCGACCGCCTCAGCCCCGAACAGCGCCAGCGCCTGGCCCGGGCCATCGTGGACGAAGCCAGCCACCTCAGCCGCCTGACCGACAACGCCTTGCAACTGGCCCGGCTGGACGCCACCACCGACGGCCTGCGGCGCGACTGGGAATCCATGGAAGAACTGGTGGGCGCGGTGCTGCAACGGGTGCGCGCCCGCGACCCAAGCCGCCGCATCCGCGCCCGCGTGGCCCCCAACCTGCCCCTGCTGCGCTGCGACGCCGTGCTGGTGGTGCAGATGCTGGAAAACCTCATCGACAACGCCCTGAAATACAGCCCGCCCGACACCCTGGTGGAGGTGCTGTGCAAAGCCCACCCCGAATCCGCAACCCCGCCTGCCGCGCCGCCCGCCGCCGTGTTGCTGGCCGTGCGCGACCGGGGGCCGGGCCTGCCCGCCGATGCCCCGCAGCGCCTGTTCACCGTGTTCGAGCGCGGCCAAGATGCCCGCACCGCCGCCATCCGCGGTGCCGGGGTGGGCCTGGCCCTGTGTGCTGCCGTGGCCCGTGCCCATGGCAGCACCCTCAGCGTGCGCCCACGCAAACACGGCGGCACCAGCATGGAGCTGCTGCTGCCAGTGGACCCCCAACCCTCCGCCCAACCCGCCCCACCTTCCGAGCCCGCCCATGAGCCTGCGCGTCCTGCTGGTTGAAGACGACCCCGAACTCCGCGCCACCCTGCGCAGCGTGCTGGAGGTGGAGGGCTACCGCGTGGCCCCCGCCGCCAGCGTGGCCGACGCCCTGGCGCAGGCCCAGCACGCCCAAGCCCACGACGCCTTTGACCTGGTGCTGCTGGACCTGGGCCTGCCCGACGGCGACGGTGCCACCGTGCTGGCCCGCCTGCGCCAGCAACACCGCTGGCCGGTGCTGGTCATCTCGGCCCGGCACGACGAGGGCCAGAAAATCGGCCTGCTCGACGCCGGAGCGGACGACTACCTGGTCAAACCCTTCAGCGCGGGCGAGCTGCTGGCCCGCATGCGCGTGGCCCTGCGCCACCGGGGCCGCACGGTGGAAGCCGCGCTCACCCACTACCAACGCGCCGGGGTGGTGGTGGACCTGAAGCGCCGCACCGTGACCCGCGACGGCCAACCCACCCACCTCACCCCCACCGAGTTCAACCTGCTGGCCCGCCTGGTGCGCAACGCCGGGCAGGTGGTGACCCACCGCCAACTGCTGGTGGACGTGTGGGGCGCCGAACACGCCCACGACACCCACTACCTGCGCCTGTACATGGGCCAGTTGCGGGCCAAGTTGGAAACCGACCCCACCGAACCGCAATGGCTGCTGACCGAGGCCGGCGTGGGCTACCGCCTGGCCGAGCCCGACGGGGGCTGAATCCCCTGTTCAGCGCCATCCTTATGCGTTCCTGATGGGGGCCTGGGCAGACTGCATCGCCATGTTCCACTCGGTCTGAGCGCCATGTCCCTGCCCGCCTCCACGTCAGCCCCTTCCACGCCCCCGCTGTCCACGCCGTCCGCCCCCGGTGCGCCGGACCTGGACGCCACCGCCACGCCCCACGCCGCCCGCCGCCACGGCCTGGCGGCCCTCACGTTGGGGGCCATTGGTGTGGTGTATGGCGACATCGGCACCAGCCCGCTGTACACGGTGAAAGAGGTGTTTGCCACCCACACCGGCGTGCCGCTGGACGCGGTCCACCTGGTGGGGGCCATTTCCACCATTTTCTGGGCGCTGATGCTGGTGGTCACCCTCAAGTACGTGGTGCTCATCCTGCGGGCCGACAACCACGGCGAAGGCGGTGGCCTGGCGCTCACGGCGCTAGCCGCTGCCGCCGTCAAGGCCCACCCCAGGCTGCGCCAGGGCCTGCTGCTGCTGGGCGTGGCCGGGGCCACGCTGTTTTATGGCGACAGCGTCATCACCCCTGCCATTTCGGTGCTGGGCGCCATGGAGGGTTTGCAGGTGATCGCCCCTGAGCTGACCCGCTGGGTGCTGCCCGCCTCGGTGTTGATCCTGGTGGGGCTGTTTGCCATGCAGCGCTTTGGCACGGGGCTGGTGGGCAAGTTCTTCGGGCCCGTCATCGTGCTGTGGTTCCTGACCCTGGCGGCCACCGGCGTGTGGCACATCGCCCAGCAGCCGGGCATTCTGGCCGCGCTCAACCCACTGCGGGCCTGGGAATTCGTCACCACCCGGGGCTGGCACCTGCTGGCCACGCTGGGGGCCATTGTGCTGGCGCTCACCGGGGCCGAGGCGCTCTACGCCGACATGGGCCACTTTGGCAAGAAGCCCATCCAGATCGCCTGGACCGGCCTGGTGCTGCCCAGCCTGGCCCTGAACTACATGGGCCAAGGGGCCTTGCTGCTGGCCGACCCCTCGGCCATCGAAAACCCCTTCTACCTGCTGTTCCCGGATGAGTGGTTGGTGCCCGCGCTGGTGCTGTCCAGCCTGGCGGCCATCATCGCCTCGCAAGCGGTGATTTCGGGGGCCTACTCCATGACCAAGCAGGCCATCCAGCTGGGCTTTCTGCCCCGCATGACCATCCGCTACACCTCGGCCAAGGAAGCGGGGCAGATCTACATGCCCGCCGTCAACTGGCTGCTGTTGCTGGCGGTGGTGGGGGTGGTGCTGGTGTTCAAGTCGTCGTCGGCGCTGGCGTCGGCCTACGGCATCGCGGTCACGCTGACCATGGCCATCACCACGGTGCTGACCTATTTTGTGGTGCGCCACGGCTGGCACCTGCCGCGCAGTGTGGCCGTGGGGGCCACCACCTTCTTCCTGCTGCTGGACCTGCTGCTGGTGGCGGGCTGCGCCGTCAAGTTCTTTGACGGGGGCTGGTTCCCGCTGGCGCTGGGCGGCCTGCTGTTCATCGGCATGAGCACCTGGGCACGCGGGCGCAAGCTGCTGTCCGACAGCATCCGCCGCGACGGGCTGGCGCTGCAACCCTTCATCGACGCGCTGGACCCGCGCAGCATGTTCCGCGTGGAGCGCACCGCCGTGTACCCGGTGGCCGACCCGACCATCGTGCCCCAGGCCTTGCTGCACAACCTCAAGCACAACCAGGTGCTGCACGAGCGCAACGTGATCCTGACAGTCAAGTTCCGCGACGTGCCCTGGGTGCCCATGGCCGAGCGTGTGGCCTTGCAAGCACTGGGCCACAGCTTCTGGCAGGTGACGCTGTACTACGGCTTCATGAACAGCCCCGACGTGCCCAAGGCGCTGGCGCTGGTGGAGTCGCAGGGCCTGCGCATCCCCACGTTCGAGACCACCTTCTTCCTCAGCCGCGAGACGGTGGTGCCCACCCACGGCTCGGGCATGGCGCACTGGCGCGAGGTGCTGTTTGCCACCCTCAGCCGCAACGCGGGCGGGGTGGTGGAATTCTTCCGCCTGCCCGACAACGCGGTGGTGGAGCTGGGCACGCGGGTGCAGATTTGAGATTGGGCCTGCGGTGGGCCTTCGGTGGGGTGGGGGCCGGGCTGCGGTGGGCCTCCTCGCCGTGGGTCCGCTGGCGCGGACTGCGCTGCGGTGCTCGGCCGTGGGGCGGCGTCGCGGAACTCGCTGCACGCCCTTGCGGGCGTTCCGCTCATACAGCCGCGACGAAGTCAGAGGTTGAAGGTGCGCTTTCGCGCACCCGCCCCACGGCCTGTGCGCCTCGCCCACGGCGAAGGTGGCCCACCGCAGCCCCGCCCCCACCCCACCAAAGGGCTCAATGTGCCCCCTGTCCCGTCATACCAATCGCTACGTTTTCAATAGCTGCTCACGCTTATTGAAAAAGCGGTAGAGGCCAATTTTTCATTGAATTCAAAACCCCAGCGCAGTCAGCATCTGCTGCCGCAGCGACTGGCACTGCGCCAGGGGGATTTCAGTGTTTGCGCTTCGGTGGGTTGAAACGGCGCACACGATGACCACGCAGAAAAGCACCGCCAGCCCTTCGGTGGAGCGGGTGCGCGGCCGAGCACCGCAGCGCAGTCCGCGCCAGCGGACCCACGGCGAGGTGGCCCACCGCCG
The DNA here is from genome assembly GCF_054777695.1 of Hydrogenophaga soli. Classification (NCBI taxonomy): domain Bacteria; kingdom Pseudomonadati; phylum Pseudomonadota; class Betaproteobacteria; order Burkholderiales; family Comamonadaceae; genus Hydrogenophaga; species Hydrogenophaga soli. The sequence continues at coordinate 192,455 of NZ_BAAHAK010000001.1, read as the reverse complement.
CCCGGTGCCCGCCTCACCGAAGGGCTGGCCCCGGCGACAATCGCCGCATGCCCCAGTCCACCCCTTCGCCCCTGCGTTCCTTGCGCTACGCGGGCCGCGTGCTGTCGCTCATCCCGCCGATGACGCAGCTCAACACGCCCTACCCGTCCACCGCCTACCTCACCGGTTTTTTGCGCTCGCAAGGCGTGGACGCGGTGCAGGCCGACTTGGCCCTGGCGCTGGTGCTGCGGCTGCTGAGTGCCGACGGCCTGACCCGCGTGAAGGCCGCCGCCCTGGCGCAGCCGCCCAAGGCCCGCAGCGCCCAAGTGCAGCACTTCCTGGCCGAGTTCGACCGCTACCACGCCACCGTGGAGCGGGTGGTGGCCTTCTTGCAAGGGCGCGATAGCACCCTGGCCCACCGCATCGCCAACCGCAGCCTGTTGCCCGAGGGCCGCTGGTTTGCCACGCTGGACCAGCACCCCGACGATGGCAGCGGTGACCCGCTGGGTTGGGCCTTCGGTGCCCTGGGCCTGCACGACCGCGCCCGCCACCTGGCCACGCTGTACCTGAACGACCTGGCCGATGTGCTCAAGGACGCGGTCGATGCCCGCTTCGAGTTTGTGCGCTACGCCGAAAAACTGGCCGCCGCCCAGGCCAGCTTCGAACCGCTGGCCCAGGCGCTGGCGCAGGCCCAGGCCAGTCCCAACCTCATCGACACGCTGCTGATTGAAGAAACAAATCAGGCCCTGGCGCTTTTGGATAAAGCGCAAGCAGCTACAAATTCAGAAGCAAACTGCCCGCCCGTGGTGCTGCTGTCCGTGCCCTTCCCCGGCGCGGTGTTTGCGGCCTTCCGCATGGCGCAGGCCATCAAGGCGGCCCGCCCCCAGGTGGTCACCGTGCTGGGCGGGGGCTACGTCAACACCGAGCTGCGCGAGCTGGCCGAACCCCGGGTGTTCGACTTTTTCGACTACGTCACCTTGGACAGCGGCGAGCGCCCCCTGCTGGCCCTGCTGGAGCACCTGGCCGGCCAGCGCAGCCGCGACCGCCTGGTGCGCACCTTTGTGCGCAACGACGCGGGCCGCGTGCAATACATCCAATGGCCCGAGCCCGACGTGCCGTTTGAACACGTGGGCACCCCCACCTGGGACGGCCTGCCGCTGGACCGCTACCTGAGCCTGCTGGACCTGCTCAACCCCATGAACCGCCTGTGGAGCGATGGCCGCTGGAACAAGCTGACCGTGGCCCACGGCTGTTACTGGAAGAAGTGCAGCTTTTGCGACGTGGGGCTGGACTACATCGGCCGTTACGAAACCGCCACCGCCACCACCCTCGTGGACCGCATCGAGGCCATCGTGCGTGAAACGGGGCAGACCGGCTTCCACTTTGTGGACGAGGCCGCGCCGCCCAAGGTGCTGCGGGCGCTGGCCGAGGAACTCATCCGGCGGCAACTGGGCATCAGCTGGTGGGGCAACATCCGGTTTGAAAAGAGCTTTTCGCCCGAGCTGTGCGAGCTGCTGGCCGACAGCGGCTGCATCGCCGTCTCGGGTGGGCTGGAGGTGGCCTCCGACCGGCTGCTCAAGCTCATGAAAAAAGGCGTGGATGTGGCCCAGGTGGCCCGGGTGACCAAGGCCTTCACCGACGCCGGGGTGCTGGTGCACGCCTACCTGATGTACGGCTTTCCCACGCAAACGGTGCAGGACACGGTGGACGCGCTGGAGTACGTGCGCCAGCTGTTCGAGGCCGGGTGCATCCAGAGCGGCTTCTGGCACCGCTTCACCGCCACCGTGCACTCGCCCGTGGGGCAACACCCGGCGGACTACGGCATTCGGCTCCAGCCGCTGCCCGCCGCCCCCATGGGCCCCGAGGGCCGCCCGTTGACCTTTGCCCGCAACGACGTGGGCTTCACCGACCCCACCGGGGTGGACCACGACACCCTGGGCGCGGCGCTGAAAAAAGCCATCTACAACTACATGCACGGCATGTGTGTGGAGGACGACGTGCGCCGCTTCTTCAACACCAAGGTGCCCCGCCCCACCGTCAAGCGCGACTTCGTGGCGCGGGCGCTGGCATGATTTGCCCCATGTCCGAACCGCAAACCCCCGCCCACGAAGCCGCCAACCCCACGCTGCTTCGCTTGATTCCCAGCACCGCCGAACGGCTGATCGAGGTGGGCTGTTCTTCTGGGGCCCTGGCCAGGGATTTCAAAAAGACCCACCCGCAGGCGCACTACCGCGGCATCGAGATCGATCCGGGCTACACCGAACTGGCCAAGCGCCATTGCGACGAAGCCACGACGCTGGACATCCAGACCGCGCCCCCTGAGTTCTGGCAGGCCCAGCGCGACCGCGATTGCTGGGTGTTTGGTGATGTGCTGGAACACCTGGCCAACCCCTGGGCCATCCTGAAACAGGTGCGAGGCGTGATTCCACCCAACGGCTCGGTGGTGGCCTGCATCCCCAACATGCAACACTGGTCCATCCAGGCCAGGCTGAGCGTGGGGGACTTGCGCTACGAGGACAGTGGCCTGCTGGACCGCACCCACATCCGGTGGTTCACCCGGCAGACCATTGGCGAGCTGTTCAACCAGGCGGGCTTCACCATCGTCAGCGGAACGCCGCGCATCTTTGCCGAGCCCATGCGGGACCGGTTCATGCCCATCATCCGGGCCATGGCCCAGGCCGCGGGGGCCGACCCTCGTCAGGCCGAGGCCGATGCCGCCCCCCTGCAATACGTGGTGGTGGCCCAGCCCACCTGAGCGGGCCGAGCCACATCACCCTGCGCCGAGCTCAGACCTCGGTGACAAACTGCTCGCGCGGGCGGCGCACCTTGGTCAGGTTGACCAGCCAGTCCTTGTCGGACAGGCGGTAGCCCAGCGGCACGATGGCCACGCTGCGCAGGCCTCGGGCGCGCAGGTCGAGGATCTCGTCCAGCGCGTTGGGGTCGAAGCCTTCCATGGGGGTGCAGTCCACACCTTCAAACGCGGCGGCCATCAGCGCCGCGGTCATGCCGATGTAGGCCTGGCGGGCGGCGTGCTGGAAGTTCACTTCGGCGTCGCGCTGCGGGTAGTTGGCCAGCAGCATCTGGCGGTAGTTTTCCCAACCTTCGTTCTTGAAGCCGCGGATGGTGTTGGTCAGGTCGAACATGTGGTTGATGCGCTCGGCCGTGTAGTTGTCCCAGGCGGCAAACACCAGCAGGTGCGAGCCGTCGGTGATCTGGCCCTGGTTCCAGGCGATGGGCTTGATGCGCTCGCGCACCTCTTTGCTGGTGACCACCACCACTTCGAACGGCTGCAAGCCGCTGGACGTGGGGGCCAGGCGGGCGGCTTCCAGGATGCGCTCCACCACATCGGCAGGCACCGTTTGGTTGGGGTCCATGGCCTTGGTGGCATAACGCCATTGCAGTTGTTCGATCAGGGGATTGGGAGTGCTCATGCGTGGCCTTTTTGAAGGAAAGAAAAGGGTCAAGGCTCCACTGTACGCAGCCTTTGGTTGCCCCAGAAGATCCAATAAAGCAAAATCAGGTTGACTCAAAAGCAACAATAGCAACCATGCTGAACGCCCAACTGCTGACCACGTTTGCCACCATCGTTTCGGCGGGCAGCATCAGCGCCGCGGCGCAGCGGCTGGGGTGTGGCAAGTCGGTGGTGTCGCGCCAACTGGCCCGGCTGGAGGCCGACCTGGGTGCCCGCCTGATCCAGCGCACCACCCGCACCCTGACCCTGACCGAGGTGGGCAAAGCCGTGTGGACACAGGCCCAGCAGGTGGAACAGGCGCTGCGCAACGTGGCCGACATTTCCGGCCAGTTCCAGCTGGTGGTGCGTGGCCCGCTGCGGGTGGCCTGCCCACGCCCATTGGGCGAACGCCACCTGGTGCCGCTGGTGGCCGAGTTCATGCGCTTGCACCCCGAGGTGGAAATCACCCTGCTGGTGGAAGACCGCCTGGTTGACTTGGTGGCCGAGCACATCGACGTGGCCATTCGCGTGGCGCACCTGGACGACTCATCGCTGGTGGCCACCCAACTGGCCGACAACCCCCACATGTTGGTGGCGGCCCCGGCCTACCTGACCCGCGCAGGCACCCCCAACACCCCGCAAGACCTGCTGCAACACGACTGTGTGCTGTGGACCCGGCACCGACGCGTGTACAACGAATGGTCGTTCACCGACGACGCAGGCCACGCCACCCAGGTGCAGGTGCAGGGGCACTTCCACACCAACGACGGCATGGCCCTGGTGGCAGGAGCCTGCAACGGTGCGGGCATTGCGGTGGTGAGCCGCACCATGGTGGAGCAGGAACTCAGCCGGGGTGAACTGGTGCCGGTGCTGCCGCAATACCGCCTGCCGCCCGGCCCGCCCATCCACGCCGTCTACCCCGCACGGCAATGGCTGGCCCTGAACACCTCCACGTTTCTGGCGTTTTTGAAGGAGAAGTTCAGTGGGGGTCGAACGCAATGAAGGCCAAGGCCGCCGCAAACACCCCCACCATGACCACCAGCCCCCCCATCACCAGGGTGCCGTAGCGGCGGCCACCGCTCACGTAGGCCAGGATGGACTTGGCCAGCACACTGGCCGCCAGCACCCCGGCCAGCCCCCACGCGGCCACGGCGGGCGGCATGCTGCCGGTGGCACTCACCTGGGCAATGCCCGCCGCCGCGGCGTGGATCTCGGCCAGGGCCACCAAAATGGCGGCCACCAGCACCCCGGCGTCGCCGTACACCTGCCCCAGCCAGGCCGCCAGCAGCGACACACCGGCAATGACAGCAGCCAGCAGCAAGGCGTGCGAGATCTTGAACGCGTGTTCGGCCTGAGGGTGCTCACCGCCCTCCGACAAATCCACCTGACGCAGGTACAGCCAAGCCATCAGCGTCAGCGCCAGCAGGCACGCGGCCAGGGGCCAGAAAATCGCTTTCAGCAAGGAGGGCGATGCCGCGGCCACCACGGCCCCGAACAGCATGACCGACGCCACGTTGGACAGCAGCGCCGCCGACGCCGCCGGTGCGGCCAGTTCGGGCTGGGTTCGTGTGCGCTGCCCCATGCCCGCCACAGCGGCGGTGGACGACGCAAACCCCGAGAAGAACCCGGCAATCGGCAAGCCCCAACGCGCCCCCACCGCCCGCATGGCCACATGCCCCAGCATGCCCACGGCCATGACCAGCACCACAATGCGCCACAAGGTGTAGGGCTTGAGCCCCCCCCACGGGTCCAGGGCTCCCTGGGGCAGCAACGGCATGACCACCAGGACCGCCGCAGCCAGCATCAGGCCGTCCTGCATCTCGCGCTCGTTGATGAGGTCGCGGCTGAGGTGGTGCAGCGGCTGCTTGGCGTACAGCAAGATGGCACACACCACCCCCACCGCCACCGCCAGGTGGGCTTCCTGGAAGGCCAGGGCCCCCAGCACCATGGACAACAACAGGGCCACCTCGCCCGTCAGGCCCCGGTCCTTGTGGGCCGTGTTGAGGTAACCGGCCACGGTGAGCGCGCCCATCAGCGCCAAGGCCGCCACAAACACCGTGGACCCCAGGCCCCAGGCCACAAACCCCAGCACCGCGGTCAGCGCGTGGGTGCGGGTGCCGGCAATTTCTTCGTTGCCGCCGTGGCGTCGCTCGCGGATGACGCCGTTGAGCAAACCCAACCCCAATGCCGCCAGAAAGTTGTGCAGGATGGTGTTCCATTCCAAGGCCATGGTGGGTGCTCCTCAAAGGTCTGACGACAGGTTGCGCAGCGCCCGCCGTTCGATGGGGGTGCTGAAAATGATGGACGTGCGTGTTTCGCCCCAGGCGTTGATGTCGGCCAGAAAGCGCTCCAGATCGGGCAGGTCAGTGGCCACCACCAGCATCAGGTACGAGTCGTTGCCACTGACGTGGTGGCATTCCAGCACCCGGTGCTGTGCGGCCAGATGCGTCAAAAACGCCTGTTTGCCCGGCTGGGGCACGTTGATGCCCACCATGGCCCGCACCCCGTACCCGGCCGCATGGGCGTTGACGGTGGCGCTGTAACCAGTGACCACCCCGGCCTCTTCCAGGCGGCGCAAGCGCTCCTGCGTGGCGGGCACCGACAGGCCCGTGGCCTGGGCCAGCACCTTCAGCGGGGCGCGGGCATCGGCCTGCAAGGCCTGGAGCAGGCGCCAGGATTTGTCGTCAAGCGGCATGGCGGAATCCCTTCTTGGGCGCTGTACATACGGGTTCAGCACCCCAATCGCCGAAAAATTCGAAAGCGAAAGGCAGTTTTACCTGAATTTTCCACTCCCGGGTAGCCCGCTGTTTCCGTAGCATTCTGTGCATGATGACCGCTGCTGATGCCTCCCTCTTCCTCTCGGCCCTGGTGGTCGGCCTGTCCATTGCGGCACCGGTCGGCCCCATCGGTTTGTTGACCATCCAACGCACCCTGCACCAGGGCTTCGGGGCCGGGCTGGCCACCGGCCTGGGGGCAGCCACCGCCGACAGCCTGTACGGCGCGGTGGGGGCGTTTGGGGTGACCTGGGCCATTGCCTGGCTCACCGGGCTCAAGCTGCCCTTGGCCCTGGTCGGCGGTGCCTTGCTGCTGTGGCTGGCGTGGCAAACCTGGCGCTCGCCGTTGGCCGCGCAGTCGGCCACGGCGGTAGGACACAACCTGTGGGGCATGTTTGGCGGCACGCTGGTGCTGACGCTGTCCAACCCGGCCACCATCCTGTCGTTCATTGCCATCTTCGGGGCCCTGGGCGGCAGCATGGCGGGGCAGGCGTCGCCCTGGGTCATGGTGGCAGGCGTGTGGGTGGGCTCGGCCCTGTGGTGGCTGATGCTGGCCGGGGTGGTGTCGCGCACCCGGCATCAGTTTTCCGATGCGTGGCGGCAACGCATCAACACCGGTTCGGCGCTGTTCCTGGCGGCTTTTGCGTTGTGGCAGTGGGTTGGGGTGCTGCGCGGTTTGATCTGACGCAAACCCCCTGCAAGCTGTCACACCCCCGGGGGGATGGCTGTCCTACAGTGGGCATGGCGACCGGACGTGCCGGTGCCCCCACTGCAAGGACGAGCAATGAAATCCATCTCCCTCGACAAGGCCGTGGCCCTCATTCCCGATGGGGCCAGCCTGATGATCGGCGGCTTCATGGGCGTGGGCACGCCCGAGCCCCTCATGGACGAACTGGTGCGCCAGAACCGCCGGGGCCTCACCGTCATCGCCAACGACACCGCCATGCCCGGCGTGGGCATTGGCAAGCTCATCGCCGCAGGCTGCGTGGCCAAGGTGGTGGCCAGCCACATCGGCCTCAACCCCGAAACCCAGCAGAAGATGATTGCCGGTGAGATCGAGGTGGAACTGGTGCCCCAGGGCAGCCTGGCCGAGCGCATCCGCGCCGGGGGCCACGGGTTGGGCGGCATCCTCACCCCCACCGGCGTGGGCACCTTGGCCGCCGAGGGCAAACGCACCCTGGAGGTGGACGGCAAGACCTATTTGCTGGAGCTGCCCATCAAGGCCGACTTCGCCCTCATCAACGCCAAGGACGCCGACTACACCGGCAACCTGGCCTACGCCCTGACCGCCCGCAACTTCAACCCGCTGATGGCCATGGCCGCCCGCTGCGTGATGGTGCGCGCCGAAAACATCGTGCCCGTGGGCGTGATCCCGCCCGACCATGTGATGACCCCCGCCCCCGTGGTGGACTACATCATCGCCCACTGACCCCGCTGGAGCCCTGCACCATGGACGCACAGAACATCATCGCCCGCCGCATTGCCCAGGAGCTGAAAAGCGGCATGCTCGTCAACCTGGGCATTGGCATCCCCACCCTGGTGGCCAACCACCTGCCCGCCGGGGTGCATGTGTACTTCCAGTCCGAAAACGGGCTGATGGGCACCGGCCCCATGCCCGAGCGCGGCCTCAACCACCCCGACCTGACCGACGCCGGGGGCCGCCCCGTCACCGCCCTGCCCGGGGCCTGCACCTTCGACAGCGCCTTGTCGTTCGGGCTCATCCGCGGTGGCCACCTCGACATGACGGTGCTGGGGGGCCTGCAGGTCAGCCAGAGCGGCCAATTGGCCAACTGGATGATCCCCGGCAAGATGGTGCCCGGCATGGGCGGCGCCATGGACCTGGTGACCGGTGCCAAGCGGGTGGTGGTGGCCATGCAACACACCGCCAAGGGCCAGAGCAAGATCGTCAAGGCCGTGAGCCTGCCCCTCACCTCGGTGCGCCCCATCGACCTGCTGGTGACCGAAATGGCCGTCATCGCCTTCCCCAACGGCCAGGCCACACTGATGGAAACCGCGCCCGGCGTGTCCCCCGCCCAGGTGGTGGCCGCCACCGAAGCCGAGCTGGCCGTCTCACCCGACGTGAAGACCATGACACTCTGACCCCACGGGGGCGTCGGCGGACCGACACACTGCCTAGAATGCAGCGCCATGACCGCCCAGACCCCCGTGACTGCAGAGCCTTCCAGCGACTTTCCGCCCACCGAGCAGCTGCCGCACGGCCTGTCCACCGAAACCCTGTCGCTCATCGCCGGTGACCTGGGCGATGCGGCCTACCGCGTCGACAACTTTGCCGAAAGCCTGGATTGGGTGAGGCGCATCCAGCAATCCCAGCTGGCGGCCACCATGGTGGTCGTCAGCCCTGTGGGCCAAGGTGCGCCCGAAGTGCACCTGTCGTTCTCCGGCCGCATGCGCCGCGTCAGCGACGAACACCAGACCCTGGAGCTGGACCTGCCCCTGGCCAGCCCGCCCGTGGCCAAGGGGTTGACGCTGCGGGGATCGGTGCGCCTGCAGGGGGTGGTCATCACCTTCGAATGCGAAACCCTGGGGTCCGTGGAGGGAGACGAAGGCCAACCCACCGTGCTGCGTGCCCGGCTGCCTTTCAGGCTGTACCGCTTGCAACGGCGTGACAGCTTTCGCGTGCCGGTGCCGTCGTCACAGGGTGTGTTCATCACCCTCAAACCCGGCCTTCGCCACCTGGAAAACCTCAAGGCCCTGGACCTGAGCTGCGGTGGCGTGTCGGTATTGGTGCGTGCACCGCTGGAGGCCGTGCACCTGGGCAAACGTTTTCCGGGAGCCACGGTCAAGCTGGGGCCACACGCCACCAACGACCAGTTCAAGGTGGACATGCTCATCCGCCACGTGCGCCTGGCCCCGCCGGGCCTGAGCCAGCTGCTGGGCCCCTCGGCAGCGCCCGCCCCCAAGTTGCCCCCACTGCAAGCCAACCGCCACGGTGGCCCGGCCTCGCGCGAAGCGGCCCTGGCCGCCATGGGGGCGCTGCTTCAACCCGAGTTGTTGCAGCTGGGCATCGAGTTCGAGCGCATGCCCACCCAGCTGGAACGCAACCTGGCCCGCCTGGTCAACGAGCTGGGCGTCAACCTCATCACCCGCGTCAAGGACGACCTGTAGCCTGCTGCGTGCGTCGGGCGCGCCATGCGCCCCCCAGGGCCACCAAGCCCGGCACCAGGATCAGGCCCCAGATGATCTTGCTCAGGTTCGCCTGCACCCAGGGCAGGTTGCCAAACAGGTAGCCCGCCCCGCACAGCCCCACCACCCACAGCACCGCCCCGACCACGTTGTACGCCGTGAACTTGCGGCGCGTCATGTCGGCCACACCGGCCACAAACGGCGCAAAGGTGCGAATGAACGGCATGAACCGCGCCAAGACGATGGTGATGCCACCATGCCGCTCGTAAAACGCGTGGGCCTGGTCAAACGCCTGCCGGTTGAACCACCGCGAGTGCTCCCACTGGAACACCTTGGGCCCGAAATACCGGCCAATGGTGTAGTTGGTCTGGTCCCCCAGCACCGCCGCCACCAGCAACACCGCCACCGCCAGCGGCCAGTTCATCAGCCCGGCCCCCGACAACGCACCCACGATGAACAACAACGAATCGCCCGGCAGGAAGGGCATGACCACCAACCCGGTCTCCACGAACACGATGAGGAACAACAAGGCGTACACCCAGGCCCCGTAGGCCTGCACAAAGGCCTCCAGGTGCTGGTCCACGTGGAGGACGAAGTCGATGAGGAAAGAGATCAATTCCATGTCAGGGCATGTGGCAACAGCGACGCGGGATGATACGAGCCCTGCCTACAATCCTCCGGTGACCGCCTCCGCCCCCGCCTCCCCCCCTTCGCCCGCGCCCACCCAGCCACCCCAGCGCCGTCCCATCCTCGAACTGCCCGATGAGCTCATCAGCCAGATTGCCGCCGGTGAGGTGGTGGAGCGCCCGGCCTCGGTGGTGCGCGAGCTGGTGGACAACGCGCTGGACGCTGGCTCGCGCCACATCACCGTGCGGCTGCTGGCCGGCGGTGTGCGCCTGATTGCGGTGGAAGACGACGGCTGCGGCATCCTGCGCGACGAACTGCCGCTGGCCCTCAAACGCCACGCCACCAGCAAGATTGCCAACCTGGCGGAATTGGAGGCCGTGGGCACCATGGGCTTTCGGGGCGAGGCGCTGGCCGCCATCTGCTCCATTGCCGACGTGTCGCTGCTGACCCGCACCGAGCGCGACGACAGCACCCACGGCTGGCTGCTCAACGCCACCAGCGGCGAACTGCGCCCCGCACCCCGCACCCGCGGCACCACCGTGGAGGTGCGTGAACTGTTCTACGCCACCCCGGCCCGGCGCAAGTTCCTGAAAACCGACGCCACCGAGCTGGCCCACTGCCTGGAAGCGGTGCGCCGCCACGCCCTGGCCCGCCCCGACGTGGGCTTTGCCGTGTGGCACGAAGGCAAGCTGGTGGAACAGTGGCGCGCCCAGGGGCACGACGCCGACGCCCTGGGCCAACGCCTGGCCGACGTGCTGGGCAGCGACTTTCTGCCCCAGAGCGTGGGCGTGGACCATGGCAGCGCCCTCTCGGGCTGGGAAGGTGGCCCGCGCATCCGCGTGTGGGGCCGTGCCGGGTTGCCCGACGCCGCCCGCAGCCGCGCCGACCAGCAATTTGCCTATGTGAACGGGCGCTTTGTGCGCGACAAGGTCATCACCCACGCCGCCCGCGCTGCCTACGAGGACGTGCTGCACGGCCACCGCCAGCCGGTGTACGCGCTGTTCATCGAGATCGACCCCGCCCGGGTGGACGTGAACGTGCACCCCACCAAGATCGAGGTGCGCTTTCGCGACAGCCGCGAGGTGCACCAGGCCGTGCGCCGCGCGGTGGAGGCGGCCCTGGCCGCCCCCCGCGCCGCCGCCCTGGCCAGCGCTTCAACCGCCCCCCTCACACCCGCCCCGGCAGAGCCGCTGCCTTCGGCGTCTGCGACAACTCCCTCGATGGCCCACGCGGCTGCCGCTTCGGCCCACGCCGACCGCAGCCCGCCCCTTCAGGCCGCCCCCACAAACCCAACGCAGGCGGCGGAATTTCACAAGCCTTTTGGGGTTCTACCGCTTTCAAACAAAGCGCAAAGCGCTATTCATTTTGCAGATGCACCGGCCCGCGGCTCGGTGTTGTCGGTGCAAGACCTGCAACGCCTGTGGGCGCCTGCTCCGGCCACCCCAGCCACCCCGGCCTCAGCACCTGCACCCGCCGCAGCACCCACCCCGGCGGCAGCCCCGGAACAAGCCCCCGCCGTCTGGCCCCTGGGCCGGGCGCTGGCCCAGTTGCAGGGCGTGTACATCCTGGCCGAGAACGCCCAGGGCCTGGTGCTGGTGGACATGCACGCCGCGCACGAGCGCATCGTGTACGAGCGGCTCAAGGCCCAGTTGGCCGAGGGCGGGCACCGCATTGCCAGCCAACCGCTGCTGATCCCCGCCACGTTTGCCGCCACCCCCGCCGAAGTGGCCGTGGCCGAAACCCAGGCCGACACCCTGGCCCTGCTGGGGCTGGAAGTCACACCGTTTTCAACCCGCACCCTGGCCGTGCGGGCCGTGCCCGCCGCCCTGGCCCAGGCCGATGCCGCCGAGCTGGCCCGCAGCGTGCTGGCCGAGCTGGGCCAGCACGACGCCAGCACCGTGGTGCAACGCGCCCAGCACGAACTGCTGGCCACCATGGCCTGCCACGGCGCGGTGCGGGCCAACCGCCGCCTGACGCTGGACGAAATGAACGCCTTGCTGCGCCAGATGGAAGCCACCGAGCGCAGCGACCAATGCAACCACGGCCGCCCCACCTGGCGGCAGCTGACCATGAAAGAGCTGGACGGCCTGTTCCTTCGCGGGCGCTGAGTCCATCCCCGCCGTCCCCATCCCCCCATGAGCCCACCGCCAGCCCCCTCCCACGGCCCTGACGCGCCGCAGCCCCCCGCCACCGCCATGACGCCGGTGACGGTGGTGTTCATCCTGGCCATGCTGCTGGGCGTGCAACCCGTCACCACCGACCTGTACCTGCCCGCGCTGCCCGCCATCCGGCAGGACTTTGGCGGCAGCCTGTCGCAGGCGCAGTTGACGCTGTCGGGCCTGCTGCTGGCGTTTGGCCTGTCGCAACTGGTGTGGGGCCCGATGTCGGACCGCTGGGGCCGCCGCCCGGTGCTGCTGACGGGGCTGGGGCTGTACACCCTGGCCGCCGTGGGGGCGTTGATGGCCTCCAGCATGGGCTGGCTGGTGCTGTGGCGGGTGTTGCAGGGCGCAGCCATGGGCGCGGCGGTGATGGCCGGGCGGGCCATCGTGCGCGACCTGTACGTGCCCGAGCAAGGCGCACGGGTGCTGAGCAAGGCCCTCAGCGGCCTGGGGGTGATTGCCGCCCTGTGCGCCCCCGTGGGCAGTGCGCTGGCCAGCGCCTGGAACTGGCGGGCGGCCCTGGGGGCGTTGGCGGTGTTCGGCGGCGTCACCCTGGTGGTGGTGGCCTGGCGCTTCAAGGAAACCGTGCAGCACCCCAACCCGCGGGCACTGAACCCGGCGGCCCTGGCGGCCACCTGGGGCCAGATCCTTCGCCACCCCACGTTCTGGGCCTACGGGCTGCTGGCCACGGCGTCGTATGCCGGGCTGTTCACGTTCCTGGCGTCGTCATCCTTCGTGTTCATCGACGTGCTGGGCCTGTCGCGCCTGGTGTACGGCTGGGCCATGTTCGCCATGGCGGTGTCGTACCTGGTGGGCACCTTCCTGTGTCGGCGGCTGCTGGCGCGTTTCGGGGTGCAGCGCACGGTGCGGGTCGGCGGCTTCATCACCCTGCTCGGTGGCACGGTACTGGGCGTGCTGCCCTGGGTGGGGGTGATCCACCCGCTGGCCATCCTGGTACCGTTTTGCGTGTTCACGCTGGGCCACGGCATCCACCAGCCCTGCGGTCAGTCAGGGGCCGTGGGGCCATTTCCGCAGGCCGCGGGCGCAGCCTCGGCCCTCAGCGGGGTGCTGATGATGGTGGTGGCCTTTGCCGTTGGCAGTTGGCTGGGCTGGCGCATGGACGGCACGGTGTTTCCGCTGACCAACGGGGTGTGGTTCTGGGCCACCTTCCTCACCGGCACGGCCTGGACGCTGGTGCAGCGGCACGGGGGCTCGGGCACGTGTGCCGCGCCCGTGGCGGTGATGACATCTCCCCAGCCCAGGCCATGACCCCAACCTGACCTGCCCCAACCTGACCCGTCCCACCCCGACATGCCCACCCCAGGCCCCCACCCGACCGACCTGCCCCGCCCCATCGCCCTGGTGGGCCCCACCGCCTCGGGCAAGAGCGGCGTGGCCCTGTGGCTGGCCGACGAGCTGGCCCGCCTGTGGCAGCAAGAAACGCCGCTGGAAATCATCAGCGTCGATTCGGCCCTGGTGTACCGCGGCATGGACATCGGCACCGCCAAGCCCACGCCCGCCGAGCTGGCCCGCGTGCCCCACCACCTGATCGACATCCGCGACCCGGCCCAGGCCTACAGCGCCGCCGAATTCGCTGCCGACGCCCAGCGGCTGATCGCCGACATCCACGCCCGGGGCCGCCATGCACTGCTGGTGGGCGGCACCCTGCTGTACCTGAAGGCGCTGCTGGAGCCCATGGACGACCTGCCTCCCGCCCAGCCCGAGCTGCGCGCCGTGATCGACGCCCAGGCACGCGAACGGGGCTGGCCCGCGCTGCACGCCGAGCTGGCGCAGGTGGACCCGGTCACCGCCCAGCGCCTCAGCCCCAACGACAGCCAGCGCATCGGCCGGGCGCTGGAGGTGTACCGCGCCACCGGGCAGCCGCTGTCGGCCCTGCACACCCGCACAGCACGCACCGAGGCCGACGCACCGCCCGCCGAACTGCCCATGCCCGTCATCAGCCTGGAGCCCACCGACCGCGCCTGGCTGCACCAGCGCATTGCCCAGCGTTTTGAGCAGATGCTGGACCAGGGCCTGCTGGACGAGGTGCACACCCTGATGCAACGCCCCGACCTGCACGCCGACCTGCCCAGCATGCGCTGCGTGGGCTACCGCCAGGCGTGGGACGAAATGCAATGGTTTCAGGAGCACCCTGCGCTTTCAAATAAAGCGCTGGAGGCCAAAAACATTCGCAACATCCGAGACGCCGGAACCGCCGCCACCCGCCAACTGGCCAAGCGCCAGCTCACCTGGCTGCGCAGCATGCCCGGGCGCTGGGTGGAAGCCTGCGACCAACCCGACCTGCCCCAGCGCGTGCTGGCCCGCGTGCGCAGCGTGTGGGGATGAACCCCTTGCAAACCCTGCTCGACCACCCCTTTCATGACCAGCACACTGCGCCCTGCCCCCTGGGCGCCGACGGGCAGCCCGCACACGGCGAGGCGCTGCTGTGCGCCTTTGCCGGGGCCTCACCGGCCTGGGTGGATGGATTGATGGCCTTGCGCAACCGCGTGGTCAGCCGCCTGGGCCTGAAAACCGGCCCCATGCCGTCGGCCCCGGCCAACCCCGCCACGCTGGACCTGCGCGTGGGACAGACGCTGGGGCTGTTTCGCATCCTCCACACCGCGCCGGGCTGCGCCGTGATCGGTGAGAACGACCGCCACCTGGACTTTCGCATCGTCATCCAGCACCAGGCCCCGGCAGACGGGCCGCCCCGGCTGGTGGTGGGCACGGGGGTGCGCCCGCACAACGCCTGGGGTTGGGTCTACCTGGCCGCGGTGTGGCCCGCGCACTGGGTCATTTCCAAGGTGATGGTGCGCCGCGTGGCTCAGGCGCTGGGTGGGGTGATCCGCTCACCACTGGGCAGCTGAGCAAAGCGCCCCTGTTCACGCGGGTGGACCGGGTCAGGCGCGGGCCAGGGCCAACCGCCAAAACCCGTGCGTTGGTAATCGGCAAAGGTCTGGCGGATTTCGGCCTGGGTGTTCATGACGAATGGGCCGTACTGGGCCACCGGTTCACCAATGGGGCAGGCCTGCAACAGCAGCAGTTCCACCTCCTGCGGGCCGTTGACCAGCTCGCAGTCCACGGGGCCGTGCAGCTGGGCCACATGGCGGGCGGGCAGCGTGTGGCCGTCCACCTGCAGCTCACCCGGCCCCAGGCTGTAGAGCATGCGCAGGGTGTTTGCGCCCAGGCTGGCGGGCAGCGTCCAGCGGGCGTGGGGCTGCAGGCGCACGGTGGCCATGGCCACGTCGCCCTGAGGCTGGCTGGCCCAGGAGTCGGGCGGCGGTTCCAGGCCCTGCAACGCCCCCAGGCGTCCGGCCACACACACCACCTGGGTGTGGCGGCCTTCAGCGTCGGTCAGGGTGACGCGGGGCATGTGCTCGTGCCAGAACATGGTGAAGTGGGGCTTCACCATCTTGTGGCTGGCGGGCAGGTTGAGCCAGATCTGGAACAGCTCGGTGGTGTTGCCCGCCTCTTGGTTGAGCATGGGGAACATTTCGCAATGGACGATGCCCGCCCCCGCGGTGAGCCATTGCACATCGCCCTGCCCGTAACGGGCGGTGGCCCCCACCGAGTCGCTGTGGTCGATGTGGCCCTGGCGCACCAGGGTGACGGTTTCAAACCCGCGGTGCGGGTGGGCGGGAAAGCCCGGCACGTTGTCGCCGTGGTACAGGCTCCAGCCGTCACGGGCGCTGAAGTCGCTGCCCACGTTGCGCCCTTGCAGGCTGGCGGCCACGCCCAGGTCGGCCTTGCCCGCGGGGTAGGCGTCGTGGTGGTGCACGCAAAACAGGAAGGGGTCGATGGTGGGCCAGGGGCTGGGGCTGGGCGGCAGGGCCGCCATGGCCATCCAGGCGTTGGTGGGAGGGGTGGGGGTCGAGTGGGGCATGGTGTGTCCGATTGTCCCCGGCTTGGCGGCTGTCACGCCATCAATGGGGCTGAAGTCCATGGGGCTGAACCGGGGCTCCCAGCCCCTCGAACGCTGCGTTCACCGACAGGTGCACCTGCCCCTGCAACGCCTGCCACAGGGGGGTGCGCATCAGCCGGTCCTGCACCGGGCCCTTGACCTCGGCCAGGTGCAGCCGGATGCCACGCGCCAGCAGTTCACGGTGCAGGTCGGTCAGCACCTCCATGGCGGTGGTGTCCACCCGGTTGACGGCGCTCATGATCAACACCACGTCGTGGGTGTCGGGGGCGGCTGCCAGCTCGGCCCCCAAACGAGCCTCCACCGCGCTCAGGTTTCCGAAGAACAGGCTTTCGTCGATGCGCAGCAACAACACGCCGGGCAGGGTTTCCACCCCGTGGCGCTCCACGTTGCGGAAGTGTTCGGTCCCGGCAATGCGGCCAATCACCGCGATGTGGGGGGTACTCGCCCGCAACAGCAGGGTGGCCAGCGACAAGGCAATGCCCAGCACGATGCCCGCCTGCAAGCCCAGCACCAGCACGCCCAGGGCGGTGCCCAGCAGGGCCAGGGCGTCGGCGCGGTCGTAGCCCCAGGCCTGGCGCAAGGCCTTGAGGTCGATCATGCCGAATGCCGCCACCGAGATGGTGGCCGCCAGCACCACCAATGGCAGGTGGGCAAACCAGCGGGTGCCCGCCCACACCAGGCCCAGCATGGCCACGCCAGTGACCACGCTGGCCAGCGGTGTCTGCGCCCCGGCGGCCAGGTTGATGGCCGTGCGCGACATGCCCCCGCCCACCGGCATGCCCCCGCAGAACGCCGCCGCCACGTTGGAAGCCCCCAGGCCCACCAGCTCGCGGTTGGCATCCAGCCGTTCACGCCGCCGGATGGCCAGGGCCTGGGCCATGGTGATGTTCTGCACCATGCCGATGAAGGCCAGCACCAGGGCAGGGCCGGCCAGCCGCTGCACCTCGTCCCAGCCCGGCCAGAACGTGGTGAAGCCGCCCAGCCCCTCGGGCACCGGCCCCACCACGACCACGCCGTGCAGGGTGTCCAGGTCCAGCCCCACCACCAGCGCGGTGGACACGGCCACCACCCCCAGCGGCATGAAGCGTGTCACGCCGTCGGCCACGGCGCGAGAAAGCCCTGCAGCCACCAGCCGCCCCCCCAAGGCGCTGCGGGACAGCGCCAACACCGCCACAGCGCCCACGGCCAGGGCCACCGTGGGCAGGTGGGCCTGCGGCAGGCCCTGCCACAGCGCCAGCAGCACCGCCCACGAGGGACCGGACGGGGCCGGAACACCCAACAGGAACTTGCATTGGCTGAGGATGATGAGCGCCGCCGATCCCGAGATGAACCCGCTGACCACCGGGCGGCTGAGCAGCTGCGACAAAAAACCCAGCCGCAGCAGCCCGAAGGCCAGCACCAAGGCCCCCGACATCAGCGCCAGCGTGGCCGCCAGCGCCACGTACTGCGGTGTGCCGGGCTGCGCCAGCGGGGCCAGCACTGACGCCGTCATGATGGCGGTGATGGCCACCGGCCCCATGGACTGGGTGTTGCTGCTGCCCACCAGGGCATACACCACCACGGGCACGATGCTGGCGTACAGCCCCGCCTGGGGCGGCAAGCCCGCCAGCAGCGCATAGGCCAGGCTTTGCGGCACCACCAGCACCGCCACGATGAGACCGGCCAACACGTCGTCACGCAGGTGGTGGCGCGGGTAGTGGCGAATCCAGGCGGGCAACAGGGCGGCGGGCAGGCTCATGGGCGCCATGGTGCCACGGCCTGCCGCGCGTTTCACCCACAAACGACGCCAATCGCCGCACAGCCGGGGTTCCGCTTGCCCGGCCACCGGGGAGTCGCCCGCTCAGGCAGTGCGGTAGGTTTCCAGGTGGATGCTGGTCTCGGTGCTGCGGATGCCCTTGATCAGGCGGATGCGCTCCAGCACCTGCGACAGGTCCGACAGGTTGGCCGCCCGCAGCTCGGCCAGCAGGTCCCAGCGGCCATTGGTGTCGTGCAGGGTGGCCACCCCAGGTTCGCCCAGCAGCGATGCAATCACCACCCGGGTGGTGTTGCCCTCCACCGCAATGCTCATCCAGGCGCGGATGTCGTTGGGTTGCACGTCGGGCCGCAGGCGCACGGTGTAGCCCACGATGACGCCCTGGTCTTCCAGGCGCGCAATGCGGTTGGTGACCGTGCCCCGAGACACCTTCAGGCGGGTGGCCAGCGTGGCCACGGATTCGCGGGCGTTTTGCCGCAGCAGGGCAATCAGTTGCTGGTCCAGGTCGTCCATGGTTCAAAATGTCAGTTTTGTTTGCCATTTTGTTCAAGGTTTTGAACTTTTGACAACTTTCTGCTGATTTGATTTGGCAGCGCCGGATCGGACACTGACCACCAGCCCCCAACACCCTCGGTGACTGCCATGCGCCACGCCACATCCTCCGTACTCCCCATCCGTTTCCTGAGCCCTGCCGACGTGGCCACCCTGGTGGCCGACAAAGGCCTGGCCACCTGCCTGCGCGAGCTGGCCGACCACATCCAGGCCGACTTCCTGCGTTGGCCCGACTTCGACAAGACGGCCCGCGTGGCCGCCCACTCCGACGTGGGCGTGATCGAACTCATGCCCGTGGCTGACCAGGCGCAATACGCCTTCAAGTACGTGAACGGGCACCCGGGCAACACCCGGCACGGCCTGCCCACCGTCATGGCCTTTGGCGTGCTGGCCGATGTGCTCACCGGCACGCCTTTGCTGGTGAGCGAGCTGACGCTGACCACCGCCCTGCGCACCGCAGCCACCTCGGCCATGGCCGCCCGGGTGCTGGCCCGACCCGACAGCCGCACCATGGCGCTGATTGGCAACGGGGCGCAAAGCGAGTTCCAGGCCCTGGCCTTCCAGCACCTGGTGGGCATCACCCACTTGCGGTTGTTCGACGTGGACGCCAGCGCCACCGCCAAGCTGGTGGCCAACCTGCAAGACAGCGGCCTGCGCATCACGGTGTGCAGCAGCACCGCCGAGGCGGTGCAGGGCAGCGACATCGTGACCACCGTCACCGCGGACAAGACCAACGCCACCATCCTCACCGCCGACATGCTGTCCCTGGGCATGCACATCAACGCCGTGGGCGGCGACTGCCCCGGCAAGACCGAGCTGGACGCCCAGGTGCTGCACGCCGGGCCGGTGTTTGTGGAGTACGAGCCCCAAACCCGCCTGGAAGGCGAGCTGCAGCAAATGCCCGCCCACTTTGCCGTGACCGAGCTCTGGCGCGTGCTGTCGGGCCAAGCGGTGGGGCGCTCCAACCCGGGGCAGATCACCGTGTTCGACTCCGTCGGCTTTGCGCTGGAGGACTACAGCGCCCTGCGCTACCTCGCCCGCGAGGCCGCCGTCCTGGGCCTGGGCGAACCCCTGCCGCTCATCCCGGCCCTGGCCAACCCGCGGGACCTGTACGCCTTGGTGCGGGGACAGAACGCGCCAGCCGCCGCCCGCCCTTGTGCGGCGTTGACTTGAAGGCGGCATCGATGCCCCGTAAAGTCCGGCGTTCAAACAACACGCCTCAGGAAGGCCCCCACATGCCCAAGATCTTCAACCCCACCCGCCTCGGCCTCGCCACACGGGTCGTTCTGGCGGTGCTCGGACTGGGCACCGTGCTGGGGGTGTCCGGTCGCAGCCTGGCCCCCGACGTTGCCACCACCACATGGCTTTTTTGGTGTGCCTTGGGCGTGGCGGGCCTGGTGTTGACGCTCACGGTGGGCGTGGTCATCACCCTCCAAATCAACCAATGGGTGCTGCGCAACGGCGGCACCGATGTCCAGTGGCTGGCCTTCCCGTCCGACCCCAAGGGTTTGGTCCCGTTGCGCCAGAAGCCGCAAGCAGCCCCAGCATTTCCATTCCCTGAAGGGCCTCGCCCATGACCCTGCCCCCAGCGAACTTGCCCGGCGTGAGCCTCATCGGTGTTCCCACGGACGTGGGGGCCGGTACCCAGGGTGCGCGCATGGGCCCCGAGGCACTGCGGGTGGCTGGCCTGGGCCCTGCCCTGGCCGCCCAGGGCCACGACGTGAAAGACTGCGGCAACCTCTCCGGCCCCCCCAACCCCTGGCAGGCCGCGGTGGGTGGCTACCGACACCTGGCCGAAGTGGCCGCCTGGAACCGCAGCCTGCACGAGGCCACCCTGGCCGAGCTGCAAGCGCAGCGCCTGCCCATCATGCTCGGCGGTGACCATTGCCTGGCCATCGGCTCCATCAGCGCCGTGGCCCGGCACTGCAAGGCCGTGGGCAAGAAGCTGCGGGTGCTGTGGTTCGATGCCCATGCCGACTTCAACACCGCCACCCTCACGCCCAGCGGCAACATCCACGGCATGCCGGTGGCCTGCCTGTGCGGCCACGGCCCGGATGAACTGGTGGACCTGGGCGGCCCCGGCCACCGGCTCAACCCCAAGGACATCCGGCAGATCGGCATCCGCAGCGTGGACGCGGGCGAAAAGCGCCGGGTGGCCGAGATGGGCATCGAGGTGTACGACATGCGCTACATCGACGAGATGGGCATGCGCCACACCATGGAGCTGGCCCTGGCCCTGGTGGACGCAAACACCCACCTGCACGTGAGCCTGGACGTGGACTTTCTGGACCCCGACATCGCCCCGGGCGTGGGCACCACGGTGCGTGGCGGCCCCACCTACCGCGAAGCCCAGCTGTGCATGGAAATGATCGCGGACACCGGACGCTTGGCCTCGCTGGACATCGTGGAGCTCAACCCCGCGCTGGACGTGCGCAACCAGACCGCCGAACTGGCCGTGGACCTGATCGAAAGCCTGTTCGGCAAAAGCACGCTGATGCGGGCCCGCCCTGCCTGAACCCCGCCCCGACCCCGACTGGGGCAAACCCTCTACAAGTGGCCGAAAATCCTGGCCGCACCGGTGCTATGCTGGTCGGCTTGGTGGGCGTGCACGGGCTCAGCAAACGTTTGGCAGCGCGTCCACGGCATGCTTCTTGCAACAAGTGCCCACGCACCGAACGTCACCGACTGACGTTGCGCGTCTTTCTTGTTTCATTGTTGGAGTTCAACCCCATGCTGAAGAAGTCCCTGCTGATGGCCGCCCTGGCCCTGGGTGTTTCCCTGTCTGCCTCTGCCAAGGAGTGGAAGGAAATCCGCGTCGCCATCGACCCGACCTACAAGCCCTTCACCTTCAAGACCGCCGATGGCAAGCCCACCGGCTTCGATGTGGACATTGCCCAGGCGCTGTGTGACGAAGTCAAGGCCAAGTGTGTGTTCGTCGAACAGGTGTGGGACAGCATGATCCCCGGCCTGACCGCCAAGAAGTACGACACCATCATCTCCTCCATGTCCATCACCGAAGAGCGCAAGCGCCAGGTGGACTTCTCCTCCAAGTACTACAACACGCTGTCGCAAATCGTGGTCAAGAGCGACATCAAGACCGACGGCTCCCCCGCCAGCCTCAAGGGCAAGAAGATCGGCGTGCTCAAGGGTTCCACCCAAGAGAAGTACGCCATGGGCGAGCTGAAAAAGGCCGGCGTCACCGTGGTGCCTTACGAAGCGCAAGACCAGGTCTACCTGGACATCAAGTCCGGTCGCCTGGACGGCACCGTGGCCGACATCATGGAAGTCAAGGGCGGTTTCCTGGACACCCCCGACGGCAAGGGCTTCGGTTTTGTGGGCCAGCCGCTCAAGTTCCCCAAGTACTTTGGTGAAGGCGCCGGTGCCGCCGTGCGCAAGTCCGACAAGGACCTGAAGGAAGCCCTGACCAAAGCCATTGGCACCATCCGCGCCAACGGCAAGTGGCAACAGATCAGCGACACCTACTTCAAGGGCACCGACATCTGGGGTGACTGATCCCCACTCCGGCCCCCAACCCAGCGTTTGACTCCAGATCCGTACCGCCCATGAACGAATACCTGCCCGCCATCTTTCAAGGTGCCCTGTTGGCTTTGGAGGTGGCGTTGGGTTCCTTGGCGGTGTCGGTGGTGCTGGGGTTGGTGGGGGCGTTGGCCAAGTTGTCTGAGCACCGGGTGGCCTCGACCGCGGCAGGGGTGTACTCCACCCTGATCCGCGGCATCCCCGACCTGGTGCTGATGCTCCTCATCTTCTACGGCGGCCAGATCGGCTTGAACAAGTTGTTGGAGGGCATGGGCTACGAGGACTACGTGGAAATCGACCCCTTCATTGCCGGGGTGGTGACCATCGGATTCATCTACGGGGCCTACATGACCGAGGTGTTCCGCGGCGCCATCCTGGCCATTCCCAAAGGGCAGATGGAAGCCGGTCGGGCCTATGGCATGAGTGGCTGGCAGGTGTTTGCCCGCATCACCCTGCCGCAAATGGTGCGGCTGGCCTTGCCGGGGTTCACCAACATCTGGCTGGTGCTGCTCAAGGCCACGGCGCTGGTGTCGCTGCTGGGCCTGCAGGACATGACCTATGTGGCCAAGCAGGCCGGTGCGGCGGCCCGAGGCACCATCCCCAACGCGCCGCTGGTGTTCCTGGCCTTGGTGGGCCTCATTTACCTGGTGTTCACCAGCGTGTCGCTGGTGGGCTTGCGCTGGTTGGAACAGCGTTACTCGGTCGGCGTGCGCCGCGGACGGTTCTGACAAGCCATGGAATTCGACGTCATCTTCCGCCCTGAAAACCTGGAACTGTTCTGGGAAGGCACGCTCAACGCGCTGGCCTTGCTGCTGGCCTCGCTGGCGGTGGGTGGCGCGCTCGCCCTGCCGCTGTCGGTGGCGCGGGTGTCCAGCAACCGCTGGATCAGCGGCCCGGTGTGGCTGTTCACCTACGTGCTGCGGGGAACGCCCTTGTTGATTCAGGTCTACCTCATCTACTTCGGCCTGGCGCAACTGGACTGGATTCAGCAGCGTTGGGACGACCAGTGGCCCTGGACCTGGTTCAAACAACCCTTTTTCTGCGCGGTGTTGGCGTTTGCGCTCAACACCTGCGCCTACACCATCGAGCTGCTGGCGGGTGCCATCCGCGACACCGCCCATGGCGAGATCGAAGCCGCCCAGGCCTGCGGCTACAGCCGCTGGGGGGTGATGCGCCGCATCGTGCTGCCTTCGGCCCTGCGCCGCTGCCTGCCCGCCTACTCCAACGAGGTGATTCTGATGCTGCAGGCCACGTCGTTGGCCAGTGCGGTGCCCGCGTTGATGGACATCACCGGGGCGGCCCGCAGCATCTATTCGGACTTCTACCTGCCGTTCGAAGCCTTCATCACGGCCGGGGCCATCTACGCCATCCTGACCTTGACGCTGGTCGGCCTGTTCAAGCTGGCCGAACGCAAGTGGCTGGCCCACCTGAAGCCGCGCGTGCATTGACAAAAATTCAACACTTTTTTGGCACCTAGCGCTTTATTTACAACAACAGTTCGCTCTTGTTTTTGACATGCAAACCCGCGAACACCTTTTGATTCCCCAAGCCAGCGGCACCCAACGCCGACTCGTCAGCCATCACTTTGGTGCCCCCGGGGCACGCCCCAAGGTGGTGCTGCAGGCCAGCCTGCACGCCGACGAGTTGCCGGGCATGCTCACCCTCCATCATTTGCGGGCCCTGTTGCAACAGGCCGAAGCCGATGGGCTCATCCAAGGCGAGGTGGTGCTGGTGCCGGTGGCCAACCCCATCGGGCTGGACCAGACGGTGATGCACAGCCAGTTGGGCCGCTTTGAGCTGGCGACCGCCAGCAACTTCAACCGGCACTACCCCCGGTTTGCCGACTGGCTGACCGAGCCCGGGCACGAGGTCTGGCCCCAACTGGGACCCGACGCGGCGGCCAATGCCGCCACCATCCGCCGGGCCTTGCAAGCCGCCCTGGACCGCCACCCGCCCGTCACCGAACTGGACAGCCTGCGCCACACCCTGATGAGGCTGGCCCATGACGCCGATGTGGCCCTGGACCTGCACTGCGATTTCGAAGCCGCCGTGCACCTGTACCTGGAGCCCCCGTGCATGGGCACCCTGCTGCCCTTGGCGGCGCTGCTGGGTGCCCGTGCGGTGTTGGTGGCCGAAGGCTCGGGAGGCCATTGTTACGACGAAGCCCTGAGTGGAGTGTGGTGGCAATTGGCCCAACGCCTGCGCGAGCAGCACGGCCCCGAAGCCGACCAACGCCCCATCCCGCAGGGCTGTGCCAGCACCACGGTGGAGTTGCGGGGCCAGACCGACGTGACCCATGCCAACGCCCAGGCCGATGCCCAGGCGCTGTTGTCCTACCTGGTTCACCTGGGCGCAGTGGCAGGCCCGGCCCCTGCATTGCCCGAACTGGCCTGCCAACCCACCCCCCTGGCGGGCACGCAGGTGCTGCAAGCCCCCCACCCCGGCGTGCTGGTGTACCACCGCGCCCCCGGAGACACCCTGCAACCCGGCGATGCGGTCGCCGACATCATCGAACCCATGACGGGCCGCACCACCCCCCTGCACGCCGAAGTGCACGGGGTGCTGTACGCCCGCCACATCGTGCGCTGGGCCACCACCGGCCTGGAAGTGGCCAAGGTGTCCGGCCGGGAGCCCCGGCGCTCGGGGCCGCTGCTCAGCGCCTGACGCCCCCTGTTTTCTGCCCGCACGTCCCCCAATCCTTCCACGCCACGCTGCCATGAGCGACAAACTCGACGTCCAAGACATCCACAAGCGCTACGGCACCCACGAGGTGCTCAAG
This sequence comes from Hydrogenophaga soli, assembly GCF_054777695.1. Classification (NCBI taxonomy): domain Bacteria; kingdom Pseudomonadati; phylum Pseudomonadota; class Betaproteobacteria; order Burkholderiales; family Comamonadaceae; genus Hydrogenophaga; species Hydrogenophaga soli. The sequence continues at coordinate 167,778 of NZ_BAAHAK010000001.1, read as the reverse complement.
GGCGTTTCGCTCACCGCCCATGCGGGCGACGTGATCAGCATCATCGGCTCCAGCGGTTCGGGCAAAAGCACCTTCCTGCGCTGCATCAACCTGCTGGAACGCCCCCACACGGGTCGCATCCGCGTGGCGGGTGAAGAACTGGCCCTGGCCCCCGCCAAAGACGGCATGCTCCAGGCCACCGACCCCAAGCAACTGCAAGCCATGCGCTGCAAGCTGGCCATGGTGTTCCAGCACTTCAACCTGTGGAGCCACCTGACGGTGCTGGAAAACGTGATGGAAGCCCCCATTCACGTGCTGGGCCTGTCCAAGGCCGAGGCCGAAGAACGGGCACGCAAGTACCTGGCCAAGGTGGGGCTGGGGGGTGACGGCAAGGCCCACGTGGCGGGGCACTACCCCTCACACCTGTCGGGCGGCATGCAACAGCGCGTGGCCATTGCCCGCGCCCTGGCCATGGAGCCCGAGGTGATGCTGTTTGACGAGCCCACCTCTGCACTCGACCCCGAGCTGGTGGGCGAAGTGCTGCGGGTGATGAAGGCCCTGGCCGAAGAAGGCCGAACCATGGTGGTGGTGACTCATGAAATGGGCTTTGCCCGCGAGGTGTCCAACCACGTGATGTTCCTGCACCAAGGCGTGGTGGAGGAACAAGGCAACCCCCGCGAGGTTCTGAGCCGCCCCAGCAGCGAGCGCTTGCAGCAGTTCCTGTCCGGCAACCTCAAATGAGGGACGGGGCGGCCACCACGCCCGGCGGCGCTCGCCCCCAGGCCTTGCGAGGCCTCTGGCCCTTTCTGCGACCCTATCGGCTGCAGCTGTTGCTGGCTGCAGTCTTTCTGGTGCTGGCCGCGGCGGCCACGCTGGCCTTCCCGGCGGTGTTGCGGCAATTGATCGACCAGGGCGTGGTGCCCAACGACCGAGGCGCCCAGGCGCTGATGTTGCGCCACCACTTTGCCGGGCTGTTTGCGGTGGCGGTGGCCCTGGGTGTGTTTTCTGCGGCACGTTTTTACGTGGTGAGCTGGTTGGGCGAACGCGTCACCGCCGACCTGCGCCAGGCGGTGTACGAGCATGTGCTGCGCATGAGCCCCGAGTTCTTTGAAACCACCCAGACGGGTGAGGTGGTTTCACGCCTGACCACCGACACCACGCTGGTGCAGACCGTGGTGGGCTCCTCGCTGTCCCTGGGCTTGCGCAACGCCGTCATGGGTTTGGGGGCGTTGGTGGTGCTGGTCTGGTCACATCCCGTGGTCATGCTCCAGGTGGTGGCCGTGGTGGTGGCCGTGGTGCTGCCGGCCATGGCCTTTGGTCGGCGGGTTCGCCGCCTGTCCCGGGCCAGCCAGGATGGCGTGGCCCAGGTGGGCGCGGTGGCGGTGGAGGTGCTGAACGCCATCCCCACGGTGCAGAGCTTCACCGGGGAAGCGCGGGAGGCGCTGCGCTTTCGGCAGGCCACCCAGCAGGCGTTTGACGTGGCCACCCGACGCAGCCGGGCCCGTGCCCTGTTGGTGGCCTTCATCATCATTGCCAATGCAGCCTTGGTGCTGTGGGGCTTGTACCAGGGCACCCAAGCGGTGCTGGCCGGTCGGATGACCGCCGGGGAGCTGGGGCAGGCCAGCCTGTACGTGGTCATTTTTGCCGGAGCCGTGGCGGTGTTGGGTGAGGTGTACGGGGATTTGTTGCGCGCCGCCGGGGCCACAGAACGGTTGATGGAGTTGCTGGCCACTCCGTCTGCCGTGAAAGAGCCCACCATCCCGGTCCCATTGCCGCTGCACCCGCAAGGGGTGGCGCTCTCGCTGAAAGACTTGAGCTTCCACTACCCCTCCCGCCCGCAGACCGCGGCCCTGCAAGGTTTGAACGTCGACGTGCCCCCCGGCAAGACCGTGGCCTTGGTGGGACCCAGTGGTGCGGGCAAAAGCACACTCTTCGGGCTGCTGCTGCGCTTCCATGACCCGGCGCACGGGTGCATTGAGCTCAATGGCGTGCCCATCGATCAACTCACGCTGCACACCTTGCGAAGCCACATCGGTCTGGTGTCGCAAGACCCGGTCATTTTCTCGACCTCGGCACTCGAGAACATCCGCTACGGGCGGCCCGACGCCACCGATGACGAGGTCAAGGCCGCAGCCCGTGCAGCCTTTGCCGACGGCTTTTTGTCAGCGCTGCCCGAGGGTTACGACACCTTTTTGGGGGAGCGCGGGGTGCGCCTGTCCGGGGGCCAACGTCAGCGCATTGCCATTGCCCGCGCGTGGCTGAAAAACCCGCCGTTGCTGCTGCTCGACGAAGCCACCAGTGCGCTGGATGCAGAGAGCGAGCGCGTGGTCCAGCAAGCCTTGGAGGCGGCGATGGCGGGCCGCACCACCTTGGTGATTGCCCATCGCCTGGCCACCGTGCAACGGGCCAATGAAATCCTGGTGTTGGACCACGGTCGCCTGGTCGAGCGCGGCACACACGCCCAACTGGTGACCCGTGGCGGCCTGTATGCGCGGCTGGCTGCACTGCAGTTTCAGGGGTGAATCCGCCAACTATGCATTCGATGCATAGCCATGTGTTCATCCGGCCTTGGACGACAAGCCCGCCGATGCGTACAGTGCGCCGCACCGCAACCGCGGAATTTGATTCATCCAGCAGGAGACCCCTCACATGAACGGCCATGCACTGACCCCCAACGGGGCCGGTACTTCCCCCACACACGCACTTCCCTCCTACCTCCAGGCAGACAACCTGGGGCCTTGGGGCATCTACCTCCAACAGGTGGACCGTGTGACCCCCTACCTGGGCAACCTGGCCCGTTGGGTTGAAACCCTCAAGCGGCCCAAGCGTGCGCTGATCGTCGATGTGCCCATCGAACTCGACAACGGCACCATCGCCCACTTCGAAGGCTACCGCGTGCAGCACAACACCTCCCGCGGCCCGGGCAAGGGCGGTGTGCGTTTCCACCAGGACGTGACCTTGTCGGAAGTGATGGCGCTGTCGGCGTGGATGTCCGTCAAGAACGCGGCAGTGAACGTCCCTTACGGTGGCGCCAAGGGCGGCATCCGGGTCAACCCCAAAACCCTGTCACGTGGTGAGCTGGAGCGCATGACCCGTCGCTACACCAGCGAAATCGGCATCATCATCGGCCCCACCAAGGACATTCCGGCTCCGGACGTCAACACCAATGAGCAGGTGATGGCCTGGATGATGGACACGTACTCCATGAACGTGGGCAGCACCGCCACCGGCGTGGTCACCGGCAAACCGGTCGATCTGGGTGGTTCTCTGGGTCGCCGTGAAGCCACGGGACGCGGCGTGTTCACGGTGGGCTGCGAAGCGGCCAACCACATTGGCCTGAACATCGCGGGCGCCCGCATCGCCGTGCAAGGTTTCGGCAACGTGGGCGGCATTGCCGCCAAGCTGTTTGCCGCAGCCGGTGCACGGGTGGTTGCCGTTCAAGACCACGGCGGCACCATCTACCGCGAGGCCGGTCTGGACGTCACCGCATTGCTGGACCACGTGGCCCGCAACGGCTCCGTGGGGGGGTTCCCCGACGCCGAAGTGTTGCAGTCGGACGCCTTCTGGGACGTGCCCTGCGACATCCTGATTCCCGCCGCATTGGAAGGCCAGATCACCGCCGCCAACGCTGGCCGGATCCAGGCCCGCATGATCATCGAAGGTGCCAACGGCCCGACCACGCCCCAGGCCGACGACATCCTGCACGAACGCAACATCCTGGTGCTGCCCGACGTGATCGCCAATGCCGGCGGCGTGACGGTGAGCTACTTCGAATGGGTGCAGGACTTCTCCAGCTTCTTCTGGACCGAAGACGAAATCAACGCCCGCCTGGTTCGTGTCATGAAAGAAGCCTTTGCCGGTGTGTGGCAAGTGGCCGAGGAACATGGCGTGAGTCTGCGCACCGCCACCTTCATCGTGGCCTGCAAGCGCATCCTGCATTCGCGCGAAATGCGCGGCCTGTACCCCTGATGGGTCAGCCCCTCGGACACGAGGGGCGTTGAATCGGTGACGAGCCGCTGCGTTGACTCAATGCAGCGGCTCTTTCACACCGGGCAACAGCGGCAGAGGCAGGATGGGCACGCCTTCATCCAACAGCTCGCGGGCTTGGTCAACCGTGGTGTGCCCCCGAATGGCTTTGGGGGTGAGTTCCCCTTGGTGCATGGCCCGAGCCTGATCGGCAAAGAGGTCACCCACATCTTCGGTTTGGGCCACCACCGTGCGCAATGCCCGCATCAGGGCAGCCTGCTGCTGCTCCATGGAAATGGGCTCAACGGGTGGTGAATCATCCCCGCCCCCTTCGGTGCCCCCCTTCAAATTCAAGCGAGGCGCTGACGGTCGTTTTTGGATGTGAATGTCAGCGCACATGGGGCAGGACAGCAGCCCACGCGCCAGCTGAGACTGGAAGTCGTCTTCACTGGCAAACCAGCCCTCGAAGAGGTGCTGCTGCCCACAACACAGGTTGAAGACCTTCATGCCAACTGCGGGCAGCGAGGGCCCACGGGCTGTGGATGGGCACCATCACGCCCGTCATTGCCACGCCACGCCAAGGTCCAGGTTCCGTTGAGCACGTTTTGCAGCCAGAACGTGGCCACCAAGGTCTTGGCATCGGTCACGCGACCTTGGGCGCACCACCCGACCAATTCGGTGGGGGTGGCCGCAAACACGTCCAAGAACTCACCCACATCGAGATGCCGTTCGGTGTGCACCAAATCCCGGGCGAACCAAATGTCGATGTGCTCGGTGGAGTAGCTGATGACCGGATGCAGCACACCGGCATAAGCCCAGGACTGCGCCTGAAAGCCGGTTTCTTCCTGCAGTTCCCGCTTGGCGCAGCTGAGGCTGCCTTCACCCGCATCCAGCTTGCCTGCGGGGAATTCAATCATGGCCTCGCCCATGGGGTAGCGGAACTGACGCTCCAGCAACACACGCCCGTCATCCAGCAACGGCACCACCATCACAGCGCCAGGATGGATCACGTACTCGCGGGAGCCAACCGAGGCATCCGGCAACACCACCGTGTCCCGCACCACCTGAAGCATTTGTCCCTGAAGCAACGCGTCACGACGAACACCTTGCTCCCGAAGGTGCCCATCGGTCTGAGGGAGATCCCCCAGACAGGGCACTTGGTGGCGGGTCAACGGTCCGGACATCTGATCCCTTGATCCACGCATCAATGCCGAATCAGGTACCGAAAGACAAAGCCAGGAAATGCCAAGGTCACAAACAGCGCCAGGGTGGTGGCAAAAAATTCCCAGCGCTGGGGGTAGATCTGACCCAACGATTGCTCAAGCGACAGCGACGCAGCGCCCACCAGCAGGTAGAACACCAACAACTCGACCGCTCGCCACGCCAGCGACTTGCCCTTCCGAACGGGCCCAACCGCCAGCACGCGCTGGTTCACAAAAGGGAGATTGGCGGCCAACACGGCGAACACCATCACCGCCCAGACCGCTGCCGACATGGACACGCCAAAGCCCTTTCAGTGGATCAGCTGACGAATCGCATCCACACACAAGTTCATCAGGCCACCGGGCAACAGCCCCAGGGCCAGCACCGCCAAGCCGTTGACGGACAGCAACACCCGAGCGTCGGTGGGCGCGTCGATGGTTTCTGTCTGTATGGGTGCATCGAAATACATGACCTTGACGACCCGGAGGTAGTAGAAGGCACCAATCAAGGACATCAACACGGCCACGACGGCGAGTTTCAGCATCAACGGGCTGCCGGACGCCATCATGCCCTGGAGCACAGCCAACTTGGCATAAAAGCCCACCAGCGGAGGCACACCCGCCAACGAGAACATGCACAGAGCCATGATGCCCGCCATGGCCGGGCTGCGGCGGTTGAGCCCCGCCAAATCGGCAATTTCCTCGGACTCAAAGCCCTGTCGCGACAGCAGCAGGATGACACCAAACGTCCCCAGGGTGGTCAGCACGTAGGTGATGGCGTAGAACATGCCTGAGCTGTAAGCGTTCACCGCATTGCCCGGGTTGCCACCCTGGACACCTGCCACAAAGGCCAACAACAGGAAACCCATTTGAGAGATGGTGGAAAAAGCCAACATGCGCTTCAAGTTGGTTTGCGCAATGGCGGCCAAGTTACCGACCACCAAAGACGCAACCGCCAACACCGCCATCATTTGCTGCCAGTCCGCCGCCAGCGGCAACAGTCCCTCCACCATCAGGCGCATCACGATGGCGAAAGCAGCCAGTTTCGGTGCGCCACCGACCAACAGCGTCACCACCGTGGGGGCACCGTGGTAAATATCGGGAATCCACATGTGGAACGGAACGGCACCCAACTTGAACGCCAAGCCGGCCACCATGAACACCACACCCAGCATCAGAATCTGCTTGCTGTGCGACCCACTGGCCACCGACTTCATCACCGATGCAATGTCCAGCGAACCGGTCGCACCATACAGCATGGACATGCCGTACAGCAGAAAACCGCTGGCCAAGGCGCCCAGCACGAAGTACTTCATGGCGGCCTCGGTCGCGCGAGAGTCATCACGACGCAGGGCCACCAGCGCATAGCTGGACAGGGTCAGCATTTCCAACCCCAAGTAGATCACCAGGAAGTTGTGGCCGGAAATCATCACGTAAATGCCGAGCAGTGAGAACAGCGACAAGGTGAACAGTTCACCACCGCGCAGCATGTCCCGACCGCCAGCATAGGCACGTCCATACACCAGCGTGATCATCATCGCCAGCGTGGCAAAACACTTCAGCCACGCACCCATGGTGTCGACCACCACCATGCCGCCAAAGCCTGCCACGGAGGCACCCGTCCCGGCATAAAACGCCAGCAGCACCGCGAGCCCCGCCAAGGTCGCCAAGGTCAGGCCGTAAGTGGCACCGCGCAGGGGGGTTTTGACACCCAAGTCCACCAGCGCAATGACGCAGGCCATGACCAGCAGCAGAATTTCAGGGTATGCAACCACCCAGCTGATGTTGTCAATCATTGTTGTTCACGCAATCTGAAGGTCAGGGCAACTTGGACACGGCCACGTGCTGAAGCAGTTGAGAGACGGACGCGTTCATCACATCGGTGAACGGCTTGGGATGGATGCCCATGTAAAGCACCATCAACGCCAGCAGCGCCATCATGAAAAACTCGCGCCCGTTGATGTCGGTCAGTTCCTTGACGTGATCGTTACCCGGCGCTCCCAGGTAGACGCGCTTGAACATCCACAGGCTGTAAGCGGCACCAAAAATCAAGGCCGAAGCCGCCAGGAAGCCCACCCAGAAGTTGAACTTGACACTGGCCAGAATGACCATCCACTCGCCGACAAAGCCTGCGGTCGCGGGCAAGCCGCAGTTCGCCATGACGAACAGCAGCGCAAACGCGGAAAACTTGGGCATGACATTCACCACACCGCCGTAATCGGCGATTTCACGGGAATGCATGCGGTCATACAGCACACCGATGGAGAGGAACATCGCCGCGGACACAAAACCGTGCGAAATCATCTGAACGATGCCACCCGACACACCCAGGTCACTGAAGACAAAAAAGCCCAGGGTGACAAAGCCCATGTGCGCCACGGAAGAGTAGGCCACCAGCTTTTTCATGTCCTTCTGGACCATGGCCACCAAGCCCACGTAGACCACTGCGGTGAGCGACAGACCGATGATCAAGGCAGCCCATTTGTGCGACGCATCCGGGGCAATGGGAAGTGAAAAGCGCAGGAAACCATAGGCACCCAGCTTCAGCATGATGGCAGCCAGCACGGCAGAACCGCCCGTGGGGGCTTCCACGTGCACGTCGGGCAACCAGGTGTGCACCGGCCACATGGGCACCTTGACAGCAAAGGCTGCAAAGAAGGCGAAAAACAGCAGGCTTTGCGCGGTCATGCCCAAGGGCAGCTTGTGCCACGTGGAGATGTCAAAACTGCCACCGGAGGTGTGATACAGATAGATCAGCGCCACCAGCATCAACAGGGAGCCCAACAGCGTGTACAGGAAGAACTTGAACGCCGCGTAGATCTTGTTCGGACCACCCCAAACACCAATGATCAAGTACATGGGGATCAGGGTCGCTTCAAAGAACACGTAGAACAGCATGCCGTCCAACGCGCAGAAGACACCAATCATCAGCCCGGACAGGATGAGGAACGCCCCCATGTACTGGTTCACGCGCTCGGTGATGGCTTCCCATGCAGAGATGACCACAACCACCGTGATGAATGCAGTGAGGGGAACAAACCAGAGAGACAAACCATCCACACCCAGGTGGTAGTGGATGTTGAAGCGCTCGATCCACAGCACGTTTTCCACATGCTGCATGTCGGCGGAATCAATCACGAATCCGGTGTACACCGGAACGGTCACCAGCAGGCTGAACACCGCACCGGCCAACGCCATCCAGCGCACCGCATTGGCGTGTTCATCTTTCCCCAAAGCCAGCAGCAACGTGCCGAAGACGATGGGGGCCCAGATCGCAAGGCTCAACAAACCCATTGAAAAGTTCTCCTTATTTGGCGAGCCAGACGAAGTAAGACAGAAGCAGCAGCAACCCGCTGATCATGACCAGTGCGTAGTGGTACAAGAAACCACTCTGGATCAGGCGCACGCCTCGAGACACCAAGCCGACAATCTTCCAGCTGGCGTTGACCACGGCCCCTTCGATGAGCCCCTGATCTCCCCCCTTCCAGAAGCCGATGCCCAGGCCCCGAGCCGCCTTGGCCAGCACGTTTTCGTTGAACCAGTCCAAGTAATACTTGTTTTCCAGGATGGTGTAGATCGGACCAAAAGCGCGTTTGAGCGCAGCAGGCACTGCCGGATTGACCAAGTACATGTACCAGGCAGACACCACACCCGCCAACGCAAGCCAGAACGGAAGCGTGGAGAACGCATGCAGGGCCAGGGCCACAGGACCGTGGATGTCCTCTGCCAGTTTTTCCATGGCGGGGTGCAACTCCGTGTTGACGGTGATGGCATCTTTGAAGAAGTCACCGAACAGCAGCGGCATGAGGGTCAGGTACCCGATCACCACTGAAGGAATGGCCAACAGGACCAGCGGGACCGTGACCACCCAGGGGGACTCATGCGGCTTGTCGTGCCCATGGTGGTGGTCATCGTGATGACCGTCGTGGTGGGCATCAGGATTCTGGTCGTAGCGCTCCTTGCCGTGGAAAACCAGGAAGTACATGCGGAACGAGTAGAAAGCCGTGATGAACACACCCGCCAGCACAGCGAAGTGAGCAAAGCCAGCCGCAGGCAGACGGCTGAAGTGCACCGCCTCGATGATGCTGTCCTTGGAATAGAAGCCCGAGAACAACGGCGTGCCGATCAGCGCCAAGGAACCGATGAGAGAAGTCAGCCAAGTCACGGGCATGTACTTGCGCACGGCCCCCATCCAGCGGATGTCCTGGTTGTGGTGCATGCCCATGATCACCGAACCTGCGCCCAGGAACAGCAACGCCTTGAAGAACGCATGTGTCATCAGGTGGAAAACCGCCACTGAGTAAGCCGATGCACCCAGCGCAACGGTCATGTAGCCCAACTGGGACAGCGTGGAATAGGCCACCACACGCTTGATGTCGTTCTGGATGATGCCCAGAAAGCCCATGAACAAGGCCGTGATGGCTCCAATGACCAGGATGAAGTTCAGTGCGGTGTCGCTGAGTTCGAACAAGGGTGACATGCGGGCCACCATGAAAATGCCAGCGGTCACCATGGTCGCAGCGTGAATCAGCGCGGAGATCGGCGTGGGGCCTTCCATGGAGTCGGGCAGCCACACGTGCAGTGGGAACTGGGCCGACTTGCCCATGGCACCGATGAACAAGCAAATGCAGATGGCGGTGACCAGAGACCAATGCGTACCAGGGACCATCAGGCCCGAAATCTCGTTGGCCTTGGCAAACACTTCCGTGTAGCTCAGGGTGCCTGTGAATGCTGCAATCAATCCAATACCCAGAATGAAGCCAAAGTCACCCACGCGGTTGACCAGGAAGGCCTTCATGTTGGCAAAGATGGCTGTGGGCTTGTTGAACCAGAAGCCAATCAGCAGGTATGACACCAAACCCACGGCCTCCCAGCCGAAAAACAGCTGAAGCAGGTTGTTGCTCATGACGAGCATCAACATGGAGAACGTGAACAGGGAGATGTACGCGAAGAAACGGTTGTAACCGTCGTCTTCTTCCATGTAGCCGATGGTGTAGATGTGAACCATCAGGGACACAAAGGTCACCACACACATCATCATGGCGGTCAAGCCGTCCACCATGAACCCAACTTCCATTTTCAGGCCGCCAACGACCATCCACTGGTAAAGCGTTTCGTTGAAACGGGCGCCCTCCAAGGCAACCGACTTGAGGGTGATTGCTGAGAGCACAAAGGCGATGGCGACACCCAAGATGGTCAACACATGGGACAAGCGACGCCCGATCCAGTTCCCTCCCAGACGGGTACCAAAAATACCGGCGAGTGCAGAACCTGCCAGTGGCGCCAGGGGAATGGCCAACAGGGTGCTGGCAGACAAAGTCGAACTCATGTCATTGAATCCTGGATCAGCCCTTGAGCTCGTTCAGCTCACGGACATCGATGGAAGACTTGTTGCGGAACAACAGCACGAGGATGGCCAAACCGATGGCCGACTCCGCTGCCGCAACGGTCAGAATGAAAAACACAAAGACTTGCCCGTGCATGTCACCCAGGTAGTGGGAGAACGCCACAAAGTTCATGTTCACCGCCAACAGCATCAACTCGATCGCCATCAACAGCACGATGAGGTTCTTGCGGTTCAGAAAAATACCTGTGATGGAAATGGCAAACAGGATGGCCCCCAACCCCAGGAAGTGACCTAAATTCAACATCATTTGGCAACTCCTTCCTCTGCGGCCAGGGGATTGTTTTGGGTCGCGCCCGAGGCGGGCATCTTGACCACCACCAAGCGGTCCGCCGCCTTGACATGCACTTGCAGACTGGGGCTGATGGCTTTGCTGTCTTTGCGATGACGCAAGGTCAACGCAATGGCGGCGATCATGGCCACCAGCAAAATGACCGCGGCAGCTTGGATGGGGTAGAGGTATTGGGTGAACAACAGGACACCCAGCTGGTGGGTGTTGGAAGTCTTGAACTCACCACCGGTCGCAACCGACATTCCGCTGAATCCCATCCAGAGCACAGCGGCCAGTTCAAAGGCAATCAAACCGCCCAGCAACAGACCCAGAGGTGCATGCTTCCAGAAGCCCTCGCGAATCTTGTCGACGCGAATGTCCAGCATCATCACGACGAACAGGAACAACACCATCACTGCACCGAGGTACACCAGCACCAGTGTGAGCCCGAGGAACTCAGCTTTCAGAATCAGCCATACAGCTGCGGCCTGAGAAAAGGCCAGCATGAGAAACAGCACAGCGTGCACGGGATTTTTCGCCGTGATCACCCGCAACGAGGCAAACAGCAAAACCGCCGAAAAGAAGTAGAAGAAGCCAGCTTGGTAGTTCATGACATGTTCACATTGATTCAGCGGGCTTCAGCGGTACTTGGCATCTGCAGACTTGGTCTGGGCAATCTGGGCTTCGTATTTGTCGCCCACGGCCAGCAGCATGTCCTTGGTGAAGTACAGGTCGCCGCGCTTCTCACCGTGGTACTCCAGGATGTGCGTTTCAACGATGGAATCCACCGGGCAGCTCTCCTCACAGAAGCCGCAGAAAATGCACTTGGTCAGATCGATGTCATAGCGGGTGGTCCGACGGCTGCCATCGGCACGCACATCAGACTCGATGGTGATGGCCATCGCGGGACAAACGGCTTCACACAGTTTGCAGGCAATGCAGCGCTCCTCGCCGTTTTCATAGCGACGAAGGGCGTGCAACCCCCTGAACCGCGGAGACAGGGGCGTCTTCTCCTCGGGGTATTGCAAAGTGACTTTTCCACGGAACGCATAACGTCCCGTCAAGGCCATGCCCTTGAACAACTCAAGCAGCAGGAAACTCTTGAAAAAATCCCCAAAGGAAAATGGGGCGACATTGGCTGAGGTCATATGCGATTCGCCGTTTTATTTCCAGATGTTCCAGGGGGTCTGCATCAGTGCACCGACCAGCAACAACCAAATCAGGGTGACCGGAATGAACACCTTCCAACCCAGACGCATGATCTGGTCGTAACGGAACCGAGGGAACGTCGCACGAACCCACAAGAACAAAGACACCATGAAAAATGTCTTGGCACCCAACCAAATCCAACCGGGGACCCAGCTCAGCCAATCACCCCCAAAGGGAGACTGCCACCCCCCCAAGAACATCAACACGGCCAGGATGGACACCAGCCACATGCTGGCGTATTCAGCCAAGAAGAAGATGGCGAAGCCCATGCCGGAATACTCCACCATGTGGCCGGCCACAATTTCAGCCTCACCTTCCACCACGTCAAACGGGTGACGGTTGGTTTCTGCAATGCCGGAGATCACGTACACCACAAAGATGGGCAACAGCGGCAACCAGTTCCAGGAGAGGAAATTGAGGCCCATGCTGGCCCCCACACCCCGACTCTGCGATGCCACCACATCGGCGAGATTCAGACTTCCGGCAGTCATCACCACCACCAGGAAACAGAACCCGATGGCGATTTCATAACTCACCATCTGAGCAGATGCCCGCAATGCGCCCAGAAACGCGTACTTGGAGTTGGATGCCCAACCCGCAATGATCACGCCATACACCTCAATCGAGGTGATGGCCAGAATGACCAGCAAACCGGCATTGACATTGGCCAGCACCGTCTCAGGCCCGAACGGCACCGCGACCCATGCAGCCAAAGCAGGCATGATGGCCATGATCGGCCCCAGCACAAACAAGCCCTTGGCCGCCGCAGTGGGTTGAATCAGCTCTTTGGTCAGCAGCTTCAGTGCGTCGGCAATGGGTTGCAACAAGCCCATTGGCCCCACACGGTTGGGGCCCAGGCGCACCTGCATGAAGGCCAGCAGACGACGTTCCCACAACGTCAGGTAAGCCACAGCGCCCATCAGCGGGGCCAGCAGTACCACGATCTTCAACAACACCCAGATCGTGGGCCACGCACCGGTGGTCCACCAGTCCGATGCGCACACACCGAGGCCAGCGTTGTACAACGTATCAATCATGCGGAAACTCCCTCCAAACGTGTACCCGCACGACCATCGGCCGTGGCTTGCAACACGCTGGATCGGCGAACCAATGCATCCAGCTGGTAAATCGAAGCCACACATGGCGCCTGTCGGGCCGGGGCCAAGTCGATGCCCTCATCGGTGACATTGCTCAGCAAGTTGGCAGGCACTTTTTCACCCACGGACACGCCAGGCAGAGCGGACTTCAAGACCTGTTCCGAGCTGTCTTGGTTGAACCCGCTGATGCCAAGCATTTCACCCAGCGCACGCAGCACCTTCCAGGCGGGGCGGGTGTCGCCCAGCGGTTTGACGACCGCGTGAAAGGACTGAAGCAGCCCCTCTGCATTGACGAACGAGCCCGACGTCTCAGAGAAGGGAGAAATCGGCAGCAGCACATCACTGCACGCCAGATTGGTCTTGAATGGACTCAGGGTCACCACCATTTGCGACTTGGCCACACCGTCCATGGCCGATTGACCACCGCGGGTGTCCAAACCAGGCTCAACACCAAGCAGGATCAGGGCTTTGGCCTGGCCATCCAGCATTTGCGCAGCATTGAGACCGCTGACACCCGGCAGCGCCTTCACCAACTGGGCTCCCACTGTGTTGGCCGCTTCGGTGAGATAACCCACCGTTGCACCGACCTGCGACCCGATCCAGTTGGCCAGCGCCAGCAGGCTTCCAGCTTTCTCGTGATGAGCAGCGGCATTGCCCAACAGAATGGCCTTCTGATCGCCAGACAGCAGACTGCGCGCAACGATCTCGGCCGCCGCGTCACGGGCCACTGCCACAGGTGCAGACACGCCATTCAACTCAGCGACAGCGGATGCCACGCGAGCCATGGCCTCCACCCAGTCTTGGGCGTCCACCACGTTGGCAGTCGCCGGCAGTGCCCAATCCACCTCGGCGGCAACCAGGGCGTGAACTTGCGCACCCCGTTTGGTCGCCTGACGAATGCGCTGTGCAAACAGCGGGTGGTCTTTGCGCAGGTTGGACCCCACCACCCACACGCGTTCCAACTGGGACAGTGATTCTATGGTTCGCCCCAACCAGCGAACCTGGGTTTGAACCGGGTGCTGTGCATGGCGCAAACGGTGGTCCACGCTTTGTGACCCCAGGCCTCGCACCAATGCACTGGCCAAATGGGCTTCTTCCACTGTGGCATGGGGACTGACCAGGGCTCCGATGGAAGCAGCACCGTGCTCAGCACGGATCCCCGACAGGCCGTTGGCGACGTATTCAAGCGCGGCCGTCCAATCGACCACACGCCACTCACCGCCTTGCTTCACCATGGGCTGGGTCAGGCGATCAGCACCATTGAGGGCTTCATACGAAAAACGATCACGGTCGGCAATCCAGCATTCGTTGATGCTTTCGTTTTCGAACGGCAGCACGCGCATGACCTTGTGGTTCTTGACCTGCACCACCAGATTGGCTCCCGTCGAATCGTGCGGGCTGACGGACTTGCGACGCGACATTTCCCACGTGCGGGCGCTGTAGCGGAACGGTTTGCTGGTCAACGCACCAACCGGGCAAAGGTCGATCATGTTGCCCGACAACTCGGAGTCCACGGTCTTGCCCAGGAAGGTCTCGATTTCGGAATGCTCACCTCGATGAGACATGCCCAACTCCATCTGGCCGGCAATCTCCTGACCAAAACGGACGCATCGTGTGCAATGGATGCAGCGGCTCATTTCCTCCATGGAAATCAATGGACCGACATCCTTGTTCGGTACCACGCGCTTTTCTTCTCCGTAGCGCGATGAGCTGCCACCATAACCCACCGCCAAGTCCTGCAGCTGACATTCGCCGCCTTGGTCACAGATGGGGCAGTCCAGCGGGTGATTGATGAGCAGGAACTCCATCACCGACTGTTGAGCCTTGATCGCCTTGTCACTCTTGGTGCGAACCACCATCCCCTGGGTCACCGGGGTGGCGCAAGCCGGCATGGGCTTGGGGGCCTTTTCCACATCCACCAAGCACATGCGGCAGTTGGCGGCGATAGACAGTTTCTTGTGATAGCAAAAATGAGGAACGTAGACACCCGCTTTTTCAGCCGCATGCATCACCATGCTGCCCGGGGGCACGTCAACCTTCTTACCGTCCAGTTCGATTTCAACCATGTTGCAACTCGCTCTCAGGCAGACACCGGCTGGTCAGCCTTGATCATGGCCTCGAACTCGGGCCTGAAATGTTTCACCATGGCACGGACGGGCATGGCAGCCGCATCACCCAGCGCACAGATGGTGCGCCCCATGATGTTTTCGGCCACGTTGTCCAACAATGCCATGTCGCTGGGGCGACCTTCGCCCCGATGGATGCGGTCCACCAGACGCCACAGCCATCCGGTACCCTCGCGACAAGGGGTGCACTGACCGCAGCTTTCGTGCATGTAGAAGTACGACAGACGTTTCAGCGATTCCACCATGCAACGGGTGTCGTCCATCACGATCACCGCGCCGGAACCCAGCATGGACCCTGCCTTGGAGATGGAGTCGTAGTCCATCGTGCAGTCCATGATGATGTGCGCAGGCAGCACGGGCGAGGATGATCCACCCGGAATCACGGCCTTCAACTTGCGTCCGGAGCGAACACCACCGGCCAACTCCAGCAGGGTGCGGAATGGCGTACCCATGGGAATTTCGTAGTTGCCCGGACGTTCTACATCACCGCTGACGGAGAAAATCTTGGTGCCGCCGTTGTTGGGCTTGCCGCACTCCAGGTACGCCTGACCACCGTTGCGGATGATCCACGGCACCGCAGCAAACGTCTCGGTGTTGTTGATGGTCGTGGGCTTGCCGTAAAGGCCGAAGCTTGCGGGGAACGGTGGCTTGAAACGGGGTTGCCCCTTCTTGCCTTCCAACGACTCCAGCAATGCAGTTTCTTCACCGCAGATGTATGCACCAAAACCGTGGTGGGCATTCAACTGGAAGCTGAAGGAAGAACCCAAGATGTTGTTGCCCAGATACCCCGCTGCGCGAGCCTCTTCCAACGCGGCCTCGAAACGCTCGTAGACCTGGAAAATTTCACCGTGGATGTAGTTGTACCCGGCGGAGATGCCCATGGCATAGGCCGCGATCGCCATGCCTTCGATGACGATGTGCGGGTTGAACATCAGGATGTCGCGGTCCTTGCAAGTCCCAGGCTCACCTTCATCGGAGTTGCAGACCAAGTATTTTTGGCCAGGGAACTGACGAGGCATGAAGCTCCACTTCAAGCCAGTCGGGAAACCAGCCCCTCCGCGACCGCGCAAAGACGACTCTTTGACCGTGGCAATGACCTCGTCCTGGGTCAAACCCGGGCCGCCATCCACACCCAGGATCTTCTTCAATGCCTGGTATCCACCGCGGGCTTCATATTCCTTGATGGACCAATTGCTTCCGTTCAGATCCGCATAAATCTGCGGATTGATGTGTCGACCATGGAAACACGTTTCCTGCCCGTTGGAGGCGAAACGATTGAGGATGTCGGTGGGGCTCATGCCTGACCTCCCGTGGCCTTGAGGCCATCAATGAGCTCATCAAGCTTGGCATTGGACATGAAGCTGCACATGTGGCGATCGTTCACCAACATCACCGGGGCGTCAGCACACGCACCCAGGCATTCGCTCTGTTGCAGGGTGAACAGCCCATCGGCGGTGGTTTCACCCATGTGAACCCCCAGGCGTTTTTCCAAATGCTCCAACGCACCCTGACCATTGCGCAACTGGCAAGGCAAGTTGGTGCACACGTTCAACTTGAACCGCCCCACCGGGGCCTGGTTGTACATGTTGTAGAACGTGGTGACTTCGTGGACCGCCATGGCAGGAATGCCGAGGTATGCCGCAATCTCAGCCTCGCTCTCGGGGCTGACGTAACCTTGCTCCTGCTGCACGATGGACAGACAAGCCATCACCGCAGACTGCCTTTGTTCGGCAGGGTATTTCGCCGTCTCCCGGTCGAACCGGGCGCGGGTGGACTCTGAAATCATCGGTCGATTTCTCCAAAAACGATGTCCATGGTGCCGATGATGGCCACGGCGTCTGCCAGCATGTGGCCTTTTGACATTTCATCCATGGCAGCCAGATGCGGGAAACCTGGCGCCCGGATCTTCATGCGGAATGGCTTGTTGGCACCATCGCTCACCAAGTAGATGCCGAATTCACCCTTGGGGTGTTCCACCGCGGCATAAGCTTCGCCTTCGGGCACATGGAAGCCTTCAGAGAAGAGCTTGAAGTGGTGAATCAGCTCTTCCATGCTGGATTTCATGGATTCGCGCGAGGGCGGCGCCACCTTGTGGTTGCCAGTGATCACGGGCCCCGGGTTGGCACGCAACCAGTCCACGCATTGTTTGATGATGCGATTGGACTGCTTCATTTCCTCCATGCGCACCAGGTAACGGTCGTAGCAGTCACCGGTCTTGCCCACGGGAATGTCGAAGTCCATGGCGGCATAAGCGTCGTAGGGCTGCTTCTTGCGCAAATCCCATGCAATGCCAGAACCACGAATCATGGGACCGGTCATGCCCAGGCTGAGTGCACGCTCGGGGGTGACCACGCCAATGCCCACAGTTCGCTGCTTCCAAATTCGATTGTCCGTCAGCAGCGTGTGGTATTCGGCCAGGTAGGTTGGAAAGCGCTGGGTGAAGTCGTCGATGAAGTCGAGCAACGAGCCCTGACGGTTTTCATTGAGCTTGGCAATGGCACGCGTGTTGCGCACCTTGTTCGCCTGGTACTGCGGCATGGTGTCCGGCAGATCACGGTACACCCCGCCCGGACGGAAGTACGCCGCGTGCATGCGCGCTCCCGAAACCGCTTCGTACATGTCGAAGAGGTCTTCCCGTTCACGGAAGGCGTAAATCAGGATGGTGGAGCTTCCGCAGTCGTTGCCATGGGAACCCAGCCACATCAGGTGGTTCAGCAACCGAGTGATTTCAGAAAACATCACCCGGATGTATTGGGCACGCAGGGGAACATCGATGCCGAGCAGCCGCTCCACCGCCAGACAATACGCATGCTCGTTGCACATCATGGACACGTAGTCCAGACGATCCATGTACGGCAGCGATTGGATGAATGTCTTGTGCTCTGCAAGCTTCTCGGTGGCCCGGTGCAACAAACCGATGTGGGGGTCTGCACGTTGGACCACCTCACCATCCAGCTCCAACACCAGACGAAGCACGCCGTGGGCCGCAGGGTGCTGCGGACCGAAGTTCAATGTGTAGTTCTTGATTTCAGCCATGATTCACGCCCGAGCTTCGCTCAGTGGAGCCCCCCATAGTTGTCTTCGCGAACAATCCGAGGGGTGTTTTCGCGTGGCTCGATGCTGACCGGTTCGTACACCACACGCTGACGGGTGGCGTCGTACCGCATCTCGACATGCCCAGACAAAGGGAAGTCCTTGCGGAACGGATGCCCAATGAAGCCATAGTCCGTGAGAATCCGACGCAGATCTTCATGCCCTTCGAACACGATGCCGTACAAATCAAACGCTTCACGCTCGTACCAGTTGGCAGAAGACCAGAGGCTCACCACAGACTTCAGCACCGGGAACGCGTCGTCATCACAGAACACCTTGACACGGATGCGCTGGTTCAGCGTGACCGACAGCAGCTGAACGGCCACAGCAAAACGCGCAGGCATCTCTGCACTGCCTGCATAGCCCTCGTAATCCAAACCACAAAGGTCAATCAACTGTTCAAAACGAAGCTCTGGATGATCCCGAAGCAGGCTCATGGCCTCCCAGTAGCCACCAGCAGGCACGGTGATGGACCACTCGCCACGCGAGCAGTCAAGCTTGTGACTCCGGTCGCCAAAGGCGATCTGGACGCGCTGCGCAAAAGAAGACTCAGTCACGGGTGTTTCGCTCATGGTGACGGGGGCACTCAAGCCCGTGCGATCGTCTGGGTTCGACGGATTTTTTGCTGGAGCTGAATGATGCCGTACAGCAGGGCTTCAGCCGTGGGCGGACAGCCCGGCACGTACACATCCACAGGGACCACGCGGTCACAACCGCGCACCACCGAATAGCTGTAGTGGTAGTACCCGCCCCCGTTTGCACACGAACCCATGGACAGCACCCAACGAGGCTCTGCCATCTGGTCATACACCTTGCGAAGCGCAGGCGCCATCTTGTTGCACAGCGTGCCCGCCACGATCATCAAATCTGACTGACGCGGACTGGCACGGAACACTTCGGCACCGAAACGGGCAATGTCGTAGCGCGCCGTGGCCGCATGCATCATTTCGACCGCGCAACAGGCCAGACCAAACGTCATGGGCCACAAGGAGCCGGTTTTGGCCCAGTTCACCACCGCGTCATAGCTGGTGGTGGCAAAGCCCTCTTTGAAAACGCCTTCAATCATGCCAAAGCACTCCGTTCCTCATTCCCAGTCAAGGGCACCTTTTTTCCACTCGTAAGCAAACCCCACCACCAGGATGCCGAGGAAGACCACACCCGCCAGGAAGCCGGTGAGCCCGATGTCCGAGAACGCAACCGCCCAAGGAACCAGGAAGGCAATTTCAAGATCGAAAAGAATGAAGAGAATCGCCACCAAGTAGTAGCGAACATCGAACTTCATGCGAGCGTCTTCGAAAGCTTCAAAGCCGCATTCGTAAGGGGAGTTTTTTTCCGCATCAGGGCGATTGGGACCCAACACATAACCCAACGCCTGAGGAATCACACCGATGGCCAACCCGACCAGAATGAACAGGAGAACCGGAAAATACTGTTCAAGTTCCAATTGATGGCTCCAGCCGCCAAGGGCGCAAAGGTGTTCCAATTTGGTGCCGACGGCGAGACTCGAACTCGCACAGCTTTCGCCACTACCCCCTCAAGATAGCGTGTCTACCAATTTCACCACGTCGGCAATTTGACAGAGGAACCAGCGGTAACCGCTTCCGAACCTCAGCCTTGCATTGTAACTTGAATTCAGGGGTTACCCGGGTAAGAAGGCCGTCAGGATGACGCCTCTCTTACCCCCTTGGGTAACCTGGTTACTTGGCAGGAATTTGTCCCGCACCTTGCGCAGGTTCTGCGGGCTTCGCCTCACCCGAAGCAGGCGCCTGAACCGGAGCAGCCACACCTTCAAGCACACTGCCCGACGTTGGCTTGCGCTGCCCTCCAACCGCCGCCATCGCCAGCGTGCACACCAGAAACACCGTGGCCAAAATGGCGGTGGTTCTGGACAGGAAGTTCGCACTGCCACTGGCCCCGAACAAGCTGGCGGAGCCCGAGCCACCGCTACCGAATGCAGCACCCGCATCAGCCCCCTTGCCGTGCTGAACCAGGATGAGGCCGATCATGGCCACCGCGGAAACAACCTGAAGAACCAACAAAAGCGTAGACAGAAAATTCACAACAACTCCGTTTTCAAACAATCAACGACGGCTGGCCGCCGAAACGATGGACAGGAAGTCGGCGGCCTTCAACGAGGCCCCACCGATCAACCCGCCATCGATGTCCGGTTGGCACAACAACACTTCAGCGTTGGCGGCATTCATGCTGCCCCCATAAAGAATGCGCGGTGTTCGGCCTTCGGCACAGGCCGCTTGCAGTTGGTTGCGCAACACCGCATGAACCTCTTGAGCCTGCTCAGGCGTCGCGGTCTTGCCCGTGCCAATGGCCCACACAGGCTCATAAGCGACAACCACTTCAGTAATGCAATGGCCCACCGCGTGAATGACGGCTGCCAACTGACGCTTGACCACGTCCATGGTGGCGCCCGCCTCGCGCTCGGCCAGGGCTTCGCCCACACACACCACGGGCGTGATGCCGCAGGCCAACGCCCGCTGTGCCTTGGCCGCCACCACAGCATCGGTTTCACCGTGGTATTGGCGACGCTCGGAATGCCCCACCAGCACGTAACGGCACTGGAAGTCCCTGAGCATGGCACCACTGACCTCTCCGGTATAGGCACCCGCTTCGTGAGCCGACACATCCTGCGCACCCCACGCCACTGGCGAACCTTGCAGCTCCCCTCCGACTTGGGCCAGGTACACATGGGGCACACAGACCGCCACATCACAGGCGGGAGTCTCAGAAGACAAACCCGCCTTGATGGCCTGCAACAAGGCCTGATTGGCAGTCAGGCTGCCATTCATTTTCCAATTGCCTGCAATCAGCTTTTTCATTTTCTTTCCTCAATTCGCCTGAGCCGCCATGACGCCCCAGGAAAACACCAGCTTGCCCACGTGTGCGCTCGACTCCATCAGCGCATGCGCCTGGGCCGCCTGAGCGGGGGCAAACACACGGTGAACCACCGGTTTGACCACGCCACTGGCGTAAAGCGGCCAGACCCGGTCGCGCAAACTGCGCGCCACAGCGGCTTTGAAAGCCACCGACCGTGGACGCAAGGTCGAACCCGTGAGCGTCAAGCGACGGCGCAACACCAATCCGGCATCCACCTGAGCCTTCACCCCACCCTGAACGGCGATGACGACGCACCGACCATCCTCAGCCAAGGCCTGGATGTTGCGGGCCACGTAGTCGCCCGCCACCATGTCCAGGATCACATCGACGCCCCGTCCCTCGGTCAACTCAAGGGCGCGTGCGACAAAGTCATCCTGACGGTAGTCGATGGCATGGTCTGCACCCAGCGCCAGGCAGGCTGCAGCCTTGTCCGCGTTGCCCACCGTCACCAAAACCGGGCTTGCGCCCAACGCCTTGGCGAACTGGATGGCTGTGACCCCGATGCCGCTGGAGCCCCCGTGAATCAACAGCGACTCGCCGGGTTTCAGTGCTGCACGGTCGAACACATTGCTCCACACCGTGAACGCCGTTTCAGGCAACGATGCGGCTTCCACATCGGACAAGCCCTGCGGCACCGGCAAACACTGCGCGACGGGTGCCACACAGTACTCGGCGTAACCACCGCCAGCCACCAACGCACAGACACGGTCTCCCAGCGCGAATCCGGCGGCCTGAAGGTCTTCGGGCAGACCCTGAACGATGACCCCCGACACTTCCAGCCCTGGAATGTCCGACGCGCCGGGGGGCGGCGCGTAGTGCCCCTTGCGCTGGAGCACATCCGGGCGGTTGATGCCCGAGGCGCTGACGCGAATCAACACCTCGCCCACCGCAGGCTGAGGCACCGGGCGCTGCGCCACGCGCAGCACCTCCGGACCGCCGAAACCGGCGGTCTCAATGACCTGCATGAACGCCGGAACGGTCATGCGTGCTCCATCACTGCTGTTGCTGCTGGGCCTGCTCGGCACCACCGGCGTTGCGGTCGATCAGCGCCTTCATGGACAGCTTGATGCGACCCTTTTCGTCGGTCTCCAGCACCTTGACCTTGACGATCTGGCCTTCGCTCAGGTAGTCGGTCACCTTCTCGACGCGCTCGTGGGCGATCTGGCTGATGTGCAGCAGGCCGTCCTTGCCGGGCAGCAAGTTGATCAGGGCACCGAAGTCCAGGATCTTGGTGACCGGGCCTTCGTAGACCTTGCCGATTTCCACTTCGGCGGTGATCTGCTCGATGCGGCGCTTGGCTTCTTCGGCCTTGGCGCTGTCGGTGGAGGCGATGGTGATGGTGCCGTCTTCGGCGATGTCGATCTGGGTGCCGGTTTCTTCGGTCAGTGCACGGATGGTGGCACCGCCCTTGCCGATCACGTCACGGATCTTCTCGGGGTTGATCTTCAGGGTGTAGAGGCGGGGCGCGAAGTTGGACACCTCGGCCTTGGCCTCGCCCATGGCGTCCTGCATCTTGCCCAGGATGTGCATGCGGGCCTCCTTGGCCTGGGCCAGCGCGACCTGCATGATTTCCTTGGTGATGCCCTGGATCTTGATGTCCATCTGCAGCGCAGTCACGCCGTCGGTGGTCCCGGCCACCTTGAAGTCCATGTCGCCCAGGTGGTCTTCGTCACCCAGGATGTCGGTCAGCACGGCGAACTTGTTGCCTTCCTTGATCAGGCCCATGGCGATGCCGGCCACGTGGGCCTTCAGGGGCACGCCAGCGTCCATCAGCGACAGGCAGCCGCCGCACACGGAAGCCATGGACGAAGAACCATTGGACTCGGTGATTTCGCTGACCACACGCATGGTGTAGGGGAACTCGTCCTTGGCGGGCAGCACGGCCACCAGGGCACGCTTGGCCAGACGGCCGTGACCGATTTCGCGGCGCTTGGGGCTGCCCACGCGACCGGTTTCGCCAGTGGCGAACGGAGGCATGTTGTAGTGCAGCATGAAGCGGTCTTCGTAGTCGCCGCTCAGGGCGTCGATGCGCTGGGCGTCGCGCTCGGTACCCAGCGTGGCGATGACCAGGGCCTGGGTTTCGCCACGGGTGAACAGGGCAGAACCGTGGGTGCGGGGCAGCACGCCGTTGCGGATTTCGATGGGGCGCACGGTGCGGGTGTCGCGACCGTCGATGCGGGGCTCACCGGCCAGGATCTGGCCACGGACGATCTTGGCCTCGATGTCGAACAGCAGGCCTTCGACCTTGACGCTGTCAAACTCCACGCCCTGCTCTTTCAGACCCGCCATCACGGCGGCATAGGCTTCGCGGCAAGCCTGGGTGCGGGCTTGCTTGCTGCGGATCTGGTAAGCGGCTTCCAGCTTGGCTTGGCCCAGCTCGGCCACCTTGGCGATCAGCGCCTCGTCGCGGGCCGGGGCTTGCCAGTTCCACACCGGCTTGCCAGCGTCGCGCACCAGCTCGTGGATGGCGTTGATGGCCACTTGGCTTTGCTCGTGACCGAACACCACGGCACCCAGCATCACTTCTTCGCTCAGTTGCAGGGCTTCGGATTCCACCATCAGCACGGCTGCTTCGGTGCCAGCCACCACCAGGTCCATGGCGGAGTTGGTGCGGGCGGTCTTGCCGGGGTTGAGCACATATTCACCGTTGACATAACCCACGCGGGCGGCACCGATGGGGCCGTTGAACGGAATGCCACTGACCGACAGGGCGGCACTGGTGGCGATCATGGCGGCGATGTCGGCGTCCACTTCGGGGTTGAGCGACAGCGTGTGGATGACCACCTGCACTTCGTTGAAGAAGCCTTCGGGGAACAGCGGGCGGATGGGGCGATCGATCAGGCGGCTGGTCAGCGTCTCGAACTCGCTGGGGCGGCCTTCGCGCTTGAAGAAGCTGCCGGGGATCTTGCCGGCGGCGTAGGACTTTTCGAGGTAGTCCACGGTCAGCGGGAAGAAGTCCTGGCCCGCCTTGGCTTCGTTCTTTGCCACGACCGTGGCCAGCACCACGGTGCCGTCCATGTCGAGCAGCACGGCGCCGCTGGACTGGCGGGCGATTTCGCCGGTTTCCATGGTGACCGTGTGCTGGCCCCACTGGAAGGTTTTGGTGACTTTGTTGAACATGGTCATGTTGACTCCTGAGAGGAAAAGGAGGAGACACATTCGCCAGAACACGATGCCATTCCAACCGGACTCGGCCACCGGACAAACCCGGTTGGAATGACACAGCTTCGCTCTGCGCGGAACATTTCTCCAGGGAAACGAAAAGCGAAAAACGCCTGAGCCGGGCTGGACCTGACTCAGGCGTTCATCGAAGGGTTGCGTCCGAACTGGACAACCGAGCTTACTTGCGCAGGCCCAGCTTGGCGATCAGGGCCACGTAGCGGTCTGCGTCCTTGGCCTTGAGGTAGTCCAGCAGCTTGCGACGACGGCTCACCATGCGCAACAGGCCACGGCGACCGTGGTGGTCTTTGGCGTGGGTCTTGAAGTGGGGGGTCAGTTCGTTGATGCGAGCGGTCAGCAGCGCAACTTGAACTTCGGGGCTACCGGTGTCACCGGCGGCACGGGCGTTGGCCGCGACGACGTCGGCCTTGACAGATTTGGCGATCATTTGGATACCTTTGAAACAAGCGACCCGTCGCAGTCAGGGCACAGCGCCATTCAGCTCTCTGCGCCACCACAACGGGCGTGAAAAACTGCCCGCCAAAAGACGGACAGCCGCGCATTATATGCCGGGCTCAGGTGCGCAGGCGCTGCAAGCCCAGGTCGAACCGCACCCCGTCGGCCACGTTGCAGGCCGTGACCGTGCCGCCCATCTTGGCCATGTAGGTCCGCACCACGAACAGGCCCTGACCCCGGCTTTCGCCGCCCGGCTGGTCGGACACCCCGTACTCGAACATGCTGGCCAGCATCTGCGGCGCAATGTGGGGGCCCACGTTGTGGATGCCCACCGTGGCCGTGGCGTCGTCGGTCTGCAATGTCAGGGTGATGGGCGTGCCGGGCGCGCGGTGGCGCTCGGCATTGCGCAGGATGTGGGAGAACACGTCTTCCAGCGGGTACTCGTCGGCCCGCACCAGCACGGGCTCGGGCGGCACCTCGGCGCTCAGCCCGGCCACCCCGGCGTTGTCGGCCACATGGCGCACAAAGGCGGTCAGGTCCACCGCATCCAGCGTGAGGCGGGTGGATTCGAAGGCTTCACTCGGGCGGGCGGTGCCGTAGAGCACCCGCACCGCCTGCTGCATGCGCTGGATGTAGCGGTGGCTGCTGTCGTCCGGGCTGCCATGCAAGGCCAGCAGCGATTGCAGGGGCGACATGATTTCGTGGCCCACCGCGTGCCACATGTCCTTTTCCTGCTGGGCGCGGATGCGCTCGCGGCTGGCGTCCTCGCGCACGCGGTGCAGCAGCTCGTCCAACGCCGAGGCCAGCAGGCCCATCTCGTCGCGGCCCCGCAAATCGGTCAGGTCAAAACGCTCCAGCGCCCCGTCCGACTGCACGCTGCGCCCCAGGCCACGGGTGCGCCGCGTGAGGCGGGCCAGCGGACGGATCAACCACACCTCCATGGCCAGCCACACCCCGGCAATGGCCAGCAGCATGGCGCCCACAAACCACGACAAACGTGTGGCCACCTCCCCCAAGGCCCGGTTGACGCTGCGGGCGTCGCCGCTGAAGTTCAGCTCGAAGCGCCCGGACGGGGAGTCCAGCACGTCGGACACATGCACCGCCTCCACCGCGTCCATGGCCGCGCCCGCGCTCCACCACGGCGCACGTTGCACCGGCAACCACCCGATCAGGCGCAGCAGCAACGGGGAAGCCGGGGCCTGGGCCTGCTGGCCGGTCAAGGTGCGCCAGGGCTGGCCTTCGCGGGTGATGGCCAAGGACTCACCCGGCAGCAGCAGGGCCGACAAGTCGTGCAGCGTGAAGCGGCGCGTGCCCGGCGTGGCGGCACTGTCGAACAGCGCGGGTCCGTCGCCCGGGGGCAGCAGCTCCACCCGCACCCGGTGGCGCGACAGGTCGGTCGGGGGCCACGCCGGGCGCGCTTTCTGGAACAGCGCGTCCTGCCACACCTGCACGGGCAGCCGCAGCGACACCCAGGTGGTGTGCAGGCAGTCCGGCGAGGCGTCTGCCGGGGCACAGTCCAGCGCCTGCCAGCCCCAGCCCCGAAACTCGCGCACCGGCTTTTGCCCCTTGTAGTTGGCCCCTCCACCTCGGCATAACCCGTGAAGCGCCCGCGCTGGCTGCCCATGGCCGTGGCGGGCAGCGACTCGAACGGGGCCAGCCAGCGCACCGTCTGGGTGGGGGTGGTGAGGGTCACGCGCAGGCGGTGGGCACCGTCCAGGCGCTCGTCGCCCACGGTGTGCGGCACCAATGCGGGCACCGCCAGCCGACCCACGGTGTACACAAAACCGCCGGTCCACGGCGTGTTGCCCACGGCCACGCACCAGGGCGACTGCGCGGTGACACAGCCCGCCACCTCCACCGCGTTGCGCACCTTGTTCTGGTCGTCGAAGTCCAGCGCAGAATAGGGCAACAAAACAGGCTCCTGCGCTTTTTCTGAAAGCGCAGACAGCTCTGGATTCAATAGCGCCAGTTGCCCTGCCGGGTGGCGCAGGCGGGCGGCCATGTGCGCCAGGGTCTGCTCCGCCGAGGCGCGGTAGCGGTCGTGGCTGCGCTGCTTTTCGTCTTGCAGCACCACCACCGTCATGGCCAGCACCGTCAGGATCAGCGCCACAAAAGCGCCGCGAAACAGCAAGCGCAAGCGGAACGAGGCCAGCCAGTCGCGCATCACCGCCCCGGGTCTGCCCAGCGAAAGCCGCGCATGGGGATGTTTTCGATGGGGTCCAGCGTCGGCTCCAGCTCGCGGAAGGCCTCGCGGATGGTGCTGATGTGCTTGCGGATGTTGTCGCGGTTGCGCCCGCTCTTGACCACCTGGAACAACTCGTCGTACGACACCACCTCCCCCCGGCGCTGGTACAGGGTGGCCAGGATGCGCTGGGCCGTCAGCGGCAGGTTGACCCGCCGCCCCCGCCAGGTGGGGGCCGATTGGCGCAGCGGGTCCAGCGACAGCGCGTGGTCGGCCACCGCCGGGGGTGCGGCCTCGGGCTGGCGCTGGCGCGAGGCCCGCAGCATCTCCAGGAAGGTGTCGATGAAGTCCGACTCCTCGAACGTGGTCTTTTGCAGGTAGTCCCAGGCGTCCAGCGCCTTCATCACCCCGCGGTAGATGGCCGCAGGCATGGCCGACACCACCAGCACCGGCGTGCCCCGCCCGGTCTTGTTGATGGCGTTGATGATGGCCACGCCCGCATGGCGCTCGCGCCCCAGCTCAATGTCCAGCGTCACCACGTCGTAGGCCTCGCGGGCCATGGCCGCCTCGGCGTCGTCGCGGTTGAACCATTGGTCCACCACCACACCGGGACGCGCCGCCTCGATCCAGCCCCGCAGCTGCTGGCTGGTGGGCACATCGTCTTCGATGACGGCCACGCGGGGTGGCGGCGACGGCATGGCGGGTGAGGACATGGGGCAATGGCAACGGAGCAATGGCAATGGGGAGGGCAGGCCCCGAGTATCACCCCGCCACCCCCGCCGCAGGCAGCGGGCGGGTGTGAGTGTTTCTTCACGCCGCCGGAGCAAAGACACCCCGCCCCGGCATGGACCCTTCCGGCCCCTTGGGCAGACCATGACGTCACCCCAAACCACACCGGAGGAACGCACCATGAACCCCAAACTTCAAACCCTGACCCAACGCATCCTGTCCGCCCTGCGCCAACTGGGCGGGCGCACCGCCAGCGCCGCCCGCCACACCGCCCACACCACGGTGGACCTGGGCACCCGCCACGGCGGGGCCGCCGTGGGCGGCGTGTGGCGACACCGCGGCACCCTCGTCACCCTGGCGCTGCTGGGCGGCGCGGGTTACGGCCTGTACACCCACCCCCCGTTCGAAACCGTGGACAGCGGCGAAGTGGGCGTGCGCCACAACCAGATCACCGGCAGCCTGACCGAGGTGCGCGACGGCGCGGTGCTGGTCATCCCCGGCGTGCACCGGCTGCGCCGCTACTCGCTGCGCGAACAGATCTACCGCCCCGAAGGCGCGGGCAACGCCAACGGCAGCGCCCCCTTCCAGACCGTGGAGGGCCTGGCCATTGGCGTGGACATTGCCGTGCGCTACGCCCTGGACCCCAGCCGCATCGACAGCATTGCCCGCAACCTGCCCGACGACGTGGGCGGTCAGGTGATCGAACCCGCCACCCAGGCCGTGCTGTACCGCACGCTGGCCCGCTACTCGGTGCGCGAGATCTTTTCGGCCAAACGCCCCGACATCCAGCAGCAGATCGAGAGCGAACTCAAACCCCTGCTGGCCGCCGACGGCATCCGCCTGCAAGCCGTGATGATCGGCAAGGTGGACCTGCCCACCCACTTCAAGACCGGCATGGAAAAGCTGCTGGCCGAAGAACTGGCCACCGAGCAGATGCGCTTCACCCTGGAACGCAAGGACAAGGAAGTCAAGCAAAGCGAGCTGGAAGCCCAGGCCGAGAAGGTGCGCCGCGAAACCGCCGCCGAAGCCGCGGGTGCAGAGCAGGTGATTGCCGCCAAGGCCCAGGCCGAAGCCATGAAACACGTTCTGCCCTTCAAGCAAAAGCAGATCGAACAGCGCCAGCTGGAGGCCGAGGCCGACAAGATCGCCCGCATCAAGGCCGCCGAAGCCTCGTCCCAGGCCCGCCAGATCGAAGCCACCGGCGAAGCCGAAAGCCGCCGCAAACTGGCCGATGCCGAAGGCTACCGCCAGGAAAAACTGGGCAAGATCAGCAGCGAGCAACTGGCCCGCGACGGCGCGCTGATCCAGAAAAACCCGCTGCTCATCCAGAAGGCCATGGCCGACAAGCTGTCGGACAAGATCTCCGTCATCATCGCGCCGCCCCCGGCCAATGGCGGCTTCATCGGCGCCGCCCTGCTGGGCAGTGGCAAGGCCGGTACGGCCACCGCCACCAGCGGCCAAGGCACCGACACCGAGGAGCAATGAGCATGGCCGCCCTCACCGTCACCGCCTTGGCCGCACTCGCCATCGTCACCCAGGACCGCGTCGCCCTGCGCGCCGCCCCCCGCGACACCGCCGCCCAGCACGCCCTGCTGTGGCAAGGCGACAACCTGGAAATCCGCGGCACCAAAGGCGACTTTCTACAGGTGTACGACCACCGCCACGAACGCGCCGGCTACGTTCGCGCAGCCCAAGTGCGCCAGCCTGACCTGGCCCCCGCCCACGCCCCCGAACTCATGGCCGTGGTGCGTTTTCTGCGCGACACCCCCGGGGCCGAAACCCTGGGTCTGGCCCACGCAGCGGCCTACCTGCAAGCCGCACCTGCCGACGCCATCGACGGCGACGTGTTCGACGCCCTGGGCACCATGGCCGAACGCCTGGCCCAACGCGCCAACGACGCCAAGCCCGGCAACGAAGCCCAGGCCGCCACCGCCCACCTGGACGTGGCCGCCAGCTACGGCATCACCATGCTCACCGTGGCCACCCGCGACGACAGCACCCGCCTGTGTTACGACGGCGACGCCCACCGCCGCGTGCTGGCCCTGCCCGCCAGCGACGTGCAAAAGGCCCGTGCCGCCCTGGCGCTCACCCGGCACGAATGTGTGTCCAGCAGCCTGTCGCCCACCGAGCGCTATGCCCTGGACCAATGGCGTGCCGACGTGCTGGACCGCGCCCGCACCCACACCCTGCCCCCGGTGCTGGTCAATCGCCTGCACATGCGCAAGGCCGGCGTGTGGGCCAGCCTGGCCTGGCAGCGCGCCCGCCAAGCCGCCGCCCCCGACGCCGTGCGCGTGGCCGCCCAACGCGCCGTGGACGAACTGGCCGCCATCAACAAGGCCGAACTGGCCGACACCGACGCCACCAGCTACAACCTGGCCGCCATGCGCGTGGGGGCATCCCGCTGGGCCAGCGAAGCCGGGCTGCCCATCCCCAACCCACAGCAACCCGCCGCGACCGCCAAGGTCGCCCTGGCCGCAGAAGGCACGGGCAGCACGCCCACCACCGCCCGGGTCAAGCTGGTGCTGGAACCTGGCGAGCCGGGCGAAACCTGCATCCGCCTGCTGCCCGTGGCTGCAACCGCTGCCACAACCACGGCGGGGGCCGCCCCTGCGGCCAAGGGCCACGCCACCCCGGTGTTCAGCCGCTGCACCTACGGGCAGGTGTGGCCCGCCTCCGCCCAGTGGCACCCCCAAGGCCAGGCGCTGGCCCTGGCCGTGCAGCCCACCGACACCTGGCGTGAGCTGTGGCTGATTCGCCAAGACGCCGACGGCTGGCACGCCGACGTGGTGCCCCCCGCCGCCGAAGGCCCCGGCCTGGGCTACATCGACTGGGCCGGCTGGGTGCCCGGCAGCCCGCAACTGCTCACCGCCCGCGAAGCCAGCACCGAAGGCCCCTACCCCCAACGCTACGAAGTGCGCCGCCTGGACACCCTGGCCGTGCAAGCCCAGGCCGACAAACCCGGCAACCTGAGCCTGTTCTACCGCTGGCAAGCCCCGGCCTGGAAGGCGCGCACGGTGAGCTTGCGCTGAGATTTACAAGGAAAAATGGCCTCTACCGCTTTATTTGAAAGCATTAACAGCTATCAAAAACATACCAAACCACCCCAAGCCCTGCCAGGTGCGGTGGGCCCTGGAGCGGCCTTTGCGGCTGAACACTTGGGCCACCCGTGCTTCGATCTCCTGCCAGGGCATGCGCGAGGCCAGCACGGCCAGCGGATGGCGCAAGTCGATCATGTGGTCGATGCGCGAGCGAAAGAAATCGTCGGTGGCGGGGCAGGCAAACAGCACGGCAGAACTCCCAGAAAGCCGTGCCTATTGGAAATCAAACTGGGAGTTCTGCCACCACAGAATCACCCGCAAAACCAGCACTCATGCGGGTTCACGGGATTCTTCAGGGGTGACTATGTCACATCAGTAAAAATGTCTGCCAGCGAGTCAGGTGAGCTCAGAACTCTGGGCATCAAGTTTGCACATTCCAGTGATGCTGGAAAGAATTACAAGAACCCGGCCTTCATCAAGGCTGCCGGAAGCTCTTGGTTACCCTGCATGCGGTGGCCAAGGACAATCACTCGGCCGTCGATTTCCTCATCCAACGCAACGACTGAAAAAGCCAACCTATTTTGGGGCTGGCTTCTCCTTTCGCCTTATCGCTACAGGCTCAGGAGGTAGCCAATCAAGCCGGCGCCGACATCTCTGCCCATACAACAATGTGGAATAGACCACGTTGCCAAGTACATGAACCCCATAACAAAGAAAGCTTTGTTATGTGAAAACCTTAAACGTACGTCTTCTGAAAGAACGAGGCAAAAAATCAAAAAAACCAATATATATATCCATCGGCCATAGTCAATCGCCACGAAAAATAAGGGGGAGATAGTGACTACACCGACAATCATCAATAATATAGATTCTTTTCTGATCCATGTTGTAAAAAACAATGGCGCTATGGCAAGAAAAAGAAGAGCTGGCGCCCAAAGTGATTTTATTGAAATTGAATCTTTTACTATGTCAGTGGCTTTTTTGACATCTTCCTTTAACCAGCTTATTGCGCCATCGCAGATCGATTTGTGAAGATTTTTATCAGTCAAAGACAAGCAAATTTTGTCTGCCGATGCTGCATCTCCTTTGTATAGAGATGCAAATAGAAGCGCTGCCGCACTGATTGCAATTAACGTTACACCAAAGATAATTGCAGCCCTCGGTGTAATAAGACATTTTTTTGAACTGAGATACAACGTGTAAACAAAAAAAGGCCAAGTGAGAGAATTCAGCTCATGAGAAAATGCCGAAATTGCATAAGCAATAATGATAATGATAATATTTAAATTGGTGACATTATTTTTTGAATAAAAAAGACAAAACAACGAAAATGCCGCAAAGATCATTATCTCCTTTCTAAATCCGCCCTGAATGTCATAAAATGGGAATAGCAAAAATGCCGGGGAAAATAGAATTAACAGCCAGAACAGGGTTCGATCTTGGGCCTTGTAGAGCGCAAGTACAATCAGGAAAATTGCAAAATATATGGCAACCTGTATCGCATACGCAAGCCAGAGCAAAGAAATCAAATCGGATGAAAGAAACAAAATAAACTCACCCGTTACACCTCTTCGTATTGGCCCCGCACTGTAATTTATAAGCCAATCACCTGTTGTCCAGCCATCTCCTCCATTTTTAATTACTGCCGTGTAGTGAAAAATAAAATATGCAAAGAATGGCCATATTCCATATGGCGCATACTTTGCGACTATCAATCGAATGTCCGATTTTGCAAGAGATAATTCTTGCATATTATAAATCTAGTTTATTAAAAATAAATCCAGGCAAATGTCTGACTATCATCATAATCAGCCGCCATTTCCTTGGGGTATAAATGACCAGCATGCCGGATTCCACACCCTCAACAATCTGCTTCGCCACGTTTTCAACGGGTTCTAACTTGGCACCCCTAACCTTGAGGTGAGCCGTCATCGGGGTATCAGTCGGTCCCGGCTTGATCAGCACCACCTTGACCGCGCTACCCGCAAAACGGTGCTGCAACCCTTGGGCGTAGCGCGTAACAAGTCCTTTGGCAGCGCCGTAGACATAGTTGGACTTGCGTCCCCGATCGCCAGCGACAGAGCTGATCAATGCGATGGTGCCGTGGTTGGCTTTTTCCATCTCTATGGCAAAGGCCTCGGCATAGAGCACAGGGGAAATCCCATTGATCTCCAGTGCATCAAGGCAAGGCTGAAGTTTGTTCTGGCACTCGGTCTGATCGAGCAGTGATCCCTGTGCAATCAAAACGATATCTATGCGTCCCGATCTGACAATATCCCGAACTGTGGCGTTTATGGCTTCAGGGGCCAGAAACTCAGCCTGAACAACTCGAATCTCGGATTGCGGGCCACGCACCTTGAGGTCTGTTGCAGCCCGCTCAACTCGCTGGATATCGCGGCCCACTAGAGTTAGGTCGACCGGCTGCTTTCCCAGCCAGATCCTTGCACAGTGCTCGGCAATGGCCGAGGTGCCTCCAATGATGACAATTCTTTTCTTGTCGTTCATTCAACTTCCCATCAAACGGCGTGAAAGACCAGAACTGATGCCCGGGTCCCGGTACTTCATGAATTCAGCTAGGCGTGGATAGCCTGCTTCAAAGAGTTTCCTGGGCATTCGCGCATCCTTTGCCAAATAAATGCGGCCCTTGGCCTCAAGAACGATGGCATCGAGGCGTTCGAAAAGCTTGTGCGTGCGACCCCCTTGATTCGGAAAGTCCAGTGCAAGTGTCACCCCTGGCTGTGGGAAGCTCAGCATTCCCACCGGTTGGCGGTTGCCAAACGTCTTCAGTACAGCGAGGAATGAACCATCTCCCGCTCTGGCAATTTCTTTGAGCATGGCCTGAACTGCGTCTTGCCCGATTTCGCGTGGAACCACGCTCTGGTATTGGAAAAATCCCTTGGGGCCGTACATTCGATTCCACTCGAGCAGATTGTCTAACGGGTAGAAAAACGGCTCGTAGTGCGTGATGGTGCGCCCGGCTTGCCACTTCTTGAAGTGGTAGTAAGCCATGTTGAGCGGTCGGAGCGACAGCCGGTTTACCAAGGAGACCGGTGGCACCATCGGCATGGTCAGCTTGCGCCCCAGAGGTGCCGGGCGATTTACGACATGGGTGGGGTTGCCCCGCATGAACAAGCCGCGCCCGCGGCCTCCTGTAATGCAGTCAACCCATGACACCGCGTGTTCCCAGTTGGCCTCAGAACCATCTGCGAGAGCGAAGAACTCGTCTAGGTTGGCGTAAGGCAGGGTCTCTGTGTCCAACCACGGGCCGGACACACGGCGCAACTGGATCTCAGCTTGCGTGATGACACCCGTTAGGCCCAATCCTCCCACGGTGGCGGCGAACCAATCAGATCTCTCATGTGGTCCACACTGGATGACCTTGTTATCGGTCCGAACGAGAGTGAGGTTCTGAACGTGATCGCCGAAAGAGCCCAGTACGTGATGGTTTTTACCATGCACATCGTTGGCAATCGCCCCCCCAACGGTCACTAGCTGGGTACCAGGCGTCACTGGCAAAATCCAACCGTGCGGAATTACAAGTCGCTGGATGTCCCTTAGCAGCACACCAGCCTCACACACCAAGCAGCCGGTGCTGTCGTCGAAAGCGATGAAATGGTCGAGCCCGGTCGTGATCCAGAGCGTACCTTCCGGATTCAGGCAGACGTCACCATAGCTGCGCCCCATGCCATGGGCCACTCCCGAGGTGGCCCCATGACAAACCAGAGCCTTATCCCTGAAAGGGCCTTTCAGACCGACAACATGATGAGGATCGGCGCTCAGGCGCCCCCAGGAAGTGATTGTCTTCATACGGCCGCCGTACTGAAGACGTAACGCTTGTCGAGGTGGTACTTGGTTAGGTATCCAATACCAAGACCAATAGCGCCCCCCAAGTAGCGCATTTCCTTAGTCTCGAAGATGTGATGAAAACCGAATTCGAAACCCCAGAAGATCATTGTCGTGGCGAGGCCCATCACCGTATAAATGGCGAAGGTCTGTGTGTCGTGGGCGACGCTGCGTGCCCGGAAGCGGAAAATGTAACGCTTGTCGAGGGTGTACTTAACCACAAGACCGACGCCTGTCCCCACTACGACCGAGGCAAGCAGGTCAAAAGCGCCACTGTAGCTACGGATTACAAGATCTTGAGCGCCAATATTTGCAGCAGTTGCGATTAGTGCCAAAATGGCATAGTTAATCGCTAGTTTCATCGAAGCACACATTTAATAATATCACTGAGATTTGAAAATAATGAATGATAACGTAGCAGGCGGCTCACCTCATACGCACATATTGGGCTTACTCAAGCTGATGCGGCCAAAGCAGTGGGTTAAGAACGGCTTTGTTCTGGCGCCGCTGGTGTTTTCTGGGGCGTTTTTAGATGCTGGTGCCGTCAGTCATGCCATTTTGGCCGTGCTGCTGTTCTGCATCGGCTCGTCTGCGACCTACATCATTAACGACATGCACGACGTTGAGCGCGACCGTCGTCACCCCACGAAGTCCGATACTCGCCCCCTGGCGGCCGGGATCGTCTCGGTACCAGCTGCCCTGATCTTGCTCGCAGCCCTCTACGCCGTGCTGGTGTGGGGCTGGTTCGTTGCCCCAGAGGTGGTGATGGTGATCGCGGCCTATCTGGTGCTTAACCTAGCCTACACCCTCCTGCTCAAGCACCAGCCCGTGGTCGACATCTTCACCATTGCCATTGGTTTTGTTCTGCGAGTCTACGCAGGCGCTATGGCCTTGGACGTGCCCGTGTCCTCATGGATGTTTATTACGACCCTATGCTTGGCTCTGTATCTGGCCGCTATCAAACGCCGCCAAGAGATCAGCCAAAGTGGCACCGAGGGCCGCAAGGTACTAGAGAAGTACTCGGTTTCGCTGGTGGATCGGTACGCTGCGATGTCGGCAACCGGGGCGTTGCTTTTCTACAGTATGTTCGTGATGTCCTCGAAGCCCGAGTTGGTCATCACGGTCCCATTGGTCCTGTTCGGCCTGTTCCGCTACTGGTTCGTGGTGGAAGCCCTTGAGGGGGGCGAGTCGCCCACAGATGCACTGCTGGCTGATTGGCAGCTGTTACTTACCGTAGTGCTGTGGGTTGCTGCCTGCGGCTGGGCACTTTGGCCGGTTCAGGGGTGATTATGGATTTCACTTACGCCGTGACCCCATTTCTGGCTTGGCTCGTCGCCGGACTCTCAAAATTCATTCTCAACAGCATAAAGCTCAAGCAACTCGCGTTCGGCCTCATCGGCTATGGCGGGTTGCCCAGCAACCACAGCGCGATCGTCAGTAGCATGGCTACGCTCATTGGCCTCAAGGAGGGCATTGGACACCCGGCTTTCGGTGTGGCCATCTCCCTCGCGTTTATCGTGATGCTGGATGCCAATAGTCTGCGCCGGCAGGTGGGCAAACATGCCGTAGCCATTAACAAATTGGCGGTCGTGGCACCTGACCATCAGGCCCTGCGCGAACGCATGGGCCACACGCGCTTGGAAATTGCCGCCGGCATCGCAGTGGGCATGGCGGTTGCCGTCGCAGTGAACGTGATGTTGGCCTGATCCTCTCGTTAGTGAAAGTGTCAAGCGGCCCGTGCGCACTCCAAGGGCATCCCACGAAACCCGTTACAGGGCTTGGATGAGCCGTCCCGCGCCGCTCTTGGCGTGACCCGTGGGACCACTATGCTTTTGAAATCTACACGCCCTACTCTTGAGCTCTCTCCCGACTCCATCTTCCTCAGCCGCCCCGGTTTTGACCTCCACCTCCGGAATCGCAGCGGGACGGCCGAAGTTCATGGCCCAGCGCCAGCTGAAGGGCTGCGGCTCCAGAGGGGTGAACAAGGCGCGTCGGCCCTGCCAGTCGGCGTGGCGGGGATCGTCTTTCCTGATCACCTCGCCCGCCAGCAGCGCTTGCCGAAACGCCTGTTGTGCCCACATGTGCTCGTACAACGGGGCCACATGGCCTTGCTTCCAGGCTTGGCGCATCAGGTCGATCTGGCGCTTTTGCTCGGGCGTGTGGGCCTGGTGCTGCAAGTGGTCCAGGTACAGGGGGATTTCGATGGGGGCCAAGCCACTGCGTTCGTAGTGCGCCGCGTTGATTTCGACCCGCCGCTCCTCCGGGGCTTGCCAGCCCCAGTAGATCAGCATGTTGACCACGATCAGCAGCACGGTCATCCAGGGGGGTGAACGCCAGGTGGGTTTGTTGGCAAGGGGAATGGCAATGAACATGGCTCGTGTGACAGCGGGCGGTTAAAAAAATACATCACCTCAACTCAGCGGCTTCAACAACTCCCGCACATCGTCCTCGGTGAACAGCGGTTGCTTGCGCCCGGTGGCGCCGCTGTAGATCTCGTTGGCCAGTTCGGCTTTGCGGGCTTGCAGCGCCAGGATGCGCTCTTCGATGGTGCCCTGGGCCACCAGCTTGATGACCCACACGCTTTGCGTCTGGCCGATGCGGTGGGCGCGGTCGGTGGCTTGGTTTTCGGCGGCGGGGTTCCACCAGGGGTCGAAGTGGATCACCGTGTCGGCCTGCGGCAGGTTCAGCCCCACGCCACCGGCTTTCAGGCTGATGAGGAACACGGGCACCTGCCCGCTGGTGAAGCGCTCGATCACCTCGTCACGCTTCTGCGTCTGGCCGGTGAGCTTGACCCACTCGATCTTGGCCTTCTTCAGCTCGTCCTCGATCAGGCTGAGCATGCTGGTGAACTGCGAAAACAGCAGCACCCGGCGGCCTTCGGCCAGCATCTCGGGCAGCATCTCCATCAGTTGTTCCAGTTTGGCCGAGGTCTTGACCTTGGCCGCCGCTGGGGTCTTGACCAGGCGCGGGTCGCAGCACACCTGGCGCAGCTTGAGCAGTGCATCCAGAAACACGATTTGCGACTTGGCCAGCCCCTTGTCGGCAATGGCGTCGCGCACGGCCTTCTCCATGCTCAGGCGGATGGTTTCGTACAGGTCGGCCTGCTTGCCGTCCAACTCCACCGTCATGACCGACTCCACCTTGGGCGGCAGCTCGTGCGCCACCAGCTGTTTGGTGCGCCGCAGGATGAAGGGCGTGAGCCGTGCCCGCAGCTGGGCCAGCCGTTCGCTGTCGCCATGTTTTTCGATGGGGGTGCGAAAGCGCTGCTGAAACTTGGCCTGGCTGCCCAGGAAGCCGGGCATGAGGAAGTGGAACAGGCTCCACACCTCGCCCAGGTGGTTTTCGATGGGGGTGCCCGACAGGCACAACCGGTGGCGGGTGTTGAGCTCCGTCACCACCTGGGCGGCCTGGGTGTGGGCGTTCTTGATGTTCTGCGCCTCGTCCAGCACCACCAGGTGCCAGGGCTGGTGGAGCCAGCGCTCGCGGTCGCGGTGCAGCAGGGAATACGGGGCAATCACCAGGTGGGCATGGGCCATGTCGTCGGCCCGGTCGTGCCGATCGGAGCCGTGCAGCACCAGGGTGCGCAGCTCCGGGCAGAAGCGGGCGGCTTCGCGCTGCCAGTTGCCCATGAGGCTGACCGGGGCCACCACCAGCGCGGGGCGGTCCAGCCGACCGGCCTCTTTTTCAGCCTGGATGTGGGCCAGGGTTTGCAGGGTCTTGCCCAGCCCCATGTCGTCGGCCAGGATGCCGGCCAGACCGTGGGCCCGCAAGAACTGCAACCAGTCCAGCCCGTGCTGCTGGTAGGGCCGCATGTCGGCCACCAGCCCGGTGGGTTTGGGGGTGGCGGGCAACTCGGCCCGCCCTTGCAGCTGCTGCGCCAGTTGCCGCAGGTGCTGCGCACCGTCCCAGGTTGCGCCCTCGCCCAGGGCCACGCTGGTGCGCAAGGCGTCAAAACGCGACAGGCGCAGGCTGTCGGCTTGGAAGTCGGCGCGGAGGTCGTCAAACAACTCCAACAAGGCGAGCAACCAGGGTTGCAGCGGTGCCGTGGCCACGCGCACAAAGCCCTGGCCGTCGGGTGCAGGCAGGTAGATGTGGGGGGGCAGCAGGTCGGTCGCGTTCGGGTCCTGGGCGGTCCCGCTGCGCAGGCTTTGAATGAGTTGGGGCAACCACGGCAGCACGTTGATGCGTTGCCCATCCACCTCCAGCCCCAGCGACAGGTCGAACCAGTCGGACACGGCGGCGGCTTCGTCGTCATCCCCACCTTGCGGGGTGAAGTCCACCACCATGTCGCCCGCGTGGCGCACCCAGTGGTTCAGCTCGGCGTCCAGGGTGAGTTGAAAGCCCGCGTCCTTCAGCGGCTGAAACTGCGTGTCCGCCCACATCAGCCACTGGGTTTGCGACACCTCGGGTGCGAGGGCAAAAACGCCTTCGTCCCACTCCAGCAGGCCCAACTGTCGCAACTGGGTCACGGCGTGGGTTTCGCTGGTCACATCGCGCACCAGCAACACGCGTTCGCCTTCGTGGTTCAGCATCACCTGAGGCGGGGCATCGGCGGGCCACCAGCCTTGGTGGCCTTGGTAGTCAAAGTCCAGCTGGGCCGTCATCCAACCGGGCGCGGGCGCGTCGGGATGGGGCTGCGCATCCGGCACGCGAGACACATGCAAACGCCACAGCGGCGTGCCGCCCACCCGCTTGAAGTCGGACAGCACCGGCGGCATGGGGGCCACGGCCCCCAGGCGCCGCACCAACGCGCCCTGGTGGCGCAGCATGACGGATTGCGGCAAGGGGGGCGCTTGCAACAGCGGCAGGGCGGTGGCGTCGGCCACCACCTGGCCCACCCTGCCCGCGCTCAGGTTGACATACAGCAGCTGCGGCTGGTTGGTGCACAGCACGGTGTGCGCGTCGGGCAGCAGGGGTTGCAGTTGCCACAGCGGCTCGTCCATGGCGGGGCTGGTCTGCTGGGTCCACTGCCATTGCAATGGCACTTCAGGCCCCAGGGACAAGGCAGGCCCCAAACCCCCGCCGTCCTCCCGCCAGAACAAACGCCCGGTGGACGCTGCGCGGGTGAGCACCAGCCAGGCGGCCACGCCGTTCAGCAGTTTGTCGGTTTCCGAGCGGTAGCCGTATGCATCCATCCCCGTGGGCAAGGCCCCCAGCAAATCCAGCAGCTCATGGTCCACCGCCTCCAACTGTTGCGCCTTGCCGTTGTAGCGCATGTGCACGTCCCTGAAATGGTGGACCGACACCGCCCGGGGTTTGGACCAGCCGCCTTTCACCTTGGGACTGGACACGCCCAAACACACCCGCAACGGAGCCCAGCGTTCGTGGCTTTTGGACTGGTACAGCAAATACATCGGCGATTCGGTCTGCCTTGGGTCAGGCACCAGAACCTTGGCACCCAAAGGCCCCGCCCCTCCCACCAGCCCGGCCTGCAACCAACGCTCCGCCTGGTGAACCTGGGCCTGCCGCAGCCGTTGCTGCGCCGCCAAGGCTTCTTTCTGGGCTTTCTCGGCCTGCTGCTGCTTGCGTTCCTGCGGCGACAAGGCCACGGGGGCCGAAGCGCTCCCCGTCCCCTGCCCCTGGTACGCCGCCTTGATGAGCAAAGCCACCGCATGTTTGCACTGCAAACCCACAGGGCAGGAGCAGTGGCTGCGCCAACGGTCCACGGTGACGCCATCGGGCATGAGGGACAGCTCCACCTCGGTGCGGTAGGGCTGGCGCTCGGTCCCTTTCACCAGGCCGTTCAACGCCCAACGGTCGCCATCCAGGTGCTCCACGTCCAGCGCCAACACCATTTGCGCAAGAAACACCTGCAAACCCCGGGCGTAGGTGCCCGCATCGGACAAGGACACCAAAGACGGAACGGAAAACCACATGACGGTTGTACGGCAGCGCGTGAAATGGAAGAGCCGACATTGTGCGCACCTGCCCGCCCCGGCCAGGGCACCCCCGTGCCCACCCAGTCTTTGATTTGACTCAATCAGTCGGGTATACACCTCACTTAGGATGCCCTGGCGTCCTTCGGATGCCGTGCACGGCGTCCAGGCCTGCCCCTTTTTTGCACCCCGCATCAAAAGGGTTTGTTCAATCCATGTTCAAGGGATTCATCCACCATGAAAACACTCATCAAATACCTCATGCTGGTGGTGACGGCGCTCATGCTGTCAAGCACGGCCTGGGCGGCTGACAAAGGCTCGGCCGACGAAGCCATGGCCATGGTCAAGAAGGCGGTGGCCTACGTCAAGGCCAACGGCAAGGACAAGGCCTTTGCCGAGTTCAGCAACCAGAAAGGCGCGTTTGTGGACCGTGACCTGTACGTCATGGTGTACGACATGGAGGGCAACAACAAGGCCCATGGCTCCAACCCCAAGCTGATCGGCAAGAACCTGCTGGAAATCAAGGACGCCGATGGTGTCTTCATCGTCAAGGGCCTGATCGACACGGCCAAGAAAGGCGGCGGCTGGTTCGACTACAAGTGGCCCAACGCCACCACCAAGGCCGTGGAGCCCAAGTCCACCTATGTGGAAAAGGTGGAAGACGTCCTGATCGGCGTCGGCATCTACAAGTAAACCAGCGATACCCTGTGGGCCTGCCGGGAGGTGCGCCCACAGCGGGGAGGGACATCCATGAACTTGCAGAACATTCGCATTGGAACCCGCCTGAAGGCGGGTTTTGGCATCATCCTGGCGCTGTTGGTCACCGTGGTGCTGACCGACAACCTCAGCAGCGCCCACAACCGCCAGCAACTGTTTGACAACCTGGAGGCGGCCAAGACCAAGGTGGAACTGACCTCCACCCTGAAAAGCGAACTGCTGGAAGGCGTGATTGCCCTGCGCAGCATTGGGCTGCAGGCCGATGTGGCCGCCATGAACCGCGAAGAAGAACGCCTGCGCAACCACCGCAAGGGCTTTGCACAGGCCCGCGACCAGCTGATGGCCATGGGCACCACCGACGAAGAAAAGAAGATCTTCGACCAACTCTCCCAGCTGAACCAGAGCATGGAAACCCCGTCCACCGAAGCCATCGCCCAGGCGCTGGCGTTCAACACCGAGGGCATGGCCGAGATCATCGCCACCAAGGTGGACCCGCTCTACCGCCAGGTGCTGGAAGAAATCAACAAGCTGGTGAGCTTGCAGAACAACGCCCAGCAGGCGGTCATGACCGCCGCGGCCGCGTCGGCGCAACGCCTGAGCGTGCTGCTGTACCTGGGGGCCGCGCTGGCCGTGGCCGTGGGCAGTGCCCTGGCCTGGGCCATCACCCGCAGCATCACCGGGCCGTTGGGCCAGGCCGTGGCCGTGGCCCGCACCGTGGCGGGCGGGGATTTGTCGGGCCACATCGTGGTGGGCTCGTCCGATGAAACCGGCGAGCTGATGCAGGCCCTCAAGGACATGAACG
Organism: Hydrogenophaga soli; assembly: GCF_054777695.1. Taxonomy (NCBI): domain Bacteria; kingdom Pseudomonadati; phylum Pseudomonadota; class Betaproteobacteria; order Burkholderiales; family Comamonadaceae; genus Hydrogenophaga; species Hydrogenophaga soli. The sequence continues at coordinate 125,737 of NZ_BAAHAK010000001.1, read as the reverse complement.
CCAGCCTGCTGCACACGGTGCAGCAGGTGCGCAACGGCACAGACACCATTGCCACCGCGTCCAACGAAATTGCCTCCGGCAACCAGGACCTGTCGGGGCGCACCGAGCAGCAGGCCAGCTCGCTGGAGCAGACCGCCGCCTCCATGGAAGAGCTGACGGGCTCGGTCAAACAAAACGCCGACAACGCCCAACAGGCCAACCAGTTGGCCCAGGAGGCGGCCCAGGTGGCCACCCAGGGTGGCGAAGTGGTGGAACAGGTGGTACACACCATGGGTTCCATCCACACCTCGTCACGCAAGGTGGCGGACATCATCGGTGTCATTGACGGTATTGCCTTCCAGACCAACATCCTGGCCCTCAACGCCGCGGTGGAGGCTGCCCGCGCCGGAGAGCAAGGGCGCGGTTTTGCGGTGGTGGCCTCGGAAGTGCGGGGCCTGGCCCAGCGCAGTGCGCAGGCCGCCAAGGAAATCAAGGGGCTGATCGACGACTCGGTGGACAAGGTCGAAGCCGGTGCCAAGCTGGTGGAAGACGCCGGGCGCACCATGGAACAGGTGGTGGGCAGCATCCGCCGGGTGACCGACATCGTGGGCGCCATCACCGCCGCCAGCAGCGAGCAGCGCACGGGCATCGAGCAGGTCAACCAGGCCATTGCCCACATGGACTCGTCCACCCAGCAAAACGCCGGGCTGGTGCAACAGGCCACCGCCGCCGCCATGGCGCTGCGGGGCGAGGTGGAGCACCTGTCTCAGGTGGTCAGCCGCTTCAAGCTGTCCTGAGCACCGCCCTCAGGGGCGGACCATCTTGCAGCTGTGGGCCTGTTCGGCCTGGCTGGCGCTCACCACGCGCAGCGGCTTGAAGCCGTAGCCCGAGCCTTCCACGTCAAACCGCACGCCGGGCTGGCCTTGTTTGCCCATGACGGCCACCACCAGCGGTTGCTGGAACTGGTGGTCCGCCGCCCGCATGCGCCCGCTTTGCCCGGCCATGCTGACGTGGGCACTTTCCATCGCCCGGGCCAGGGCCACCACGTCCAGCGTGGCCGCCTTGGGGGCCAGGCCCACCTGGGCGGCGCGGGCCAACTGCTGCGGGCCGCTGGCCTCCAGCGCCTGGGCCAGGGCCTCCACCATCAGCTGCATGCGCACGTGCACGTAGTCGTCCTCCGGCTTGGGAAAGCGCTGGCGGAAGGACTGGTAGAACCCGGCGGACTCAGCCCCCTCCACGTTGGGGAACCACTCGGCCACCGCCACCACCTTGCCCACCCCGGCTTCGCCAATGGCCGCGGGTGCGCCCAGCGCATTGCCGTAGAAGGTGTAGAACTTGCCTTCAAACCCCACGTCGCGGGCGGCCTTGACCAGCAGCGTCAGGTCGTTGCCCCAGTTGCCCGTGAGCACCGCCTGGGCACCGCTGGCCTTGATCTTGGTGGCGTAGGGCAAAAAGTCCTTGATGCGGGCCATGGGGTGCAGCTCGTCGCCCACCACCCGCACGTCGGGGCGCAGGTCGGCCAGCTGGCGCTTGGCTTCGCGCAGCACGGCCTGACCAAAGCTGTAGTCCTGCCCGATGAGGTAGATGCTCTGCACCGCCTTGTCGTCCTTGAGCACGCTCATCAGCGCGGTCATGCGCATGTCGGCATGGGCGTCGAAGCGGAAGTGCCAGAAGCTGCATTTGTCGTTGGTGAGGCTGGGCTCCACCGCCGCGTAGTTGAGGAACAGCACCTGCCGAGCGGGCTCGCGCTCGTTGTGCTTGCCAATGGCATCGATCAGCGCCGCCGCCGTGGCCGACGAGTTGCCCTGCATCACCACCTGGATGCCGCTGTCGATGGCCGAACGCAGCGCCGACAGCGCTTCCTCGTTCTGGCCCTTGCTGTCGTAACGTTCCAGCGCCAGCAGGCGACGGCCATGGCCCCACGCAATGCCGCCGCGGGCGTTGACCCGCTCCACCGCCCACAGCAGGTTGCGGAACACCGCCTCGCCGGTGTTGGCAAACGGGCCAGACAAGCCTTCGATCAGCGCCACGCGAAGGGGCGGCAGCGCCGCCCCTTCGCCCTGGGCCTGCGCAGGCAGGTGCAGGGCCGCCCAGGGGGCCAGCGCCGCCAGCGGGGCCAGGGCCGACAGGGCCGCCGCCCAACGCCGACGGCCGGGGTTGATCACAGACGAGGACGCTCCCAATGGGTTCTTCATGCAAACGGTCTTTCTACAAAAAAAGTAGCTGCTCACGCTTATGGAAAAAGCGCTACATGGCAAAAAAGCTTACAAAAATAGCGCATCAGCGCCACTCCAGAGTCCGCGGATTTTGCCTTCTCAGCCTCCCCCATTTGAGGGATGGTGCAAACCGCTGAAACACGGCACATTCGTGCCCCTTCACCGTTTGTTCATTTGCAGTCGGCTTCTGCCGGATTCGCTCAAAGAAAAACCATGCATTTCACCCGTAGGGAACACGATGTTCTGCGCCTGCTGTCACAAGGCCTGAACAACAAAACCATGGCGTCCGTTCTGGGCATCAGCCCCCACACCGTGCGCGACCACATTTCATCCATGCTGCAGCGCACAGGCTGTGTCACTCGGACGCAATTGGCCATGCAGCACGGACAGCCAACAGCCAGCGCAGAGGCGCATCAGTCCCCTACACATGCAGGGCTACAGGTGTAGGGCTACATCTGCAGGATTGCCCACACAAGCCGCCAACGCCACACTGGCGGCATGAAATTGTTCAGGTAAGTGGTTCACCAAGCCCACTCGGCGCAATGGCCCGTGTCTTTTGCGGCGCTGGTTGTTTCCGCCTTGGGCGTGGTGCGGACGCTGGTGACCTTTGGCACTTGGGGCGAAGCGCGGACATGAACAATTTGCTTGTGATCAGCACACTGCTCGGTGCGTTGGCAGCCGGAGTCATCAGCCCGGGCCCCAGCTTTTTGATGGTTGCACAGACATCCGTCGCCAGCTCGCGCCGCGCCGGCATGGCCGCAGCGTTGGGCATGGGTGCGGCGGCAGCGCTGCTCGCCCTCATCGCCCTCGTCGGCCTGCATGCGGTGCTCTCAAGTTCTGCATGGCTGACCATGGCACTGCAGGTTTTTGGCGGTTGTTACCTGCTGTACCTGGCATCGAAAATCTGGCAGTCCGCCAGCACACCACTGGCATTGAGCAGCGAAGGGAACAGCGGCCCACGCAACGAAAAACAGTCTTTTGGACTCGCCTTCGTGACCATGCTCAGCAATCCGAAAGCAGCCGTCCAGTACGGCGTGATCTTCGCGGCACTCCTGCCGCACGAAATCTCGTTCAGTCTCTCGGCCAGCGTGGTGGCGCTGGTCTTTCTGCTCGAATCTGGCTGGTACGTGGTGGTGGCATTCGTGCTGTCGTCTCACGCCCCCAGAAGCGCCTATCTGGCGCACAAACCCACCATTGACCGCATCGCAGCAGTCGTCATGACCCTGCTGGGCCTTCGGCTGCTGGTGGCCGCTTTTCGATCAATTTGATCTCCCCCCCGCAACTCATACCCATGTCACATACCTTTCAAAATTCAGACACCCTGCAAACCCCCATACTCATCATTGGCAGTGGTTTGGCGGGCTTGACGGCCGCGTTGTCGCTGGCCGATGCACACGAGGTGCTGCTTGTGTGCAAAGGCAGCTTGCAAACTTCGGCGTCGTGGCAGGCCCAGGGGGGCATCTCCGCCGTGTTCGAGGCACCCGATTCCGAGGAATGCCATGTGCAAGACACCTTGCTGGCCGGTGCTTACCTCAACGACGAGCGGGCCACCCGCTTCATCGTGTCGCAGGGCCGAGCCGCCGCAGATTGGCTGATTGCGCAGGGCGTTCCCTTCAACCACGAAGACGGGCGCTACCACCTGACACGTGAAGGCGGCCACAGTGAGCGCCGCATCTTGCATGTGGACGACATGACCGGCCGGGCCATCCAGACCACGCTGTTGGAGCGGGTGTGCAACCACCCACGCATCCGCCTGCTGGAGCACCACACCGTGGTGCAACTACAGGCCAGCGGCCAGCCGAAACGCTGCACCGGGGCTTGGCTGCTGCCGCCGGGCGAGCAGGCCCAACCCCGGCTGGTGCGGGCCCAGGTCACCTTGCTGGCCACGGGCGGGGCAGGCCAGGTGTTCCAGCACGCCACGGCACCGGGCAGTTCCACCGGCGACGGCATGGCCCTGGCCTGGGACCTGGGTTGCCGGGTCGCCAACCTGGAGTTTTTGCAGTTTCACCCCACCTGCATGGTGTACCCACAGGGCACGCCCTTCCTGATCACCGAGGCGGTGCGCGGCGAAGGCGGGTATTTGCGCCTACCCGATGGCGAACGCTTCATGGCCCGTCACGACCCGCGCCTGGAATTGGCACCACGCGACGTGGTGTCGCGGGCCATTTATTCAGAAATGCAGCGACTGAATATTCCTGCGGTATTTTTGGATATCAGCCATCAGTCCCCTGAATTTGTAAAGGCGCATTTTCCAAACATCCACAAAACATGCCTGGAGCGGGGCATCGACATCACGCGCGACCCCATTCCGGTGGCGCCGGCATCGCACTACACCTGTGGCGGCGTGCTCACCGACGTGAGAGGCCGAACCGACGTGGCCCAGCTCTACGCGCTGGGAGAAACCGCTTGCTCGGGTCTGCACGGTGCCAACCGCTTGGCCTCCAACTCGCTGCTGGAATGCGTGGTGATGGCGCGGGCCGCCGCCCAAGACATCGCTCGACAGCCCTGGGCCGCGCCTGACGCCGTGGCGGCCCCCGCGTCGTGGCCCAGCGTGCGGCGGCTGACCGACCGGGAACGCACCGCCATCACCCAGACCCGCACCGAACTGCAACGGGTGATGTGGGACTACGTGGGCATCGTGCGCCACGACGCCAGCCTGCGTGCCGCCCAGCGCCGCGTGACCTGGTTGGCCGAAGAAACCCGCCTGGCCTACGCCGACGCCCTGCCCGAGCGTGCCTTGCTGGAGCTGCGGAGCCTGCTGACCACCGCTGGCCTGATCGTGCGCTGCGCCTTGCTGCGCCGCCACAGCCTGGGCTGCCATTTCAACGAAGACTGCCCCGCCCCTACCACACCGCCCCAAGCCACCGTGCTGGTGCCTGCACAGTCCGACACAGTGACGGCCAGTGATGTCCCGGCACCCGCCCTGGACCGTGAACTGGAAGCCGCATGACGGCGCGGCGCGAAGGAACAAACCATGAACGCCGTTGACTGGTTGGCCGGTGCCGGTACCCTGGTGCTGGGCTTGGTGTTGGGGGTGATGGCCGGGCTGCTGGGCACAGGTGGTGGCACCTTTGCCATCCCGGTGTTGGTGCTGTGGCTGGGGTTTGGGCAAAAGCTGGCCCAGGGCACCGCCTTGGTCATGGTGGTGAGCAACGTGTTCAAGGGTTTGCTGAAGTACCGGGGCCTGAGCGGCCTTGACCTGAAGCTGGCCAGCACACTGGCGCTGAGCGGCTGCCTGAGCACCGCCTTCAGTGCTGCCTGGGCGCTGACCCTGCCCGGCCCGGTGCTGCAACACCTGTATGGTGGCTTTTTGGTGCTGTTGGCAGCACTGGTGGCGCTGATGGCACGCCGCAAGGCACCGCCAGACCGCCCCGCTGCCGCCTGGTACTGGGCAGTGGTGCCAGGCTTGGTGGGGGGCTTGACGCTGGGCCTGTTTGGCGTGGGGGGCGCGATGCTGGCCGTGCCGCTGTTGGTGCGGTTCTTTGGCCAATCGCAGGTGCGCGCCCAGGGCCTGGGGCTGGCGCTGGCCTTGCCCGGCTGTAGCATCAGCTTGCTGCAGTACGCCGCCAGTGCACAGGTCAACTGGGTCTCGGGGGTGTTGCTGGCGGTGGGGGGGTTGGCCAGCGTGTCTTTGGGGGTGCGCTGGGCCCACCGCATCAGCGAACAGCGGCTCACGCAGCTGTTTTGCCTGTTCTTGCTGCTGGGGGGGGCGGTCATGCTGCTACGCTGATGACAGGAGAACCCGTTTGACTCAGACCACCGTGAACAGCTGGACCGAGCTGATGGACGCCTTGTACGACCACGGCTGGAACCCTCAGCTACAGCGCCACCGGCCACTCCACGCCTTTCGCGGCCGCAGCAGCCAAGACGACCACTTGCAGCCCGGCCTGCAACAGCTGGGACCACACTGGGCCGATGTGGAACCGCTGCTGCTGAAAAACTTTCGGCAATACGGCCGCCAGTACGCGCCCCTCGAAGGGCGCACGGGCGATTCGCTGTGGAACTGGTTGGCCCTGGCCCAGCACCACGGCCTGCCCACCCGGCTGCTGGACTGGACCTATTCGCCCTACGTGGCGCTGCACTTCACCACCCGCGACGTGGGTGCGGGTGGGCCGGTGACCGACGGCGTGGTCTGGCGCGTGGACTACGGCCAAACCAATCTGCACCTGCCCCTGGCGCTGCGCGACACCTTACAGGGCCTGCGCAAAAACGTGTTCTCGGTGGAGCTGCTGGACCAGCTGGTGCCCACGCTGGCGCGGTTTGACGCGCTGCAAGAGCAGCCGTTTCTGATCTTTCTGGAGCCTCCGTCGTTGGACGAACGCATCGTCAACCAAGTGGCGCTGTTCTCTGTGCTGTCACGCCCAGGCAACACGGGCCAAGCCCCCGCCAGCCGTGAACCCACCGCCAAGCTGTCAGACGTGCTGGCGGGCATGCAGGCTGGGCAATCCGAGGGCATGGCCCCGGTTTACAAAAAGATCATCATCCCGGCGGCCTTAAAGTGGGAGATCCGTGACAAGCTGGACCAAGCCAACGTCAACGAGCGGGTGCTTTTTCCGGGTCTGGACGGCCTGTGCGCCTGGTTGCGACGCCACTACGCCGCGCGCGATTGAACCGAAGGCAACGCTGAAAAATGGGTCGTTTCAGCGGTCAGGTGAGAGCCACAGCCCCACGCCGACAGCCGGGATTGATCACCGACACGACGCTTCCGATGGGCGCTTCATGCAAACGGTCCTTCTGCAAAAAAAGTAGCTGCTCTCGCTTTTGGCGAAAGCGCTACATGGCAAAAAAGCACTGAATTTTTGACGACAGCCTGATCAGGCGTCCAGCTGATCCAGCGGCCAGCGGGGCCGCACCTCGAAGCTGCCGGGGGCCTGCAGGGGCGGCTGCAAGCCGGCCCGGTGCCGCAGCGCGGCGGCCATGGCGATCATGGCGCCGTTGTCGGTGCACAGGTGCAGCTCGGGGTAGTGCACCCGCACGCCCTGGGCTTGGCAGGCGGCGTCCAGCTGCTGGCGCAGCGCCCGGTTGGCCCCCACGCCACCGGCCACCACCAGGCGTTTCAGGCCGGTCTGCTTCAGGGCCTTGAGGGACTTTTTCAGCAGCACCTCCACAATGGCCGCCTGGGCGCTGGCGGCCACGTCGGCCCGCAGCGCGTCGGGCAGGGCCAACGCCGCGTCGGCGGCCAGCGTGCCCGCCAAATCCTGCCCCAGCAGGCGCTTGACCTGGGTGAGCACCGCGGTCTTGAGGCCCGCGAACGAAAAATCCAGCTCGCCGTAGCCATGTCCGCCGTGCAGCAGCGGGCGCGGGAAGGCGTAGGCATCGGCGCGGCCCTGCTCGGCCAGTTGGGCCAGGTGGGGGCCACCGGGATAGGGCAGGCCCAGCAGCTTGGCGGACTTGTCAAAAGCCTCACCCGCCGCGTCGTCGATGGTTTCGCCCAGCAGGGTGTAGCGGCCCACGCCGTCCACCCGCATCAGCTGCGTGTGCCCGCCGGACACCAGCAGGGCCACAAAGGGGAAGGTCGGCGGATCGGCGCTGAGGAAGGGCGACAGCAAATGCCCCTCCAGGTGGTGCACCGGCCAGGTGGGTTTGCCCAGCGCCACGCCCAGCGACACGGCCACGCCCGCGCCCACCAGCAGCGCCCCGGCCAGCCCGGGGCCGCGGGTGTAGGCCACGGCGTCCACATCGGTGATGCGGCAGCCGGCCTGCGCCAGCACCTCGTCGGTCAGCGGCAGCACGCGGCGGATGTGGTCGCGGCTGGCCAGCTCGGGCACCACGCCGCCATAGGCCTGGTGCATGGCAATCTGGCTGTGCAACGCGTGCGCCAGCAGGCGGGGAACGGGGGTGCTGGCGTCCACCAGCGCCACGCCGGTTTCGTCACACGAGGATTCAATGCCCAGGATCAACATGGCGCGGGAGTGTAGTCGGCCCGGGCAGGCGCAGCTGCGCGTCGTGCCACCGCCCCAGCGTCAGCAGGGCCGTGCAACCGCCGATCAAGGCAAACAACATGTCCGACTGGGTGTCCCACGGGTCGCCCTGTGTGCCCAGGAATTCGTCCGCGCCCTGCCCCAGGGCCAGGGCCGCGCCCCACTCAATCAGTTCGTAACTGGCGCTGATGGCCAGCACCACACACACCACCAGAAACGCCAACATGCGCCGCCCCACCACATGCCCGCCGCGCAGCAGCAGCTCGCGGGCCACCAGGGCGGGCACAAAACCCTGCATGAAGTGCCCGATCTTGTCGTAGGGGTTGCGGTGCAGGCCCAGCACATCGGCCATCCAGAACCCCAGCGGCACCCGGGCGTAGGTGTAGGCCCCGCCCACCAGCAGCACCACGGCATGCAGCCAGATCAGGGCGTACAGCAACCGCGTGAGCGGAAAACGCCCGTGTGTGGCCACCATCACCGGCACTGCCACAAAAATGGGGGCCACCTCCATGACCCAGGTGGCGCGGTCGTACGGCTGCCAACCCGACCAGGCCAGCAAAGCGCACAGCGTTGCCAGCAACACCGCCAGGCCGCGGGGTGAACAGGTCTCTGGCACAGGGGTTGCAGTGGGGGCATGCATGGCTCAGCACTCCTTTTGAACCCGGATTGTCGCCCTGCCGATTGCGTATGCTTGCCCACCCATGAAAACCGCCCTTTGCTTCCTCCAGGCCGCCCGGCGGGCCGAAATGGCCGAGCTGGAGCGCCTGGCCCGCACCGCTGCGCTGGTGGACGCTGTCGGCGACCTGGTGCACGGTCTGCAACGCGAGCGGGGGCTGGCCAACCGCTACCTGGCCCTGCACCACCCGCCGCACACCCCGGCCACCGACAGCCTGGACGACCCCGCCCACCTGCCATGGACCACCCAGGCCCAGCACTGCCTGACGCTTGAGGCCCAGGTGCGCCAGGCGTTTGACGCCACGCCCGCGGCCCAGGCCGCGCAACTGGCCCAGAGCGCCCGCCTGTACGCCCGCATGGCCTACGCCCTGCAGGGGCTGGATGCGCTGCCGCAGCTGCGCTCGCTCATCAGCCAGCGCCAGCTGCACCACCGTCAGACCACCGAGGCCTACATCAAACTGATTGCCGGGCTGCTGGCCGTGGTGTTCGAAGCCGCCGACAGCGCCGCCGACCCCGCCATCTCCCGCCTGCTGGTGGCCCTGTTCAACCACATGCAGGGCAAGGAATGGGCCGGGCAGGAGCGTGCCGTGGGCACCGCCATGTGGGCCAGCGGCCAGGCCGATGCCGACACCCATCAGCGGCTGCAGCACCTCATCGAACTGCAAGACAAGTGCCTGCGCGTGTTTGCCGACTTTGCCCCGCCCGCGGTGCTTCAACTCACCGCCCGCCCGGCCCACACCCGCCACCAGACCGAGCTGGAGCACCTGCGCCAACAAGCCCTGGCCGCCCCCGACGGTTCGGCGCTGGACCCCGAACTCAACACCACCTGGTTTGACTGCTGCACCGCCCGCATCGACGACCTGAAGGTGGTGGAAGACCGGCTCACACAAGAGCTGGTCGCCCTGTGCCAACAGCGCATGACCCTGGCCCAGCAGGAGTTGGAGCGCCTGCAACGCTGGGCCCAGGGCCAGGGCGAAGACCAGCCCACCGCCTCAGCCCTGGCCTTCTTCGCCGCCACCCCTGCGCTGGAGCCCGCGCCGTTTGCGGGCGAGGCCAACCCCCACACCCCCCACCCGCGGCACGAGGTGGAGCGCTCCATCCTGGACCTGGTGCACGAGCAATCGCAACGGCTGCAAGCCATGGAAGCCGAGCTGGACACCGTGCGCGCCAGCTTGAACGAACGCAAACTGATTGAACGTGCCAAGGGCGTGCTGATGGCCCACCGCCGCCTGAGCGAAGAAGACGCCCACCGCTTCCTGCGTCAAACCGCCATGAGCCAGAACCGCCGCCTGGTGGACGTGGCCGACGCCCTGCTGTCCATGGCCGACGTGCTGCCGCCCGCCGCGGGCTGAGCGGCTTGCCACCGCGGCGCAAGCCTCACTGATCCGCCGCCGCGTTGCGCGCCTGCCCGGCCTGCAACGCCTGGTTCAGGTCTTTTTGAACCTTGTCCATCTGCGCCTTGGCCTGCTGGGCCTGTTGCGCTTGCAACTGGGCGGAAGTGGCCGCGGTGCTGGCCACATCGGCCCCGCACCCGGCCAGCAGGGAGGCGGCCAAGGCCAGCAAGGGCAGGGATTTGAACGGTGAACGCATGGGGGCCTCCAGACCGAAAACGCTTTGGAAAGCGCTTTTTATATCCCGCCCTTCACCCGGCCTCCCGTTCCGTCCGCACGGGCGTGGAGCGCACCCAAGCCGTGCACCCCATGCACACACACGCCCCACGCGGCCCCGGGCATGCACAACAACGCAGCATGCCCGTGGCCGCGATGGCCCGAAAACCGGCCCAAACCCCCATCCCCACGGGCTGGCACGCAACCTGCTTGTGCTGAAGCAACCCCACCGCGCACCAATGGCGGTGCACGGTGGGGAAAACGGACAACGGCGTCCATCCCCCGGCCTTCAGCGGTCGGGGTGATGGACGCCGTTTTTGTTTTTCCGGCCCCGGTTTTTTGTTCCAGGAGTTGACCATGCGCCCCACGACCAGCCCCCTGCCCCCTGCCGCAGCAGCGGACACCGCACGCCCCCTGGGCCAACCCGCAACCGCAGCAGCCCAGACAGCAGACACCGCCCCGGCCAGCGCCAGCCGCCGCAGCCTGCTCAAACAAGGCGCTGCCGTGGCCGGGGGGGCACTGTTTGGCGGCCTGGGTTACCAGCCGGTGTGGGCCGCGGGCTCGGATGCGCCCGAGAAGAAGGAAGTGAAGATCGGCTTCATCCCCCTGACCGACTGCGCCAGCGTGGTCATGGCCAGCGTGCTGGGCATTGACCAGAAGTACGGCGTGAAGATCATCCCCAGCAAGGAGGCCAGCTGGCCCGGCGTGCGCGACAAGCTGGTCAACGGCGAGCTGGACTTTGCCCATGTGTTGTACGGCCTGGTCTACGGCGTGCACCTGGGCGTGAGCGGCCCCAAGAAAGACATGGCCGTGCTGATGACGCTCAACCACAACGGCCAGGCCATCACCCTCAGCAAGAAGCTGGCCGACAAGGGCGCGGTGGACGGGGCCAGCCTGGCCAAGCTGATGCAGAGCGACAAGCGCGAATACACCTTTGCCCAGACCTTCCCCACCGGCACCCACGCCATGTGGCTGTACTACTGGCTGGCCACCCATGGCATCCACCCCATGAAGGACGCCAAGATCATCACCGTGCCCCCGCCGCAAATGGTGGCCAACATGCGCGTGGGCAACATGGACGGCTACTGCGTGGGCGAGCCCTGGGGCCACCGCGCCATCATGGACGGCATCGGCATCACCGGCACCACCACCCAGGACATCTGGCAAGACCACCCCGAAAAGGTGCTGGGCGCCACGGGTGAATACGCCAAAAAGTACCCCAACACCTGCCGTGCGGTGACCGCCGCCATCCTGGAAGCGGGCAAGTGGATCGACGCGGGCTTGCAGAACAAGCTGAAGATGGCCGAAACCATCGCCGACAAGGCCTATGTCAACACCGGGGTGGACGCCATCAACCAGCGCATCCTGGGCCGCTACCAGAACGGCCTGGGCAAGACCTGGGACGACCCCAACCACATGAAGTTCTACAACGACGGCGCGGTGAACTTCCCCTACCTGAGCGACGGCATGTGGTTCCTGACCCAGCACAAGCGCTGGGGCCTGCTGAAGGACCACCCCGACTACCTGGGTGTGGCCAAGGCCATCAACCAGATCGACCTGTACAAGGACGCCGCCGCCGCCAGCAAGACCCCGCTGCCCAAGAGCGACATGCGCAGCCACAAGCTGGTGGACGGCGTGGTGTGGGACGGCAAGGACCCCGCCAAGTACGCCGACGGCTTCAAGGTCAAGGTCTGAGGAGAAACACCATGGTCAGCGCCGTGTTCCACGGGCCGCTGGAGGGGGCTGCTGTCCCTTCCACCGGCCACCCCAAGCCCCCCAATGCAATGAATTCAGTAGCACACACACCAACTATTAAAAGCGCAGAAGGCCAAAAAAGCTTGAAGCCTGTGGCCAGCACCACTCGCGCCACCCCCTCGCGCTTTGACGGGCGCGAGCTGGCCCTGCGCATCCTCCCCCCGCTCATGGGCCTGGGCCTGCTGGTGGGCCTGTGGGCGCTGGTGTCCATCAGCACCGGCAGCGCCATCCCCAGCCCGCTGGAAACCTGGGGCCAAGCGGTGCAGGTGTTTGCCGACCCGTTCTACCGCAACGGCCCCAACGACCAGGGCGTGGGCTGGAACGTGTTGCAGTCGCTGCAGCGCGTGGCCGTGGGCTTCGGGCTGGCGGCACTGGTGGGCATTCCGGCGGGGTTTGCCATTGGGCGCTTTGAGTTTTTGAGCCGCATGTGCAATCCCATCATCAGCCTGCTGCGCCCGGTGTCACCGCTGGCCTGGCTGCCCATCGGGTTGCTGGTGTTCAAGGGGGCCAACCCGGCGGCCATCTGGACCATCTTCATCTGCTCTATCTGGCCCATGGTCATCAACACCGCGGTGGGCGTGCAGCGCGTGCCGCAGGACTACCTGAACGTGGCCCGGGTGCTCAACCTCAGCGAATGGAAGGTGCTCACCAAGATTTTGTTCCCCGCCGTGCTGCCCTACATGCTGACCGGGGTGCGTCTGGCCGTGGGCACGGCGTGGCTGGTGATCGTGGCCGCCGAAATGCTGACCGGCGGCGTGGGCATCGGCTTTTGGGTGTGGGACGAGTGGAACAACCTGAACGTCAAAAACATCATCGTGGCCATCTTCGTCATCGGCATCGTCGGCCTGGTGCTGGAGTTTGCGCTCATCAAGCTGGCTTCGGCCTTCACGTTCGACGAGGTGAAATCATGAACAACCCCAGCAAGTACATCGAAATCCAGGGCGTGGGCCAGACCTTCAAGACCAAGAAAGGCCCGTTCACCGCCCTGCGCGACATCGACCTGAGCATTGCCAAGGGCGAATTCGTGGCCCTCATCGGCCACTCGGGCTGCGGCAAGTCCACCCTGCTCAACCTGATTGCCGGACTCACCACCCCCACCTCCGGCACGCTGCTGTGCGCCAACCGCGAGATTGCCGGCCCCGGCCCTGAGCGGGCGGTGGTGTTCCAGAACCACTCGCTGCTGCCCTGGCTGACCTGTTTTGACAACGTCTACCTGGGCGTGGAGCGGGTGTTCGGCCAACGCAACCCCGGCGCGCCCGCCGAGACCAAGGCCCAGCTGATGGCCCGCACCGACGCCGCTCTGGCCCTGGTGGGCCTGACCCACGCGGCGCAAAAACGCCCCGGCGAAATCAGCGGCGGCATGAAGCAGCGCGTGGGCATTGCCCGCGCCCTGGCCATGGAGCCCAAGGTGCTGCTGATGGACGAGCCCTTTGGCGCACTGGACGCCCTCACCCGCGCCAAGCTGCAAGACGAGCTGCTGGACATCGTGGCCCGCACCCAAAGCACGGTGGTGATGGTGACGCACGACGTGGACGAGGCGGTGCTGCTGTCCGACAAGATCGTGATGATGACCAATGGTCCGGCAGCCACCATCGGCGAGGTGCTGCACGTGGACCTGCCCCGCCCCCGCAGCCGCGTGGCCCTGGCCGACAGCCCCGACTACCTGGGCTACCGCAAGGCCGTCATCGACTTCCTCTACACCCGCCAGGCCCACGTGGAAAAGGAGGCCGCATGACCGACCTGTCCACCCCCGGTGCCGCCGCCTTGCACGACGCCTCCCCCACAGCCACGGCCCCCGCCCGGCAACAGCTGGTGATGGTGGGCAACGGCATGGCCGGTGTGCGTGCGCTGGAAGAGCTGCTGAAGCTGGCCCCCGACCTGTACGACATCACCGTCTTCGGGGCCGAGCCGCACCCCAACTACAACCGCATCATGCTGTCGCCGGTGCTGGCGGGCGAACAGACGCTGGAGGAAATCGTCCTGAACGACTGGGCGTGGTACGAGCAGCACCACATCACCCTGCACGCGGGCTGGACGGTGACCGACGTGGACCGCACCCGCCGCGTGGTGCACGCCAGCGGGCCGGACGGGGCCACCCAGTCGGTGGCGTATGACCGGCTCATCCTGGCCACCGGCTCCAACGCCTTCATGCTGCCCGTGCCGGGCAAGGAGCTGGCCGGGGTGCTGGCCTACCGCGACATTGCCGACACCCAGGCCATGATCGACGCCGCCGCGCAGCACCAGCAGGCGGTGGTGATCGGCGGCGGCCTGCTGGGCCTGGAAGCCGCCAACGGCCTGATGAAACGCGGCATGGATGTGACCGTGGTGCACGTGGCCCCATGGCTGATGGAGCGCCAGCTGGACAAGACCGCCGCCGACCTGCTGCAGCAGTCGCTGGAGGCGCGGGGCATGAAGTTCCTGCTGGGGGCCCAGACCGAGGCACTGGTGGGGGGAGAAGACGGCCGGGTGGCCGCCATCCGCTTCAAACCAGGCACCGCACCGGAGCTGGAAATGCCCACCCAACTGGTGGTCATGGCCGTGGGCATCCGCCCCAACACCGCGCTGGCCGAGCGCATGCGCCTGCACGTCAACCGCGGCATCGTGGTCACCGACACGCTGCAGACCGTGACCGACCCGCGCATCTACGCCGTGGGTGAATGCGCCGCCCACCGCGGCATCGCCTACGGGCTGGTGGCCCCGCTGTTCGAGCAGGGCAAGGTGCTGGCCAACCACCTGGCGCAGTACGGCATTGCCCGCTACACCGGCAGCCAGGTGTCCACCAAGCTCAAGGTGACGGGCATCGACCTGTTCAGCGCGGGCAACTTCATGGGCGGCGAAGGCACCGAAACCATCCTGCTGTCCGACCCCGTGGGCGGTGTCTACAAGAAGCTGGTGCTGCAAGACGACAAGCTGGTGGGTGCCTGCCTGTATGGCGACACCGTGGACGGCAGCTGGTACTTCAAGCTGCTGCGCGACGGCCGGCCCGTGGCCGACATCCGCGACAAGCTCATGTTTGGCGAATCCAGCCTGGGCGACACCGGCCACCAGGGCCAGAACAAGGCGGGCTCACTAGCCGACACCGACGAGGTGTGCGGCTGCAACGGCGTGACCAAAGGCGCGATTTGCAAGGCCATCAAGGACAAAGGCCTGTTCACCCTGGACGAGGTGCGCAAACACACCAAGGCCAGCGCCAGCTGCGGCAGCTGCACCGGGCTGGTGGAGCAGATCCTGATGTTCACCGCCGGGGGCGACTACTCGGCCACCCCCAAGCTCAAGCCCCTGTGCGGCTGCACCAGCCACGGCCACCAGGCGGTGCGCGACGCCATCGCCACCGTGCGGCCCGACGGCAGCAAGCTGCTCACGCTGAACGACGTGTTCCAGGCGCTGGAGTGGCGCACGCCCAATGGGTGCGCCACCTGCCGCCCGGCCATCAACTACTATCTTCTGAGCACCTGGCCCAAGGAGGCGCTGGACGACCCGCAAAGCCGCTTCATCAACGAGCGCAGCCACGCCAACATTCAGAAAGACGGCACCTACAGCGTCATTCCCCGCATGTGGGGCGGCGAAACCAGCGCCGCCGAGCTGCGCCGCATTGCCGACGTGGTGGACAAGTACCAGATCCCCACCGTCAAGGTGACCGGCGGCCAACGCATCGACCTGCTGGGCGTGAAGAAGGAAGACCTGGTCAACGTCTGGAAAGACATCGGCATGCCCAGCGGCCATGCCTACGCCAAGGCGCTGCGCACCGTCAAGACCTGTGTGGGCAGCGAGTGGTGCCGCATGGGCACACAAGACAGCACCCAGATGGGCAAGGACCTGGAGCGCGCCTTTTTTGGCATGTACGCGCCGCACAAGGTCAAGTTCGCCGTCAGCGGCTGCCCGCGCAACTGCGCGGAATCGGGCATCAAGGACGTGGGCATCATCGGCGTGGACAGCGGCTGGGAGATGTACGTGGCCGGCAACGGCGGCATCAAGACCGAGGTGGCGCACTTCTTCGCCAAGCTCAAGACCGCCGAAGAGGTGATGGAGTACACCGGCGCCTTCATGCAGCTCTACCGCCTGGAAGGCTGGTACCTGGAGCGCACGGTGCACTACGTCAACCGCGTGGGGCTGGACCACGTGAAAAAACGCATCCTCGACGACGCCGAAGGCCGCAAGGCGCTGTGGGCGCAGTTGCAGTTCGCGCTGGACGGCGAGCCCGACCCCTGGTTCGAGTTCGACAAGGCGCGGGTGGATTTGCGGCAGTTCGCGCCGGTGAGGGTGGCATGAAACATCCTGGCGTGGGTTTGCGTGGCGACATTGGCCAGCGTGGCGGGGCGCAGGGTTTGGGGGCGGCGCTCCTGGCCCGGGGTCCGCTGCGCGGACTGCGCTGCGGTGCTCGGCCCTGGGGCGTCGCCGCGGAACTCACTCCGCGCCCGGCGGGCGCTGCGTTCAAACAGCCGCGGCGAAGTCAGACATGGAAGTGCGCTGCCGCGCACCCGCCCCACGGCCTGCGCGCCTCGCCCCGGACCAAGTCGCCCCGCCCCCAAACCCTGCGCCCCGCCACGCCAGCGGCTGGGTGGGTGCGCGAGGGCGTGGAACACCCGATTTCCGGGGCGTTGGTTGCGTGTTGGTCTGACGCCAAACACTATGAACTTTGTAGCTTCTTTTGCTTTTTGAACAAGCGCGAGAGGTATTTTTTGCCATTAACTTTCAAGCCAAACCCCTGGTGGTTTCAGGTGGGGGTGGGCTGGGCTGAGCCACGGCGCGCTGTGCCGGGGGGCTGGGTGGGCGGCTTGCATGCGCAGCCGAGACGCGCAGCCATGGGGTCGGCGGGCGATCCGCCCGCCTCCAGCCCTGACTTGCGGCGGCTGTCTGAACGGAGCGCCCACAGGGCGCGCAGTGAGTTCCGCCGCACCGACCCCATGGCGAGCATCGCAGGGCACCCCGAAGGGGCCAGCATCCAAGCCCCCACCCAGCCCCCCGGCGCAGCGCGCTGGGGCACAGCCCAACCCTCCCCCACCTGAAACCGCCCGCCCAGCCCGTGGCCTGCAAAAACCTCAAACCGCAACACAAGCACCATGACCACCCCCACCTGGACCCCCATCTGCACCGTTGACGACATCCCCGCCCTGGGCTCGCGCCGCGTGGCCCGGGCCCAGGGCCTGGACGTGGCCCTGTTCAAGGCGGCAGACGGCAACGTGTTCGCCCTGCTCGACCGCTGCCCGCACAAAGGCGGCCCGCTGAGCCAGGGCATCGTCTTCGGCCACAGCGTGGCCTGCCCGCTGCACAACTGGACCATCGCCCTGGACAACGGCCAGGCCGCCGCGCCCGACAACGGTTGCACCCCGCGTTTTGACGTGAAGGTGGACAACGGCCAGGTGTTCCTGGACGCCCAGCAACTGGCCAGCCACGCCACCGACCTCACCCGCCCCGTGGCCGGCCCCTCGCAACGCACCGCGGGCTGCCACGGCCTGACCCACGGCCACTGCCATGCCTGAAACCCGTTCCACCTGCCCGTACTGCGGCGTGGGCTGTGGTGTGCTCATCCAGCACGACGGCCAACGCGTGCTGGACGTGCGCGGCGACCCCGACCACCCCGCCAACCGCGGCCGCCTGTGCACCAAGGGCAGCACCCTGGCACTCACCGCCCGCGACGCCATCGCCCCCGGCACCCGCTTGCTGCACCCGCAGGTGCGCGCCCAACGCCCCGGCCCGTGGCAGCCGCTGGGCTGGGATGCCGCGCTTGACCTCGCCGCCCAGCGCATCGCCGACACCGTGCACACCCACGGGGCCGATGCCGTGGCCGTGTACGGCAGCGGCCAGTGGCTCACCGAGGACTACCACGCCTTCAACACGCTGGTCAAAGGCGTGCTGGGCACCCACCAGCTGGACACCAACTCCCGCCTGTGCATGAGCAGCGCCGTGGCCGGGTACAAGGCCACGCTGGGGGCCGACGCCCCGCCCGCCTGTTACGACGACCTGGACCACGCCCACACCCTGTTCATCAGCGGCAGCAACACCGCCTGGGCCCACCCCATCCTGTTTCGACGCATCGAAGACGCCAAGGCCGCCCGGCCCGGGCTGCGCCTGATCGTGGCCGACCCACGCCGCACCGAAACCGCCGCGTGCGCCGACCTGCACCTGCCCCTGCAACCCGGCACCGACGTGACGCTGTGCCACGGCCTGCTGCACATCATGCTGTGGGAGGGCTGGGTGGACAGCGCCTACATCGCCGCCCACACCACCGGCTTCGACGAGCTCAAGGCCCTGGTGCGCGACTTCACCCCCGCCCACGTGGCCCGCGTGTGCGGCCTGCCCGAGGCCGACCTGCACACCGCCGCCCGCTGGATCGCCGGGCTGGACACCGCCGCTGACGACCCCGCCACCACCACCGGCACCTTCACCGGCCAGGATGGCCGCCCACGCCGCCCCACCCTCAGCCTGTACTGCCAAGGCCTGAACCAGAGCAGCCACGGCACCGCCAACAACGCCGCCCTCATCCACCTGCACCTGGCCACCGGGCAGATCGGGCAGGTGGGCGCGGGTCCTTTCAGCCTCACCGGCCAGCCCAACGCCATGGGCGGGCGCGAGGTGGGCGGCATGGCCAACCTGCTGCCCGGCCACCGCGACCTGACCAACCCCCAGCACCGCGCCGAGGTGGAAGCCCTGTGGGGCCTGAACGCCCTGGGCCGCACCCTGGCCGCCCAACCGGGCCGCACCGCGGTGGAGATGTTCCAGGCCGCGGCGGACGGGCAGGTCAAGCTGCTGTGGATCGCCTGCACCAACCCCGCCCAAAGCCTGCCCGACCAGGCCACCGTGCGCCGGGCGCTGGAGCGGGCGGACTTTGTCATCGTGCAGGAGGCGTTTGCCCACACCGCCACCACCGCCCACGCCCACCTGCTGCTGCCCGCCACCACCTGGGCCGAAAAAGACGGCACCGTGACCAACAGCGAACGGCGCATCAGCCGCGTGCGCGCCGCCGTGCCCCCACCCGTGCACCCCGACCACCCGCACGACGGCCCGCGCCACGACTGGCGCATTGCCCGCGACGTGGGCCAGCGGCTGGAAGCCCTGCTCCACCCCACAGCGTCGGCCACGCCAACCGCCCCCCGCCTGATGGCCTGGGACGGCCCCGAGGCGCTGTGGAACCAGCACCGCGAAGCCACCCGCGGGCGCGACCTGGACATCACCGGCCTGAGCTACGCCACGCTGGAGCAACACGGCCCGCAGCAATGGCCCTACCCCGAGGGGGCCACCCAGGGCCAGGCCAGGCTGTACACCGATGGCCGCTTCCCCACGCCCGATGGCAAGGCCCGCTTTGCGGTGGCGCTGATGAACACAAACCCGGTGGCCGAAGCACGGTCCGCCCCCTACCCCTTTGCCCTGACCACGGGCCGCCTGCGCGACCAGTGGCACGGCATGAGCCGCACCGGCCTGCTGGGCCGCCTGTTCGGCCACGTGCCCGAGCCGGTGCTGCTGATGCACCCGCAGGACATGGCCCGCCGCCAGCTGCGCACCGGGCAACTGGTGCGGGTGAGCAGCCGCCGCGGCAGCGTGGTGGTGCCCGTGCAAGACAGCGCCGACCAGGGCCTGGGCCAGCTCTTCATGGCCATGCACTGGGGGCCGGAGTGCCTGAGCGGGCGCGACGCCCTGGGCCAGCCACGGCAAGGCGTCAACGCCCTCACCAACCCAGCGTTCTGCCCCAGCTCCAAGCAGCCGGAGCTGAAACACGCCGCCGTCAGCGTGGCCCCGGCGGAGCTGCCCTGGACCCTGCTGGCCCTGGCCTGGCTGCCCGAATCCCTGGCCCCCGCGACCCGCCAGGCCCTGGTGCAGCGTATGGCCGAGTTCGACTTTGCGGTGTGTGTGCCGTTTGGTCGCGAATCCAATGACCACAGCGATGGCCGCAGCGGCCTGCTGTTCCGCGCCGCCTGCGCCACGCCACCGCCCTCCGCCCTGCTGGACGAACTGGGCACCCTGCTGGGCCTTCACACCCCCGACACCCTGCGCTACGACGACGCCCGCCGCCACCAGCGCCGCGCCATCCGCCTGTGGCGCGACACAGCCACGGGCACCCCCCGGCTCGACGCCTTCCTGCTGGCCGGGGACACCCAGGCCGAGGGCTGGATCAAGACCCTGCTGCAAGACGAGCTGCCCGTGCAAGGCCCGCCGCACCGGCTGCTGCTGGCCTCAGCCCAGGCCCCGCAGCCCCTGGCCGCCACCAGCCCCCAGGTGTGCACCTGCCACAACGTGGGCGAAGCGGCCATCACCACCCAGCTGCGCCGCTGCCCCGGCAGCGCCAGCGAACGGCTGGCCGCGCTGCAAGCCACGCTGAAATGCGGCACCCAATGCGGCTCGTGCCTGCCCACCGTCAAGCGGCTGGTGGCCACCACCCCGGTGGACACCCCGCCTGAACCCACGGCTTCTGCGCTGGCCGAGGGTCAACTCATTGCCCAAAGTCATATCACCTGACCGAGAATGCGCGGCATGAGCATCAGCCCCTACATCAAAGAAATTGGCCGCGGCAAGGACGGCGCCCGCAGCCTCAGCCGCGAACAGGCCAACGACCTGATGGGCCAGGTGCTGGACGGCCAGGCCTCCGACCTGGAGGTGGGGGCCTTCTGCCTGTCCATGCGCATCAAGGGTGAAACGCCCGAGGAAATGGCGGGTTTTCTGGACGCCATCCACGCCCGCCTGCAGTGCGTGCCCACGGCCCCCGCCACACAGCCCCAGCGCCCCACCGTGGTGCTGCCCAGCTACAACGGTGCGCGCAAGCTGCCGGTGCTCACCCCGCTGCTGGCCTTGCTGCTGGCCCGCGAAGGGCTGGCCGTGCTGGTGCACGGTTGTGAGACCGAAGACCGCCGGATTTCGGCACAAAAAGTGGCTCTGGCGCTTTCAGAAAAAGCGCAAGCAGCTACAAATTTGATAGAGCCAGGTCGGGTGTGCTGGGTGCCCACGCCGCAGTTGCACGCGGGCCTGCACCGCCTGTTGGAGGTGCGCCGCGTGGTGGGCCTGCGCAACCCGGCGCACAGCCTGGTCAAGCTCATGCTGCCGGTGCAGGGGCCTGCGCTGCTGGTCAGCAGCTACACCCACCCCGAGTACCTGGCCAGCATGACCGCCACCCTCAGCCTGACCGGCACCCGCGCCCTGCTGCTGCGCGGCACCGAAGGCGAGCCCGTGGCCGACGCCCGCCGCTGCCCCGCCATGGACGCCTTTGCCCACGGCCAGGTCACCCGCGTGCAAGAACCCCAGGCCGGGGCCCTGGCCACCCTGCCCGACCTGCCCGCGCCCGACGCCGAGGCCACCGCCGCCTGGATCACCCGCGTGCTGGACGGCCAACTGCCCGTGCCCGAACCCATTGCCCTGCAGGTGCAGCACATCGTGCAACTGGCGCACAGCGCCTGACCCGCCCCGCACACGCCACCCCAAGCCCATCTCGCCCCCCAGCGCCCTGTTGCCCATGAACACACCGTCCGCCCCCTCCATCGCCGCCCAGCCCGCAGGAAGCTGCACCCTGGTGGGTGCAGGCCCCGGCGACCCGGAGCTGCTGACCGTGAAGGCCGTCAAGGCCATCCAGCAGGCCACCGTGCTGCTGGTGGACGATTTGGTGAGCGACGCCATCGTGGCCCTGGCCCCGGCCAGCGCCCGGGTGGTGCACGTGGGCAAGCGCGGCGGCTGCAAAAGCACACCGCAGGCCTTCATTGAAAAGCTGATGGTGCAGGCCGTGCAGGCGGGCGAACGGGTGGTGCGCCTCAAGGGTGGCGACCCCTTCGTGTTTGGCCGTGGCGGCGAGGAGGTGGAACACCTGCAAGCCCAGGGCGTGGCGGTGCAGGTGGTCAACGGCATCACCGCCGGGCTGGCGGCGGTCACCTCGCTGGGCGTGCCGCTCACGCACCGCGAACACGCCCACGGCGTGGTGTTCATCACCGGCCATGCCAAACCCGGCAGCACCGGGCCCGACTGGCGCACCCTGGCCGCCACCTGCCACAGCGCCCGGCTGACGCTGGTGGTCTACATGGGTGTGAGTGGGGCCGCCCACATCCAGGCCGAGCTGCTCACCGGTCTGCCCGCCCACACCCCTGTGGCGGTGGTGCAACACGCCAGCCTGCCGCAGCAACGCCACGCGGTGTGTGAACTGCAACACCTGCACGCCACCCTGCAACGCGAGGGGCTGGGCAGCCCCAGCGTCATCGTGGTGGGCGATGTCATGCAAGGGCTGCTGGCGCTGTCCAGCCGCACCGAGGCCCTGCAAGACGGCGCCTCTGCCCCGTCCGTGGCCGCCCGCGCGGTGGCGTGACCGCACCGCTTGTCAGACTTTCCTGACGGCAAAATCCACCTCCCCTGATAGCCCCGACCCCAGCAGCTGTGGGACCCTGCTCAGGCTCGGGTCTTCTTGTGCTCATGCTGTCAAGACGCCCGGCCCGCCCCCGATGAGCCGACGGAAGCCTTGAACGTGAACTTCGCCCCCACTGCCACCCCAGCCGGACGCGCTGACCCCGCGTGGTCCCGCCATGCCCCCAGCCTGCCAGGGGTGGTGTTCACCCTGAGGCGCGAGGCCAACGGCCACCTGTCCCTGCCCCTGGCCGCAGGTCGCCTGGACTGGCTGCCCGACCTCACGCCCGAGCAACTGGCCCAGGACCTGACGCCCCTGCTGCAGCGCTGCGACGCCACCGACGTGGCCCAGATGCGGGCCGCGCTGGACCTGTCTGCCCACACCACATCGCCTTGCCAGTTCAGCCTGCGGTCGCAGCACCCGGCCACCGGCCCGCGACTGTGGCAATTCCAAGCCAACCCGGCCCCGGCGGACAACGACCCCACGGCCCTGGAATGGCATGGTTTTTGGAGCGAAGCCCCCTGCCCGAGCGGGCGCACCCCGACACCCACCCCTTGTCAGTCCTGCGACCCCTACCTGCGCACGGTGCTGGACCACCTGCCGTTTGCCGTGTGGCTGAAAGACCCCGATGGTCGCCTGCGGGTGGTCAACCAGGCGTTTGCCGATTGGGTGGGAATGGACTCGCCCCGCAAGGTGGAAGGCCTGTTCGACGCCGACCTGTTCCCCCAGGAACTGGCCGACCGCTACCTGGCGGGCGACCGCGAGATGATGGCCACCGGGCAATCCATGCATTCACAGGAGCCCTTCGTCACCCCGCAGGGCGACAGCCGCTTCGTCGAGGCCTGGAAGACGCCCCTGCGTGTCAACGGGCACATCGTGGGCACCGTGGGCTTTCTGCGGGACATCACCGAACCCAAACAAACCGAACTGCGCTTGGCCGAAACCCACCAACGCCTGCGCAAGGTGCTGCACACGCTGCCCGACCTCGTCTGGCTCAAGGACCCGAACGGCACCTACCTGGGCTGCAACCACGCCTTTGAAGAGTTCTTTGGGGCCAAGGAGGCCGACATCGTCGGCAAGACCGACCACGATTTCGTCAACGCCGAACTGGCCGACTTCTTCCGCCACAAGGACCAGGAGGCCATCGAAGCCAACGACGTCTGCATCAACGAAGAGTGGGTGACCTACGCCACCACCGGCCAACGGGTGCTGCTGGAGACCCGCAAGGTGCCCATACACGACACCGACGGCACGGTCACCGGGGTGCTGGGCATCGCCCGGGACATCACCACCCGCAAGCAGACCGAACAACAGCTGGCCGACGCCCATTGGCTGCTGCACAGCGTGCTGCAAGGCATTCCCGACCCGGTGTGGATGAAGGACCCCCAAGGGGCCTTCATCATCTGCAATGCCGGGATGGAGCGGCTGTTGAACGCCAAGGAAAAAGACATCATCGGCAAAACCGATGCCGACTTCCTGGATGCCGAACTGGCCGAGCTGTTCCAATCCAAAGACCGCACCACGCTGGAATTGAACCAGCCCACCCTCAACGAAGAATGGTGGACGTTTGCCGACACCGGCGAACGCGCCCTGATGGAAACCCGCAAGGTCCCCGTGAAAAGCCACGACGGGCAGGTGCTGGGCGTGCTGGGCGTGGCCCGCGACATCACCCTGCGCAAACACATCGAGGAAACCCTGGCCAAGCGGGAAATGGAATACCGCAGTCTGGTGGAAAACACCCCGGACACCATTGCTCGCTTCGACCGCAACCTGCGGCGCACCTTTGCCAACCCGGCCCTGGCGGCGTTTTACGGGCAGAGCATTCCCAACCTGCTGGGCAAGAAGGCCATCCAACTGCCCGGCGGCTCGGTGGGTGAATACATCGAAACACAGCTGATGGCCATCCTGTCCACCGGCCAGCCCACGGAGTTTGAATACGCCTGGACCAACCAGGAGGGCGTTCAAACCCTCAACCTGGTCCGGGCCACCCCGGAATACAACCACCAGGGGGCCATCGAGAGCATCCTGACCGTCGGGCGTGACATCACGGAATTGCACCAATTCCGCCAGAAGATCCACCAGATGGCCTATTTCGACCACCTCACCGGCCTGCCCAACCGTTCGTTGTTCAACGAACGCCTGAAACTGGTGGTGACCGACGCCCTGCAACACGGTCGCAGCGCCGGGGTGATGATGATCGACATGGACCGCTTCAAGATGGTCAACGACACCATGGGCCACGGGGCGGGCGACGAACTGCTGCGCCAGGCCGCCCATCGGTTGACGCAAAGCGCCCGCAGCTACGACGTTGTGGCCCGCCTGGGCGGGGACGAATTTGCCATCCTGCTCCCCGAAATCCACACCGAAGCCGACCTGAGCCATGTGGCCGAAAAAATCCTCACCCTGTTCGGCGAGCGTTTTGTGCTGGAGGGCAAGGACATCTTCATTTCCTGCAGCATCGGCATTGCCCTGTGCCCCCACGACAGCCACACCGAGCGCGACCTGCTGAAGTACGCCGACTCGGCCATGTACCACGCCAAGAAGTCGGGCAAGAACACCTTCCGCTTCTACGACCGCAACCTGACCAAAGTGGCCCAATCCCGCCTGGCCATGGAATCGGACCTGCGCCAGGCCATGGCCAAGCGGGAACTGACCCTGCACTTCCAGCCCAAGGTGTGCCTGCAAACGGGCCACATCACGGGCTGCGAAGCCCTGATCCGCTGGCACCATGCCCACAACGGCATGGTCCCGCCCAACCAGTTCATTCCCATTGCCGAAGAGTCCGGGCTGATCGTGGACATGGGCCGCTGGGTGCTGCAGGAAAGCTGCCTGATGGCCGCGGCGCTCAACACCGCCGACACCCGCCCCTGCAAAGTGGCCATCAACCTGTCCCCGCGGCAGTTCCAGTCCCCCGACCTGCTGACCACCATCCGCGACACCCTCGCCGCCACCCAGTGCCAGCCCGCCTGGATCGAGCTGGAAATCACCGAAAGCCTGCTGCTGGAGGAAAGCACCGACATCCTCCACACCTTGGAGGCTTTGCGGGCCATGGGCATCACCATGGCCATTGACGACTTTGGCACCGGTTATTCGGCCCTGAGCTACCTCACCCGCTTCCCCATCGACACGCTGAAGATCGATCGCTCGTTCATCAACTCGGTCACCACCGACGCCTACCGCGCCGAGCTGGTCAAGGCCATCCTGTCCATTGCCCGCTGCCTGGGCCAGGAAGTGGTGGCCGAAGGCGTGGAAACGGTCGAACAAGCCAAGTTCCTGGCCGCCCACGGCTGCCAGACGGCCCAGGGCTACCTGTTCAGCCCGGCCATTCCCTCGGAGCAGTTCCTCCGCCTGCCCCCGCAGTTGCAGGCCTGCGTCGGCCAAAGGCACTGAAGCGTCAGACCTGGCGCGGCGCAGGCAAACGTGCCGGGGCGTCGTCCGATGTCCGGAACGAGGCCACGGTGGACACCAGGTCTTCGGCCAGCCCCTTCAGGCTGGCGGCTGACGCAGCAATTTCCTCCACCAGGGCGGCGTTTTGCTGGGTGGCATGGTCCATGCCCGACATGGCCTCGCACACCTGCCCCACCCCGGCACTTTGCTGGCTGCTGGCGGCACTGATGTTGGCCACGATGTCGGTCACATGGCGGATGGAGCCCACCAGCTCGGCCATGGTGGCCCCGGCTTGGTTGACCAGGGTGTTGCCCTGTTCCACCCGCTCGACGCTGGCGCTGATGAGGTCCTTGATTTCCTTGGCTGCACTGGCGCTGCGCTGGGCCAGGTTGCGCACCTCGCTGGCCACCACGGCAAAACCCCGGCCTTGATCACCCGCCCGCGCGGCCTCCACCGCGGCGTTGAGCGCCAGGATGTTGGTCTGGAACGCAATGCTGTCGATGACCTGGGTGATGTCTGAAATCTTGCGCGACGCGTCGTTGATTTCCTTCATCATGCCCACCACGCTTTCCATGACCACACCACCGCGCTGCGCCACCTGCGAAGCCGACTGGGCCATGTGGTTGGCTTCGCTGGCCCGCTGGGCGTTTTGCGCCACCGTCACTCCCAGCGCCTGGGTGGATGAGGTGGAGGCCATCAAGGCTCCGGCCTGCTGTTCGGTGCGAATGGACAGGTCGTTGTTGCCCTGTGCAATTTCGGCACACGACAGCTTGAGCGCATCGGCCGAACCGCGCACGCCACCAATCAGCGACTCCAGGCGCGCCACAAAGGTGTTGAAGAAGCGGGCAATGTCACCGAACTCGTTGGCGTCGGTCACGTCGATGCGGCGGGTCAGGTCGGCATCGCCACTGGAGATGGTGGCCAAGGCCTCGCGCACATGGTTGAGGGGGTTGAGCACGATGAGCTTCAGGCTCCACGACAGGATGGCCACCAGGATCAGGTTGGTCACCAGCACCTGCATCAGCAGCTCCACGATGCGGCTGCGCAGCATGGCCTCGATGTGCGCCCGATCCACATGCAAGGCCACGGCACCGATGGGTTTGACCTGTCCGCCATCGTTGTAGGTCAGTTCAGCGGTGCGGGGCACGCCGGGTGGTTTGGCATCGGCGGTGGCCATCACCGCCTGGCCGCTGGCATCGAGCACCATGCCGGTCACAAACGCCTGCTTGTCGTTGGTGACCACGATGCCCACCACGCCGGGCTGGTTGACCTCAGACGCCAGCACCACACCCAGGCGGGCCTGGTCGAAGTTCCACATCGGTTCCGGCAGGGCCGTCTGCAAACGGCGAACGGTGCGCGCCATCTGGTCATCCAGCTCGGCGTCCAGCCGGGTCTTGGTGCTGTGGTACGAGGCCACGCCAAAGGCCGTGAGCAGCGCCGTGACCACGATCAGAAAAATGAGGTTGAGCCTGACCCCAATGCGATCCAGAAATTTCACGGGCAGCCCCTGCAAGACGTCACTTGAAATGCTTGCGCATCACGTCGTCGACGTTCACCTTTTTCAAGCCCTGGTTGAACGCCTTGAGCGCAGCCTCCCCCTCGGGAGACTTCTTGAAGCACACGTACAGCTTCTTGTCCTCCAGGGTTTTGGCATTGACCTGCAACTGGTCGGCCACGGCCTTCACCGAGGGGTCGTTCTTGGCCAGGAAATGGAACACGTTGACGTCCACCACCGCCACGTCCAGCCGTCCGGCGGCCAGCTTGAGGATGTTCTTGGCATCGTCCGGGGCCACGTCGGCGGTGAGCGCCTTGCTGGCGATCTTGGCGTCCAGCTCCTCGGTGTTGACGTAGTCCTTGACCACCCCGATCTTCTTGCCCTTGAGGCTGTCGTAGGTGGTCCAGGTCACCGGGGCGGCCTTGCGTTCAACCAACACCAGCGGCCCGGTGCCGATGGGGTCGGAGTACAGGAAATCGGCCGCGTTTTCCTTGGAGTGGTACTCGGGAAAATACGCCACATAGGCCGGGTCCGATTTGGCCAGGTTCACCGTGCGGGACCATTGGTAGAACTCCACCTTCAGCCCGTGTCCGGCTGCCTTCATGGCCTCGGCCACCACCGCCGACGAAGCCCCCATGGCCGGCAACTTGTCACCCGTGTAAGGTGGCCAGTCCAGCGACGTCATCTTGTAGTCCGCCGCAGCGGCACCAGCCACCAGGACCAGTGAGGACACAGCCCCCACCCACAGCGAAACCAAGCGTTTTGAAGCGATGCGCATGTCAGTTCCTTTCGCGGAAAAACAACGTGGGAGGACGCAGCAAGCCATGCTTATACCGAATGAAATCGTCACCTTTTTTGACATACCGCATGCTTTCGCCATGAATCAGGCTTTTCTGACCCACAAATCAGCCAAGTCCGATGGACAACAGTGATTCACCGTGATGGCCATCGAAAGCCTGGCCCGGCATTTGCTAGTGACGCGGCCATGAACAGCCCGACACCCCAGCCCCCCGCCGCCCCTGCGTTGTCGCTTGTGAACCTGGCCGCTCGCCAGCGCATGCTGTCGCAACGCATGATCCTGCAAACCGTGCTGGCCGCCGACGGCAAGGACGGCATGCTGAGCGCGGCGCAGCAATCGTTCCAGACGTTTTGCGACAGCCACCGGCAGCTGGTGGCCACGGCCAACCACATGGAGGCTGAAGCGGCCCGGCAGGTGCGGGACACCTACAACGGCCCCCAGGGCGTGGGCTCCACCATCGACCACTTCATGCAGCTGATGCGCCGCACCCTGGACGGCGTGGCCCAAGGCAGCACCCGGGTGCAACAGGCGGTGGACGAGCTGGTGGCGTGCACCGACACGGTGCTGGCTGCACTGAACACGGCCACCACCACGTTCGACGGCATCACCAAGGCCAAGGAAGACCTGCTGATGCGCGAGCTGGTGACCATCGTGACCGACATCCAGTCGGTGGCCCGCGAGGCCAAGGTGGTGAGCTTCAATGCCCAGGTGCTGGCGGCCCGGGCGGGGGATCAGGGTCGGGGGTTTGCCGTGGTGGCCAATGTGCTGGCAGGCATCACCCAGAACATCGACATTCAGTCGCGCAAGGCCATGGAACTGACCGTGCGCAACCGCCAAGCCGCCTGAAGGGGCCGCCGCCCGCCCCGGCGAACCGTTCAGCCCTGCGTGGCGGGGCGAATGGCGTTTTTAGGGCGAAAGGCCTTCACCACCGCGTCGTGGGTCTCCAGGTAGGGCCCGCCGATGAGGTCGATGCAATACGGCACCGAGGCAAAGATGCCGTGCACCTTGGGGCTGCCGTCTTCGGCCTTCAGGCCCTCCAGCGTTTCGGCAATGCTCTTGGGCTGGCCCGGCAGGTTGATGATCAGGCTCTGGTGCCGGATCACCGCCACCTGGCGCGACAGGATGGCCGTGGGCACAAAGTTCAGGCTGATCTGGCGCATCTGTTCGCCAAAGCCCGGCATTTCCTTGTGGGCCACGGCCAGCGTGGCCTCGGGCGTCACGTCACGCAATGCCGGGCCGGTTCCGCCGGTGGTCAGCACCAAGGGGCAACCCACCTCGTCCACCAGCTCGATCAGCGTGGCGCTGATGGCGGCCTGCTCGTCGGGGATGAGCCGCTCCACAAAACGCACCGGGGTTTTCAGGGCGCGCTGCAGCCACTCGCGCAGGGCGGGCAGGCCCTTGTCTTCGTACTGGCCGCGGCTGGCGCGGTCGCTGATGCTGACGAGGCCGATCTGGATGTCGCTCATTTCAACGCTGCCTTGACGATCTGGAAGATTTCACGGTACGCCTTGCCATGGCGCTGGGCGGCCCCCAGGCTTTCGGGGGGCTGGCTTTGCTGGTCCTTGCGGGCCTGGCGGATGAGGGCCCGCAGGTGTTGGGGGTCGGACTCGATGCCCGCCTCGCGCTCGATGGCCAGCCACTCGGTCAGGGCGTCGTCATCGCTCAGCAGGCGGTCGCGCCATTGCTCGGCCAGGTGCAGCGACAGTTTTTCTTCCGCGCTGCCCTTGTGCTGGGTTTCCAGCGCCACACGGGCGGCTTCCAGGGTGTCTTCGGTCAGCAGGCGCATGAGCTTGCCGATGAACTGCATCTGGCGGCGGCGGCCCTCAAAGTTGGTGATGCGCTTGGCCTCGGCCATGGCGTCCAGCAGCTTGTCGGGCAGTTGCAGGCCGTCGAGCAGGTCGGCCCGCAGCGTCAGCAGGTCTTCACCCAGCGCCTGGATGCGGTCCATCTCGCGCTTGAGGTCGGTCTTGCTCAGTTCGGTGGTGCCTTTGAGCTCGGCTTTGAGTTCAAGATCCAGCTCGCTGCCTTCAGCAACGAAGTGGCCTTTGACGTAATAGCCGCGTTTGGGTTTTCGGGACATGACAGGGGGGCAGGTGGAGCGCAAAAGTATGATTGTCTCCGACATGAACACTTCCACCCCCCGCACCCCCGTCACCGATCAACCCCAAACCGGTTTCCAGTACAGCCGGGCGTTTTTCCAGGACCTGGTGGACACCGCCCTGACCCACGCCAAAAAACTGGGGGCCACCGACGCCGGGGCCGAGGCCAGCGAAGGCAGCGGGCTGTCGGTGTCGGTGCGCAAGGGCGAGCTGGAAAACGTGGAACGCAACCGCGACAAATCGCTGGGCGTCACCGTCTACCTGGGCACCCGCCGGGGCAATGCCTCCACGTCCGACTTCTCGGTGCAGGCCATCCGCCAGACGGTGCAGGCCGCCTACGACATCGCCCGCTTCACCGCCGAAGACCCCATGGCCGGCCTGCCCGACCCCGAGGACATGGCCACCAACCCGCCCGAGCTGGACCTGTTCCACCCCTGGGCCCTCACCTCCGAGCAGGCCCTGGCCCTGGCGCTGGAATGTGAAGCCGCCACCTTTGCCGTCAGCAAACAAAT
Source organism: Hydrogenophaga soli (assembly GCF_054777695.1). Lineage (NCBI taxonomy): Bacteria > Pseudomonadati > Pseudomonadota > Betaproteobacteria > Burkholderiales > Comamonadaceae > Hydrogenophaga > Hydrogenophaga soli. The sequence goes on along the minus strand of NZ_BAAHAK010000001.1, from coordinate 94,980 downwards.
CACCAACAGCGAAGGCGCGGGCGTGTCGGCCCAGCAGTCGCACTTTTTTGCCGCGCACATGCGCTCAGGGACCTTCGACGTGGCCGGGGGCCTGCCCGGCGTGTTTGCGGGCGGGTACGCCAGCTCGCGCCACAGCCTGTCGGTGGCCCCCATCGCGGGCAAGGGTGCCAAGATGCAGCGTGACCACTGGTACACCAGCATGCGCGACGCCGCCGACATGGCCAGCCCCCAGGCCGTGGGCCGCTACGCCGCCGAACGTGCCCTGGCCCGCCTGAATGGCCGCAAGATCGCCACCACCGAATGCCCGGTGTTGTTCGAATCGCAGCTGGCCGCCGGACTGCTGGGCGCCTTTGTGCAGGCCATCAGCGGCGGGGCCCTGTACCGACGCAGCAGCTTCCTGCTCGACAGCCTGGGCAAGCAGGTGCTGGCCAAGCACATCGACATTGACGAAGACCCCCACGTCCTCAAAGGCAAGGGCAGCGCCCCGTTCGACGACGAAGGCGTTCGCACCACCAAGCGCAAGGTGGTGAGCGCGGGCAAGGTCAAGGGTTATTTCCTGGGCAGCTACTCGGCCCGCAAGCTGGGCATGAAGACCACCGGCAACGCCGGGGGCTCGCACAACCTCACCCTCAGCAGCCGCCTCACCCAGCCGGGAGACGACCTGCCCGCCATGCTGCGCAAGCTGGGCACCGGCCTGTTCGTCACCGAGCTGATGGGCCACGGCGTCAACGGCGTGACGGGCGACTACTCCCGCGGGGCCTCAGGCTACTGGGTGGAAAACGGCGTCATCGTCCATCCGGTGGAAGAAATCACCATCGCCGGCAACTTGAAGGACATGTTCAAGGCCATCGTGGCCGTGGGTGCCGACGTCTACAACTACGGTGCCAAGTCGGTGGGTTCGGTGCTGATCGAGCGCATGAAGGTGGCGGGCAACTGAGGGCTGTGGCCAGCCTGTGGCTGGTCTACCACCGCCAACCCGCGCCCGGGGCCTGGGCGGGGGCGCTGCTGACGGTGGTGGGCGGCGCCCTCATCCTCAGCCCGCCAACGCGGCCTTGATGGCGGCGGACACCAGGCCCATGTCGGCCTTGCCCGCCAGTTGGGTCTTGGCCGCGCCCATCAGCTTGCCCATGTCGGCCCCGGTGGGCACACGGCCCAGCTCGGTGGTGAGGTTTTGCACCAGCGCGGCCACGGCGGCGGAGATTTCGTCGGCGCTCAGCCGCGCGGGCAGGTAGGCCTGCAGCACGGCCATTTCAGCGGCTTCCTTGTCGGCCAGGTCTTGGCGGTCGGCCTTCAGGAAGGCTTCGATGCTGTCCTTGCGCTGCTTGATCAGCTTGTCCACGATGGCGACCACCATGGCGTCGTCCAGGGTGACGCGCTCGTCCACTTCCTTTTGTTTCATGGCGGCGGTCAGCAGACGGATGGTGCCCAGCTTGGCCATGTCTTTGGCGCGCATGGCGCTTTTCATGTCTTCGTTGATTTGGTCTTTGAGGCTCATGGTTTCTTGAATGAAATTGGCACCCAGCGCTTTATTTGAAAGCGCAAGGTGCTATGAAAACTGAAGTTTGCTTGCGTTTCAGGCACCCAACTCTAACGCCAGCAGCTCGTCCAGCGTCTGGCGGCGGCGGATCAGGCGGGCCGTGCCGCCCACCTCCACCAGCACCTCGGGGATGAGGGGGCGGCTGTTGTAGTTGCTGCTCATGCTGGCGCCGTAGGCCCCGGCGTCGTGGATGACCAGCAGGTCGCCCACCTGCGCGGCGGGCAGTTCGCGGGTCAGCACCACGCCACCCTCTTCCTGGGTGAACACGTCACCGCTCTCACACAACGGCCCGGCCACCACGGTGGGCTGGGTGAGGCGGGCGGGGCCGTCGGCGCGGGCGGGGACGAGGCTCATCTCGTGGTGTGCGCCGTACATGGCCGGGCGCATCAGGTCGGAGAACCCCGCGTCCACCAGCGTGAAGTGCTGGCCGCCCTGGTGCTTGGTGGCCCGCACCTCGGCCAGCAGCACGCCCGATTCGGCCACCAGGTAGCGGCCCGGCTCGATCTCCAGGTGCACCTCGTGCCCCAGGTGGGCGGCCACGGCCTTGCGGGCGGCGTCCCACAGGCCAAAGTAATGCGCGGTGTCGATGCGCGCGCCACCCGGACGGTAGGGAATGGACAGCCCGCCCCCGGCGGAAATGGCCTGCACGTCGGCCCCGGCGGCCTTGATCAGGTCCACCATGGCCTGGCACACCTGCTCCAGGTGGCCGTAGTCCACGCCCGAGCCAATGTGCATGTGCAGCCCAAACAGTTTCAACCCGTGTTGGCGGATGGCGGCCAGCGCCGCGGGCACCTCGGTGTGCCAGATGCCGTGTTTGGAATGCTCGCCCCCCGTGTTGGTCTTGTTGCTGTGGCCGTGGCCAAAACCGGGGTTGATGCGCAGCCACACCGGGTGCTGGCTGCCGGGCGCGGCCTGCCCCAGCTGGTGAAGCATGTCCACGCTGCCCGCGTTGACGGGAATGCCGTGCTCACGCACCAGCGCCAGGGTGTCGGCGGTCAGCAGGTCGGCGGTGAACACGATGCCGTGCGCCCCACCCCGCGCCTCCGTCGCCGCGGTGTAGCCCGCAGCCAGGGCGCGGCGGATTTCGCCGGGCGACACCGCGTCCACCGCCACGCCGTGCTGGCGCATCAGGCGCAGCAGGTGGATGTTGGAGTTGGCCTTCTGCGCGAAGCGCACGGTGTCGAACGCGCTCAGGTCCTGGATGCGGCGCACCACGGTGGCGGCGTCGTACACCCACAGCGGCGTGCCGTGCTGGCGGGCCAGGGTTTGCAGTTGGGGGGCGGTGAAAGGGGTGCGGGCAAGGTCGGTCATGGGCGGCATGGTGCCAGCGCTTGGGTATTTGGAAAAATGCTTTATTGTTGGCTGTTCATTCAAATTGGATATGCCATGGCCGCCCAAACCCGCCCAATCCAGCGCCTGACCCACCGACAGTTGGACGTGTTCCGCACCGTCATGCTGTGCGGCCAGGTCACCCGCGCCGCCGAGCTGCTGCACACCTCGCAACCCACCATCAGCCGCGAGCTGGCGCGGCTGGAGCAGGTGCTGGGCTACGCGCTGTTCGAGCGCACCAGCAGCCGCATGGGCCGCATGCGGCCCACCGCCCGAGCCCTGGCGCTGATGGAAGAGGTGGAGGCCAGCTACGTGGGGCTGGACCGCATCTCGGCCCACGCCGCCGCGCTGGCCCAGTACCGCCAAGGCCGCCTGCAACTGGCCTGCCTGCCCGCGCTGGCCCAGGCCCTGGTGCCCGACGCCGTGGCCCGCTTCGCCCAGCACGCCCCCGAGGCCAGCGTCAGCCTGGTGTCGCTGGAGTCCCCCTTGCTGGAAGCCGCCCTCACCGAACAACGCCACGACCTGGGCCTGGGCGAACAACCCGCCCCCGAGGGCTGCCACAGCCGCCTGCTGCTGGCCACGCACGAGGTGTGTGTGCTGCCCGCCGGCCACCCACTGGCCGCCAAGCCGCTGCTGGCCCCCACCGACTTCGATGGCCTGCCCTTCGTCAGCCTGGCCCCCACCGACCCCTACCGCCAGCGCATGGACCAGGTGTTTGCCGACGCGGGCGTGCAGCGGCGCTTGCAGGTGGAGTCGGGCAGCGCCGCCTCGGTGTGTGCGCTGGTGCAGGCGGGGGTGGGCGTGGCGCTGGTCAACCCGCTCACCGCCCTCAGCCTGGCCGACACCGGCCTGGTGCTGCGCCCCTTTGCCGTGCCCATCGCCTTTCAGGTGCACCTGAGCTGGCCGCAATGGCGCGTGGAACACCCGCTGCGGCCCGCGCTGGTGGATGCGCTGGTGGCTGCGGCGCAGCAGGTGCAGGGGCGGTTGGGCGTGGTGCTGGGGGCCACCCAAGGCCGGGGCGGGGGCTGAGGGGCGCTGGGGCTTGGATGCGCCGCCCCTGCGGGGTGCCCTCGGTGCTCGCCATGGGGTCGGTGCGGCGGAACTCGCTGCGTTTTGCCCGTGGCAAAACTCCGCTCAAACAACCGCCGCCAGTCAGACGTGGAAGCGGGCTGACCGCCCGCCCGACCCCACGTCTGTGCGCCTCGGCGGCGCATGCAAGCCCCCGCACCCCTCAGCCCCCACCCCGGCCTTGGGTGGCAGGTGGTTGGTGCACGGACTTCAAGTAAAAACAGCCTCTAGCGCTTGATTTGTAAGCGTGAGCAGCTATGGAAATTGAAGTGTATGCTTTGGGATGGGAGTTACGTTGTGCTGTGACGCAGGTGATGGGTTGCGGGTATCAGATGGCGGTTTGGGCGGGTATATTGAAGGGGACCCGTGCCGGGCTTGCTGGCAGATTTATCCGGCGGCGGTGACCACAATTCAACGGCAATCGGTTGAATCAAAAAGACCATCAGGAGGAAACCGTGACCAGAATATCCCGCATTGTCCGTTTTGTCCCGCAGGTTTTGCGGGACACATTTCGTTAGTGTCTTCAATGTCGCCTGAAGAGATTCGCCTTACCGTCGAAGCAGCAGTTCGTGAAGGGCTTCGTTTTCCGTGGTGGAGTTACATACTCGCTCTTCTGCTATCTATGGTCGGTGCATATTCCGGGGCCTACATAAAAAGGAAGGCGGAGGATCGTGCAACCCAAGAGAACTTTGACAAGTTACGTGAACAACTCCGAAAGACCACTCAAGACACGGAAGAAATAAAGGTAACTCTGTCACGTAAGAATTGGCTCACACAGCAGCAGTGGGCTATCCGTGAGCAGCACTATATGAGCCTGTTGGCACACCTGACGAAACTAAAGCTCTCGTTACAAGATCGTGACTCGTACTACATGGAACCCGGCTCCGAGCATGACGAGTCGCTCTCTGACGGAGCGCACTTCCAAAAGCTGACCCGAGTCGGCCATGAGTCTTATCAGGCAATTCGAGAGCTTATTGGTCCAGCTTCCGTATTTCTCTCCGGGAAAGCTATTGAGTCGCTCGAAAAACTCGTTCATGACCATTGGAGCGTTGCCGAATACAGCGTTTGCACCGCCGAATATCTGTCAGACGCACTCAAGCTGGTGGAAGCTGCACAGGCCGCCGTTCTTGAAGAGGCTCGCAACGAGCTCACCAAATAGTAGTCAGGCACCTAACCCCTGTGCCAAACGTCTTGCATAAAGCGTCGCAAGGCCAGTGAGTTCAGCCGTCGCACTCCCCGCCCCTCAATCCTCAAACACCGCCTGCACCCGCGCCAACACCTCGCCCTTCACCTCCCGGGGCACGTTTTCCACGTAGCGCCCGGCGCGGGCGGTCATGTCGATGGTTCGGGGTTGGTTGCACATCACCACACCTTGGGTTTCGGTGCCGCTGCCCATCAGCGTGACGGCAAATCCCGCAAAGCGGGATTGCTGGCCGCCTTGCGTGATGGGGCAGACCACGGTCAAGCCCAGGCGGTTGAACGCCGCGCTGGAAACCACCAGGACAGGGCGCAGCCCCTGTTGCTCCCGGCCTGACGTGGGGTTGAGCGACACCAGCCAAATGTCGCCGCGTGCGGGGGTTTTCATTGGGAGGCCCCTCAATCTTCCAACCCAGCGGACGGAGTATCCAGCCACGTTTGTTCGTCGTCCGTCAGGGGCTGAGTGGCATCGCACTGGGCCAGCAAGTCGGCCAGGGCGTAGCGCTTTTTCGGTTGAGGTTGAATCACCAGCCGACCATCTTCCGCGGTCACGTCCACTTCGGCACCGGCCTGGAGGTTGAGAAGGGCCAGCAGTGGCTTGGGAATTGCCATGACGACCGATCCGCCAACGGTTCTGAGGGTTGCAGTGGGCATGTGCGGCCTCCAACAAAGTTACACAATTGTATAACTTCGAATTTGCATGCTGTGGTGGTTTTGTGGGGGCATGTAGATTGCGTCCCTTTTGTTCAGACCCCCACCCCATAGACTCCCCCCCATGCAACCCATCTCCAACCCCTCCATCGCGTGGCTTGTCATCGCCCTGTCGGGTGCGCTGGAAGTCGCGTTTGCCTCGTCCATTCATCTGTCCAACGGGTTCACGCGCCTTTGGCCCACGGTGGGGGTGTTTGTGTTTGGGGCGCTCAGCGTCTACCTGATGAGCCTTTGCCTCAAGGTCATCCCCATTGGCACGGCCTACGCGGTGTGGGGCGGCATTGGGGCGGTGGGCACGGTCATCGTGGGGCTGGTGGCGTTTGGCGAGTCGGCGTCGCCGGGTCGCCTGGCCTGCATTGCGCTGGTGGTGGCGGGCGTCATTGGTTTGCAGCTGCAATAGTCGCCTGGGGCTGCGTTTTGGCGTGACCCCAAAAACAAAAACCCGCCTGGGCGTCCCACAGGCGGGTTTTTGTTGGGCCGGAGAGGCTGACGATCAGTACAGCTTCTTGGGCAGTTGCATGCTGCGCACGCGCTTGTAGTGGCGCTTGACGGCGGCGGCCTTTTTGCGCTTGCGCTCGGCAGTGGGCTTTTCGTAGAACTCGCGGGCGCGCAGGTCGGTCAGCAGGCCCAGTTTTTCGATGGTGCGCTTGAAGCGGCGCAGGGCGACTTCAAAAGGTTCGTTGTCTTTAACGCGTACGGTTGTCATCAGTGAACAATTTCCATGGATGCGCCGAGTTGAAAGTGCAAGGAAGATCGGGCCTCACACCCAAGGGTCGGCAAGGGTCCCCGTCTATCAGTTGATCAGGCCGACGGGGTTTTGCCAGCAAAGTCGAACATTATAACCATGCTGCGGCCAGCCGCCTAGCCACCTCTGCCGCTGGCTGGGCCACGGCCAGTGCGGCGGCCTGTCCTGCCCACAGCGGCGTGTGGTCGTCCAGGCCCTGGCGTTCGGACTCGGTGCGCAGCGCCGTCATGGCCGCCGTGGCCAGGGGGAATGGGGGGGCGTCGGCACTCAGCAGCCCCAGCTCGGCCATGGCGCGGTTGACCAGCCCGCGGGCCGGGCGCCCGGTGAACAGATTGGTCAAGGCCGTGGGCCGGTGGCTGGCCTGGGCCAGCGCGGCGCGGTGCAGGGGCGCGGTGGTGGCTTCGGGGGTGACCAGAAAGGCCGTGCCCACCTGCACGGCGCTGGCCCCCAGCGCCTGCGCGGCGGCCACGGCCTGGGGCGTGGTGATGCCGCCTGCGGCGATGACGGGCACGCCCACGGCCTGCACCACCTGGGGCAGCAGCGCCAGCAAGCCGGATTGCAGGCTGAGGTCAGGCGACAGGAAGTGGCCGCGGTGCCCCCCGGCTTCCAGCCCTTGGGCAATGACGGCGTCGGCCCCGTGTTGCACCAGCCAGCGGGCTTCGTCCACGGTGGTGGCGCTGGAGAGCACCACCGCCCCGGTGGCCTTCACCCGCGCCAGCAACTCGGGTGCGGGCAGGCCGAAGTGAAAACTCACCACCTCGGGGCGGTGTTGTTCCAGCACTGCGGCCACGTCGGCAGAAAACGGCAGCCGCCCTGCGCCACGCGGCAGGGCCTGCGGGTTCAGCCCCAGGCGCTGGGCGTGCGGGGCCAGGGTGGCTTCCCAGCGGTCCAGCGCGGCGGCCACGTCGGGCTGGGTGGGGTCTGGCGGTTGGTGGCAGAAGAAGTTGACGTTGAGCGGCGCGTCCACCGCCTGGCGGAAGGCGGTGATTTCTGCCGCCAGCGCCTCGGGGCTGAACATGGCCCCAGCCAGTGCGCCCAGCCCACCGGCGCGGGCCACGGCCACGGCCAGCCGGTGGTCTTGCGATCCGGCCATGGGCGCTTGCAGGATGGGCAGGGCCAGCCCGAAGCGTTGTTGCAGCCAGTGCGGGGCGGGGGTGTGCGGTGTGCTCATGCGGGGCTCCGGGCTTGCAGGGCCATGGCGCAGGCATGGGCGCTGGCCCAGGCCCATTGGAAGTTGTAGCCGCCCAGCCAGCCGGTGATGTCCACCACCTCGCCAATGAAGTGCAGGCCGGGCTGGCGTTTGGCTTCCAGGCTTTGTTGCGACAGTTCCGAGGTGTCCACACCGCCGGACATGGCTTCGGCCTTGCGGTAGCCCTCGGTGCCGTTGGGGGTGATGCGCCAGCGCTGCACCTGTTCGGCCAGGTGAACCAGCGCCTTGTCGGGCACTTCGTTGATGGCGCGGTCCAGCAGCGCGGCGCTGCCCGGGGGCAGGTTGCCCAGGGTGCCGTTGCAGCAGGCGTCGGCCAGGCGGGCGGGGAGCCAGCGGGCCAGTTCGTTGGCGGTGCGTTTTTTGGAGCTGCGTTTGGCCTGCTGCAGCTCGGCCAGCAGGTTGAAGTCAGGGGCGTCGGGCTGTTCGGGCAGCAGGTTCAGCTCCACGGCCTGCCCTTCCTGCCAGAAGCTGGAGATTTGCAGCACGCCGGGGCCGGAAAGGCCGCGGTGGGTGAACAACAGGTCTTCGTGGAATTCGGCGCGTTGCTTCTTTTCGCCCACGGCCAGTTGCACCGGCAGCGACAGCCCGGCCAGCGGCACCAGGGGTTGCCAGGCGGTTTCGTCGAAGGTGAGGGGCACCAGCGCGGGGCGGGTGGGCACGGTCTTCAGCCCGAACTGGCGGGCCAGGCGCAGGCCGAAGTCGGTGGCGCCGATCTTGGGCACCGCCAGCCCGCCGGTGGCCACCACCAGGGCGGGGGCGCACACGCGGCCCTGGTCGGTATCAATTTCATAGCTGCTCACGCTTTCAGATAAAGCGCCAGAGGCCGAAAAGGCCACATGTTTCACGGCACAGGGTTGCCAGCGCGTCACCTGCCCGCCGGCAGCCCCCGCCTCACATTCGCGCAGCAGCATCTGGATGATGTCGTCGGCGGAGTGGTCGCAGAACAGCTGGCCCTTGTGCTTTTCGTGGAAAGGGATGCGGTGGCGCTGCACCAGGGCCACAAAGTCGTGCGCGGTGTAGCGCGACAGGGCCGAGCGGGCGAACGTGGGGTTCTGGCCCACGTAGTGGCGCTGGGGGGCGCGGGGGTCCATGTCGCGGTTGGTGAAGTTGCAGCGCCCGCCGCCCGAGATGCGGATTTTTTCGGCCACACGCGGGCTGTGGTCGATGACCAAGACCCGCAGGCCCCGCTGCGCGGCCACCCCGGCGCAGAACAAGCCGGCAGCACCGGCCCCGATGACGATGGCGTCGAACGATTGCATGGGGGCCGAGTGTAGGCGGCGACACGCCCTTGGGCTGCACTACGATGGGCGGGGCAAGACAAGTGAACGAGGGGACTCCATGCAATTCATCGACGCGCTGGTGGCCAGCCGCTTTGGCATTCGCACCAAGTTGATTGCGCTGTTTGTGCTGATCAAGGTGCTGCCACTGGTGATGCTGGCCCTGTTGGCCTGGCAGGGCGTGAGCCAACTGGGCGGCGGCCTGGCCGACGAGACCGAAAAGCTGGCCACCGAGGTGCGCCAGACCGTGACCGAAATGGGGGGCACCTTCTCCAAGGCGTCGGTCAAGGCGCTGGACGACCGCGCCCGCGAAGAGCTGGAGCGCCTGACCACCGACACCGCCCGCGCCGTGGCCGATTTCCTCTACGAACGCGACCACGACGTGCTGCTGGCCGCCCGCCTGGCGCCGGAGCGGGCCCTGTACCAGGCGTTCATGGACACGCGCACGCGCCGGGTGGTGGACCCTGGCCAATGGGCGCTGGCGAAGGATGGCCAATCGTGGGAGCTGAAGGGACAGCCGCAGACCGAGCCCCAGCTGGCCGTGCCCAGCAACGCCGAGAACAAGCAGGACTTCCACTCCCGCCCGCCCGAGTCGGTGGTGCGCCGCATCCCCGCCCCGCTGTACCACGAGATGACCTTTGTGGGTCTGGATGGCCGGGAGCAGGTCAAGGTGTCGATGACCGATGTGCTGCCCAAGGAGTTGCGCGACGTGTCCCGCCGCGAGAACACCTGGGCCAAGGCGGAGACTTATTTTGAGCACCTGAAGGCGCTCAAGCCGGGCGAGATCCATGTGTCCGACGTGATCGGGCCGTATGTGCCCTCGCGCATCATCGGCCCGGTGGTGCCCGAAAAGGCCCTGAAGGCGGGCATGGCGTTCGAGCCCGAGAAAGAGGCCTACGCCGGGCGCGAAAACCCGGTGGGCCGCAAGTTCCAGGGGCTGGTGCGCTGGGCCACACCGGTGGTCAGGGGCGGCAAGGTGGTGGGTTACGTGACCCTGGCGCTGGACCACACCCACATCCGCAGCTTCACCGACCACCTGATGCCCACCGCCCAGCGCTACACCGCCATTTCGGACGCCTCCGACGGCAACTACGCCTTCATGTGGGACTACCTGGACCGCAGCATTGCGCACCCGCGGCACCACTCCATCGTGGGGTTTGACCCGGCCACGGGTGAGTACGCCACGCCCTGGCTGGAAGCCAGCATCCACGAGGGCTGGAAGGCCAGCGGCCTGCCGCTGAAAGACCATCTGGCCAAGGTGCCGGTGTTCGACGGCCAGAGCCGCGACAAGAAGCCCGCCACCGAACTCACCCAGGCCGGGCTGGTGGGCCTGGACTGCCGCTACCTCAACTTTGCGCCGCAATGCCAGGGCTGGCACGACCTGACCGAGCACGGCGGCTCGGGCTCCTTCCTCATCTTGTGGAGCGGGGTGTGGAAGCTGACCACCGCCGCCGCCATCCCCTACTTCACCGGCCCCTACGCCCGCACACCGCGCGGGTTTGGCTACGTGACCATTGGCGCCAACGTGGACGACTTCCACGCCCCGGCGGTGGCCACCTCCCAGCAGATGGACGCCCGGCTGGCCGAGTTTGCCGAGCGCCTCAAGGCCAAGAAAGCCAGCCTGCTGGACCTGATTGCCGACGCCATGAACCGCACGGCCTTCAACCTCACCTTCTCCACGCTGGTGATGCTGGGGCTGGTGGTGGTGGTGGCGGTGTGGCTGGCCTCGCTGCTGACGCGCCGCGTCACCGACCTGGTGGGGGGCCTGTCCCGCATGGAGCAGGGCGACCTGTCGTTCCGCTTTCCCGCCACCTCGCACGACGAGCTGGGGCAGCTCAACAACTCGCTCAACCACATGGCCGACAGCGTGCAGGCGTCGTTCCGCCAGAGTGAAGAGGCACGGGTGCAGGCCGAAGAGGCCAGCCGCATGAAAAGCGACTTTGTGGCCAACGTGTCGCACGAGCTGCGCACGCCGCTCAACGGCATCCTGGGGTTCTCGGAAATCATCCGCGACGACGCACCCACCGACGACATCCGCGACCACGCCCAGACCATCCACCAAAGCGGCCAGCACCTGCTGTCGGTGGTCAACGACATGCTGGACGTGGCCAAGATCGAGGCCGGGCACATGACGCTGGAGCCCCGCCCCTGCGACGTGCTGGGGCTGATGGACGAGCTGGCCCTGCTGCACGCCGGGGTGGCGCAACAAAAGGGGCTGGTGCTCAACACCGCGTTCGCCGACGACCTGCCCACCGCCTTCGTCACCGACCCCAAGCGCTTGCGCCAGGTCATCCACAACCTGCTGAGCAACGCCGTGAAGTTCACCCCCGAAGGCGGGGTGACGCTGTCGGCCTGGACCGAAAACGGCCGATTGACCGTGGGCGTGCGCGACAGCGGCCCGGGCATTGCCCCCAAGGTGCAGGCCCAGGTGTTCGAGCGCTTCCACCAGGCCACCGCCTTTGTCACCCGCGAACACGGCGGCACCGGGCTGGGGCTGGCCCTGGTGCGCGAGTTCGTGGGGCTGATGGGGGGCCAGGTGCGGCTGGAGTCCACACCCGGTCAAGGCTCGTACTTCGAATTCTGGGTGCCCGAGCTGACGGGCCGTGCGATGCTCAGTCCGGCAGCGCCCGCAGCAAATCCTGGGTGGTGATGGGTTTGAGCACCAGGTCGTCAAACCCCGCGCCCATGATGCGCTGGCGCTCACACTCCATGGCATGGGCGGTGTAGGCCACCACCCGCACCCCGGCCCACGCGGGGTTGGCGCGGATGCGGCGGCAGGTTTCCTCCCCATCCAGCACCGGCATGCTGATGTCCAGCAACACCGCGTCAAACGGCTGCACGGCCATCAGGTCCAGGGCCGCCTGCCCGTGCTCGGCCTCGGCCGTGGTCCAGCCCCGGCGCTTGAGCAAGGCCACCGCCAACTTGCGGTTGACGGCGTTGTCATCCACAACAAGGACGTGTTGACTCATTTGCCCACCAGATCGTTGAGTTTGTCGGCCTCGAAGTGCTCTTCGCGCTGGGCGTCGCAGGGCAGGCAGTCGGGCGGGGCGCAGGGGCGTTTGTCGGCCAGCTTCTCGATGGCCTGCCACAGCAGGGCAATCTGGTGCTCGTGGCCCGCGGCCCCGCTGATCAGGCCTTTGAGGGCCTGGCTCACCGGGTCGTCGTCCTGCGTGACGCCGTAGGCCACGAACTTGGGGGCCGCCGGGTGCTGGGTGTCGGTCACGTCGGGGCTGGCCCCTTCCTTGGACGGGATGATGCGCGCCGGGATGCCCACCGCCGTGGCCCCAGGGGGCACGGGTTTGATGACCACGGCGTTGCTGCCGATCTTGGCGCCGTCGCCCACCTCAAAGCCGCCCAACACCTTGGCCCCGGCGCTGACCACCACGTTGCGGCCCAGCGTGGGGTGGCGCTTGGCACCCTTGTACAGGCTGGTGCCGCCCAGGGTCACGCCCTGGTAGATGGTGCAGCCGTCGCCGATTTCGGCCGTCTCGCCCACCACGGTGCCCATGGCGTGGTCGAAGAACACGCGCTCGCCAATCTTGGCCCCTGGGTGGATTTCAATGCCGGTCAGAAAGCGCGACACATGCGAAATGAACCGCCCCAGCCAGCGCAGGCCGTGCGTCCAGCACCAGTGCGCCCGCCGGTGCAGGATGAGGGCATGCAGCCCGGGGTAACAGGTGAGCACCTCGAACCATGTGCGGGCCGCGGGGTCGCGGTCCAGGATGCATTGGATGTCGGTGCGCAGGCGTTTGAACAGCATGGGGATAAGGGTATCAGGCGGCACTGTCCCTGGAGACGTTGGGGGCGTGGGTTTGCAGCATGGCCTTGGCCACGCCGCGCAGGATGTGGATTTCCTCCTCGGTCAGGTCCGCCCGGTTGAACAGCTGGTTGAGCCGGGGCATGAGCTTTTTGGGCGCCGCCGGGTCCAGAAAACCGATGTGCGTGAGCGCCTGCTCCCAATGACCCAACATGCCCTGCACGGCCTGGGCGCTGGCCAGCCGCGGCTCCGGCGTGCCGGTGGGCGGCAACACAAAGCCGCCCAGGGCCTGACGCCACTCGTAGGCAATCAGCTGCACCGCCGCGGCCAGGTTGAGCGAGCCGAAGGTGGCCAGCGTGGGGATGCTCAGGCACACATGGCAGCGGTACACGTCTTCGTTGCGCATGCCAAAACGCTCGCTGCCAAACAGGAAACCCACGCCTTGCGGTGCCGCCACGGCAGAGGGCGCATCGAGAGTCGCTTCGGTGGCCTGGGCCGCCGCATCGGCCACCCTGAAAATGGAAGACTTTTTGGCATCCAGCGCTTCATTCAAAAGCGCATACTGCTTGCTTTTTGATAGCAACTCGAAATGCTCGCGCGGGCTGCGCGTGGGCGGGCCGAAGTCGCGGGGTGTCATGGCCGTGGCGCACAGGTGGCTCACGCCGTCGAGCGCCTCGTCCAGGGTTTCGACGATGCGGGCCTTGTCCAGCACGTCGTTGGCCCCGCTGGCGCGCTGGATGGTTTCTTCGCGCCGCAACACGTTGGGCCAACGCGGTGCCACCAGCACCAAATCGTCAAAACCCATGGTCTTCATGGCCCGGGCGGCGGCGCCCACGTTGCCAGCGTGGCTGGTCTGGATCAGGATGAATCGCGTGTGCATGCTTGGGCTGAGGTGGATGTGCACGTAAAATCGGGGGTTCCATTGTCGCCTCCCCCACCCGGGGCTGACCGACGCCCCCTCGGTTGCCATCGGGCACCGCCACCCCGCTCTTCACACAAGTCATGTCGTCCAACCTGCATCCCATGCTCAACGTGGCCATCAAGGCCGCCCGTGCTGCCGGTTCCATCATCAATCGCGCCGCGATGGATGTGGAGACCGTGCGCGTCAACGTCAAACAGACCAACGATTTCGTCACCGAGGTCGATCAGGCCGCCGAGCAGGCCATCATCGAGACCTTGCTGACCGCCTACCCCGACCACGGCATCCTGGCCGAAGAGTCCGGCGAAAAGCCCGGCAAACATGGCGGTGCAGACCATCAGTGGATCATCGACCCGCTGGACGGCACGACCAACTTCATCCACGGCTTCCCCGTCTATTGCGTCAGCATCGCGCTGGCCGTCAAAGGCAAGCTGGAGCAAGCCGTGGTGTACGACCCCACCCGCAACGACCTGTTCTGCGCCACCAAGGGCCGTGGGGCCTACCTGAACGAACGCCGCATCCGCGTGGCCAAGCGCACCCACCTGCGCGACACGCTGCTGAGCACCGGCTTCCCTTTCCGTCCCGGCGACGAAATGAAACCCTTCCTGGCCATGCTGGGCGACGTGATGCCCCGCTGCGCCGGTGTGCGCCGCCCCGGTTCCGCCGCACTCGACCTGGCCTATGTGGCCGCGGGTTTCGCCGACGGCTTCTTTGAAAAAGGCCTGTCGCCCTGGGACATGGCCGCTGGCGCGCTGCTGGTGACCGAGGCCGGGGGCCTGGTGGGCAACTTCACCGGTGAGGCTGATTTTTTGCACCAGCGCGAATGCCTGGCCGCCAACCCCCGCATCTACGGGCAGTTGGTCAGCGTGATCGGCAAGTACAGCAAGTTTGCCAGCGCGGGCGACAAGGCCGCCGTGCGCCAGGGACTGCAAACCAGCGCCGACGACGACCAGGCCCAGGCGCAAGCCACCCCGTCGGCGGCCAACGCGCCCCACGCAACGGACGCAGCGGCATCGGACGACGCGCCGTTCTGACCCAGGCCGCGGGCCAGCCCCACGCACCGTGCCGCCTGCCCCCTGCGGGGCAGGCTCATTCCCCGAACAGCGAGGGTTGGCGCGCCACAGAAGGGGGCTGGTCAGGGGAGGCCGGGGGCACAGGTTCGGGCATCAACGCGGGGTGTGCGGCCAGCGTGAACCAGAAGCAGGCCCCCTGCCCTGGGTGGGCATCGGCCCAGATGCGGCCCCCGTGCCGTTCGGCCACCCGGGCGGCCACCGCCAGCCCCAGCCCCGAACCTTCAAAGTCGGCAGGCACATGCAGGCGCTGGAACAGGCCAAACAGCTTTTGCGCATGCGCCATGTCAAAGCCCACGCCGTTGTCGCGCACAAACCAGGCATGAAGCTCGTCGTTCCAACCCACGGTGACCCGGGGTGAGTCGGCCTTGGCGGAGTATTTCAGGGCGTTGTCGATGAGGTTGCTCACCAGAATGCGCAGCAAGGCCGCGTCTCCCTGGGCGGGGGGAAGCGGCTCCACGTCGATGGCGGTGCGCGGGTAGGCCGCCGCCAGCGACCGCACCGCCTCCTGGGCCAGCGCGGCCACGTTCACCTCGGTGGGCACCAGGTCGGCACGGACCACTTTGAACAGTTGCAGCAGGTCGGTGATCATCACCCCCATGCGCCGCGAGGCTTCGGTGATGCGGGCAAACATCTCGCGCCCTTCGGGGCTGAGGCGATCGGCCTCTTCCGCGGCAATCAGCGCCGCAAACCCGTTGACCGCCCGCAGCGGCCCCCGCAGGTCGTGAGCGATGGAGTAGGACAGCGCCTCGATGTCGCTCATGCTGCGCTCCAGCTCCAGGGTGCGCTGGGCCACACGCTGCTCCAAGGTTTCGTTGAGGCGGCGGATTTCCTCGCCCCGTTCGCGGGCCGATTCCACCGCTTCAATGAACGGGGTCACGTCGGCAAAGGTGCGGATCACGCCACCGTCGGGCATGGGGTCGTTCTTGATTTCCAGGTAGCGGCCCTGTGGCGTGCGGCGCACGTACCGTTGGGGCCACTGCGTGAAGTTGGGGTCACCCACCGAGCGAACGAACAGGCGCGCCCCGGACTCCACGTAGCTGAAATCCGGCCCGAAGTCGCCGCGTTGCATTTGCCGCTGCACGATGTCCACCACCAGCGGCATGGTGGCCATGTAGCTGTCGGGCATGTCCAGGATGACGCAGGCCTGCTGGTTGTAGAGTTTGACGCGGCCTTCGGGGCTGATGACCAGCAGCCCCTTGCTCATGGCCTGAAGGGTGGCTTCCAGCGCCTTGGTGCGCTCGCGCAGCAGTTCGCTGGTGACGCGCAAGGCGTCTTCGGCGTGTTTGCTGTCGGTGATGTCGATGGTGGTGCCCGACATGACGGTGGGCCGTCCGCTGGCATCGCGCTGGTTGATGCGACCGCGCTCCAGCACCCAGATCCAATGGCCCTTGGCGTGACGGAAGCGGAACTGGCATTCGTACAAATCGGTTTCGCCGCGCAGGTGGCGCAGGTTGGCCTCGTGCAGCCGGTCTTCGTCGGCCGGGTGGAGCAACATTGCGTACAGGTCCTTGACCTTGCGGGGAAGGTCCTCGCGGCGATGGCCCACCAAGGAGGCGAAGCGCTCGTTCACCTCCACCTCGTCGGCGTCGATGTGCCATTCCCAGGTGCCCGCCCGGGTGCCGTCGACGATGGCCGCCAGCCGTTCGTGCGCCTGCACCAGCGCCTGTTGTTGCTGGTGCATGTCGGTCACGTCGGTGTAGGTGCTGACCTGCTCGCCACTGGGCAAGCCCCAGGTGCGCACCTCCAGCACGCGGCCATGCCGCGTGGTCCGCCGGAACGTGGGGGGCAGGTCGATCTGCGTGGCCGGGGTGGGGTTCTGGATGAACGCCCTGAGCTGCGGGTCCTGCACCCATTCGGCGTCGGGGCCAAAGTCCCCGCGGGCCTTCTGAAACAACAGCAGGTCCAGGCGGTGGGGCTGCGAGGCAAAGAAGTCGGCCTCCACTTCCAGCAGCGGCAACACCCGCTGGTTGAACAGCACGCAATGGCCCTTGGCATCGGTCATCAGCAGACCCTGGTCCATGGCGTCCAGGGTGGCTTGGAGCTTGCGCATCACGTCGGCCCGGTCACGCTCACCGCGCCGCGCCACCACCAGTTGGCCCAGGGTGTCCAGCAGGGGTTGCAGCCATTGCACATGGGCCGGGCTGTAACCGCCCGGGCGGTTGGCCAGGCCCACCATGGCCAGCAACTGCCCCGGCTGCCCCACCGGCAGGCCCAGGAAGGAGCGCAGCGCCGGATGCCCTTTGGGGTGGCCGCCCGATCGCGGGTCCGCCCCGGGCCGGTTGGTCAGCACCACCTCACCCGTGCGCAGCGCGGCACCAAACAAGGTGTCCAGGTTGCGAAGCGGCATGCCAGAGCCCTGGGCCTCGGCATGGGCCCGGCGCGAGGCGTCGTCCCAGGCCGTGTCGCTGAGCGCATGGACCTGCAGCCAGGGGCGGTCGGGGGCGTCGTAGAACACCTCCCCCACAAAACCGAAAGCGCTGTGGGTCAGGGCCAGCAGGTCGGTCAGCAGCGCCTGGAAGGCCTGCCGGTTGTCGGTGGACTGGATGAAATGGGCCTGCGCACGGCTGATGGCCCCCAGCACCTCATGCTGCTCGGCCAGGTGGCGGGCCGTTTCGCGGTGGCGCAGGCCACTGCGGATCTGCGCCAGCATGACGGTGCCAAAGCCCTCCCCCACCTGCTCGATGACGTAGTCGTCAAACCCGGCTTCCAGCGCACGGGCGGCCACTGCCTCCTGCCCCAGCTCGATGGACAGCACCCGAATGATGCCGTTGGCCAGCGGCAGCTCGCTGCCCAGGGCCTGGCCATCGGGCAACTGGTGGTGGATGAGCAGCAGATCGACCGTGTCGCGTGCCAAAGCCAGCCGGGCCTGGTTGAGCGTGCTCACGTGCACCAGACGCCAGGGCAAACCCTCCTGGGCAATGGTCTGGCGGATGCGATCGGCTGCGGCGGACAGCCCGCCGACTTTCAGGATGACGATCATGGCAATGGCAGGTCTGAATCGGGGCACCACGCCCCGGTGTTCACACGCAAGCGTACGCGAATGCGGCCTCGCGTGCAGGTCACGCCCAGCGGGCTTCAAGCAGGCGTTGGCGACACGGTTCACCGTCCAGCGCCGAGGTGGTGAACTCGGCCTGCAAAGCCCAGCCGCCCCCCACCCCCCGATGGAAGCCGCAGCGCACCCAGCCGTCGCCCTCCAGCGCCTGCGCGTCGATGCGCACCTGCCCCAAGCCCGCCGACAGCGTCACCTGCTCGGTGGCCAGCACCCCGGAGGCGGGCACGTTGGCAAAACGCATGGGGGCGTGCAAAGGGGGGGTGACGATGGCCACGGCGCTCAGCCCCGGCACGTCAAATTCCAGCGAGGCGAAAGCGGCGCAGTGATAGTCGCCCGACAACAGCACCACGCCATGCACCCGGTGGCGCACCAGCAGGTCAAACAGGCGCTGGCGCTCGGCCGGGAAGCTCTGCCAGGTGTCGCCGGTGCGGTCGGGGTTGGCCCCCGCCAGCTCACGCACACCGGGGGCCACCACCGAGCCGCAGGCCAGCACCTTGGGGTGGTTGCCCAGGGCCTGCTCGGTCACCAGCCAGCGCTCCAGCGCAGCCCACTGCGCCTCGGTCAGCAGGCGTCGGCGCACGCGGTCGCGGTGGATGCGGGTGTTGAGCCGGTAGCCGGCCACCCCGCCCCAACGGGTGCCCACGTCGTCGAACGTGGCCCCGCCGCTGGCGCTGTGGCTGCTCTGGAACACGCGGTAGGCCAGCCAGGCGTTGTCAAAGGCCAGGCGCTGGTGCGCCCCGGCGTCCAGGCGCTCCACGCTCCAGTTGTCGTCCAGCTCGTGGTCGTCCATCACCATCGTCAACGGCAGGTGCCGGGCCAGGGCGGCAAAGCCGTCGGCGTTGAAGGCGTTGCGGTACTTGGGCAGGAAGCGCTCCACGGGCGAGGCCGCATCGGCCAGGCCGCCGCTGGCGTCGGCGTAGATCTGGTCGCCCAGCATCCACATGAAGGCCGCGGGGCGCTGCTGCTGTTGCCGGGCCAAAGCGGCCAACTGCCGATCGCTGCGCCAAGTTTCCAAAGGCGTCAGCCCGGGGTGGTGGCAAGTGGCGGCCAGCATGTCCACCCGGTCCACCGCAGGCCGCCAGGTGGCGGGACGCAGGCGCACCCAGGCATCGCGCAGGTAGGCCACACGGCGCACTTGGCGCGACAGCGTGGCCGGGTCGGCCCCCAGCGCCCGCTGGCGCGAGGCCGCCAGGCTGGCCGCCAGCGGGCGCAGCAGGCTGTGGGCCTGGGCCAACGTGGGGCACACGGCAAAGGGCTGCACGCACTGGGGCGAGGTGGGGCTGTCGGCCTCCAGCGCCGTCCAGCGGCTGGCACGCTGCGCTGTGGCTGCGGTGGTCTCGACAGTGGCCAGGGCTGGCTGCGGCGCGGGGGTCCACAGCGGCGTGCGCCCACCGGCACCCAACGCCTCGTCCACCGTCATGGGCACGCCCCAACGGGCCAACCCGCGGTCGAGGGCCACATCGGCTTCCGCAAAACCGGGTGACGGGTGGGCCTCGCCGCCATCGCCATCGTGGTAGCGGTGCAGGCTGACGGCCAGCACGTTGACCGTGCCCTGGGCCGACAGGGGCCAGCTCAGGTCGGCCACGGCGTAGCGCAGCTGGAGGGACGACGGCGCGTGCTGCCCCCCCACCTCGGTGCCCAGGCGGGCGCGGCGCACGCGCCAGCACTGGGCCTGCGCCTGGCCGTTGACGTAGAGCACGGTCATCAGCGCCAGCGTGCGGTCGTTGTGCTGGTCGTCCACCTCGGCCCACAGGCGGGCCACCACACGGTCGCCCTCCACCCGCGTCCAGCCCACCAGGGGGCCGGTGCGTGGCAGCCGTGCCCGCAGCCGCCGGGCTTTGGGGGGCGGGAAGGCGGGCAGCCCATAGGCCTTGTTGAAAAACGCCAGCACCCGGGGGAACACCACCCGCGGGGCGTTTTTCCCGATGGTGACGTCAAAGTGCGCGTGGTCGGGCACCTTGAAGAACACGTCGGCCCCGGCGTCGCGGCGCTGGGCCGAGGCCACGCGCTGCAACTGGCGCTGGGTTTCGTCCAGCGATTCGTGGCTGAACAGGCGGTTGTCGGCCCCGTGCAGCACCATGACGGGCATGTCCAGGTGGCGCACCAGGCGTTCGGCGGTGGCGTACACGTCTTGCCCGTCGGCGTTGACCAGGCGTTCGGCCTCCACACATTTGGCCCCTTGGACAAACACGCCCAGGTTGGTGCGGCCAAAGTACTGGTCGAGCTTTTCGTGGGTGACGTCGTGCAGCTGGTGGTGGGCAAACAGCGGGCTCAACAGGCCAGCCATGCGTTTGCAGGTGGTGCCGTCGGGGTGGGGGTGGCCACGGTCGTCGTCGTGCGGGCAGGCGCGGTCCTGCTCGGGCGGGTAGTCCAGGCTGGAAAACAGCATGTCCACGGCGGCATGCAGGCCGTCGGGGGCCACATGGCCAGCGGCAAATTGCAGGTAATCCACCCCCATGCGGGTCAGCAGCGAGGCCACCTGCAGGCGCATTTGCGAGGTTTCGGACCCGATGACAAACGGCTGGAACTGCGAGAACAACACCCCGGCCAGCTTGGCGCTGCCGTCGTCATGCCGCAAGCGCCCGCCCAGCACCGACATGGCCAGCGCCGCCGATGCTACACAATGTGATAGCACGAACAGCTCACCCTGAAAGCGCTGGATGCCATTTTCTTCACACAACGTGGCCAGCACATGGTCCACCGCTGCGGGGATTTCGCCCGCGGCAATGTCGTCCATGGTCGAGTACTGGGCCGAGGCCCGCAGGAAGGGGCTGACGCGGTATTCAAACAGCCACACGTCCCAGCCCTGCTCGTACAGCAGGCAAGCCAGCGCGTCGGGGCCCAGCTCGTCGGCAATGAAGGGCAGCGTGTTCTGGGCAAAACCGTTCATCAGGATGATGCTGCGCCAACGTCGGCGGCCTTGTGCCGTTTCGCGGTGCTCCACCTGCGGCTGGCGGTAGCGGACCAGCCCGGTGCGGATGAGGGGCGAGGCGTCGGCCGCCGCGCCCACCAGCCCGGCCCGCAGGCGGGTGGGCACACACACGGGTTCCTGGGCGGCGACGCGGGTGCCGTCATGCAGCACCAGGTCGCGGTAGGCGTCACGGCGCAGTTCGAAGCGGCCATCGTCGGGTTGGACGGCCCAGTCGGTGGTGGGCAGGCCAGGCTTCTGGTCGGGGTAGCGGAAGTCCAGCACGCGGCTGTAGAGCAGGTGCCGCCCGATCAGCATGGGGTAGGACAGGAATGCCACCAGGGCCGACAGGGTGTCGGGCCCGAACTGGAGCTGCGGCACCACACGGCGCAGCATTTCCGGCACATCCATGCGGAATCGGCCTTGGCCCAACAACTGGGCACTGGCCTCGGCGGTGCAGTCCAGGTCCACCTCGGTCAGTTGCGCCCACACGCTGCGCCGTTGCAGCTTGGGCAGTTGCCCGGTGCGCCACCACTTCTTCAGCCAGTCGAGCATGGCCGAGGCACTGGCCACCGGCGTGATGTCCTTGCAGCCTTGCAGGCGCACGGGCACGCCCGCCATGTCCACCCGCAGATCGTAGGTGAAGCCCCGCACGCGGGCGGCGTGCCAGGCGCTTTGGACGGCGACGGTGACGGCGTCCAGGGTCTGCCGGAAGGTGCGCGGCGGTTGCCCGGGCGGTGGGGGCAGGCGGGCATCGGCCAGCAGGCGGTCCAGCGCGTAGGTGAACAGCACGGCCCCGGTGCGCCCCAGGCGGCGCCAGAAGCCATCGCCGCGGGGGTGGAACACCTGCACCTGCCCCTCCACCACGGGACACACCTGCATCCCCAGGCCGGGCACGTCCAGCACCAGGCGCGAGGCGGTGATGCGCTGTTCGGTGGCCGCGGGTGCATTCATGCCGGGCACCACCCTGGCTCGGTGCTGGGGGTCGGCCCACAGGCTGGCCCAGTCGGGCACGTCCATCTCCACAAACAGGCTGGCGGCCAGTGCGTCCGGCGCAGGCTGGGTCTGCGGGACGGCGGCACGCCAGTGGGGCAGGTGCTGCCACAGCGCGGGGGTCACGTTCAAGCGGCCCCGCAGCACCTCGTTGAGCCAAGCCCCGCGGAGCGGGGTGCCCGGGGCATCGGCCGCGGAGTTGCCCGCCACGTCGCCCGCCTCCCCCACCACCCGGGGATACGGAGCCAGGGGGGCGGCACGCAACACGCGGTCAGCGGCGCAAGCGTGGCCCCCGTCTCCCGCGCCGAGTGGCACCGCCAGTGCCAGCTCGCAGGCACGCTCTGCCAGCGCCGTGATGGTCAGGAACGGGTTGACGCCCAGCGAGGCGGGCACCACCGATCCGTCCATCACGTGCAGGCCGGCCAGCACCTGGCCGTTGTCGCCCCACACCTCGCAACGGTCATTGACCACGCCTTGGTCGGCGCTGTCGGCCATGCGGCAGCCGCCCAGCGGGTGGACGGTGATCCACGGCGCCCGGAAGTCCCCCTGGTCCATGACCCGGGCCAGGGCCTCGGGCATGACCCCCGAGGCGGGGTTGGGGATGTGCACGCCCCCCAGGTCGTTGATGGCGGACAGGCGCTGGCGGTGCAGGCGCAGCGAGGGGTCCAGCCCCTCTGCCGCGTCACGCCCGTCCACCCAGGACCAGGCCGTGCGCTCGGCCACGCCCGCCAGGGTGAGGCGTCCGGCGCAGCGGTCGTGCCCCATGCCCAGCAGGGCCAGGGAATGGTCGTCCACGCGAGGCCCCACGGCCAGCGGGTCGGACAGGCCGCCCCCCTTGAACCCCCACTGCGCCACCTGGTGCAGCGTGGCCAGCGTGGCCACCGTTTCACCCACCACGCCTTTCAGCAGCCCGGGCATGCCACCGTCTTCGGCGATGGTGCTGGCCAGTGGATCGGTGGCATGGCGAAACCGCACCACGCCGGTGATGGTGGGCCCCCGGTTGGGGGCGGTGGCGGGCATGGGGGTGGCGCTTTCGCCAAAGCCCTGCACAGGCTGGGGAAGCTGGGCGGCCATGCTCAGGTCATCCCCATTGCCGGACATGCACTGGCCCAGCCAGGTGCGGGCCACCCGCAGGCCCTGCTGGGCCGAGCGCAGCAGCAGCTCGGTGCTGCCCAGTGCCCCGGCGGCCAGCACCAGGCGGTCGCAATCCACGGTGAAGACAAGGCGGTCTGCGGGTGCGTTGGGCGCGGTGGAGTCCTGCGCATCGGCCCGCACGGTGTCGGCCCACAGGGCCCGTTCGGCGGTGCGCACGGCGTGCACGCGCCAGCCCCCCCCGTGCTCTGGGGCAATGGCCGACACCCACAGCGCCGACACGCCCGTGAACAGGCGTGCGCCCTGCTCCCGGGCGCGGGCCAGGTAGGTCTTGTCCAGGCTCAGCTTGGCGTGGTGGTTGCAGCCGCTGGCGCAGTTGCCACAGCCGTTGCAGGCCCGCGTGGGCACGGTGCCCGCAGGGAGCTGGCGCCGGAACTCGATGGCCAGGGGCACATCTTCCGCCGTCACCGCCACATCGGGTTCGGCCCGGGCGCGGGCGGCCCGGGCCAGGTCTTCCAGCCGTTGGCGCCGCAGGGTGGCCTGGGGTGGGTGGGTCGCGGCCCGCTGGGTGGCGCCGTCCTGCACGCCCAGGCCCTGGCGGGCGCGGTCGAAACAGTGCGACCACGACACGCCATCACGCAGGGCGGCGGGCCACTCAGGTCGGTCGAACACCCGCAGCTCGGGTTGCAGGGCCACGGCGGCGTTGATGAGGCTGCCGCCCCCCAGGCCATTGCCCAGCAGGGCCGCCCCGCCCTCGCCCACGCGAAAGTCGAACAGCCCCGATTCGTGGCCGATGGTCTGGGTCCCCAGCGGTCCGTCCATTTCGCAGCGAACATGGCCCGGGGCTTCGCCCACATCCTGCGGGAAGTCACCCGCCAGGTACTCGTTGCCGCGCTCCAGCAACCAGACCGACTGGCCCGCCTCGGCAAAGCGCTGGGCCGCCACCGCGCCCCCGTAACCCGAACCCACCACCAGCACCTGGGGCCTGCGCCCCTGGGCTGCGGCCTGTGCGGCACATTCAATCAAGGTCTCGGCGTTGTCTGACAACCAATGGCTCATGCGTTTTGTCTCCCTGGGGTTGAAACACGGATGGCTGACCCACACCCCAGTCAGGACGGGGGCGGTGCGGGTCGGAACGGCAGGTGTCGGGTGGCCCACTGGCGCAAGTCGTGGGCGGGCATGGGTTTGGCGGCAAACCAGCCCTGGGCCACGTCGCAGCCCAGGGTTTGCAGCAGGCGCCACTCGTGGATGGACTCGGCCCCTTCGGCCACCACCGTGAGGCCCAGCCGGTGGCCCATGGCGACGATGGATTCGAGCAAGACCACGGCGTCACCGCTGAGGTGGATGTCGCGCACAAAGGCGCGGTCCACCTTCAGCTCGGCCACCGGCATCTTCTGCAGGTGGGCCAGCGACGAGTAGCCGGTGCCAAAGTCGTCAATGGACAGCGAGAAGCCCGCGCTGTCCAGCGCCCCCATGACCGTGAGCGAGGTCTGGGGGTCTTGCATGGCGGCGCTTTCGGTCACCTCCAGCCGGATGTCCTGCGCCAGGGCGCCGGTGTCGGCCAGCAGGCGGCGCAGGCGTTCGGGCAGGTCGGCGTCGGACAGGTCGTGGGTGGACAGGTTGACGGCGATCTTGAGCGGCTGGCCCTGGGCACGCCAGTGCACGGTTTCCAGCATGGCCTGGCGCAACATCCACTGCGTGATGCTGGCAATGCGCCCCGTGCTTTCGGCAAAGGGCACGAAGTCGGACGGCGGCACCATGCCCCGCGTGGGGTGCTCCCAGCGCACCAGCGCCTCGGCCCCGCACAGCCGCCCGTCGGCCAAGCCGATCTTGGGTTGCAGGTACATGCGCAACTCGTTGTGTTGCACCGCCCGACGCAGGGCCGACAGCAGGTTGAGGTCCACCCGGCGGTGGTTTTCCAGGCCCGGGGTGTACAACAGCCAGGGGCGCTTCTGGGCACGGGCGTTGTCCAGCGCCACCTCGGCGTTGCGGATGAGGGTGGTCATGTCCTGCCCCTGCACCCACTGGGCGGTGCCGCAGACCATGGACAGGTCCACGATCTGCATGGCCACGTCGGCGGCGTCGGAGAAGGCGTCCTGCAACGCCAGGCGCACCCGCTCCGGGGCCGGGGCGTTTTCGAACATCAGGCAGAACTGGTCGGCGTGCATGCGGGCCAGGTGCCACGGCCCCACCGTGGCGGCACAGGCGGCCAGCCGACGCCCGGTTTCCTTCAGCACACGGTCACCCAATTCCATGCCCAGGGTCTCGTTGATGGCATGGAAGCGCTCGATGTTGGCCACCGTCACCGTGGGCGCATGCCCGTGGGCCATGAGGCGGTCGCCCAGGTCGCGCAGGCCCTCGCGGTTGAACAGGCCAGTGAGCGGATCGTGCGACAGCAGGTGGGTGGTTTCCCGCTGGGCGCTCAGGGTGCGCTCGGCCAGGCCCCAGCAAAACACCGCGGGCAACACCAGGGTGCGCACCAGGTCAAAGTGGGAGCCGAACTCCAGCACCTCCGGCGTGGGTTGGCGCAACACCACCACATACACCCCGTACACCAACCAATACACCGAAATGGGGGCCAGGCCCACCAGCAAGATGCCGCAGCTCCGTTCGCCGCGCCACCACCCCCGCAGGTTGCCCCACAAGGCCACGGCAAAGTGCAAAGGCAGCAGCACAAACACCGGCCACGCCACATGGCCCCAGCCCAGCCAGGGCAGCACGGTCAAGGCCAAAAAGCCCCCCATCACCCCGTAACCGGCCTTGGCCAACCAGGGGCTGTGCACCTCAAACCGCCCAAAACGCACATACAGCCATGCCGACAAGGCCGACACCACGTACTGCTGCAACGCGGCATTGACCCACCACCACTGACCCACGTCCAGGGCAAAGCCCAAACCGGTCTTGGAGAAGTGGGTGATGGCCTGCACCGTGGCATACAGCGCATAGATGCCGTAGTTGCTCTCCTTCAGCGCAAACAGAAAAAACAGCGCCACCAGGGCCGAGGTGAACAGGAACACCACCGCCCCCATGTTGACCAGATCGGTCCATTGGGCGTCCAGCGTGGCGGGTCCGGGGTCCACCCAGTCCACCACCAGGTGCGGGTCCACCCCCGGAAAGGGCAAGGAACCGGGCACCGGGCTGATCCGCGCATACAGCACCTGACCCGGTTGGGGTTGCGCCAGGAACAGCGCCTGCTGCCCGGACACCCAGGCTTCCACGGCCCCGCCCACACGCCGGGCCAGCCCCAGGGAATCGCCTTGGGCCGAGAGCAGCTCGATGTCCACCCGCTGCATGTGCAAACGGTCGAACTGCAAACGGAAGCGGGACGCCGGGGCCGACGCCTCCACCCGGACCCAGCACACCACATCCCGCTGTAAGACCGGCACCCGTCCGTCAGGGGCTGGCGTCCAGGCTGCGGTGGGCTGGGTGGGCAGGTCCGCCACGGGTGCCGTTGGTGCCGCCGGTGCGCAGTGGTACGCCACCGGCAAGGCGCGCACGCCTGCGGGCAGCGCCCCCAGCAGGAGCACGAACAGCAGCCAACACCAACCCCGTGCGTTCACGCAGCGCCTCCCCTGACAGTGGGCCCGCTTGCTGCAAGCCCGTTTTGACACACCCCACCCGCCACAAAATGTCAGAATTTCCTGACAACAGAATCATCATCCCCCGATACCCAGCTGTTGCGCAAGTCCCGAAGCTTGGAAGCACCGTTGCGAGCGCCCTCAAGCGGCTCGCCAACCGGGGACGACGTTGGGATTGAGCGCGTCAAGCCATGCAGACATGGGCACGAAGGCCGGTGGGCAACCCCCACCGGCCCGGATTGCCTACACTGTCCGCCCGCCCAGGACTCCCTACCCCGCTCCCGACATGAACCGCGCGCCCCAACACGCCTCCGTCCCCGCTTCCGGCACCGTTCCCTCCCCCGCCCCCACCGCCGCCGACTTCCTGGCCCAGGGCCACACGCCCATGATGGGCCAGTACCTGGCCGCCAAGGCCCAGCACCCGAACACGCTGCTGTTCTACCGGATGGGTGACTTCTACGAGATGTTCTGGGCCGACGCCGAAAAGGCCGCCCGGCTGCTGGACATCACCCTCACCACCCGCGGCCAGTCGGCAGGCCAGCCCGTGGTGATGGCGGGTGTGCCCTTCCACTCGGTGGAAACCTACCTGGGTCGACTGCTGAAAATGGGCGAATCCGTCGCCATCTGCGAACAGGTGGGCGAAGTCACCGGCAAGGGCCCGGTGGAACGCAAGGTGGTGCGCGTGGTCACCCCCGGCACCGTGACCGACGCCGAGCTGCTGGGCGACAAGACCGAAAACCTGCTGCTGTCCATCCACGTCGGCCCCCGCGCCACCCTGGGTCTGGCCTGGATGAGCCTCACCCAAGGCCTGATCCAGCTGGCCGAATGCCCCACCGACGAGCTGGCCGCCTGGGTGGCCCGCCTCGCCCCCACCGAGCTGCTGTACGGGGCCGACGTCACCCCCGCCTTTGAGCAACGCCTGCAGGCCCTGCCCGCGCTGCTGGCCGCCAGCACCGGCCCGGGGGCGCGGCTGTCGCTCACGCCCCGCCCGGCCTGGCAGTTCGACCCCGGCCTGGGCCGCCAGAAGCTACTGGCCCAGTTGCAGGCCGCCAGCCTGGCCGCCTGGGACGCCGAGGGCCTGAACCTGGCCCACGCCGCCGCCAGCGCCCTGCTGGACTTTGCCGAGCACACCCAAGGCCGCACCCTGGCCCACGCCACCCGGCTGAGCGTGGCCCGCCCGCAAGCGCTGGTGCACCTGCCCGCCACCACCCGGCGCAACCTGGAGCTGACCCACACCCTGCGTGGCGACACCGCCCCCACCCTGTTCAGCCTGCTGGACACCGCCCAGACCGGCATGGGCAGCCGCGCCCTCAAACACTGGCTGCTCAACCCCGAGCGCGACCGCCGCACCGCACTGGAGCGGCTGGCCGCCATCGGCTGGTTGCAAGGTTTTGGCACGGGACAGGGCTTGGCCGCCTTGCGCCAGGGCCTGCGCCACTGCGCCGACGCCGAACGCATTGCCGCCCGCACCGCCCTGCGCCAGGTGCGCCCGCGGGAACTGGTGGCCCTGGGGCAGACGTTGCAACGGTCGCTACACATTTCAGAGCTGCTTGCGCTTACAAATAAAGCGATAGAGGCCGATTTTTCTTCAATCCATGACGCCCCACCGCTGCTCCAGCGCCTGGGCACGGCCCTGTGGCAAACCTCGCTGGCCGACTGCGCCGCGCTGCTGCACGCCGCGCTGCTGCCCGAACCCGCGGCGCTGGTGCGCGACGGCGGCGTCATCAACCACGGTTTTGACGCCGAGCTGGACGAGCTGCGCGCCATCCAGACCAACTGCGACGGCTTCCTGCTGGACCTGGAAACCCGCGAACGCGCCCGCACCGGCATAACCAACCTGCGGGTGCAGTACAACAAGGTGCACGGTTTTTACATCGAGGTGACCCAAGGCCAGGTGGACAAGGTGCCCGACGACTACCGCCGCCGCCAGACCCTGAAGAACGCCGAACGCTTCATCACCCCCGAGCTGAAAGCCTTTGAGGACAAGGCTCTGAGCGCCCAGGAACGCGCCCTGGCCCGCGAAAAATGGCTGTACGACGAATTGCTGCAGGCCCTTCAACAGCATGTCCCCGCCCTCACCGAACTGGCGCAGAGCCTGGCCGCGCTGGACGCCCTGGGTGCCCTGGCCGAACGGGCGCTGGCACTGAACTGGTGTGCGCCCGAGTTCACCCAGCAGCCCGGCATCGAAATCCGTGGCGGGCGTCACCCGGTGGTGGAAGCCCGCCTGGCCGAGGCCAGCCGCGGCAGCTTCATCCCCAACGACACGGTGCTGCACGGCAAGGCCCGCATGCAAATCATCACCGGCCCCAACATGGGCGGTAAAAGCACCTACATGCGGCAGGTGGCCGTGATTGCGCTGCTGGCCAGCATGGGCAGCTTCGTGCCCGCGCAAAGCTGCCGCCTGGGGCCGCTGGACGCCATCCACACCCGCATTGGCGCGGCGGACGACCTGGCCAACGCCCAGTCCACCTTCATGCTGGAGATGACCGAGGCCGCGCAAATTTTGCACAGCGCCACCCGCGAAAGCCTGGTGCTGATGGACGAAATCGGCCGCGGCACCAGCACCTTCGACGGCCTGGCCCTGGCCAGCGCCATCGCCAAGCACCTGCACGACAAGGTGCAGGCCCTCACGCTGTTCGCCACCCACTACTTCGAGCTGACCGAGTTCCCGGCCCAGCACCACGCGGCGCAGAACGTGCACGTGAGCGCCGCCGAAAGCGGCAGCGACATCGTGTTTCTGCACCACATCGAGCCCGGCCCCGCCAGCCGCAGCTACGGCTTGCAGGTGGCCCGCCTGGCCGGGGTGCCGGGCACCGTGGTCAACCACGCCAAACACGCCCTGGCCGCGCTGGAAGACCACAGCGCCGCCGCCCAGACCCAGGTGGACCTGTTCGCCCCGCCCCCGCCCAGCGCCACCCCCGAACCCAGCGCCGTGGACCAGGCCCTGGCCACCATCGACCCCGACACCCTGACCCCGCGCGACGCCCTGGAAGCGCTGTACCGTTTGAAAAAGCTCTCTAAATCCTCATAGGGGGCATGGTTGTTGCGTGAAGGTTGGATGAATTCCTCACAAAGGAGACACCACCTTGAACGCAAGCACCCAAACGGTGCCCTCAGCGCAGCGCCTGCTGCGCTACATGCCCACCGTGGTGCAACAGCACCAGGAACTCCAGTTGGTGGAGGCCGCGTGGGACAACCTCTCGCTGCTGTCGGCGCTGTCGCGCCTGACCTCACAGGCCTCGTCCGGGGCCGACCTCAGCCGCGCCCGACGCGACTTTTCGGCCCTGTCGGCCGACATGGTGCGGGGCCTGTCGCAACAAGCCCTGGGCAATGCCCAGACCGAACTGGACAACAAGGCCCAGGTGGCCATCGACATCCTGGTGCGCAACCTGTTCGAACGCACCGCCGACATCGGCTTCCTGGCCAGCGACGAGGTGCTGACCGCTTTTGCCGCCCGGTTTGCCACCCCCGCCACAGACGACCCCACCCGTGACCACGCCCCCCCACGGGAGGCGGTGGAGCAGCGCCTGGGCAGCTATGTGTCGTTCTACTCGGTCTACCGCAGCGCCCTGCTGTTCGATGCAGACTTGAACCTCATTGCCCGCCACAGCACCGACCCGCACGCCCTCCCGCCGCAGGCCGCCGCCCATGAGGACGACCACGCCTGGCTGCGCGAGGCGCTGCACAGCAGCGCCCCCTACACCGAGCGATACGGGCGCTTGCCCAGCGTTCACCCCGAACGCCCCAGCCTGGTGTATGCCAAGGCATTGACCCAGCACGGCCAGACCGTGGGGCTGCTGTGCCTGGAGTTCAAGCTCGACGACGAACTGCCCGCCATCTTCCAGATGCTGCTGGGCGACGTGGAACAGTCCTGCACCGTTCTGGCCCTGTTGGACAGCCAGCACCGTGTGGTGGGCTCCAGCGACGCCCTGCAACTGCCCCCCGGCTGGCCCGTGCCCAAGATGGCCCAGGCCCGCAGCGGCGTGGTACGCCACATGGGGCGCGAATACCTGGTCAGCTGTCGCGTCGCCCAGCCGTTTGAGGGGTACGGCGGCCCGGGCTGGCAGGGCCTGGCGCTCATCCCGCTGGAGCTGGCCTTTGACCCCACGCAGGACAACGGTGCGGCCTCGCCGCTGATGAACGAGGTGGCCAGCCACCCCGAGTTCCTGCACGGTGAACTGCGGCAGATTCCCCCGCGCTCCACCGCCATCCGCACCGCGCTGGAGCGCTCGGTCTGGAACGGCCTGATCGACGTGATGCGGCTGCAAGGCCAGCCCGGCATCGGCCCCAGCGACGTGTTGTTTGCCCAGACCCTGTTGTCGGAAATCGGGGCCACCGCGCAAAAGACCGCCCGCGCCTTTGCCAGCGCCTTGCAAGACCTGCACCGCGCCGTCATCCAGGCCCGCATCCACAACGCGCAGCACCGCGCCACCGTGGCCCTGCAAATCCTGGACCGCAACCTGTACGAACGCGCCAACGACTGCCGCTGGTGGGCGCTCACCCCTTCGCTGGTGCGGGCGCTGGTGCAACCCGGTCCGGCCACCGCCGCCCTGGCCCATCAGGCGCTGGTGCGCATCAACGCGCTCTACACGGTGTACAGCGCGGTGGCGCTGTTCGATGCCCAAGGCCGCGTGGTGGCCACCTCCCGCCCCGACCTGCAAGACCGGGTGGGCCAACCCTGGCACGGCGAGTGGGTCAGCCGTTGCCTGCAACTGCCGCCTCACGCCTACTGTGTCAGCACCTGGGGACCCTCGGGCCTGCTGAACGCCGAGGCCGACCCCGCCACCTTCACCTATGCCGCGGCCCTGCACCCGACGGGCCCCGCAGGCGGGCACCCACCGCGCGCGGTCGGCGGCATCGGCCTGGTGTGGAGAGGCGACCAGCAAATGCAGGCCATGCTCGACGACAGCGCCCACGGCTGCGGCCCCCGGGACAGCCTGGCCTTTGTCAGTGCCCAAGGCGTGCCATTGGCCTGCGCAGGCGCCCCCCTCACGCCTGCTCAGGCCCACCAGGCCGTGCAAGCCGCCGCATCCGCCCAACACGAGGGGGTGACGGAGCTGGACGGACACCTGCACGGTGTGGGCTTGACCCGCGGCAGCGGCTACCGCGAATACCGCGCCCACGACCACGCCTACCAGCACCAGGTGCAAGCCCTGATGCTGGCCCACCTGTGCAGCCGCCAGGGGCTGGAGCCCGATGCCCGCTTGCGCCACCGTCCGGCCCGGCGCACCGCGCCTGCCGGACGCTCGGGCTGGACCCAGTTGGCCACCTTCTGGGTGGGCAACCATTGGCTGGCCATTCCGGCCACCTGGGTGCGCTTTGCCTCACCCGACACCACGGTGCTCAGCGCCGGGAAGCCGCGCCCCCCGCTGTCCGGGCTGGTGGAGCTGGCCGGGCAGGTGTACCCCGTGATCGACATGCAATTGGCCGTGCAGCCCCCGGGCCCCGGCCCTGCGGTGGACCGTGCCGTCAGCCCCCGCCGACAGCTGGTGGTGCTGGCCCTGGCCCCCGCGTCCCCGCCCCACCCATCGGGCGACCCCATGGAACTGGTGCTGCGCGTTGATGCACTGGACACCATCCTGGACGTGCCCGAGCAGGACATCAAACACCTGCATTCGGGCAACACCTCGCACGCCATGGTCCACCAGGTGGTGGGAATTCCGCTGGAACCCGCAGCCGACGCCCCCCAGGCCCCACCCCCGCAAGGCCTGCTGATGGTGTTGTCCCTCGCCTGGCTGGAGGATGCCTGGCGAGGACGGCCGGTGGACTGGGGTCTGCCCCCCGGGGGTTGACGGGCTCCCCTGAACCCGGTGGATCGTTCATTCCTGCCCGACCACCGCACCGACGCCGGGCCGGACCACATCAGCACCTTTCGCAAGATGCACGGAAAGCCGCCGGGTGGGAATTCGTGTTGCCCATGGTCGTCGGAGGACTGATCGGCAGCGAGGACATGCGGTTGCTCCTGATTTATTCACTGGGTAACTGTTACATGTCAAGTAACATTCAGCAACGCACAACTGCATATATCTCACTTGAACACCTCAAAGAAATTTACAGAAAAACAGAAATTATTTGTCAAGGGGGTTTACACACAGGAAAAACTCAATACTTACGCTACAATGAATTTCGCCAATTGAAGGCAAGAATGGCAAGAAGCGCGAGACTGTCATGCGCAAAACGTGTGTCATACTCGCCTTCAAACAGATGAACATCCCGTCCATCCAACGCAAGATTATTACGTGCGGATGTTTGTTCTATTTTTCCACAAAGGGAGAAAGTCATGAAAAAGATGTCTTGCGCCATATTGGCGCATGCTGTATTTGCTGTACACAGCGCTGTTTTTGTTGTGGGTGCATTGGGCCTGCAGGCCCAAGCCAGTGCGCAATCGCTGTCACCCCAAGCACAAAAGTACCAGCAGATGTGCCAGAACGTCGGCGGCTACTTTCAGACTGGCACCGTGAATGCACCGCCCAACAGCGACTACCCACAAGTCACCAACTACAAATCTGGCAAAAAGCTCAACGGGATTCCACTCTCACACACGCACATTGAAATCACATCAGCCCTTGATGGCAATGTGTACGACGTCGCCATAGACAACGTTTTTGCAAGCGACTACAGCCCCAAAAAATACAGCGTTCCAAGCTCGTATGTCAAAGGCATCCAAGGCGGAGCCAATCTGTATTTGTGCAGCGGCAATCCCAGCAAAGTCCCCTACTCAGAAAATGAGGGCATGGCCAGTCAGGGGTTTGACTGGGTGCATACCAACTGCGTACAAAGCGGGTACTCCAGCACATTTCAGAACGGGTTCATCTATAACGATCAGGGCGTGAACCTGACCAACAGTCAAACCTACTGCTATTTGTGGCCATCCAAATAAGCAGCGTCATCTGAATCCCGTCATCTTGCTGCAGAGCCGAGGCTCTGCAGCAGTTGCTGTCTTGATCACAGCGAAAATCAATTTATGAACACACGCACAAAAGTCATCATCGACACGGATGTCGATTTTGACGATTACATGGCCATTGTGTATCTGATGCTCAACCCTCAAATCGAGGTGGTGGCGATTTCCGTCACGGGTTGCGGCGCAGTGCATTTATCCAAGGGAGTGAAGAACGTCGCCAACTTGCTGACATTGTTCGGCAACAGCGCACTCAATCTGCCCGTTCTGCGCGGAGCATCAGCACCACTGAGCTATAGCAATGTCTTTCCGGCAGACGTGCGCAACGGCGCAGACATTCACTATGCAGCACCGTTCCCTGCGACGAATTCTTCTGCCGTTATTCACGACGCACAACGCTGGTTGCACGATTTTTTCATCCACAACGATGAACCCATCACCATCCTGTCCATTGGCGGCGGCACCAATTTCGGCACATTGTTTCGCACGGCCCAGCAAGACTCCACCCTCAAAGCGAAGCTGAAAAGCGGCATACAGCAAATCGTCATGATGGGCGGCAACATCCTGCCACGCTACATCACCCCAGGCGCAATGGGCAACATTGAGTCAGCCTTGGGCAACAATGTGATTTACCGCAACACGGTCGCGGAATGGAATATTTTCATTGATCCATTGGGTGCGCAGCTGATGTTTGAATTTGGCGTTCCACTGCGCTTGATTCCATTGAATGCCACCAATGATGTGCCCTTGGATCAGGGCTTTGTGAATGCGCTCAAAGCCATCGATACGCCTGCAGCCAAATTCCTCTGCGACGTGCTGGCATACCCCGACAACGCCGCAGGGATTGGCACCTATCTGTCGTTTTGGGACCCGCTGGCGGCCTGTGCAATTGGCGTTCCATCGCTGGTCAGCACCCAGGTGTTCCCATTGTCGGTCTGCCAAGAACTGAACGAAGAAGACGATCAGAGCGCCAGCCTGATGGTGGATGCGAAACACGGATCACCCATCGACGTTGCCATTTCAGCCAACAAGAACGCTGTTTACAGCGAATTTCTGCGCGTCATGCAACTGCCCAACACCTGACGCAATTGCGGGCGGCGCACCAATATATTTCCAACCAGAAAGGGAGAAAGCGAAATGCTCCAACGTTCCATTAAAACCTGCATGCAGTTCGGCTGCATTGCACTCGTGAGTGCATCAGCCAGCTCATTTGCGGCCGATGCACACAAACCTGCCAACACGTGCACGGGCACTTATCCAAGTTATTGGCAAGACATTGCGCCAAAATTCGCGGACATGTGGAAAGGCCAAACGGTCACCAATGCGCCAACTGGCGCATATTCCGGACCAATCTTCAAACTCTCCGACGATTATCCGCGTCAGCCTGTCAACGACAAAGCCCATCAACCTTGGCGTTCTTCCAAGTTCGATCCATTGTTCGACCCCGCCACCAACCCCAAAGTGAAAGAAAAACTGGCCAAAGAATACGGTTGGCTGGTTTACAACTACATTCTGGCAGGCAACATCAACCGCCGCGGACAAACAGACTTTGATGTTTGCGAAAATCCTGTCCGCCCGTGGTACCACATCGCCTTCCAAACCTATGATCCGCTCAGCGGACGCGAGTTTATTCACGGTTTGACACGCGAAGCCCCTGTCACGTTCTCGATCAAATCCGGCACCGGAACGGCGGCCACCACCATGTGGGCGGTTGCCATTTACAACGCCACCGCTGCCTACACCCTGGGAACGGTCTGGCAAAAAGACGGTACCGCCAAAATTCCGACGGCCAACATCCGCTTCGATGAAGGCGCTGTGATTGGCAAACCTTTGTTCAACACCGCAACGCTGGATCAACTCCCTGTGCTGGCCAACATGCCACGCTGGAATGCCAACATTTCTGACCCGACGTTCTGCCAAACACCGGACAACGCAACAATGGCGGAACAATCCAGCCTCTGCCCGCGCAGTTACGCCAAATGGAACGATGTCCGCCTGATGCAGTTCGACATCTCCGTCGCTGATTCCCGCGCAAAAAGCACGGGCTGGGTGTACGGCACTTTTGTGGCCGACGGCCTGCGCAAAGCCAAGGTCAAAGACGAGTGGCAGCGTGTCAGTTTGTTGGGCTTGATGTGGGGCAACGACACGCCGCCTGACGGCCAATTGGCATACAACTACCCCCCCAACCCGCGCAAAAACGGCTTCAAACAAGAAGTCATTTTCTGGGATGTGGTTGATGAACTGAACTCCCATGGCGGTACTGGCACCGTGCAGCGCATGGGGCATCTGGGCTCCAACCAACGCCTGAATGGCCCTGCCGACAATGCCAACAGCTCCTGCATGTCCTGCCACGGCACGGCTTCTGTGCCTGACTCCACCTACACAACCCCACCCCTGTTGGCTCAGTTCTCGGCCATGACCAAACAATCCGTGGCACCCGTCAACGGATTGACTGATGTGGGCCAGGATCGCAGCGGTGCAGCAGCCACCGTGCAAAATGAGGTGACGTTCAGCGAAATGGATGCCATCTATTTCGCCAATGTGATGGCTGGCACATCGTTCAACATGACCACCAAAGGTGGGAAGAATGTCATGGGCGAAGGTGTACCAGCCTATCCCAACCCGGCACAAAAACAATGGATTGCATTGGATTATTCCCTCCAACTCTCCATGTCACTGAAGCAGTGGATGCAGTGGAAAGCGGATCAAGCCGCTCAAACACCGCATGAAAAACGGAAATTCGTGAAAGCCCTGCGCCGCGCCGAATAATTCACTGTCCAGCGCTGACCTGAAACACCGGACAGCCACTGTCCGGTGTTGCTCCGTCAAGCCCCCGCATGGGGGGGTTTGACGGGCTCCCCTAAACTCGGCGGTTTTCCATTTCCTGCCCGGCACGGGCAGCCACCGCCCCCATGACTTACTGCGTCGCTGTCAAACTCAACGCCGGACTGGTGTTCCTGTCCGACTCCCGCACCAACGCCGGGCTGGACCAGATCAGCACCTTTCGCAAGATGATCGTCTACGAGAAGCCGGGCGATCGCTTCATGTGCCTGCTGTCGGCGGGCAACCTGAGCATTTCGCAGTCGGTGCGCGAAATCCTCCAGGTTGAAAAACTCAAGGACAACGACGAAGACGAACCCATCACCATCTGGAACGCCAAAAGCATGTTCGACGCCGTGCGCGTGCTGGGCTCGGCCGTGCGCCACGTGTACCAGCGTGATGGTGCCGCGCTCAAGGCTGCGGGGGTGGATTTCAACGTGTCCATGATCTTCGGCGGCCAGATCGGGAACGAGGGCATGCGGCTGTTCCTGGTGTACTCGGCGGGCAACTTCATCGAAGCCACGCCCGAAACCCCGTTTTTCCAGATTGGCGAAAGCAAATACGGCAAGCCCGTGCTGGACCGCGTCATCACCCCCCACACGCCGCTGGACGAAGCCGCCAAGTGTGTGCTGGTCAGCATGGACTCCACGCTCAAGTCCAACCTGTCGGTGGGCCTGCCGCTGGACCTGGCGGTGTACGAGGCCGGGGCCCTGCGCAGCGACAAGATCACCGTCATCGACGAGCAGAACCCTTACTTCCGCATGGTCCACACCACCTGGGGCCAGAAGCTGCGCGAGGTGTTCGACAGCATCGAAGACCCCACCTGGGACAACGCCCCCACCGAGGTGCCGCTCCTGTGTGACAGCGCCCGCAGCCAACCGCTGCGCAAAATCAGCAACGAGTCCGAAAAACTGATTTGAAAGGCCCTGCCCCGTGACCCCACGCCCCCTCGTCGTCTTCAGCCACGGCAACAGCTTTCCCGGGGGCACCTACACCCAGGTGCTCCGCGGCCTGCAAGGCCACGGCTTTGACACGGTGGCGGTGGACCGCTTCGGTCACGAGCCGCGTTATGCGGTCACCAGCAACTGGCCGAACCTGATCCAGCAACTGGCCGACCTGGCCGACCGCGCCATCCGCGCCCACCCCGGCCCGGTGTTCCTGTTGGGGCATTCGCTGGGGGGCATCGTCAGCCTGATGTGTGCGGCCCGCTTCCCCCAACTGGGTGGCCGGGGGGTCCAGGGCGTGGTCATGCTCGACTCCCCCGTGCTGGGCGGCTGGAAGGCGCAAGCGCTGGCCATGGCCAAGCACACCCAGGTGGTGGGTGCCCTGTCCCCCGGGGCGGTCAGCAAGAAGCGCCGCCACCAATGGCCCAGCGCCGCCGAGGCCCTGGCCCACTTCCAGCACAAAAAGGTGTTTGCGGCCTGGCACCCCCAGGTGCTGGCCGACTACATCACCCACGGCACGGAAGACGCGGCCCTGCCCGACGGCAGCACCCACCGCGTGCTGCGTTTCGACCGCGACGTGGAAACCGCCATCTACAACGGCCTGCCCCACCACCTGGACCGGCTGCTGCGAGAGCACCCGCTGACCTGCCCGGTGGCGTTTGTGGGCGGCACGCAGTCGGTGGAAATGCGCCAAGTGGGCATGGCCTTGACGCGCCAGCTGGTCAACCCGGAACAGCACCCCGAGCGGCTGCGGATGATCGAGGGCACCCACCTGTTCCCCATGGAAAAGCCGGTGGAAACCGCCGACGTGGTGGCCGACGTGCTGCGGGGGTTGATGGAGCGGTAAAACCGCGTCAGCGCAGCGCGGTCGGGTCGGTCAGCAACACATCCACCACCCCGTAACGCCCGGGCGACTCGTGGTAGGTGGACGGGTAGTCCCGCAGGGGGGCGTCCCCCATGCCGTCGGACAGCACACGCGCCACGACCTGCCGAACATGCTGGGCCAGGGCCTGGGCATCCCCTCGAGGCAGGCGCTCCTGAAGCAGGGCCTCGGGCAGCTGGGCCAGAAAGGTCTCGCGGTGTGAGGCCCAATGCGCCAGCACGGCGGCGGTGTCGAAACTGCCCGCCACCACCCGGATCAGGGGCACGGTGACCGTGACGGTTTCCTCGCCCAACTCACCGTCCACACGCACCTTGAAGGCGGTGGGGTGGGTGGTCAGGTTCCAGGTCCGGTTGAGCCGGTCGTTCGCCAACTCCCGGGCCACCACCGCGTCCAGCTCGGGGTTGGCCGCCAGCAGCGCCACCTTGCGCGCGTGCAGACGCTGGCGGGTGGCCTCGGCGGTGCCGGGGGCCGACATCTCCGAGCGGATGGACGCCAGCTCGGCCTGTGATGACGGCGCCGGTTTGAAGGCCATGGCCACCGCCACCCCCACGGCAATGGCCGCCACCGCCAGACCGACCGCCCCCCAGGGAAAGGCCTTGGACACCGAAGGCAAACGCGACGCGGCCCGGGGGGAACGGGTTGTTCGCACCGGTGCACGCCGGGCTGCGGGTGACGATGCGGCTGCGGGGGCTTGCTGCCGCCTCAGCTTGGCGTCGTAATCGGCCCGTTTGGCCGGGTCGGACAGCACCTCGTAAGCACTGGCCACCTGAGCCGCCTTGAGGGCGGCGGCCTCGTCGCCCGGGTGGCGATCCGGGTGGTGGCGCTGCATCAGGCTCTTGAACGCGGCGCGAATCACCTCCGGACTGGCCTTGGGGCTGACTTCCAATGTCTCGTAGTGGTTCACGACGCGGCCTTCAGTTCACGCGTTCAAAACGGGTCACCGAGCCATCGCGCTCACGCAGCTCAAAACGGGCTGGCGACACGCTCAGGATGGGGTTGGTGTCGTGCATCACCCCGGAGTCGGTCCGGAACGTCCACACCAGCGTGCGGTCCTGCAGGTGCCAGACGCCGTACTGGAGGGCCTCGGCCCCCGACTCGGAGCGGATCTCCCACTCACCATTGGCCAGCAGCTCGATGGGGCGCGTGGCCAGCCGGGTGGATTTCCAGCGCCCGACGAACTGATCCGCCGTCCAAGCCGGTTGGCGGGAACAACCCACCTGCCCCAGGGCCAGCACCAAGACCAGCGCGGCCCCGACCAGGCCCCACAGGCGGCGGCCCCTCATCGCCTCAGGATGGACTGCCAATGCTCCCTCTCCTTCTCCAAACGCCGTTGCTCGGCCTCTTCTTTGGCCCGTTCGATGGCCCTGAGGCGCTCGTCTTCGCGTTCGGCGCGCAGGCGGGCCTGTTCTTCGGCGCGCCGCAGGTCCTCGGCCACCTGCTCACCACGCCGCCGCGATTCCTCCAGGAAGCGGCGTTGTGCTTCTTCCGCCTTTTCCTTTTCCCATTGGGTGGTGCGCTGCTGGTTCTCGGCCTTGCGCCGTTCGGCCTCCAGCAATTCCATCTCGGCCACGTTGGCGGGGCGCACGCCGTGGGTGTTCTGGTAGTCCTGCAACGCGGCCTTTTCGCTGGCCTGGGACTCCATCTGCAGCCGGTCCACCTGGGTGCGCGAGGTCATGCACCGCGTCAGCGCAAAGGCACTGACGCCCACAATCACCAGCAAACCCACCGCCCGCGTGAACAGCTTGGCGTACTGCATGGCAGCAGGTTCCGCCGGCCGCGCCAACTGCGACTCCAACCCCGCCCGCAGCAGCATGGCGTCGGCCCGCAAGGCCAGGGCATCCGCCCGCAGCGACAAGGCCTCGGCCTGGACGCTGGCCGCATCGGCGGGCAACGGCGCCAGCGACAGCGCTTGCGCGGACGGAGGCGATGACGA
Organism: Hydrogenophaga soli; assembly: GCF_054777695.1. Taxonomy (NCBI): domain Bacteria; kingdom Pseudomonadati; phylum Pseudomonadota; class Betaproteobacteria; order Burkholderiales; family Comamonadaceae; genus Hydrogenophaga; species Hydrogenophaga soli. Next base: position 55,053 of record NZ_BAAHAK010000001.1, on the reverse strand, counting down.
TGGTGTGCTGGCAGGACGGGACGCGGCCAGCTTGGCGTCGTAGCTCAGCCGGGCCGCCGCATCCGTCAGGGTGCTGAGCGCCAGGCGCAGCACCTGCAGACGGTCGTTGAACTGATCGCCCCCCAGCCGTTCCCGGGCCTGCTCCAGCTGGGTCAGCCGGTCCTGGTAGGCGTTCTGGATGTCTTCGACGGGGGCATCTTGCGCGATGCCCAGAATGTCATACAGCGACCGTTTGGTGGCCATGGTCTCACTCCCTTCTGCGTTTCACCGTGGCGCCTGTCACGCCCCTCAGGCCTTGAACACCCCGCTCAGCAACTCCGGCAGGCGCTCGGGCGGCATGCGAAATGCCGACGCCTGCGGGTGCCCCCCGCCGCCCATGCTTTGCGCCAGTGGAATGACGCTGTAGCCGCGCACCGAACGCAAGCCCACCTTCACCAAGCCCTTGCTGTTGAGCGTCCACACCACGGCAAAGCTGCCGCACTTTTCGCTGAGGATGTTGCCCACCAGGCTGTGGAAGTCGCTGTTGGCGTTGACCATCAGCCCCTGTTCATCGTTGAAGGTGATGGGCCGGGCGTCTTCGGCAATGGCCTGGGCCAGGGCCTTGAACTTCTGGTCCATGGCCTGCCCGCGGGTGACGAACAGCGCCAGCGCCTCGCCGTCCAGCCGGGCCACCTCGGACCAGCGCTCGAAGGTTTGGGGCTCCAAGTCCAGTGCCGACAGGTAGGCCGCGCTGTCGGGCAAGGCCCAGTGCCACAGGTCGCGGTCTTCGACCATGGCGGCCAGCAGGGGCACGTCCCGCTCGGGGAAGAAGAACTCCCAGGCCAGCCGGGCACCGCTTTTGCCCATGTCGAAATGCACCACGCCGCAACGGCAGGCAAAGCCGTGGAGCTGGTCGGCCGCGCTCTGGTGGTGGTCCAGCACCACCAGCCGGGCCGCACGCTCGTCGATGGCGCTCAGCAGCTCGGGCGGCAGCGCAAAGTCCAGCAGGTAGATGCTGCGGCCCGTCACGTCGGGCAAGTCGGCCAGGGAGCGCACATCGCCGTGGTCCAGGCCTTTGAACTCTGGCTGCACCCCATGGGCGGTGTAGTAGGTCCAGGCGGCCAGTGCGGCGGCAAACCCATCGGGGCAACCTTTGCCGTGAAACAGCACCAGGGGCTGGGGGTCGGTGGGGCTGGGGGCCACATGCAGACGCAGCGGCAACAGGGTAGAAGAAGACTTGCGCATGGGGGCCATTGTCGCTCGGGCCCACAACCCGCCGCCACCACACACCAGGCCCACACGCCAAAACGGATCACGGCGCACCGGAGCGGGGCTCCCCGTCCCCCACACGCCCCAACTTTGGACACAAAGCACCACTCAAATTGCATACAACCTGACAAATGCATTGAATTCAATGCTGGCATGGGCTTTGCAAGGCATGGGGCATGAGCCCCGCTGCCCCCACCTCCCCCGCGTCGCTGGAACTGGTGTCGCTGACCAAGCAATACGGCCCCGACGCCATCGCCGTGGACGGCATCAACCTTCGGGTGGCCCCCGGCAGCTACTGCTGCCTGCTGGGCCCCTCGGGTTGCGGCAAAAGCTCCACCCTGCGCATGGTGGCCGGGCACGAGAGCGTGTCGGAGGGCGACATCCTGCTGGGCGGGCGCAACATCACCGACCTGCCCGCCGCCCACCGTGGCACGGCCATGATGTTCCAGAGCTACGCGCTGTTCCCGCACCTCAGCGCCTTGGACAACGTGGCCTTCAGCCTCAAGGTGAAAGGCGTGGCCAAGGCCGAGCGCCTGGCCCGGGCCGACGAACTGCTGCAACGCGTGTCCCTGGGCCACCTGGCCCACCGCAAACCGGCGGAGCTGTCGGGCGGGCAGCAGCAGCGCGTGGCCCTGGCGCGAGCCCTCATCATGCAGCCGCAACTGCTGTTGCTGGACGAACCCCTGTCGGCCCTGGACCCGTTTTTGCGGGTGCAGATGCGCGCCGAACTGCGGCGCTGGCAACGCGAGCTGGGCCTGACCTTTGTGCACGTGACCCACTCCCAGGAAGAGGCCATGGCCCTGGCCGACCTGATGGTGGTGATGAACCATGGCCGCATCGAGCAGGCCGCGCCGCCGCAAGAGGTGTTCAACCGCCCGGCCACCGAGTTCGTGGCCCGCTTCATGGGCGGCCACAACGTGCTGGCCACGGCCCAGGGCAAGGTGGCCGTGCGCAACGACCGCATGGCCGTGACCCCCATCAGCAGCGCCACCCACACCGCGCCCAGCACGCCCCACCTGCCCGCCACGGTGACCGACATCGAGTACCAGGGCAGCTACGTGCTGCTGGGCCTGGCGGTGGACAACACCGCCTCGCAGCAGGTGAACGTGAGCCTGCCCGAAGCCACCTTCCTCCAGGCGCCAGTGGAACACGGTGCCGCGGTGCACCTGGGCTGGCGCGAGGCCGATGCCCACCCCCTGCCCGCCTGACCGGTTCCCCGTTTTCCAAGCCCTTTTTCCACCACCCGTTGCCTGACGGTTTCAGGTTTGTTCCCCCACCAGGAGTGTTCCCATGACGACCCCTCTGACCCCGAACGCCACCACCCCCATGGCTGCTGAATCCGTTGACGGCACCACGCGCCGCGGCCTGCTCAAGGGCACCGCCGCCATCCTGGCTGCGGGCGTGTTCCCGGCCATCCACGCCCAGGAAAAACTGGTGCTGCGCTACCTGGGCACCGCGGTGAACCAGGACAAGACCATTGCCGACAAGTTCAAGGCCGACACCGGCATCGAAATCCAGTACGTGGCCGTGACCACCGACGAGGTGACCAAACGCGCCATCACCCAGCCCAACAGCTTCGACCTGATCGACACCGAGTACTTCAGCCTGAAGAAGATCATCCCCACCGGCAACCTCAAGGGCATCGACGTCAAGCGCATCAAGAACGCCGACAAGATCACCCCCCTGTTCACCAAGGGTGAAGTGGCCGGCAAGGCCGTGGGCGACCAGGGCACCGCCCCCAAGAAGGTGATGTACCTCGACAAGCCCGACAGCAAGACCTTCAGCGCCGCGCCCACCCAGTTCATGACGCTGATCCCCACCGTGTACAACGCCGACACGCTGGGCATCCGCCCCGACCTGATCAAGCGCCCCATCGAGAGCTGGAAGGAACTGCTCAACCCCGAATTCAAGGGCAAGGCCGCCATCCTCAACATCCCGTCCATCGGCATCATGGACGCGGCCATGGTGGTGGAGGCCATGGGCATCCACAAGTACGCCGACAAGGGCAACATGACCAAGGCCGAAATCGACCTGACCATCAAGACCCTGATCGAAGCCAAGAAGGCCGGCCAGTTCCGCGCGCTGTGGAAGGACTTCAACGAATCGGTCAACCTGATGGCCTCGGGCGAGGTCGTCATCCAGTCCATGTGGAGCCCCGCCGTCACCGCCGTGCGCACCAAGGGCATTGACTGCGTGTTCCAGCCGCTGAAAGAGGGCTACCGCGCCTGGGCCGCCGGTTTTGGCGTGCCCAAGACCCTGTCGGGCAAGAAGCAGGACGCGGCCTACGAGTTCATCAACTGGTTCCTGGACGGCTGGGCCGGTGCCTACCTGAACCGCCAGGGCTACTACAGCGCCGTGCTGGACACCGCCAAGGCCAAGATGGAAGCCTACGAATGGGCCTACTGGATGGAAGGCAAGGAAGCCACCCAGGACATCAAGAGCCCCAACGGCGACGTGCTGGCCAAGAAGGGCGCCAAGCGCGACGGCGGCAGCTACGAAGCCCGCATGGGCGGCATCGCCTGCTGGAACGCCATCATGGACGAGAACGAGTACATGGTGCGCAAGTGGAACGAGTTCGTGGCCGCCTGATCGAGCGCCACGCCCGCTGTTGAGAGCCCCCCATGAGCACCTCCCAAGCCCCCCGCCACGGCCCCGCCCACGTGGTGTCGTCCGTCCACCCCTGGTGGCAGGCCCTGCCGCTGGCGGCGGTGTTTGCGGTGTTCTTCCTGGTCCCGCTGGGGCTGGTGCTCATGGTGAGTTTCTGGAACTTCAACGAGTACGAGTTGCTGCCCGACTTCACCTGGCGCAACTACCTCGCCATTTTTGAGGGGTGCAGCCAGCTCACCGACCACGGTGACCTGTGCGTGAGCCTCTCCACCTACCTGTCCACCCTGAAGTTCACCCTGCTCACCTGGGCCGTGACCCTGGTGCTGGGCTTCACGGTGGCGTATTTCCTGGCCTTTCACGTGCGCTCGGCGGGCATGCAGACGCTGCTGTTCGTGTTGTGCACCGTGCCCTTCTGGACCAGCAACGTCATCCGCATGATTTCCTGGGTACCGCTGCTGGGCCGCAACGGCCTGGTCAACCAGGGGCTGACGGGCCTGGGCCTGACCCACCAGCCCGTGGAATGGCTGCTGTTCTCGCCGTTTTCGGTGGTGCTGGCCTTTGTGCACCTGTACACCATGTTCATGATCGTGCCCATCTTCAACAGCATGGTTCGCATCGACCGCTCGCTGCTGGAGGCCGCGCAGGACGCCGGGGCCAGCGCCTGGCAGACGCTGTGGGGCGTGATCGTGCCGCTGTGCAAGACCGGCATCCTCATCGGCTCCATCTTCGTCATCACCATCGTCATGGGCGACTTCGTCACCGTGGGCGTGATGGGCGGGCAGCAGATCGCCTCGGTGGGCAAGATGATCCAGGTGCAGACCTCGTACCTGCAGTTCCCGCTGGCCGCGGCCAACGCGGTGATGCTGCTCATCACGGTGCTCATGATCATCTGGTCGCTCACCCGCCTGGTGGACATTCGCAAGGAACTCTGAACATGGCCCACCCCCCCTTCCGCGAACGCCGCGCCCCCGGGTTCTGGCCCCTGGCCGCCGTGTTCGGGCTGTTCGTGCTGTTCCTCTACGGGCCCATGCTCACCATCTTCGTGCTCAGCTTCCAGGGGCCGGAGGGCGGGCTGACCTTTCCCATGCAGGGCGTGTCGCTGCACTGGTACCACCAGCTGGCCCAGGGCCTGGGGGTGGTGGACATCGGGGCGGCCTTTCGCCGTTCGCTGGGCCTGGGCGCGGTGGTCATGGCGCTGACCGTGCTGTTCTCGCTGCTGGCGGGGCTGGCGTTTCGCAAGCGCCTGAAGGGGGCCGATGCGCTGTTCTACGTGACCGTGGCCAGCCTCATCATGCCGTCCATCATCGTGTCGCTGGGCATCGGGCTGATGTTCCGCCTGATCGACGGCGGCTGGCGGCAGCTGCTGGAGAGCCTGGAGGCCACCCACCTGCTGGAGAACTTCGGCACCTCCATGGGCCTGTTCAGCTCGGCGCTGGGGGCCCACCTCACCTGGACCCTGCCCTTTGGCCTGCTCATCATGTTTGCGGTGTTCAACCGCTTCAACCCAGCTTACGAAGAGGCCGCCCGCGACCTGGGGGCCACGCCCTGGCAAACCTTCCGGCATGTGGTGCTGCCGCTCATTGCGCCCTCGGTGGTGGGGGTCGGCATGTTCGGCTTCACCCTCAGCTGGGACGAAATCGCCCGCACCTCGCAGGCCATTGGCGACGTCAACACCCTGCCGCTGGAGTTGCAGGGCCTCACCACCACGGTGACCACCCCCGCCATCTACGCCCTGGGCACGCTGACCACACTGGTGTCGTTCGCGGTGATGGGCCTGGCCATCGGGCTCACCTGGGTGATGAAAGCCCCCCGCGCTGCGCGACACTGAACGGGTCTGACCGCCCCACCACCACCATGACCGAGACCAGCTCCCCCACCGATGCGGACATTTACGACCGCATCATCACCGCCATCCTGGGCCACCGGCTGCTGCCCGGCACCAAGCTGGTGGAAGACAAGCTGGCGCAGGCGTTTGGCGTCTCGCGCACGCGGGTGCGTCCGGCCCTGGTGCGGCTGGCCAACGAGAACATCGTCCTCCTGCGGCCCAACCGCGGCGCGGTGATTGCCGAGCCCACACCCGAACAGGCGCACGAGGTGTTCGAGGCCCGCCGCCTGATCGAACCCACCCTGGTGGCCAGTTTCCTGGCCGGGGCTGAAGCCGCCGACATTGCCCACCTGGCCGAACTGCTGCGCCAGGAAGAAGTCGCCCGGGCGGCGGGCCAGTTGCACCAGGCCATTCGCCTCTCGGGCGAGTTCCACCTGGCCATTGCCGACGGCTCCGGCAACCAGACGCTGGCGGGTTTTCTGCGCGATCTGGTGTCGCGCACCTCATTGATCCTGATGGCTTATGGCCCCTCGGCCACCGTGCCCCCCGCCGACGTGGCCGCCTGCGGCTGCCGCGAGCACCACGCCCTGCTGGACGCCATGCGCCTGCGTGACGCCCAGGAGGCCATGCGGCTGATGCGCGAGCACCTCAGCCGCATCGAATCCGACCTGGTGTTCGACCACACCGAGCCCGCCGAGGACGACCTGGCCGACCTCCTGGGCCTTTGAGTTCACCCCCCATGCAGCGCCTGCTCGTCATCAACCCCAACACCAGCGCCGCGGTCACGCAAGACCTGGCCGCCCAGGTGCGGCTGGCGCTGGGCCCGGGGGTGGACGTGCAGTTCACCACCGCCCGGTTCGGCGCCCCCTACATTGCCGACGAGCCCAGCTACGCCGTGGCCGTCCACGCCACGCTGGACGCCTGGGCCGAGCACACCCGCTTGCACCCCGAAACGCAAGGCCCCCGCGCGGGCGTGCTGGTCGGCTGTTTTGGCGACCCCGGGCTGCTGGCCGTTCGGGCCTGTGCGGCGGGCCCGGTCACCGGGCTGGCCGCCGCCTCGCTGGCCGAAACCGCCGCGCTGACCGACGACGGCCCCTGTGCCATCGTCACCGGCGGTCACGCCTGGGGGCCCATGCTGGAGCGCATCTGCCGCGAGTTGCCGCATGGCGAGCGGGTGCAAGGCATCGTCACCGTGGACATGACCGGCGGCGAAATGCGCGCCCACCCCGAACGCGCCCACCAACAACTGCTGCAGGCCTGCCACACCGCACGGCAGCGCCATCCGCAGGCCCAGGCCCTGATCGTGGGCGGGGCCGCGCTGGGCGGCTGGGCCGCCCGGCTGCAGGCACAAGTGGATGTGCCCCTGGTGGACAGCGTGCAAGCCGGTGCCCGCCAAGCGGCGCTGGCCCCTCAAGGGCTGGGGCAAGGCCGACCAGCCTGGATGTGAGCCGTTCCCAATTTAAGAAAAATCAGCCTCTAGCGCTTATAAATAAAGCGCAAGCAGCTACAAAATCAGGAGTCAGCCCAGGTCACCCAGCCGAAGTGGGCGGTGACCAGGATCAGCACGCCAAAGGCAATGCGGTAGTACGCAAAGCCCACAAAGCTGTGGCTGGCGATGTAACGCAACAACCAGCGGATGCACAACCAGGCGCTGACAAACGCAAACACCAGCCCCACGGCAAACACCGGCGCGTCGGCCCAGCTCAGCAGGGCACGTTCCTTGTACAGGCTGTACACCCCGGCCCCGATCAGCGTGGGAATGGCCAGGAAAAACGAAAAATGCGTGGCCGTCTGGCGGCTCAGGCCCAGCAGCATGCCGCCGATGATGGTGGCCCCGCTGCGGCTGGTGCCGGGGATCATGGCGAAACACTGCACCAACCCCACCTTGAGCGCGTCCAGCCCGCTCAGGTGGTCCACGTCCAGCACCCGCGGGGCGGTTTCGGCCTTGGCCTGCCGCGCCTCGGCCCACAAGATGATGAAGCCCCCAATGATGAAGGTGCTGGCCACCACCGTGGGCGTGAACAGATACGCCTTGATGGCCTTGCCGAACAGCAGCCCCAGCACCACCGCCGGGGTGAAGGCCATGAGGACGTTCAGCGCCAGCCGCTGCGCCGTCCATGAATGGGGAAGCGCCACCACCGTGCTGCGGATCTTTTCCCAATAGACCAGGATGACGGCAAAGATGGCCCCGGTCTGGATGGCGATGTCGAACACCTTGGCCTTGGCATCGGCAAAGTCCAACAGGCTGCCCGCCAGGATCAGGTGGCCGGTGCTGGAAATGGGCAGGAACTCGGTCAGCCCTTCCACGATGCCCATGAGGGCGGCTTTGATCAACAGTGCAATGTCCATGGCAAGGCGCAGGGAATGAAAGGCGGGAGTGTATGCGGCTCAGAACAAGGGCATCTGGGCCGCTGAGGCGGTGGGTTCGGGGGCTTGGGGTGCAGGGGGTGCATGCAGGGTGCCGGGTTCAGGCCGCCGGAACAGCGCCACCGACAGGGGCTGTCGCTCCCCGGTCAGGCCCAGGCGCTCGCAGGCCTTGTGAAAACGCTGGTGCAGCAGCTCCGCCCACAGGCCCTGGCCGGTCATGCGGGTGCCAAAGCGGGCGTCGTTGTCGCGGCCCCCGCGCAGGTCGCGCACACGCGCCAGCACCCGCTCGGCCCGCTCGGGCGCGTGCTGTTGCAACCAGGCCTTGAACAAGGGGGCCACCTCCCACGGCAGGCGCAGCGGGATGCAAAAGGCCCGGCTGGCCCCCGCCTGGGCCGCGGCGGCCAGCACCTGCTCCAGGTCGGTGTTGAGGAAGGGAATTTGCGGCGACAGGCTCACGCCCACCGGCACCCCGGCCTGCGCCAGCGCGGCCACCATGCGCAAGCGGCTGGCGGGGCTGGGGGCGCGGGGCTCCAGGCGGCGGGCCAGGTCGGCGTCCAGCGTGGTGATGGTGACGTAGACCACGGCCAAGCCGTCGCGGGCCAGGTCGGCCCACAGGTCCAGGTCGCGGGTGATGGCGCTGCCCTTGGTCACCGCCGCCACCGGGTGGCGGGCCTCGGCCAGCACGGTCAGGCAGGCCCGGGTGAGGCCCAGCTTGCGCTCCAGCGGTTGGTAGGCGTCGGTCACCGTGCCCAGGGCGATGCCGCTGGGCCGGTAGCGCGGGCGGGCCAGTTCGGCCCGCAGCAGCTCGGCCACGTTGCGCTTGGCCACCAGCCGGGTTTCGAAGTCCAGCCCCGGCGACAGGTCCAGGTATCCGTGCGTGGGCCGTGCATAGCAGTAGCTGCACCCGTGCTCGCAGCCGCGGTAGGGGTTGAGCGACAGGTCGAACGGGATGTCGGGCGACTGGTTGCGCGTCAGCGCACTGCGGGCGGTTTCCCAGCGCCATTGGGTGGGCTGCGGGGGGACGGTGCCTTGGCGGTCGGGATCGTCGGTGTCGGGGTCGCAGGCCGCCCAGCCGTCGTCCTCGGGCTGGCGCAGCACCTGGGCAAAGCGGTGGGCCATGGCGCTGCCCGTGCCCCGGCCCTTGGGCGCAGCGGGGAAGGCATGGGGCGGGTGGGGCAAAGGCAGGGCTGACATGACTGTATTTTCATACAGCCAACCATTCCCCTCAACCGGGTTTGTCGCACTGGTGCCCGCGTGGCCCCAGGCGCAGGCAGCGCGGCACCGGGTAGGGGCTGCCGGTGCGCACGGACTGGACCATCTCCACCAGGAGGTCGGTGGCGCGGGTGCCAAAGTAATAGTCGTGCACCTGGCCGTTGACGATGAGCGCACTTTGCGGCGAGCCAGCGCGGCCCGCGCTGGCCTCGTCCAGCTGGGCCTTGTGGGGCCGCACCTCGGGCGGCAGGGCCTCCAGCGCGGGCACACCGGAGCGAATGGGTTTGCGCACCTCGGTCACGCGGATGGACTGACCCTCGGGCGTGGCCATGAACTTGGGCAACTCCTGCCGCTTCCAGGCGGCGCAGGGCGGGCAGTCGTCACCGCCCATCCACACCAATTGAATGGCGGGGTTTGGAGGGCTGGGGTTGGCCGCAGGCTGCGCCCCGGCAATGCCCACGCCCGCGGCGGCCCCGGCAGCCCACAGGGCCGCCACCGCGATCCGGCCCACCCGTCGGCAGGTCGGCCCCCACCCACCCAACACGCGAAACAGGCGCAACACGCTCATCAGCAACACCCCATACCCCATGGCGTAAAGGCCAAAGAATACCCGCGCCCCAGGTGGTACCGCCATTCATCCGCCCTGGCGCGCCATTGGCGACGCGCAGCCGCAGCCTGTCGCAACCGGCTGGCCCGGGCAGCCATGCCGCCGCACACTGCCAGCCATCGAACACCCCGCCGCCCCTGGAGCCCCGCATGCCACTCACCCCCACCATCGCCATCCACATGACCGCCTCCCTGGGTGCCTTGGTGCTGGGGCCGTTGGCCATATGGGCCCGCCGCGGCAGCACCCAGCGCCCCATGCTGCACCGGGGGGCGGGCTACGCCTGGGTCACGCTGATGGTGATCAGTGCCGTGTCGGCCCTGTTCATCCGCGACTTCCGCCTGCCCAACGTGTGGGGCTACACCCCCATCCACCTGCTGGTACCGCTGACGCTGTCCGGCCTGACCATGGCCTTTGTGTTCCTGGCCCGCAAAAACCTGGCCGGGCACCGCAAGGCCATGCAGAACCTGTACTGGCAGGCCTGTGTGGGCGCGGGGGTGTTCACGCTGCTGCCCGGGCGCTACCTGGGCCAGTTGGTGTGGGGCCAGTGGCTGGGCCTGCTTGGATAATGGCCGCCATGACCGCCTCCGCCCCCCCGCCAGCCCGGTACACGCCGGGCTTTTGCTCACGCCGCAGTCTGTTGACGGGGCTGGGCATCACCCTGGGCGTCAACACCGTCATTGCCCTGATGCTGTGGCAATCGGGCCGCAGGGCGCTGGACGAACAATGGGTGTACTCGCAGGCCATTGGCCTGAGCATCTGGACCTTGACCAACCTGGGGGCGGCCTGGCTGTCGCGCCCATCGGACCCGGCGGGTTTCCCCCGCGGCTGGCGGCTGGTGTTGCTGGTGCCGGTCACCACGTGTGCGGGGGCGGTGCTGGGCCTGTGGCTGGGCGACTTCTACGCCCCGCGCAGCGCGTGGCTGCTCACCACCGACAACCCGGCGCTGCTGGGCAAGATCGTGCTCATGTCCATGGGGGTGGGCGTGGCCATGACGCTGTACTTCTACCTGCGGGGCCGCAGCGACCACCTGGAGGCCGAGTTGCAACGCGCCAAGGCCCAGCAGGCCGAGGCGCAGCTGCGCCTGCTGGAAAGCCAGCTGGAGCCGCACATGATGTTCAACACCCTGGCCAACCTGCGGGTGCTGATCGGCATGGACCCACCGCGCGCCCAGACCATGCTGGACCACCTGATCGCCTACCTGCGCAGCACGCTGGCGGCGTCGCGCACCGACGGGGCCTCGGGCCAGCACACCCTGGCCACCGAGTTCGACCGGCTCAACGACTTTCTGGCCCTCATGGCCATCCGCATGGGGCCACGGCTGCAGGTCAGCCTGAACCTGCCCGACGCCCTGCGCCCCCTGCCCGTGCCACCGCTGCTGTTGCAGCCCCTGGTGGAAAACGCCATCCGCCACGGGCTGGAGCCCCATGTGCAAGGCGGCAAGTTGCACGTCAGCGCCCGCTGCACCGACGACGAAGGCCGCCGCTGGCTGGTGCTGGACGTGCACGACAACGGCGCTGGACTGAACACCCCCACGCCCCTGCGCCCCCCCCACACTGGCAGCGGTTTTGGCCTGCAACAGGTGCGCGAGCGCCTGGCCACCGCCCACGGTCCACAAGCCTCGCTGACCCTGGGCACCGACGCCGACGGCTGGACCCTGGCGCGTGTGCGCATCCCCCTCTCCGTCCTGTGACCGGCCCCACCCCATGCCCACCGCCCTGATTGCCGAAGACGAACCCCTGCTGGCCGCCGCCCTGCAAGCCGACCTGGCCGCCGTGTGGCCCGAGCTGCAGGTGCTGGCCGTGGTGGGCGACGGCCTGAGCGCCGTGGAGCAGGCCCTGGCGCTGCAACCCGATGTGCTGTTCTTCGACATCCGCATGCCCGGCCAGACCGGCCTGGACGCTGCCGCCGAGCTGGCCGATGCCTGGCCCGCCCAAGGCCCCAAGCCGTTTCCGGCCCTGGTGTTCGTGACCGCTTACGACCAATACGCCCTGGCCGCCTTCGACACCCAGGCGGTGGACTACCTGGTCAAGCCCGTGCAGCGCCCACGGCTTGAAAAATGCAAGCAAAAAGTGCACCTAGCGCTTTCAAATAAAGCGCAAGCAGCTACAAATTCAGAAGCAGATCACAGCCCATCCGCCCTCCAGCTTCAGCAGCTGGCCGCGCTGCTGGCCCAGACCGGCCCCTGGGGCGGTGCCGCCCAACCCCACCCGACCCCGCCGCGCCTGAGCGTCATCCAGGCCAGCCACCAGACAGCACAAGGCAGCACCCTGGTGATGGTGCCGGTGGCCGAGGTGGTGTACTTTGAAGCCGCCGACAAATACGTGCGTGTGCTCACCCCACAGCGGGAGGTGCTGATCCGCACCCCGCTGAAAGAACTGCTGCCCCAGCTGGACCCGCAGCAGTTCTGGCAAGTGCACCGGGGCACCGTGGTGCGGGCCGACGCCATCGCCAGCGCCACCCGCGACGAGGCGGGCAAGCTCTGGCTTCACCTCCGCGCGGATTGCCAGCTTCCCGAGCGCCTGGCCGTCAGCCGCCTGTACGCCCACCGGTTCAAGGCCATGTGAGCGGGGGCGGTGGCACTGCCATTGCCATCCACCTTGGGCGACCAGGCAAAGATATCCTTACATAAAATAGGGATTTTCTGATAGCCTATTCCCAGCGTTCAACACCAAAACCGGGCCATTCGGCCCGCGCAACGTCCACTGAAGCCACTCTGGAAGGCGTGATTCATGGTCCATCGGCATCCCCGCCGTCACCGACGAAAACCGGGCGTCCCGGCCTGACGGCCGCACCAACACGCACCGGCCACCAGCCCGCACGGGGCTGCATCGCATTCTTTTTGGGGAGAACTCACCATGCTGTCCGGGTGGACCATCAAAACCAAACTGGTGTTGCTCAGCACCCTGCTCCTGACGTTTTTTGCCTTGAGCGGGCTCACCAGCGTCTATTTGCTGCAAGACGGTGACGACGACATGTCGTCGCTCTACGCTGACCGGCTGATTCCCCTGAAACAACTGAAAGCGGTGTCCGACGCCTACGCGGTGCAAATCGTGGACACCGCCCACAAGGCACGGGATGGGGCCCTGAGCGCCGAACAGGCCGCCCGGTCGATTGCCGAGGCCAAGGACATCATCCAGCGCGAGTGGAAGGCCTACACCGCCACCTTCCTGGTCGAAGAGGAAAAGCTGCTGGTGTCGCAAATGAACGCACTGATGGTCCCGGCCAACGCCGCGGTGGATGAACTGGCCCGGCTCGTCACCCAAGCCGACAAGGCTGTGCTGGCGGCCTTTGCCGCCCGCCAGATGTACCCGGCCTTCGACCCCATGCAGGACGTGCTGGGCAAGCTCATCCAGGTCCAGCTCGACGTGTCCCAACACACCGTGCAGGCGCATCAGCACAGCACCCGGGCGTTCACGGCCACCTTGGTGGTCACGTTGCTGGTGGCCGGCGCCGTGGGCTTGGGCGTGGCCTTGTGGATCAGCCGCAGCACGGTCGAGCCCCTGCGCGACGCCGTCCAGTTTGCCCACCAGGTGGCCCAGGGAGACCTCACCGCCAACGTGGATGCCCCCGGGTCGGACGAGGTGGCCCAGCTGCGCCACGCCTTGCGCGAGATGCAAGACGCCCTGGCCCACGTGGTGGCCCAGGTGCGCCAGCAGGCCGACCAACTGGCCGAGGCCGCCCAGGAGATTGCCGGGGGCAACCTCGACCTGAGCCAGCGCACCGAGGAACAGGCCAGCGCCCTGCAGCAGCAGGCCGCCTCCATGGAGCAGCTGGGGGCCGCTGTGCACCACAACGCCCACCATGCCGACCAGGCCAGCCGCATGGCGGCCCACGCCTCCGAAGTGGCCATCCGCGGCGGCGAGGTGGTGGCCGAGGTGGTCAGCACCATGCAGGGCATCACCGCCAGCTCCCGCAAGATCGGCGACATCATTGGCGTGATCGACGGCATTGCCTTCCAGACCAACATCCTGGCCCTCAATGCCGCGGTGGAGGCCGCACGCGCCGGGGACGCGGGCCGGGGGTTTGCCGTGGTGGCCACCGAAGTCCGCAACCTGGCCAGCCGCTCAGCCTCGGCGGCGCAGGAGATCAAAGCGCTGATTCACGACAGCCTGGCCCGGGTGGAATCGGGCAGCCAGCAGGTGGACGCGGCAGGGCACACCATGGGCGAAGTGGTGGAAGCCATCCACAAGGTCACCCAGCTGGTCAACGACATCGACGGTGCCAGCAACCAGCAAAGCACCGGCATGGACCAAGTGGGCAAGGCCATCACCCAGATCGACCAGGCCACGCAGATGAACGCCGCCCTGGTGGAGGAAATGGCCGCCGCCACCGAACGGCTCAAGGCTCAGGCCCAGGAGCTGGTGACCGCGGTGTCGGTGTTTCAGTTGCGCGGCGGCTGAAACACCTGGGGCCGTGTGCCCCGTTCATCCCGTTCAGCCCAGGTGCTGGCCGAAGAAGCGCAGGGTGCGGTCCCAGGCCATCTGGGCCCAGGCGGCGTCGTATTGCGTGCCCGGGTGCAGGCGGGTGGGTCCCTGGGCGGTGTCGTTGGCAAAGGCGTGGTGGGCCAGGTAGCGGTGGCACTGGAACGACACACCGGCCTCCCCCAGCTTGGCCTCCAGGCCATCGACCTGCTCGATGGGGAAGAACGCATCCTGCGTGGCAAAGTGGCCCATCAGCGGGGCCTGGATGCGGGACGCGTCGATGTACTCCAGCGGCGGGCAGCCGTACCACACCACCCCGGCGTCCAACTCGGGCACGTTGCAGGCGGCCAGCAGGGTGAGTGCACCGCCCATGCAGTAGCCGCTCACCCCCACGCGGGCTCCACCGGTCTTGAGGAACTGCACCGCCCCGCGGATGTCCTGGGCGGCGGCTTCACCGAAGTTCAGCCCGGTCATGAGGTGGTGGGCTTCTTCGGCCTCCACGGTGGACTGACCCCGGTACAGGTCGGGCACCAAGGCACGGTAGCCAGCCGCGGCCAGGCGATCGGCCACGCGCCGGATCTGGTCGTTCAGCCCCCACCATTCCTGGATGACCACCACGCCCGGGGTGGCGTCGGTGGCCCCGGCGGGCTGGGCCAGGTAACCCGACACACTCTGGCCGTCGGGGCGTTGAAAGTTCACGGTGCTTCCCATCAAAGTCTCCTGTGTCACTGGGGTTCGGGGTGGGGGTGGGGCAAACTGCGCCACGGCTGGTTGTGGTGCCATTGGGCCATCCACTCGGCCACGCGGGCACCGGGCATGGGCCGGGCAATGCCATACCCCTGGGCCAGGTGGCAGCCCAGGGCCATGAGGCGAGCGCCATGGTCCATGGTTTCCACGCCTTCGGCAATCACCTGCCGGTTGAAGGCCTTGGACAGCCGGACCACGCTGTCCACAATGCCAAAGTCGTTTTCGTCGAACAGCATGTCACGCACAAAACTCTGGTCGATCTTGACCATGTGCACCGGCAAGCGCCGGAAGTAGGCCAGTGACGAGTAGCCGGTGCCAAAGTCGTCCAGCGAACAGGCCACCCCCAGCGCCCGGCAGCGGGTCAGCACCTCCACGGCACGGTCCACATCGGCCAGTCCCACGGTTTCCAGGATTTCCAGCTCCAGCGCCACCGCGGGAGCGTCGAGTTGGCTCTGGAGCATCCAGTGCAGGTTGTCCACAAAGTCCGGGTGCAACAAGTGGGCCGCGCCGATGTTCACGCTGACGGCCAGCGGCAGGCCCGCACCGTGCCACTGCGCCATCTGGGCCAGCGCGGTGCGGATGACCCAATCGCCCACCAGGAACTCCAGTTCGGTGCCTTCCAGCAGCGGCATGAACTCGCCCGGCGACAACAGGCCGCGCTCGGGGTGCTGCCAGCGGATCAGCGCTTCCATGCCGATCACGTCGCCATTGTTCAAATCCACCTTGGGCTGGAAGTACAGCACCAATTCGTTGTTCTGATGGGCCTGGCGCAGCCGCGCCAAGCGCTCGCGGTGGGCCTGCACCTCGCGGTCGTGCACCGGATCGAACAGCACACAGCGGTTCTTGCCCGCGTCCTTGGCCAGGTACATGGCCTGATCGGCATGGCGCAGCAGGGTGTCGGCGTCGGACGCATCCTGGGGGTACAGGGTCAGGCCCAGGCTGGCCGACACGTTGAGCACCAGGCCCTCCAGCGCCACAGGCTCGGCAATGGTTTTCAGCACCTGCTCCGCCGCCGCCAGGCCCTCGGCCTGGGTGGACAGGTCGGACATCAGCAGCACGAACTCGTCTCCCCCCAGTCGGGCCAGGGTGTCATCGGCGCGCAGCGCCTGCTTGAGCCGCTCGGCCACCTGCACCAGCAAGCGGTCACCCACCGCGTGGCCGTGCACGTCGTTGATGCCCTTGAACCCGTCCAGGTCCAGGTAACACACGGCCAGCAGGTTGGCCTGGCGTTGCGCACGGGCCAAGGCCTGTGCCAGGCGGTCCCCCAGCAGCAGCCGGTTGGGCATGCCGGTGAGGGCATCGAAATGGGCAATGTTGTACAGCTCCACCTCATGGGCCTTGAGGCGGCTGATGTCCGAAAACACCCCCACGAAATGCTGCACCCGCCCCCGCTCGTCGCGGATGGCCGAGATGGACAGCAGCTCGGGGTAAATCTCGCCGTTCTTGCGTCGGTTCCAGATTTCGCCGTGCCAATGGCCCCGCTGGTCCAGCGAGTCCCACAGCGCCTGGTAGAACGCCGTGCCATGCCGCCCCGATGACAACATGCGCGGCGATTGGCCCACCACCTCGGCCGCCTCGTAACCCGTGATGCGCTGGAACGCCGGATTCACCCGCAGCACCTTGCGGTCCAGCCCCACCACCATCACGCCTTCGTACAGGCTGTCGAGCACGGTGGCCGACTCGGACGAGGCCAACCGGTAGCGCTTTTGCTCGGTGATGTCGGTGTGGGTGCCCGACATCATCTGGGGCACGCCCTCGGCATCCCGCGCCACGATGCGCCCGCGGGAATGGACCCAGCACCAGTCCCCGGTGGCGGTGCGCACCCGCATTTCCACGTCCAGTTCGGGCACCTCGCCACTGCTGTGGCGACGAATGGCCTCGGTCACATCGGGCACGTCGTCCGGGTGGATCACCTGCGACCAGGTGTGCGTGGTCAATTGCAGCGCACCAGGGGCATAGCCCAGCATGGTTTCAAAGCGGGGGCTCAGCTCGATGTGGCCGCTGACCATGTTCCAGTCCCAGTAACCCTGGTTGGAGCCTTCCAGCACCCGGGCCAGCCGTTGCTCGCGCTCTTGCAACTGGGCCAGCATGTCTTCCCGCTCGGTCACGTCGCGGGAAATGCCGAACAGGCCCACCACCTCGCCGTCGCCGTCACGCACCGGGCCTTTGGTGACCCAGAACACCATGCGACGGCCATCGCGGGCCTCCAGCCGCTCGGTATGGGTGCCAATGACGCCACGGGCCAGCACCTCGGCATCCTTGTGGCGAAGCACCTCGGCCGACTCGGGAGAGAACAGTGCACTGTCGTCCTTGCCCAGGATGTCGGCCGGCGGTTTACCGACAAAACCGGCTGCGGCCTGGTTGACCAGGATGTAACGGCCCGCCAGGTCTTTGACAAACACCGCGTCGGACGTGCCCTGGGCCACCACATCCAGCAAATGGGCGCTGGTGCGGGCCCTGTCCAGGGTGCGACGCACCAGTTCGCTGAGGAAGCTCACCACCACGCCGTTGATGCACAAGAACGCCCACTGGATCAGGTCGTGGCTGGAGTCGATGCGCAGGCTGCCCAGCGGTTTGATGGCCAACCAGTCAGCCCCCACGGCCATCACCGCGGTGGACAACAAGCCCGGCCCCAGGCCGCCGATGAGCGCACTCAGGATGATCGGGAACATGAACAGCATCAGCATGGGCCGATCGGGCGCCCCCTGGGCCATGCCCTGACGCACCGCCAGCATCAGCACCGAAATGCACAGGGCAAACACCCACACCAGCCCATGCGGGCGCCGACGCGACAGCACGGCGGTGGACTGCACCGCCACCCAACGCGCCGAGCCCCCCGATTCGGCAGACCCACGGCTGTCGGGCACAGCCCGCATCAGCAGGAAAAACACCCCTGCCGTGGTCACCACAAAAAACACGCCCTTGACGGTGGACAGCCAGATGACGGACTCCAGGTCCACGAACGAGCCCAGCAACCGATCGGACAGGAAGATCCAACCCAGAGCCAAGACCAGGTAGCCGACCGTGCTCAGCCAGATGAAACGTTGCCGCAAACGCATGCTCACCCTGAAGCGCTCCCTGAGGTTTTGGGCGCAGTATCCACTGCCCGCGCCAAAAGGCAAGCCAGCGCATCAGAACGACCATGTTCCCATCAGGTACACCTGCTGGCGCAGGGGCGCGTGTCGCACCCACGCGCGGGTGGGGCCTGCATTCAGCCGGGCACCACCCTCCCACTTGACCCGGTCGCCCTGCCACACCAGGCTGGCCGTCCACACCCGCCCCCCATCGGCAGGGTGGTACAGCACGTCCAGCGCGGGCTGCCAGGCCCCGGAAGTGCCGCTCAGGCGGGCGTACAGGTTGCGCCGGGGCGCACTGAACGGGGACTGGGTCAGCAAGCCGTCGTGCCAGGCTTCGACCAGCAGGCTGACCTGCTCCGGCCCCGTCCAGGTGCCGCCCACCAGGGCCTGGGCACCGCGGCCACCCAGCGTGGATGGGGAACCCACCACGCCATTCACGTCGTGGTGCTGAACGTGGCGCAGCGAGGCATGCAGCTCCAGCGCGTCATCGGCCACCCACGAGGCCGCCGCCCCCACGCTGCCCCCGGTTCGCACGCCCACACGGGCAAAGCCGTGCCAGTCCACCTCGCCCGCACGGTGGTAGACGCGCAGGGCCAGGGCGGGTTCGTCGGCCCCGGTGGCGGTGCGGGGCTTGGTGGGGTTGACCCACACCGCGCTCCAGGCCGTGCTGGCGTCAAAGTGCTCGGCCATGACCAGCGGGCGCCCCACCAGCGTGGCCGGGGCCAGGGTGCGCCGCACCTCCTGCTGCACCACGTCGTTGGGGCGAAAGGCATACCCCACGTCCCAGCTCACCACCTTTTTGCCCGCACTCCATTGCAGGCCCCCGGCAGCAGCGGACACCACGGCTTCATTGACCCAGGCATGGGTCTGGGAAGGCTGGCCCGTGGGCTGTTGCTGCTGCAAGGTCAGCGTGCCATGCCAGCCCAGCGGGCCGGTGTGGGCACTGGCCTTGAGTTCGGCCTGCAGCGTGGTGCCGACCCGCCGCTGCCACTGCGCCTGAACCTGGCCCGATGCCTCCACCCCCTGGGCAAACGCCCCCCAGGGCGCTGCCCCAACGCCCAACCCCAGCGCGGCCCACAGCACCCGCCACAGGCCGCCACCGCGGCCCGGACGGGTGAGCCCCGGCCCCGGCACGCCGAAGGGGCAGCCAGCGGTGCTCATGGCTGGGCCTCCAGCGCCGGGTTGTGGGCCAGAAACATGGGGTTGAGCCACTCGGCAGGCACGGTGCGTGCCTGCCGAGTCAGGTAGCTCACCCGGGTTTGCTTGCCGTTGCCCAGCTGGTCGGTCAGCAGCATGTCGGTCACCTGCGCGTCGCGGCTGCCGGGCTTGTCCAGCACAAAGCGGGCTTGCTTGGCCAGCTTGTCGGACTGCACGTACAAATCGGCCCGCACCGGCTCGTGGTGGGTTTTGCCCACCCACAGTTCGATGCGCTGGTAGGTCACGCCCTTGCGCACCGCAGTCATGCTGATTTGATAGCACCTTGCGCTTTCAGACAAAGCGCCAGAGGCACTTTTTTCTTGTGATTTTTGGTCTCCAACAGACAGGCAGGCACCCTCCCCCACCAGGGTGCCGACGTAGTCGCTGCTCCAGCTCAGGGTGGCAATGTCGCCGGTGGAGGCGTCACCCAGCAGCTTTTGCATGGGCGTGATGCGCAGGGGCCGCTGGCTGCTGGGCATGAGCAGCCAGAAGTCATCGCCCAGCATCAGCACCTTCTGGCCTTTTTCGGCGGGGCTTTGCATCAGCACCAGCGAGCGCCGGTCCGATTGGGCAAACACCGTGTAGCGGCGCTCCTTGTCGGGCGAGCCATCGGCCTTGAAGGTCTGCACCCGGGTGTCCACCTGCAGGTTGTCGGCGGTCATGCGGGTGCGGTCGGCGTCCTTGAGCAGGGTGGCCACGTCGGGGGCCGATGGAGGTTGAACCAGCGCCTGGGCGTGGACGGTGGAGGTAGCGGCCCAGCCCAGCAGGGCCAGCCCGGAAGCCAAACGCAAGAAACGGTGGGTTGTCATGAACATGCTCCGGGGTGAGGCGTCAGGTGTGGGCCAGGGCATCGACCACCGGCAGGTGCACCGTCTTGCGGGCCACCACCACCGAAGCCACCAGGGTCAGCAGCACCATGGCCACCATGGTCAGGGCGTACAGCGTGGGGTCGATGGAGACCAGCAGCGGGTAACTTTCCGAACGCCCGGGCGGCGGCGGCATGTCCACCGGCACCACGTACAGCAGCAGCGACAGGCCCAGCGCCAGCAGCGCCCCGGCCACCGTGCCCACACCGCCCAGCAGCATGCCCTCCAGCCCCAGGCTGCGCAGCAACTGGCCGGGCAAGGTGCCCAGGGCGCGCAGGGTGCCGATTTCGCGGGTGCGTTCGATGATGGCCATGGCCATGGCATTGGTCACCACAAACACCACGATGACGCCGATGATGAGCCCCAGCGCCCCGAAGATGCGGTTGTAGAGGTTGCGCACCGCACGGTAGAAAAAGGCCTGGTCTTCCCAGGTCTGCACCGTCAGGGCCGGGTGCTGGGCCGCCAGGCGGGCCTGCGCCCCTGGGGTGGACGCCATGCGGTCCAGAAACACCCCCAGGCTGGACACCTTGTCGGTCACCAGCAGGCGCTGGGCGGTGGACACGCTGGTGTAGACCATGCGTTTGTCCATTTCGGGCACGCCGGTGCTGAAGGTGCCGACCACCCGCACGTCCACGGCGTTCATGGCCCCTTCGGTGGTGGCGGCCAGCAGCGTGAGGCTGCTGCCGGGCGTGGCCTTGAGGCTGCGGGCCAGGTCGTGGCCCAGCATGACCTCGTCGGCCCCCGGCTCACCGCTCATCACATGGCCGCTCTTGATGGTGAGGAAGGGGCCCTTCACCGCGAACTCGGCGTCCGGGTCCACGCCAATGGCCATCATCACGGTGGACTTGTCGCCATTGCTGATGAGGCCGGCGTAGGTCACCTTGGGCAGCACCTGGCGCACCTGCGGGTCGGCCAGCAGGGCCTGGCGCAAGGCGTCCACGCCTTGCAGGCCGTGTTGCAGGGGCACGTCCTCGTCTTCGGTGAACTGGGCGGGCTGGCCCAGCACCAGGTGGCCGGTGTCGCGGGCGGCGGCCTGTGCCAGCGCCTCGTAGGTGTACAGCGCAAAGCCCCCGGCCAACAGAATGGCCGCGGTGCCCAGCGCTGCAATGGACGCCGTGACCGCCGAGCGGCGGCGGTTGCGCAGGGTGTTCTGGGCGGCAAATTTCAGCCAGGTCAGCCAGCCGCCTTGCAGGGTCGTGTTCATTGGATCCTCCCATCCAGCAGGGCCACCACGCGGTCGCAGCGTGCGGTCAGGCGGCTGTCGTGGGTGGCAATGACAAAGGCCGCACCTTCGGCGTGGCCGCGTTCGCGCATCAGGTCCAGCACCTGGTCGGCGGTGTGTGAATCGAGGCTGGCGGTGGGCTCGTCGGCAATCACCAGCCGGGGGCGTTTGACCAGCGCCCGGGCAATGGCCACGCGCTGGCGTTGGCCGCCGCTCAGGGCGTCGGGGCGGTGGCGGGCGTGGTCTTGCAGGCCCACGGCGGCCAGTTGGGCCGCCACCCGATTGCGCCGCTCGGCGGCGGGCACGCCGGTGAGGAACAGCGGGTAGTCCACGTTCTCGGCCACGGTCATCACCGGCACCAGGTTGAAGCTCTGGAACACAAAGCCCAGGGCGTCACGGCGCAACAGGGTGCGCCGGGTTTCGTCCAGCGCCACCACCGACTGGCCACCCAGCACGATGTCTCCGGCATCGGGCGAGTCGATCAGCCCGCACAGGTTGAGGATGGTGCTTTTGCCGCTGCCCGAAGGGCCGGTCAGCGCCAGCAACTCGCCGGGCTGCACCGCCAGGTCCACCCCTTGCAGGGCGGGAATGACGTGTTCACCCAGGCGGTAGGTTTTGCGCACGCCGCGCAGCTCGATCACCGGCGCGGTCATTGGGCGCCCCCGGTGCGTTGCCCTGCGCCCAGACCGGCACGACTGGCCGCGTCGGCCACGGCCTTCTGGAATTCAACTGGCGACTGGGCCAGCAAGGGACTGGCCAGCACGTCGTTCAACAGCTTCAGGCCCTTGTCCTTGCGGTTCATGAAGCCGGGCACCGCCAGGAAGGTGTTGGCGGCCACAAACTTGACCTCCAGCACCCCCGGGGTGCCGCGCTGCAGCGACGCGTTGTGGGCGGGTTGCAGCAGGCCCAGCGCCTTGTCCAACTGGGCCAGGCCGTCTTCGGCGTAGCCCATCTTTTTCCAGGGCAGCCAAGTGGTGTTGGCCCGCATGCTGGTGGCCGCCCCTGCATAGGCCAGCAACACCGGGTGGGTGGGCTCGGCCTTCAACAGGTCGGCAAACGCCTGCGCCGCGGGTTCAATGGCGGCGGTGTCGCCCGCCGCTGCACGGTTGAACTGTTCAAACGCGGGTTGGAACTGGGCATCGGTCGCGGCGTGCACGGCGGGTGCCAGCAGCAGCGCTGTCGCCAGCCAGGCTGCACGGGCAACAACGGAAAGCGGGAGGGGTTTCATCACAGCACCTTGAAAGTGAATCGGTGCCGTGAGTCTGCGAGGGGTGGCTCAGCGGTGCAGCCCCTGTGCGACGAAATGCGCCCCTGGTGCGCCAACGGCGGCCAGGGGCGATGGAGTGCAAAGCCTAAGGGGCGGAATCAGTAGCCGTAGCGGCCGTCGCGGTCACGGCGGTCCCAGCCGCGATCGTCGTGGTGGTGGTGGTGACGACGCCAGTGCGGGCGGCG
Source organism: Hydrogenophaga soli (assembly GCF_054777695.1). Lineage (NCBI taxonomy): Bacteria > Pseudomonadati > Pseudomonadota > Betaproteobacteria > Burkholderiales > Comamonadaceae > Hydrogenophaga > Hydrogenophaga soli. Next base: position 32,205 of record NZ_BAAHAK010000001.1, on the reverse strand, counting down.
GTCATCGTCCCAGTCGCGCACCACCACCGGCGGGCGGTACACCACTTGGGGAGGCGGGCTGTACGCCACACGAGGCGGCGTGTAGACCACGGGCGGGGCGTAGTACACCGGGGGGGCATAGGCCACGGGCGGCGCGTAGTACACCGGGGGTTGGTTGCCCACGCTGACCACAGCCCCAGGCGACACCAGCCCCACCGACCAATTGACCTGCCCAGCATGGGCGGGCTGCAGGATGACGGCGCTCACGCACACCATCAAACCGTAGGCCGCCAGTTGCAACCAGCGCGAGCCGCGCTGGCGGGCCGCGGCGGGGCGAACCTCAGGGGTGGCGGAAAAGCCGACTTCGGGCAGGCGTGACATGGTGAATCTCCTTGCTGTGGGCCTTGCTTGGCCCCGTGCCCGGATTTCACCGCCAAATGGTGTGCTTGCTCAGGCTTTGCGCGTGAAAAGCGTTGCCAAACGTAACCAGAACGACCCCATTTGTCCTTGCCAGCGGCGAATGGGCGTTTCCACCGCGTGGTGGAACAGGGCCCCGGCAGCCACGCACGCCAGCCAGGCCAGCGCCACGCCCACGGTCTGCACCCAGGGCACACCCCAGGCCCAGCGGGTGAAGGCGGCGTTGACCAACAGGCTGACGGGGAAATTCATCAGGAACACCCCGTAGGAAATGCGGCCCAGGTAGCCCAGCACCGCGCTGCGCGGCCAGGTGGACAACCACCCCTGCCGACGCGCCAGCCACAGCACCACCGCCACAGCCAGGGCCAACACCAGCCGCTCGCGGTATTGGAACTCCAGCGCCAGCACCGCCACCGCCACCCAGACCAGGGCGTACACCCCCATCCAGGTGGGGGCGTTGCGGTCGGCGGCCCAGTAGGCCAGCGCCCCGGCGGCAAACGCGCCAAAGAAATACAGGCCCCACACATCCCAGTCGGCGCTGAGGTTGAAGTACAGCATGGATGCCACGCCCAGCGCGGTGACCAGCGCCACGCTCAGCCAGGGGGCCGTGCCCCGGCCCACCCAGCGGCCCAGCCAGAGCAGCGCCACCAGCAGCACAAACAGCTGGAAGTCGATGGCCACGTACCACACGCCGGCCGACAGCGAATCGATGTCCAGCACACTGTGCAGCAGCAGGGCGTGCGCCAGCCATTGGCTGAAGGTGGCGGACTCGGGAATGCTGTCGTGCACCATCCACTGCCGTGCCACCGCACTGCACGCCATGGCCACACCCAGGGCCACCACATAGGGCAAGGCCACGCCCACATACCGTTTACCCAACGCCGCCAAGGGGTTGCGCAACTTCAGCACGCCTTGCGGGGCCAGCGAACCCACGGCCAGAAAACCGCTGATGACCAGAAACACCTGCACCGCCATGCGGGCATCCTGGCTCAGCCAGGTGACCAGGCGGGGCCACAAACGGTGGGTCCAATCGGTCATGGGCCCGTAAAAAGCCAAGTGGTGCAGCACGATGAGCTGCGAGGCCACGGCCTTGAATGCGTCGATCAGGGGCAAGCGCCCCCGTGCGGAAACCGTCATGCTTCTCTCTCTCTGGCCAGGGGCTGGAGCCCGCCTGGCAACCACTGCGACAGCGCAGCGTGCAATTCACGCTCGTGCCGCTGCCACCACACCCCCACCGCCACCAAACCCAGACCGAGCAGGGTGAGCGCAAACATGAAACCCAGCGAGTCGTGAAACACCCGCGAGGACAAATAACCCAGGTACACCATCACCCCGATGCCCCCGAACACGGTGAACACCCGGCGGTTGATGGCCACACCCCAGAACACCAGCGCCACGTTGATGGCGGCGTAACCGGCCTTGCCCCATTCGGAACCGCTGTCACGCAAGGACAGACCACACCAGAACATGAGGGTGCCAAAGATGTAGAGCCAGAACGCAAAGTCCTGCCGGTCCACAGGGTGGGCCGCCACGCGGGTGCGCAAGTCCACCCACACGGCCAGGGCCAGCGTGCCCAGGCCAAACACCGCCGACAGGTCGCGCACCAGCTTCCAGTCAAAGCCGTTGTTCTGCATCAGCAGGTGCGCCCAGTCCATGCTGGCGTACCACAGCACCACCGCCACGGGCATCACCATGAACGGCAAGCGGTAGTTGCGCAGCATGACCACCGCCGCGGCCAGCGTGGCCAGCTCCAGCATCACCCAACGCCAGTTGATCTGGGTGTGGAACGACCGGAACGACTGCGCCCCCCCGTCGGGCCACCACCCCAGGCCCACCTGCACGCTCCACACCAGCAAGGGCACCAGGGTCACCGCCAGCGTGGCCAGCACCCCGGCGGGAATGTTCAGTTCGCGGCGCAGCAAGTGGGTGGCCACCCGCAGCGCGGCCCACAGGTACAACGCCGTGAGCACCGCGCTGCCCCAAGGCCCGAACGCGGCCCAGCCCCAGGTCATGAACAGCGACATGGCCCCCATGGCCAGCAGACCGCCAAAGTAATACAGCACATGCGCCATGGAAAAGCGCGGCTTGTCCAGCGGCCCCCGGTCCACGTCGGTGGCGTGGTTGCGGTGCACCCGGCGCGGGTTGCCGGGGTCGGCCCAGTCGGCCCACAAGGCGTGGGCCTGGGCCGGGTCGATGGCCCCCCGACGCACCGCAGCCTCGATGTCGGTCCACGCCAGCTGGACCCGCACATGCGGCGCAAACACGTCGCCCACCCGGGTATCGAGCCAATGGGTGGACTCGGCGGTGATGACAGTGTCAGGGGCTTCTTGATTCATGGGCAGCTCGCTGGTCGACGACCGGACAGGGAGAACACGGACCCGAGGGATAACCCGCGATTATCCTGCTTCACCCCCCTCTGCATGCAAGCCCCGCATCACGCCCCCCCTGCGCAGGCATGAGCGGCGGGACTTTGCTTCCTAGAATCCCCGCCACCATGCCCAACACCGCATTCACCCCCGAAGCCCTGCCCACCGTGCTGGAGCGCATCCACTCCGAAGCACAGGCCCTGTATGGACTGGGACGGGTGGCCGACTACATCCCCGCGCTGGCCGAAGTGCCTCCACGCCAGTTCGGCATGGCCGTGGCGCTGGTCAACGGGCAGACCCACACCGTGGGTGACGCGCAGGTGCCGTTTTCGCTGCAAAGCATCACCAAGCTGTTCACCTTTGTGCTGGCCCTCAAGGCCCTGGGCAACGACCTGTGGCTGCGCGTGGGGCGCGAGCCCTCGGGGGCGGCGTTCAACTCCATCGTGCAGCTGGAAACCGAAAACGGCATTCCCCGCAACCCTTTCATCAACGCCGGGGCACTGGTCATCACCGACATCCTGACCAGCCGCTACGCCCACCTGGACTATGCCCTGCTGGGCACCCTGCGCCGCCTGGCCGACGAGCCCAACCTGCACTGGAACCCGCGCGTGGCCCGCAGCGAACGCGACACCGCCCACCGCAACATGGCCATGGCCTACTTCATGAAAAGCCATGGCAACTTCCACAACCCGCCCGAGCTGGTGCTGGACAACTACTGCCGCCAGTGCGCCACCGAAATGACCTGCGCCCAACTGGCCCAGGCCGCGCTGTTCCTGGCCAACGACGGGCGTGACCTGGGCCGCGATGGCCGCCCCGACGAGCAGCTGCTGACCGCCGACGAGGCCCGCCGCGTCAACGCCCTGATGCTGACCTGCGGCGCCTACGACGCCTCGGGCGACTTTGCCTACCGCATCGGCCTGCCCACCAAGACCGGCGTGGGTGGCGGCATCGTGGCCGTGGTGCCCGGCGTGGGGTCGGTGGTGGTGTGGTCGCCCGAGCTGGACGCCAAGGGCAACTCGGTGCTGGGGGCCTTTGCGCTGGAGCGGCTGGTGCAGCTCACCGGCTGGGGCCACAGCAGCCTGTGATCAAAACCCCCCGGTGAACTGGTAACGGCTGGCGGGGTGCCACATCACTGCCACCGAGGCCACCTGCTCCGCCGACCAGGTCTGGCGACGCAACACCAGGCAGGGTTCGGCATCGGCCATGGCCAGCATCTCGCGCACGGCGGGCGTGGGCGCACAGGCCTCAATGGTGAACTGCACCCGCTGCAACGGGGCCACCCGCATCAGGTAGGCGTTGGGCGTCTGGGTGGCAAAGTCCTGCGAGAGGTAGTCGGGCGCCACCGCCGGGTTGACGTGGCGGTCTTCCACCTGCAGGGGCCGCTCGTTCTCGAAATGCACCACCACCGAGTGGAACAGCCACGCCTCGGGCGGCACACCAAACCGGGCGGCCAGAGCCTCGCCCGCGCGCACCCGCTCCAGCCGGTGCAACTCGCTGCGGTGCACATGGCCACGCGCTTCAATTTCAGTAGCAATATTCTTAATATCCAAAAGCGTGGACTGGTATTTTTGTTCTGAAACAAAAGTGCCTGAACCCTGCACCCGTTCCACCAGCCCCTCGGCGCTGAGCTCGCGCATGGCCCGGTTGACCGTCATGCGCGACACGCCAAACGTCCGCGCCAGCGCCTCCTCGGTGGGGATGGCCTGGCCCGGTGGCCAACTGCCGTCGCGAATCTGCGCCTGCACATGGTTCTTCACCCGCTGGTAGGCCGGCAGCGGGGCCGGGGTGTCAGGCAGTGGCGGGTGGGCGCGGGTGGGCTTGCTCATGGCAAACACATTATCCCGGGCCAATTTGTATATACATTTACAAACTTTGAAGTTATATTTGTACATACATCAGGAGACCCCCATGCCCCTCACCCCCAACACCCGCCTGGACACCACCCGCACCGTCCGCGCGCCCCGTGGCACCACGCTGCACTGCAAGAACTGGCTCACCGAAGCGGCCTACCGCATGATCCAGAACAACCTCGACCCCGAAGTGGCCGAGAACCCCCAGGCCTTGGTGGTGTACGGCGGCATTGGCCGCGCCGCCCGCGACTGGGCCTGTTTTGACCAGATCCTGGCCTCGCTCAAAGACCTGAACGAGGACGAATCCCTGCTCATCCAGTCGGGCAAGCCCGTGGGCGTGTTCAAGACCCACGCCAACGCTCCGCGCGTGCTGCTGGCCAACAGCAACCTGGTGCCCAAGTGGGCCAACTGGGAACACTTCAACGAGCTGGACCGCAAGGGCCTGTTCATGTACGGCCAGATGACGGCGGGCAGCTGGATCTACATCGGCAGCCAAGGCATCGTGCAAGGCACGTTCGAAACCTTTGTGGAAGCGGGCCGCCAGCACTACGGCAACAGCCTGGCGGGCCGTTGGATCCTCACCGCCGGCCTGGGCGGCATGGGCGGTGCCCAGCCTCTGGCCGCCACGCTGGCCGGGGCCGTGTCGCTCAACATCGAGTGCCAGCAAAGCAGCATCGACTTTCGCCTGCGCACCCGCTACGTGGACAAGCAGGCGCGGGACATCGACCACGCCATCGAGCTGGTCCAAGAGCACACCGCCAAGAAGGAAGCCGTGTCCATCGCCCTGCTGGGCAATGCCGCCGAGGTGCTGCCCGAATTGGTGAAGCGTGCCCAAGCGGGTGGTGTGCGTCCGGACATCGTGACCGACCAGACCTCGGCCCACGACCTCATCCACGGCTACCTGCCCCTGGGCTGGACCGTGGCGCAGTGGAAAGCCGCACAGCAAGACCCCAGCCAGCACGCCGCCCTGAAAGCCGCTGCCGCCCACAGCTGCGCCGTGCATGTGCAGGCCATGCTGGACTTCCACGCCATGGGCGTGCCCACAGTGGACTACGGCAACAACATCCGCCAGGTGGCGTTTGACGAGGGTGTGAAAAACGCCTTTGACTTCCCCGGCTTTGTGCCCGCCTACATCCGCCCGCTGTTCTGCGAAGGCAAAGGCCCGTTCCGCTGGGTGGCACTCTCGGGCGACCCCGAGGACATTTACAAGACCGACGCCAAAATCAAAGAGCTGTTCCCCCACAACCACCACACCCACCGCTGGCTGGACATGGCACGGGAGCGCATCAGCTTTCAGGGCCTGCCCGCCCGCATTTGCTGGCTGGGCCTGGGCGAACGCCACCTGGCGGGCCTGGCCTTCAACGAGATGGTGAAACGCGGTGAGCTCAAGGCCCCCATCGTCATTGGCCGCGACCACCTGGACACCGGCAGCGTGGCCAGCCCCAACCGCGAGACCGAAGGCATGCGCGACGGCACCGACGCCGTGAGCGACTGGCCGCTGCTCAACGCCCTGCTCAACACCGCAGGCGGTGCCACCTGGGTCAGCCTGCACCATGGCGGCGGCGTGGGCATGGGTTATTCGCAACACTCGGGCATGGTCATCGTGGCCGACGGCACCGATGCCGCCGCCGAGCGCCTGGCCCGCGTGCTGGTGAACGACTGCGGCAGCGGCGTCATGCGCCATGCCGATGCCGGATACGAACTGGCCGTGACCACGGCCCAGAATTTCGGGCTGAAACTGCCCATGATTGCTGCATGAAAGCACCCCCCATGAGCCCCACCCCCTTCACCCTGAATCCCGGCCACATGACGCTGGCCGACCTGCGCCGCGTGTGGCAAGCCCCCGTGGCCGTGCAACTCACGCCCGAGGCCCAGGCCGCCATTGCCGAGTCTGCCGCCACCATCCACGGCATCGTGGCCAAGGGCGACGCCGCCTACGGCATCAACACCGGATTTGGCAAGCTGGCCAAAACCCGCATCCCCGACGCGCAGCTGGAGCAGTTGCAGCGCAACCTCATCCTGTCGCACTCGGTGGGCACGGGCGAACCCATGAGCGACGCCACCGTGCGCCTGGTCATGCTCATGAAAGCCGCCAGCCTGGCCCGCGGCTACTCGGGCGTGCGCCCGGTGGTGGTGGACACGCTGCGGGCCTTGCTCAACGCGGGCATCATGCCGGTCATTCCGGTCAAGGGCTCGGTGGGGGCTTCGGGTGACCTGGCCCCGCTGTCGCACATGACGCTGGCCCTCATGGGCGAAGGCCCGGTGCGCGTGAACGGCGTCACGCAAGACGCCAAAGCCGCCCTGCACGCCGCGGGCATCACCCCCATCAACCTGGCGGCCAAGGAAGGGCTGGCCCTCATCAACGGCACGCAGGTGTCCACCGCGCTGGCGCTGCACGGCCTGTTCATGGCCGAGCGGCTGCTGGAGGCCGGCACCGTGATCGGAGCCCTGTGTGTGGACGCCGCCAAGGGCAGCGACGCGCCGTTTGACCCGCGCATCCACGCCGTGCGCGGCCAACCCGGCCAGATGGCCGTGGCCGCCGCCACCCGCGCCCTGCTGGCGGGCAGCGCCATCCGCCTGTCGCACCTGGAGCACGACGAACGTGTGCAAGACCCCTACAGCCTGCGCTGCCAGCCGCAGGTGATGGGCGCTTGCCGCGACATCATCGCCAACGCCGCCCGCACCCTGCTGACCGAGGCCAACGCCGTCACCGACAACCCGCTGGTGTTCACCGACACGGGCGAGGTGCTCTCGGGTGGCAACTTCCACGCCGAACCGGTGGCCTTTGCCGCCGACACGCTGGCGCTGGCCATCAGCGAGATCGGCGCGATCTCTGAGCGCCGCATTGCCCTGCTGATCGACAGCAGCATCTCCGGTCTGCCGCCCTTCCTGGTGAACAACCCGGGGCTGAACAGCGGTTTCATGATTGCCCATGTGACCGCCGCCGCTTTGGCGTCTGAGAACAAATCGCACGCCCACCCCGCCAGCGTGGACAGCCTGCCCACCAGCGCCAACCAGGAAGACCACGTCAGCATGGCCACCTACGCGGGCCGCCGCCTGGCCGACATGGCCGACAACACCGCCACCATTTTGGGCATTGAATGGCTGGCCGCCGCGCAAGGCGTGGACTTCCACCGCCCGCTGCACACCAGCGCCGTGCTGGAGACCACCCACGCCAAGCTGCGCAGCCAGGTGGCGTTTTACGACCAGGACCGCCTGTTTGCCCCCGACATCGAAGCCGCCAAACAGCTGGTGATGCAGGGTGCCGCCAGCCAAGGCCTGGACGCCACGCTGCAAGGCCTGTGGACCTGATGCGCCCCCCGCCCACCACCCTGTGGCACAACGCCCGCGTGGCCACCCTGTGCGCGGGCGCGGCTGGCACGGCCCCGGACGACGGCTGGGGCCTGATTCCGCACGGCGCGGTGCTCACCCAAGGCGACGCCATCGCTTGGGTGGGCCCTGAAGCCGACCTGCCCCTTGCCCTGCCCGCCCTACCCCCCGTGCAGCACGAGGTGGACCTGGGCGGAGCCCTGCTCACCCCCGGCCTGGTGGACTGCCACACCCACCTGGTGTACGGCGGCGACCGCGCCGCCGAGTTCGACATGCGGCTGCGTGGCCTGAGCTACGAGGCCATTGCCCAGGCCGGGGGCGGCATCCGCTCCACCGTGCAGGCCACCCGCCAAGCCACCGAGGCCGAGCTGCTGACCCAGGCCAGCCGCCGCCTGCAAGCCCTGCTGGCCGAGGGCGTGACCACGGTGGAGATCAAATCCGGCTACGGCCTCAGCCTGGAGGCCGAGGCCCGCTGCCTGCGCGTGGCCCGCGCCCTGGCCCAGCACCACCGCGTGAGCGTGCGCACCACCTGCCTGGCCGCCCACGCCCTGCCGCCCGAGTACAGCGCCCCGGCCACCGCCCACGCGGGCGAACCCGCCGACCCTGCCGATCCACGCGACGCCTACATCCAGGCCGTGTGTGAGTGGCTGCCCCAGCTCCACGCCCAAGGACTGGTGGACGCGGTGGATGCGTTTTGCGAAACCATTGGCTTCAGCCCCGCGCAAACCCAGCGCGTGTTCGAAGCGGCGCAGGCCCTGGGCTTGCCCGTGAAGCTGCATGCCGAACAGCTCAGCAACCAGGAAGGGGCCGCGCTGGCCGCCCGCTTCGGGGCCTTGTCGTGCGACCACCTGGAGCACCTCAGCCCCGCAGGCGTGGCCGCCATGGCCGCCGCGGGCTCCGTGGCCGTGCTGCTGCCCGGGGCCTACTACACGCTGCGCGACACCCACCTGCCCCCCATCCAGGCGCTGCGCGACGCGGGCGTGCCCCTGGCCGTGTCCACCGACCACAACCCCGGCACCTCGCCCGCGCTGTCGCTGCTGCTCATGGTCAACATGGCCTGCACCCTGTTCCGCCTGACGCCGCTGGAGGCCGTGCAAGGCGTCACCGTGCACGCCGCCCGCGCCCTGGGCCTGACCGACCGGGGCCGCCTGGCCCCCGGCCAACGCGCCGACATGGCCGTTTGGCAACTGAACCACCCCCACGAACTGGCCTACTGGCTGGGCCACAACCCCTGCCTGCGGGTGGTGGTGGCCGGAGAGGAACGCGCATGAACACCCCCACCCCACCCACCCCCTTCGTCTGGCAAGGCCGCGTGGACCCTGAAGACAGCGGCCCCACCCCGCGCTGGCACCAGCACATGCAGCCCTTCACGCCCCAAACCCAGGGCGGCGTCACGCTGCTGGGTTTTGCGGTGGACGAAGGCGTGCGCCGCAACGGTGGCCGCCCCGGGGCCGCGCAAGGCCCGCAGGCCATTCGCCACATGCTGGCCAACCTGCCCGTGCTGGGCGAGCCCCCGCTGCACGACGGCGGCGATGTGTTTGCCCCCACCCAAGCCGAGCCGCTGAACGACCCCGCATTTGACCCACCGTTTGACCCCTTGGCCCACGCCCAAACCGCGCTGGCCCAGCGCGTGGCCCAGGTGTTGCGCCAAGGCAGCCTGCCCGTGGTGCTGGGCGGCGGGCACGAGGTGGCCTGGGGCAGCTTCCAGGGGCTTGTGCAGGCCCACCCCGAGTGGCAACGGGTGCTGGTGATCAACCTCGACGCCCACTTTGACCTGCGCGAAGCCGCCCAGGCCAACTCCGGCACGCCGTTTCGACAGGTGCACGACTGGTGCACCGCCCACCAACGCCCCTTTGTGTACCGCGTGCTGGGCATCAGCCGCTTTGGCAACACCCAGGCCCTGTTCGAGCGGGCCGAGCGCATGGGCGTGCGCCACTGGCTGGACGAAGCCCTGCAAACCCCCGCCGACGCCCATGCCGCCCTGAACGCCCTGCAGGCTGACCTGGACCAGGCCGACGCCGTCTACCTCACCGTGTGCTTGGACGTGCTGCCCGGCGGCCAGGCCCCGGGCGTGTCGGCCCCCTCGGCGCTGGGCGTGCCGCTGACGGTGGTGGAAACCTTGATCGACGGCATCGTGCGCCACGGCAAGGTGGCCTTGTGCGACGTGGCCGAACTCAACCCCACGCTGGACCGCGACCAACTCACCGCCCGCGTGGCCGCCCGGCTCGTGGCCCGCATGGCCCGCATGGCCCGCGGTCTGGCGGCCACCCGCCGCGGCTGACCCGGGGGCTTCAGCCGCTCAGGCCGCGTCTTCGGCCCACACCCACTGGTTGCGCCCGCGGGCCTTGGCCGCGTACAAGGCCATGTCGGCCCGGCGCATGTTGTGCACGGCGTCCAGCGCCGGGTCGAGCATGGCCACCCCGGCCGAGCAGGTGAAGCGGAAATCCGGCACCTCCGACAAGGGCTGGGCCGCCGCCACCTTGCTCAACACCCGGCCCACCGCCAAGGCCAGGGCCTGCGGCGTGACGTTGGGCAACAGCAGCATGAACTCCTCGCCCCCCAGGCGGCCAAAACCGTCGTCGCGGCGCAGCGTGGCTTCCACCAGGCGGGCAAACGCCGTCAGCACCAAATCGCCGCCCATGTGGCCGTGGGTGTCGTTGATGCGTTTGAAATGGTCCAAATCCAGCAGCACCAGCCCGCAGGGTTGGCCGTGCTGGCGCAACTGGTCCAGCCGCGTGTCCAACTGCTGCAACACATGGGCGCGGTTGCTGATGCCGGTGAGCACATCCACTTGGGCAGCGCGCAAAGCCCCGTCACGCGCCTGCCGCAGCGAGCGTTCACCCGCCCGCAGCTCCGAAATGTCGAAGCCGATGCACAGCATCCAGCCCTGCTCGTCCATGGTCTCGGTCATGCAGATCCAGCGGCCATCGCGCAAATCGGCCTCGAAGCTGCGAAACGGCAGCTTGCCACGCCGTGTGCGGGTGGACACCAGCCAGGCTTCGATGTCGGGGGCGGTCAACACCGCGCCCACCTGGTGGCGGTGGTTGTGGCGCATCAGGTCAGACCACGTGAGCAAGGTGCCCGGCTCCAGCCCGTGGGCGCTGTAGAACGCCGCGTTGCCGTAACACAGCATGTCCGACGGGTCGTACAGGCTCACCATCATCGGGCACCGCTCATACAGGCGAGCCATGTGCTCGGCATGTGGGTGCAACGAAGGGGGGGATGGGGACATGGGGGCGGTGGATGCGGGGCTCGGCCAAGGCGAAGCCACAGTGTAGGGCGCAGCCCCGCCCGCGTGCAGGGCTGCGCCCTAAAATCCCCGCATGAGCGCCCCCAACACCCCCAACAACGCAGCGGATTCCGCCAACGCCCCCCACGTCAGCAACTTCTTGCGCCAGATCATCGAAAAAGACCTGGCCCAAGGCACCCACGCCCAGCGCCACTGGGCAGGCACCCCCGGCGACGCCGCGCACCACGCCGCTGGCCCGCTGGACCCGGCCAAGATCCGCACCCGTTTTCCGCCCGAACCCAACGGCTACCTGCACGTGGGCCACGCCAAAAGCATCTGCCTGAACTTCGGCCTGGCGCGTGACTACGGCGGCGTGTGCCACCTGCGCTTTGACGACACCAACCCCGAGAAGGAAAGCCAGGAGTTTGTGGACTCCATCACCGACGCCGTGCGTTGGCTGGGCTTTACGTGGAACGGCAGCACCAGCCAAGCGGAACAGGTGCCCGCCTACTTCGCCAGCGACTACTTCGACTTCATGTACCGCGCCGCCGAGCACCTGATTGAGCGCGACCTGGCCTACGTGGACGAACAAACGCCCGAAGAAATGCGCGCCAACCGTGGCGACTTTGCCACCCCCGGCAAGAACAGCCCCTTCCGCAGCCGCACCCCCGCCGAAAATTTGGAACGTTTTCGGGAGATGGCGCTTGGTAAACATGCCGATGGCGCTATGGTTTTGCGTGCAAAAATCGACATGGCCAGCCCCAACATCAACCTGCGGGACCCGGCCATTTACCGCATTCGGCGCGCCACCCACCACAACACGGGCGACAAGTGGTGCATCTACCCCATGTACACCTTTGCGCACCCCATTGAGGACGCGCTGGAAAACATCACCCACAGCATTTGCACGCTGGAATTTGAAGACCAACGCCCGTTTTACGACTGGCTGATGGACCGCCTGGCCGAAGGCGGCCTGATCAACACCCCCCAGCCCCGCCAGTACGAGTTTGCGCGGCTGAACCTGACGTATGTGATCACCAGCAAACGCAAGCTGGCCCAACTGGTGACCGAAGGCAAGGTGAGCGGCTGGGACGACCCCCGCATGCCCACCATCGTGGGGCTGCGCCGCCGCGGCTACACGCCCGAAAGCATTCAACTGTTTGCCGAACGCATTGGCGTGACCAAGGCCGACAGCTGGATTGACTACAGCACCCTGGAAGGCTGCCTGCGCGAAGACCTGGAACACAAAGCCCACCGCGGCATGGCCGTGCTGGACCCGGTGAAACTGGTGCTGACCAACTGGGCCGAGGTGTTCGGCGCTGACGGCTACCTGGAACCCTGCACCCAACCCGCCCTGCCCCACTCGGCCATTGCCGAAGGCCAAACGCCGCCCCCAGACCGCCAATTCCAGATTGGCAACCAGGTGTGGATTGAGCGGGAAGACTTTGAAGAAGTGCCGCCCAAGGGCTACAAGCGCCTGTTCCCGGGCAACATCGTCCGGCTGAAAGGCGGCTACGTGATCGAATGCACCGGCTGCGCCAAAGACGCCAACGGCCAGGTGACCGAGGTGCACGCCAAGGTGATTGCCGGCACCAAGAGCGGCACCCCGGGTGCCGACAGCGTCAAGGCCAAGGCCGCCATCACCTGGGTGGGCGTGGCCGACGGCAGAGAAGCCGAAGTGCGCCTGTACGACCGCCTGTTTGCCGACCCGCAACCCGACGCAGGCGGCAAGGACTTTCTGGCTGCGCTGAACCCCAACAGCCTGAAGGTGGTGACGGCGTATGTGGAACCGTCACTGGCCGCCGCGCTGCCCGACCAGAAGTTCCAGTTCGAGCGCCATGGCTACTTTGTGGCCGACCGCAAGGACCATGGCGTGGGCGGGAAAGTGGTGTTCAACCGGGTGACGGGGTTGAAGGATTCTTGGGGTAAGTAAGCCCGCCCCGACTCAAAGATAAATCAAAAGGAGGAAACATGAGTACACCAGGACTAATAGATCAAGGTCTCCAGTGGTTTCAGGGACCAATCACTCAATCAATAAAATCCGTCTTTGATGGAATAAACACAGAAGTAGAGTCTCTCGATATTTTCAACCGCTATCACAATGCACATATTGAAACACTAAGACAAGAAGTTCAATATATCAAACTCCTTGGGATGAATCAACCATCCTTACTCAAGAATCTCTACAATCCAGCCCGCGTTTCCACGACCATCAGGCGTCGCTTGTTCACAGATGAATGGATTCCATCAACGCGAAACTCCCCAATTAAAGTAAACAGTACAAACCTGGTCCCTGGTGATGAATTCATTGAAGGGAAAGAGCGCATTGCCGTGCTAGGCGGCCCAGGCGCCGGGAAAACAACATTTTTAAAATTCCTAGCTCTCTCTTATTCAGACAAAGACATTTTCTCAACAACAAATCTCAAAACGTCTCTTATTCCATTCTTTGTCGCCCTACCCGTATTATCTCGAAGCAATAAAGAGCTATTTGATTTTTTACTTAATCCGATCAAGGAAAAAACAAATGAGTATTCGAACGATTATTTGAAACGCATTCTTTCGAAGGGCTATGCAGCCGTATTACTGGACTCATTGGATGAAGTACCTACATCACAACGCGCCCAACTTCTAGAAAAAATTCACTCATTTTGCTCAATTTACCCCAAAACCAAGGTGGTGATATCGTGCAGAACTGCAGACTATCAAGGTGATATGCTGGAGGCATTTCACGAAATTGAAATTGCAAAACTGGACAAGGCAGCAGTTAGAAAAATCACAAAAGCTTGGTTTACAGAAGAGCCTGAGAGGGCGCTAGAACTATTAACAATAATTGAGAACGATAACAGCATATCCAGCCTCACAGAAACACCGCTTTTACTCAGTCTCTTATGCATTCAGTTTAAGCATGACTTGGCTTTGCCGCGGCGGAAAGTAGAACTCTTCAATCGCTGCTCACAAACCCTTCTAAGAGAGTGGGATACCGCTAGACGCTTCCGGCGGGACACAGCATATCAATCACTTACCGACCAAGCCAAGGAACGCCTTTTCGAGGAAATAGCTTATCACTTCACAAAGGATGGTCTGACCTTCATTTTTCCTAAGGCAGCAACTATTGAAGTTGTATCCAATTTTTGCTCACGAGTCTCACTTGAACCGAGCGATGCCATTGGAATGCTGTCTGAAATAGATAGTCATCACGGCATTCTCGAACAGTTCTCCCAAGATCACTACGGATTCAGTCACACCTCTTTTCAGGACTTTTTTGCCGCACGCGCAATTTCGTCAAGAGGCCTTGGATTAAGGTACTTGCAAACAAACATCGACAATCCAGATTGGCATAGCATTTTCGAGTTCATTGCAGGCCTCGAACAAGATGCAGATCCTCTAATTCAGTTCCTGATAACCAAGAGCTCATTGAAGGGACTCACAAACTATCCGCCAATGGCAAAGAGAACTGACTGGCTCAGACTTCTTTACAGATGCCTAGCAACAGGTCCATATATTTCACCACCAACGCGTCGACAAGCACTTGATCACTTAGTGGCCTCTCAGTTCGAAATCGCAAGAATTTACAGTGAGGGAGGCGTTTATCCGCTATCTCAGCTAATTCCAGACGGAATTATGCACCCGTACGTTTATTTTCACAAGCGACCAAGCCTTTCCACCGCACTCCAACCGTTTAAGCAACTGTCAAATGAAATACTGCGCACCCCGATTCCAGGGTACGCGGAAACAGTGCTACGAAGTCTCCCAGAGATCGAGAACAAAAAAGGCATCGATCTATTGAAAGACGCCTTGCTATTAAATTTGGTGACACCACTAGTCTCAACCAGAGGCGCAGAAGTTAAAGATATTTTGACCAAAAAAATAGAGGCCAGAAAAAATACATCCACCGCCCGCATAGCTTCGATCACTCTCGGGAACATTGAAAAATTTTCCAAATCCTCTTGAGAAGGCGATCGGCACGCGCTGGCACCCAAGGGCCAAGAAGCGGGTGTGGAGTTCGTGGCCAAGTCCCGCTTTGGGCCCTACTTTCTGTGGCCGCAGGACTTTCATCCGGTTTGAACTGCATCCACCATGCCTGACACGCCCAAGCCTCCACCCCGCGTCGTTGTGTTTGCCGGCCCCAACGGCGCTGGCAAGTCAACGCACGCTGATGCCATTCTTGCGGCGCTGGGCATCGACACTTTTGTCAACGCCGACTACATCGCCCGAGGCTTGTCGGGCCGAAACACCGATGCAGTGGCGTTTGAGGCGGGCCGCATCATGCTCAAGCGGTTGCATCAGTTGGCTGACGCCAAGGCAGATTTCGCCTTTGAATCCACCCTGTCCAGCCGGACGTTTGCGGCCTTTTTGAGCACACTCAAGCTGTGCCTGCCGATGTGATTCGGCGGCGTTATGGTCGCAGCGTGATCAACTTCTTTACGCTCTACATGCCTCTGGCCGATGAGTGGACGCTGTTTGATAATTCCACCCCTCCGCTTGCGCGCACGGTCGCAGCCAAGCTGAATGGCCAACTCACAGTGACGGAGCCCACCACATGGCACAAACTGCAAAAACTCAGCCCAAACGCCTGACGCCGTCCCCCAAAGCGCTGCAAAAGGCCTTGGAGCAGTCGGCCAAACAGGCACAACGGCTGGCCGATGCCTATGGGGTGGTGGTGCCGGGCATCAAGCCCAAAGCTCCCATCGGTTCTCGCCCAGCAGGTTGATGCAACAAAATGGCATCCAGCGCTTGTTTTGAATGCGCAAACAGCTATTGTTTTTGATGTTCCGCAGGGACACCCTCAGCCCCCGACCCCATCGCACCCTCCCCCGCCAACGCATACCGCGTCCCCCGGCCCACGCCAGTTTTCACCAGCACGCCCAGCGCCACCAAGTCGGTCAGCTCCCGGTAGGCCGTGGCGCGTGACACTTGGGCGATGGACGTGTATTTCTCGGTGCTCAGGCCGTTGGCAAAACCGTCTGGGCCAAGGTCGTACAACTTGTTCAGCACCTTGCGCTGGCTGGCCGAAAGCTGGGGGTGGTGGGCTTGCAGCGTGGCCCAGAAGGCGGTTTTGCGTGCCGCGCCTTGCACCTGCGCCACGGTGGCCAGGCAGGCTTGTTCCACGCAGCCCACAAACCAACGCACCCAGGGGGTCACGTCCAGCACGGGCTGGCTGGTGGCGGCTTGCAGTTCGCGGTAGTAGCCCGCGCGGTCCAGCCACATTTGGCGCGACAAGCTGAACAGGCGCTGCCCACTGCGCATGTCTTGCGCCATGGCCAAGTCGGCCAGCGCACGGCCAACGCGGCCATTGCCGTCTTCAAAGGGGTGAATGGCCTCCAGCCAAAGGTGTGCCAGGGCGGCGCGCACCAGCCCGTCCAGGCGGTTGACCTCTGCGGGGTGGTTGAACCAGTCGATCAGCTGCGCCATGTGGGCGGGCACGTCGCCCGAGTCGGGCGCTTGGTAGTGCACCACGTCGGGCCGCCCCAGCCGTGGGGTGACGATTTGCATGGGCTCGGGGTGGTCGCGCCAGCCCCCCACCACGATGGGGGTGATGCCGCTGCGCCCGGTGGGAAACAGGGCGGCATGCCAGCCAAACAGGCGTTGGGCGCTCAGGGGTTCGGCCCAGTGTTGGACGGCGGCTTCCACCACGTCCAGCGTGGCTTCAACCCGCGGCTCGCGCTGGCGTTGCATGGCGCGGCTGCTTTGCGTGAGGCCCAGGCGGCGGGCGGCTGAAGCACGCACCGAGTTGAATTGCAGCGCCTCGCCCTCGATCTGCGCGGTGGCCACGGCTTCGTCAGCCCATTCGGCCAGTTGCAGGTCGCCCAGGTCCACCAGCTGCAAGCCGCTGACCACGCCCAGCATGCGCCCCTGCGCCAGCCGCGCTGCCGCCAGCGCAGGCTGTAGCGCCTGTGCGTCCACCTGAAAATTGGGCCACTCGGGGGCTTGCCAGATCCACATGAAGCGCATTTTAGGTTTTTACGCTTCAAGAATGAAGCGCAAATGGACTGTTTGCGCTTCACGGGGACGGTTTGATGTGCATCGCAGGAGCACAGGGCAACGCACAAATATCAAAAAAATCAGCCTCTAGCTCTTTATTGATAAGCGTAAGAAGCTATGAAATTTGACATTTCAGCCACACCACGACCTCAGCCCGCCAATCGGTGCTGAACCAGCACTTTTGCACGCGTGAGTCGATAGACTTTGAGCCGAGTTTCCGCATTTGCAACGCACTCAAGCGCCATGACGCCCCCCAAGCCTTCGGGATCAGCGCACCTACTATGTGAGCGACGAACGGCTGAAAGCCTTTGCACAGTTGACCCCCTTGCAACGCCTTCAATGGGTGGAGCAGTGCTCATACTTTGTACGGCTGGGGCAAATCGCCCGGCAAACACAACGCCCCCCAGACCAAGGCACTGATTGAGTGCCCACTGTCCATGACACCCCAGGCCATCCTCCACTTCTGGTTCACCGAACTCACGCCCGCCCAGCACTTCGCCAAGGACGCAGCCTTGGACGACACCATTGGCAACCGCTTTGGGACCGTGCTGGAAGCCGCTGCGCGGTGCGAGCTGTTTGGCTGGCGCACCACGCCCGAGGGGCGGCTGGCCGAGGTGTTGGTGCTGGACCAGTTTTCGCGCAACGTGTGGCGCGACACGCCCCGCGCCTTTGCGCAGGACGCGCTGGCCCTGGCCTTGGCGCAGGAGCTGGTGGCCACCGGGGCTGACCGCAGCCTGCCCGTGGCGCAGCGCCGCTTTGCCTACATGCCCTACATGCACAGCGAGTCGGCGCTGATTCACCAGCAGGCGGTGGCGCTGTTCTCGCAACCGGGGCTGGAAGACAACCTGCGCTTTGAGCGGGCGCACCAGGCCATCATCGAGCGCTTTGGGCGCTACCCGCACCGCAACGCGGTGCTGGGCCGCACGTCCACCCCGGAAGAACTGGCGTTTCTGCAGGAGCCGGGTTCGTCGTTCTGAGAGTCGCCCATGCCCCGCCCCCACCACCACGTGTACGTGATTGAGCTGCACCCCGACGTGCTGCTGGAGGCCAAGTTCCGCCGCTGCAACCCCGGTTACGTGGCGGGCAAGCCCTGCGTGTACGTGGGCATGACGGGGCTGGACCCCGACGTGCGGTTTGACAAGCACAAGGCAGGCATCCAGTCCAACACCTATGTGCGCAAGTACGGCCTGCGCCTGCTGCCCGACCTGTACGAGGGCTTCAACCCCATGCCCTACAAGGAGGCCCAGACGCGGGAGGTGGAGGTGGGCATCGACCTGCGCAGCGCCGGGTTTGGGGTTTGGCAGGCCTGAAGCACCGCTTTTCGAATGCCGCCAGAATGGCGCGCTTGCGTTTCCCCCCCACCCCAAGGAGACCCCATGCCCCAACTCACGCTGCATTACTTCGACTTCCACGGTGGCCGCGCCGAGCCTGCACGCATTGCGCTGCACATGGGCGGCATTGCCTTCACCGACCACCGCATTTCGTTCCCTGAATTCGCCGAGTTCCGCAAGCAGACGCCCTTTGGCCAAGTCCCCACGCTGGAGGTGGACGGCGTGCACGTCACGCAGTGCGATGCCATCAACCGCTACGTGGGCAAGCTGGCGGGCCTGTACCCCACCGACCCACTGCAGGCCCTGCTGTGCGACGAGGTGTCGTTTGTGGTGGAAGAGGCCAACGCACGCCTGGGCCCCACCTTCCGCATGACGGGCGAGGAGCAAAAAGCCGCCCGCCTGGCCCTGGTGAACGGCTCCATGCCCGTGTACCTGGCCTGGCTGCAGGCCCAGTTGCAGGCGCACGGCGGCGAGTACTTTGCCGACCACCGCCTGACCATGGCCGACCTGAAGGTGTTTGTGGATGTGCGCGGGCTCAATTCCGGGCGGCTGGACCATGTGCCCACCGACCTGGTGGCGCGCGTGGCCCCCGCGCTCAATGCCCACATGGAGCGCATCGCCAACCTGCCCGGCGTGCAGGCGTACTACGCGCAGTTTGCGGCGCGTTGATTCACCCGCCAGACGCCACCGGGGGCCGGGCGGGACGGGTTGTAAGAACTTGTGCGCCCGCGGTGGCAGTGGGGCAAAACGGGCCAGAATCCCAGCGCTGATGTCCGAGCGCCCCACAGCCCGCTCCCCCACCGCGAGAGGAAACCTCCGATGAAACGCACCCGGTCCCCCCTCCTGGCCCTGTCGGCCCTGTCCACCCTGCTGATGGGGGCCAACGCGCTGGCCCAGACCGACGAACAGCGCAGCACCCTGGCCGACCAGACGCAGGTGGCCGTCACCATCTACAACGAGAACCTGGCGCTGGTGAAAGACCAGCGCAAGCTGCAGCTCAAGACCGGCCCGCTGGCCTTGGCCTTTCGCGACGTGAGCGCCCGCATGCGGCCCGAAACCGCCCTGCTGCGCAGCGTGAGTGCGCCGGGCAGCCTGTACGTGCAGGAGCAGAACTTCGACTTCGACCTGCTCACCCCGCAAAAGCTGCTGGAAAAGTACGTGGGCCGCACCGTGCAACTGGTGCGCACCCACCCCACCACGGGGGCCGAAACCACCGAGCAGGCGCAGGTGCTGGCGGCCAACAACGGCATCGTGCTGCAGGTGGGCCCGCGCATTGAAACCGGCACACCCAATGGCCGCATCGTCTACAGCGACGTGCCCCCCAACCTGCGCGACCGGCCCACGCTGGTCATGTCGCTGGACAACAGCGGCACCACCCAGCAGGACGTGGAGCTGAGCTACCTGACCAGCGGCCTGGCCTGGAAGGCCGACTACGTGGTGGAGCTGAACGCCGCCGACACCGCGCTGGACCTGTCCGGCTGGGTGACGCTGACCAACACCAGCGGCGCCACCTACCGCAACGCCAAGCTGCAACTGGTGGCCGGTGACGTGAACCAGGTGGCCCCGGCCCTGCAGAACCTGGCCCGGGCACAGGTGTACCCGGCGGCGGCCCCCGCGCCCATGGCCAAGCGGGAAATGGCCGAGGAATCGCTGTTCGAATACCACCTGTACACCCTGCAACGCCCCACCACCATCGCCGAGAACCAGACCAAGCAGGTGGCCCTGCTGGCCGCCGCCGCCGTGCCCGCCCGCAAGGAGCTGCTGCTGCGGGGGGCCGACTACTACTACCGCAGCAGCTTTGGCGACCTGGGCCAAAAGCTCAAGGCCAGCGTGTACATGGAGTTCGACAACAAGGAAAGCGCCCACCTGGGCCAGCCGCTGCCCAAGGGCATCGTCCGCGTGTACAAGAAGGACAGTGCGGGCAACGCCCAGTTTGTGGGTGAAGACCGCATCGACCACACGCCCAAGAACGAAAAGGTGCGCCTGAAGCTGGGCGAAGCCTTTGACGTGACGGCGGACAAAAAGCAGACCGACTTCAAGAAGCTGCCCAACACCGAGCGCTACAACAACCAGTTTGAAACCGCCTTTGAGCTGGTGCTGAAAAACGCCAAGAAAGAGGCGGTGACGGTCACGGTGCAAGAGCCCATTCCCGGCGACTGGAAGATGCTGAGCGAAAACCACCCCTCCACCAAGGCCACCAGCAACACCGCGGTGTGGAAGGTCAACGTGCCCGCCGAGGGCAGCACCACCCTGAGCTACCGCGCACTGGTGCGGTACTGAGCCACCACCTGCAGCAGGTGGCTGACGTTGATGGGTTTGGTCACAAAGTCGTCCATGCCCGCGGCCAGGCAGGCGGTGCGGTCTTCGGCATAGGCGTTGGCCGTGAGGCCCACCACCGGCGTGTGGCGGGCGCCGGTCTGTGCTTCGTGCTGGCGGATGGTGCGGGTGGCTTCCAAGCCATCCATCACGGGCATTTGCACGTCCATCAGCACCAGCTGGATGTCGGCCTGGTGCGCCAGGTAGCACTCCACGCCCAGGGCACCGTTGTCGGCGTTGAGCACCCGGTAACCGGCCTTGAGCAGCAGCTTCTCCACCACCAGGCGGTTGGTGAGGTTGTCTTCCACCAGCAGCACACAGCCCCCCGTGGGCGTGGGCTCGGCTGACTCGGCCAGCGCCACCTGCCGCGGTGCGGTGGCGGGCCAAGCCCCCGCATGGCGTTTGAGCCGCACCTCGAACCAGAAGGTGGAGCCCTGGCCCAACACACTGTCCACGCCCACACGCCCGCCCATCTGCTCGGCCAGCGACCGCACGATGGACAAGCCCAGCCCCGAGCCGCCGAACTTGCGGGTGTCGGAGGCGTCCACCTGCGAAAACGGCTTGAACAGCTGGCCCAGCCGGTCCGGGGCGATGCCGATGCCGGTGTCTTGCACCGCAAAGCGCAGACAGACCCAGCCCCCCGATTCCGAACCTTCCACCTCGGTGCCCTGGATGTGGATGTGGCCTGTTTCGGTGAACTTGACGGCGTTGCCCATCAGGTTGGACAGCATTTGCCGCAGGCGGTAGGGGTCACCCAGCACCTGGCCGGGGCCGCCGGTCCAGGCCACCGTCCAGCCCAGGCCTTTGTCGGTGGCGTTCACCTCCATCAGCGCCGCGGCGTCGTGCAGCAGTTGGTCCGGAGAAAAGGCCAATGTTTCCAGCACCAGGCGACCGGCCTCGACCTTGGAGAGGTCGAGCACGTCGTTGAGCAGTGCCAGCAGCGTGGTGCCCGAGCTGAGGATGGTGCGCAGGTACTTCTGCTGGTCTTCGGGCGAGGTGGGGGCCATCAGCATGAGTTGCGTGAGGCCCAGCACCCCGTTGAGCGGGGTGCGGATTTCGTGGCTCATGGTGGCCAGAAAGCGGCTTTTGGCCACGCTGGCGGCCTGGGCGGCTTCGATGCTGTCACGCAAACGCGCCTGCGAGGTGGCAATGTCTTGCATGGCGGCGTCAAAGGCGCGGCCAAACTCGGCCAACTCGTCCTCGCCCGAGAGGTCGGCCCGCGCCTCGGTGTGGCCGGCCACAAAGGCCTCGGTGGCGTGCTTGAGGGCCTGGATGCGCTGCTCCACGGTGCGGATGAAGCCATGGAACAGCAGGTAGGCCAGCCCCAGCGACAGGCAGATGGACACCCCCTGCGCCACCAGCCACCCCGGCAACGCGCTTTCCCAGGGGGCGTTGGACATTTGCAGGCGCAGGGTGCCCAGCGTCTGCTTGCCGTAGCGCAAGGGCTGCTCGTACATCACGGGTGACCACTTGCCGGAGCGCTGTGCCCCCACCTGGACCAGTTGCACGCCGTCGGGCAGGGCAACCTGGATGTAGCCGATCTCCTTGGCGGCGACGGCGTCGCGGGCAATGTCGGCCACCTCGGCGTAGTTGGCCTCCAGCATGGGCCCGACGAGGGCGGTGGCCGCCAGCCGCCCGACGGACTCGACCTCGGCGTGTTCGTTGCGCTCGGCATCGCCCAGGAAGGCCAAGGTCATGCCCCCCACCAGGATGCAGTTGGTCAACACCACCAGCAACACCGCCAGGGCGGTGAGCTGGGTACGAAACGACCGTCTCAGCGGGGTCAGGAACGGCAAGGCACGCATGGACACACGGAAATGCAAGGGCAATGGAGCGGGCGGGCCGCTCAATCGGGGTTGTTGAGCTGTCGGTAGAACTCGACCACCAGGGGGTCGACCTGCGCCATTTCGCGCCCCGCCGGAACCAGCCCCTCGTGCCCGAGGGCCGCGATGAAGGCCTTGCCCACCGGGTCCTGGTTGGCAAACGCCAGCAAGCGTTGCGCCAAAGTCGGGGCCTGGGCCGCCAGCGCGGGCGACACGGTGTAGACCACGGCAGACAGGGCCTGGGGCAGCGCCATCACCAGCCGCATGCGCGACGCCAGCGGAACTTCAATCTGCTTGAGCGTGGTGCGCGACACGATGGCCGCGGCGGCCTCGCCGGCCAGCACCCGCTGGATGGCGTTGACGTGGCTGCCCGCCACCTTGATGGTCACGTCCTGGTCCGGTTGCAGGCCCTGATCGCGCAGGAAGCGCAGCCCCACCACAGTGAGTGTGGCCATGCGGTCGGACACCGCCACCGTCTGCCCGCGCAAGGCGGCCACCGAGGACAGGGCCTTGCCCTCCCCCATCACCAGGATGGGCTGAAGCGGCACCACGGTGCGGGCAAGGGGCACGTATCCCAGCTCGCGCTGGGCCAGCCGCGCAAAGGTCGGCGAGTCGGCCACCAAGTCGTAGGCCTGCTCGCGCAGGCGTTGCAGGTGCACGGTGTAGTCGGGGGCCGACGAAAACTGCACGGGTCGCGCCAACGTCTGTTCAAAGAAGTTGCGGGCGGGTTCGTACAGCGTGGCCAGGCGGCGTGCCGTCAGGTAGGGCACCACACCAAAGCGCAAGTTGGTGGCGGCATGCCCCCGTGCAACACCTGCGGCAAGGGCGGCCAGCAGGAGCCATTGGCGTCGTTGGAGGGTCATGGCAAGCAGGGGGCAGACAGGAAGAAGCGGGGCACGGCGAGCAGCGTAGCGTACCTCGGACGCAGACTACGATAGCCACCTCACGCCGTCCCCCCCCCCACGCCCCAGCATGCCCACCATCGCCGTCATCGACTTTGAAACCACCGGCATGTCGCCCGAGGTGGGTGCCCGCCCCACCGAAGTGGCCATTGTGCTCACCGAAAACGGCCACGTGGTGGACCGTTTCCAGAGCCTGATGAACCCGGGCGTGACCATTCCGCCCTTCATCGTGCAGCTCACGGGCATCACCAACGCCATGGTGCGCAGCGCACCGGCCGTGGAACAGGTCATGGCCGATGCCGCCCGCTTTGTGGGCACCACCCCGCTGGTGGCGCACAACGCCTCGTTCGACCGCAAGGTGTGGCAGACCGAGCTGGCCCGGCTGGCCCTGCCCGCCGACCAGCCCTTTGCCTGCACGGTGCTGTTGTCACGCCGCTTGTACCCCCAGGCCCCCAACCACAAATTGGGCACGCTGGCCCAGTACCTGGACCTGCCCACCACGGGCCGCGCCCACCGTGCCCTGGCTGACGCCGAAATGACCGCCGAACTGCTGCGCCACATGCTGGGCGTGCTGCGCCGCGAACACAGCCTGCACGCCCCCAGCCACCACCTGCTGACGCGCTTGCAACAATGCAGCAAGGCGCAACTGGCCCAGTGGCTGGCCCGCGAGGCGAGTGCGGCCACGGTCGCCGCCACCACGGTCGCCTCCACCGCCTGAATTCAAAGCTTTTTTCGCCTCCACCGCTTTATATACAAGCGCAACCAGCTATCAAAAATGAACTTCTCTGAACGCCTCAAACAACTCCCCTCCGTCAGCCACTTGGCCGCGTTGCGCGTGCTCGATGCCCAGGGCCAGGTGCTGGCCACCCTGGAAAACAAACCCGGCCAGGCGGGCTCTCTGGCCGTCTACCACGCACTGGCGGCGCTGTATGGCGGGCACATCACCCCCGCCGCCGCCACGCTGGGGCTGGAGTGGTACGCCGAGCACACCGCCGACGCCACCGCCCACCCCGGCAAACACCCCAACATCGACCGGCTTGCCGCCTGGGCCCAAGGCGGCACGGCCTACCGGGTGGAACTGGTGCAGGCCTGAGCATGTCCCGCATCACCTCCGTCGCCCAGCTTCGCGCCCTGTACGACCCGGTGCGCGAACGGTCGGCCAAGAAGGAAATCCCCGAGCTGGACGCGCACTGCCAGGCTTTTGTGGCCCGCTCGCCGCTGGTGGTGGTGGCCACACATTCGGTGGGCGTGGCAGTCCAGCCTGACACCGCCCCGCTGCTGAGCCCGGGCACCGACGCCTCGCCCCGCGGCGGCCAGCCCGGCTTTGTGAAAGTGCCCGACGCCCGCACCCTGCTGATTCCCGACGCACCCGGCAACAACCGGCTGGACACGCTGGAAAACATCGCCAGCGGCCAAGCCGAGGGTGTGGCCGGGCAAGCCTGGGTGGGCCTGCTGTTTTTGGTGCCGGGCGTGGACGAAACCCTGCGCGTCAACGGTCTGGCCACCCTCAGCACCGACCCGACCGACCTGGCCCTGTGCGCCGACGAGCGGCGCACGCCCAAGCTGACCATCCGCGTGGCCGTGCGTTCGGCCTACCTGCACTGCGCCAAGGCGCTGATGCGCGCCGAGCTGTGGAACCCCGCCCGCCACCTGCCACGCAGCCAACTGCCCAGCATGGCCGAGATGATGCGCGACCAGATCGCCCACTACCGCGGCGAAACCGTCGTGGCCGAAACGCAGGCCCAAATGCTGGAGCGGTACCGGCAGACGCTTTGAAAGCCCCTGACACGTGATCCACATCCCCACCCTGGACACCCCGCGGCTGCGGCTGCGTGCCTTTCGGCAGGCCGACTTCGAGGCCATGGCGGGCTTTTTTGCCCACCCGGTGTCGGCCACCTACGGCGGCCCCTGCCCGCGTGACGAGGCCTGGCGCAAGTTCGCGGTGTACTCGGGCCATTGGCTGCTGCGCGGTTATGGCCCCTGGGCCGTGGCCCACAGAGAAACCGACCACCTGGTGGGCGTGTGCGGGCTGTGGTTTCCCGAGGGCTGGCCCGAGCCCGAAATCACCTGGGCCCTGCTGCCCGACCAGCAAGGCAAGGGCTACGCCACCGAGGCCGCCCGCCGGGCCCTGCAAGCGGCACACGAGGTGTACGGGTGGACCACCGCGGTCAGCGTGGTGGCCCAGGGCAACACCGCCTCCGACGCGGTGGCCTTGCGCCTGGGGGCCCAAGTGGAAAGCCACATCCCGTTCCGGGGTGGCCTGGCCACGGTGTACCGCCACACCCCATTCACCGCCTGACAAGCCATTGGCTATCAGCCACATAAATTGAATTGACTGGATAAATACTTCCAGTCCACGCACCATCAGGGCTCTTCACCGAACAGGAGCCCCCGATGAGTGCACACGCCAACCCCGCCGCCCAGTGCCCCTTCCACGCCGCCACGGGCGCACGCACCACCCCCGCCCGTCAGTCCAACGCCGACTGGTGGCCCAACCAACTGAACCTGGCCATCCTGCACCAGCACACGCCCGCGTCCAGCCCCATGGACCCGGACTTTGACTACGCCCACGCCTTCGGCACGCTGGACCACGCGGCCCTCAAGGCCGACCTGGCCGCGCTGATGACCGACAGCCAGCCCTGGTGGCCGGCAGACTGGGGCCACTACGGCGGCCTGTTCATCCGCATGGCCTGGCACAGCGCGGGCACCTACCGCACCGCCGATGGCCGCGGCGGCGCAGGCACCGGCAACCAGCGCTTTGCCCCGCTCAACAGCTGGCCCGACAACGGCAACCTGGACAAGGCCCGCCGCCTGCTGTGGCCCATCAAGCAAAAGTACGGCAACGCCATTTCGTGGGCCGACCTGTTCATCCTGGCGGGCAACGTGGCCATGGAAACCATGGGTTTCAAGACCTTCGGGTTTGGCGGCGGGCGCGAAGACATCTGGGCGCCGGAAGAAGACATCTACTGGGGTGCGGAAAAAACCTGGCTGGCCACCAGCGACACCCCCCACAGCCGTTACAGCGCCAAACCCGGCGAACGCGACCTGGAAAACCCCCTGGCCGCCGTGCAGATGGGCCTGATCTATGTGAACCCCGAAGGCCCCGACGGCCACCCCGACCCCGTGGCCAGTGGCCGCGACGTGCGCGAAACCTTCGCCCGCATGGCCATGAACGACGAGGAGACCGTGGCCCTGGTGGCCGGTGGCCACACCTTTGGCAAGGCCCACGGTGCGGGCGACCCCAAGCTGGTGGGCCCCGAACCCGAAGCCGCGCCCATGGAAACCCTGGGCTTTGGCTGGATCAACGCCCTGGGCAAAGGCCACAGCGAGCACACCACCACCAGTGGCATTGAAGGCGCATGGAAGCCCAACCCCACCACCTGGGACATGGGTTACTTCAAGGTGCTGTTCAAGTACGAGTGGGAGCTGGTGAAAAGCCCTTCCGGTGCCCACCAGTGGCAGGCCAAGGACGTGGCCGAGGAAGACCTGATCCCCGACGCCCACGTGCCCGGCCTCAAGCACCGCCCCATGATGACCACGGCCGACCTGTCGCTGCGCTTTGACCCGGCCTACGAAAAGATCTCACGCCACTTCCTGGCCCACCCCGACGCGTTTGCCGACGCCTTCGCCCGTGCCTGGTTCAAATTGACCCACCGCGACATGGGCCCCAAGGCCCGCTACCTGGGCCCCGACGTGCCCGCTGAAGACCTGATCTGGCAAGACCCGCTGCCCCCGGTCACGCACAAGCTGATCGACGCCCGCGACGCCGCCGAACTCAAGGCCAAGGTGTTGGCCAGCGGGTTGACCGTGGCCGACCTGGTGTCCACCGCCTGGGCATCGGCCTCCACCTTCCGCGGGTCTGACAAGCGCGGCGGGGCCAACGGCGCCCGCATCCGCCTGGCCCCCCAGAAGGACTGGGCGGTGAACCAGCCCCAGCAACTGGCCCGCGTGCTGGCCACGTTGGACGTGATCCGCAACGGCTTCAACCAGGCCCACCCGGGCGCACAGCAGGTGTCCATGGCCGACCTCATCGTGCTGGCGGGCAACGCCGGGGTGGAAGCCGCCGCCAAGGCCGCAGGCCACACGGTGGACGTGCCCTTCACCCCGGGCCGCACCGACGCCACGCCCGAGCAGACCGATGCCGAATCCTTCGCCGTGCTGGAGCCCCAGGCCGACGGTTTCCGCAACTGGCGCAAGGCGGCCTACCGCGTCTCGCCCGAAGAGATGCTGTTGGACAAAGCGCAGCTGCTCACCCTCAGCGCCCCCGAGATGACGGTGCTGGTGGGCGGCCTGCGCGTGCTGGGGGCCAACCACGGCGGCAACCAGGCCGGGGTGTTCACCCACCGGCCTGGTCAACTCACACCCGACTTCTTCACGAACCTGGTGGACATGTCCACCGCGTGGACACCCACCGCCGACAACGCCTACGAAGGCCGCGACCGCCAAACGGGTGCGCTGAAGTGGACCGCCACCCGCGTGGACCTGGCGTTTGGCTCCAACTCGCAGTTGCGGGCCCTGGCCGAGGTGTACGCCCAGGCCGACAACGCGGGCAAGTTTGTGCGCGACTTCGTGAAAGCGTGGACCAAGGTGATGAACCTGGACCGGTTTGATGTGAAGTGAGCCGATCAGGCGTCCCCTTTTGGCAAGATGCAGGGGCTCGGCAACGAGCCCTTTTTTTCAACCCCTTGCAACACCCGTGATGAACAAGTTCTTGCACCTGCTGGCCGCCCTGGTGATGGCCGCGTCGGCCTCCGTGGCGTCGGCCAAAACCATCCACATTCCTGAAACCAAGCCGGTGGTGACGCTGGACATTCCCAATGCGTGGGAGCCCGAATTCACCGACCACGGCGTGGGTGCCGAGTCCCCCGACGAGGTGGTGACCATCTTTTTTGAAGTGGCCAAGTCCGAGAAGCAGATGAACAAGCTCATCGACGACTCGTTCTCGTGGCTGACCGAGGAACACAACCTCAAGATCAACCCCAACACCAAGGTTGAATCCAACGTGACCGTGGGCGGCACCCAGGCCAACAAGATCGAGTTCAACGCCCAAAGCAAGAAATACGGCCCGGCCAAGGTGGGCTTCATTTTTGCGCCGGTGGGCGAACGGGTGCTGGTCATCACCTACTGGGCCACGGCCAGCGAGTTCACGGCCAAACACCAGGCCGTGCTGAACCAGATTTACGACAGCGTGCGCCCCCGCTGAAGGCCGCCCGCGCCTTGCCCATGCGCCTGCCGGGCGGCCAGCGCCCCCAGGCACTGAAAAGCTTGCTCCATGTCCCGCCCCCAGGGGCGGCCAATGTTCAGGCGCAGGTGGTTGCCAAACCGCCCCATGCCCGAGAACAGGCTGCCCGGGGTGAACGCCACGCCCTGGCCCACGGCGTCGCGCAGCAGCGCCAGGGTGTCGGCGGGTTCGGGCAGGGCCAGCCACAGCCACCAGCCCCCGGCGGGGCTGACCACCTGTGTGCCCACCGGAAAATGCCGCCGCACCGCCTCCAGCGCCTTGGGCACGTTGGCCCCCAGCCGCTCGCGCAGCTTGCGCAAATGGGCGGGCAAGGCCCCGCTGGCCATGTACTCGGCCAGCACGGCCTGGTCAAACACCGGGGTGACCAGCGAGTGGCTCACCTTGAGCGACTCCACCCGGGTGTGGTGTTTTCCGGCTGAAATCCAGCCCACACGCAATCCCGGCGAGACACTCTTGCTACAGGAACCGCAGTAAATCACCTGCCCGTCCCGGTCCCAGGCCTTCACGGGTTGGGGGCGCTGCGGGCCCACGGCGGGGTCGGCGGTCACGTCCGGGGCCAGGTCGCCGAACACGTCGTCTTCGATCAACACCACGCCGTGGCGCTGCACCAGCCGCAGCAGCTCGCGCTTGCGGGCTTCGGGCATGGCGCAGCCCAGCGGGTTCTGGAAGCTGGGGCTGGCCACCACGGCGCGCACGCTGCCGTGGTGGGTGAGGGCATAGTCCAGCGCCTCCAGGCTGAGGCCGGATTCGGGCACACAAGGCACCTCAACCGCCTTCAGACCGAGGTTGTCCAGGATTTGCAGCAGCCCGAAGTACACGGGGGATTCCACCGCAATGGCGTCGCCCGGCTGGGCCACGGCCCGCAGGGCCAGGTTCAGCGCTTCGGTGCCGCCGTGGGTGACCAGCAGCTCTGACGGGCTCAGGTCCACCCCGTGGGTGGACAGGTGGCGCACCAGCTCGGCCTTGAAGGCGGGCCACCCCGTGCCCGTGGGGTAGACGGACATCAGCGCCGCATCGCGGCGCAGCACACGCTGGCCCACGCGGGCCAGGGCCTCGTGCGGGTACCACGCGGGCGCGGCCACGGCCAGGTGCAGGCCCTGGCGCAGCGGCTGTTGGGTCAGGGCGTAGAGCTGCGTCATGCGGTGTTGCAGCGACACCAGCTTGTCGTAGGCCACCGGGCTGACGGGGCCTGCCCCGTCCGCGCCCTCCGCACGAAGCTCGCGGTTCAGGGCTTCGCGCCCGGCTTGCAGGGCTTTCCAGTCGGCCACGTACATGCCCGACTTGGGGCGGGCCTGCACATAACCCAGCGCCTCCAGGTGGCGGTAGCAGCGGCTGGTGGTGGACACACTCACGCCCTGCGCCGCGGCGTAGTGGCGCACCGAGGGCAGGCGTTCGCCCGGGGCATAACGCTGGGCGCGGATGTCGGCCACCAGGCGGTCGGCCAAGGCCAGGTAACTGTGCTGCATGACAGATGGCGTTTTGTTGAATCTGTGCAGCATAAACGCCGCGCTGGCTGTGCACCTGGGCACGCCCTTTGCCCGCCACCATGGCAAGCATGAACACCACCACCCTCGCCCCCCCTCAGGCCCCGTCCGCCAACGCGGACGGCACACCCCCCACCGCGCCGCACACGCTGCACGAAACCCTGCCCGCCGTGCTGGCGGGCTTGATCGCGGTGCTCATTTCCTACGCCGGGCCGCTGCTGCTGGTGCTGCAGGCCGGGCAGGCGGCGCGGCTGTCGCCGGGGCAGATGGCCTCTTGGGTGTGGGCCATTTCCATCGGGGCCGGGGTGTGCGGGGTGTGGATGAGCTGGCGGCACCGCCAACCCGTCATCTGCGCGTGGAACACGCCGGGCGCGGCCTTGCTGGTGGGCGGGCTGGCGGCCGTGCCCTACAGCCAGGCGGTGGGGGCCTACCTGGTGGCCGCCGCGGTGATGGTGGGCATTGGCTGGAGCGGTGCCTTCGAACGGCTGATGCGCTGGATTCCGCAAAGCCTGTGCGCCGCCATGCTGGCGGGCATCCTGCTGCGCTTTGGCACCGCGGTGTTTGCCGGGGCCGGTTCCACCGAGGCGCATGCGCCCTGGTTGGTGGCGGCCATGTTTGCGGGTTACCTGGTGTTCAAACGCCGCAGCGCCCGCTACGCCATTGTGTTGACGCTGCTGTTGGGCACCACGCTGTGGCTGGTGCTGGGCTGGGGCAGCCCAATCGTGGCCACATCAGCAGCCACGTCAGCGGCC
This sequence comes from Hydrogenophaga soli, assembly GCF_054777695.1. Taxonomy (NCBI): domain Bacteria; kingdom Pseudomonadati; phylum Pseudomonadota; class Betaproteobacteria; order Burkholderiales; family Comamonadaceae; genus Hydrogenophaga; species Hydrogenophaga soli. The sequence goes on along the minus strand of NZ_BAAHAK010000001.1, from coordinate 1,202 downwards.
ACGCCTGCCCCCCTGGGCTGGCACCTGCTGCAGCCCACGCTGCCGCAGTGGATCCCGCCCGAGCTGGACACCTCGGCCATCCTGAGCCTGGGCCTGCCGCTGCTGGTGCTGACCCTCACCGGGCAGCAAATGCCCGGCGTGGCGGTCATGCGCGCCGCCGGCTACACCCCGCCCACCAGCCAATTGGTGACGGGCACCGGCTGGGCCAGCCTGCTGATGGCCCCGTTCGGGGCCCACGGGGTGAACCTGGCGGCCATCACCGCGGCCATTTGCACCGGGCCCGAGGCGCACCCCCTGCCCTCGCGCCGCTGGGTGGCCGGCGTGGCCTGTGGGGCGTTCTACCTGCTGCTGGGCAGCTTTGCCGGGGGGCTCACGCAGGTGTTTGCCCTGCTGCCCCCGGCCCTGGTCAGCACGGTGGCGGGCCTGGCCCTGCTGGGGGCGATTCAGGGCGGGCTGGTCAACGCCATGGCCCAGCCGCACGAGCGGGAGGCGGCGCTGGTCACCTTCGTGGTCACCGCCTCCAACGTCACGCTGCTGGGCCTGGGGTCGGCCTGCTGGGGCATGGCGCTGGGGTGGGTGACGTGGTGGGCGCTGAAGAGCAAGTAAGGGGTTTCCAGCCCCTCACTCCCCCACGGAGACGCTGGCCACCTCAAACCCCACCACATTGCGCTCGGCCTTGCTGAACTCCACCCCGATGAGGTGAATGGGTTCGCCCCGGGCGCGGTACTTGTCGGCATACCCCTTGGCCTGGATTTGCGCCAGCGCCCGCCCCTCGGGCACCAGCTCCACCACCTTGAACTCGAACACGAACACCTGGCCGTTGAACAGCACCGCCATGTCGATGCGGCCCTTGTTGGTGGTGTCTTCCAGCCGGATGTCCAGCCCCAGTGCCGCAAAGTGGCTGTAGAAGATGCTGGCCCAGTAACCCTCGAACTGCGCAATGGGGCTGTTGCGGTACCAGTCGTGCGGGATGGTGGCAAAGAAAGCCTGGAACAGGGCTTTCAGGCCCTCAAAGTCCTGCGCTTGCAGCAGGCGGTACAGGCGGCCAATGTGCGGCCCCGGTGTAGATGCGTTGCCCACCAGGTGTTGCAGCAGGCTGTCGTTCAGGCTGGCCTGCACTTCCAGGTTGGGGTACTTCAGCGTGACCTCCATGCGCCCCGGGATTTGCCACACGCTGTCAATGGTGAGGTAGCCAGCCTGGA